>CAMLFH010000043.1 GCA_946479285.1 uncultured Flavobacteriales bacterium | reverse complement strand
ACTATTGAACTATTGAACTATTGAACTATTGAACTATTGAACTATTGAACTATTTATTGTCTCACATTTTTACATGGAAGCTGGAAGCCCAATCCACCTGTTCCCATAAATTGGTCGAGAGGTCTGGCATGCCACGGATCTGTTTGATGAATGTATTGGCATTCCAGGAAGAAATAGAAGAATTTATACACGTGGTAATTACCATAGACAGGAAGGGGCGCGATTAATCGCGCCCCCACTGGTATTTAATTAGTTAATTTTTAATATCAGATTCCCAATTTATTCAAAACGGCATCACTGACACCAGTTGTAGAATAACCACCATCGTGGAATAAATTCTGCATCGTAACCATTCGGGTTAAATCAGAAAACAGGGTAACACAGTAATTTGCACAATCTTCAGCACTTGCGTTTCCTAGCGGAGCAATTGCATCTGCATAATCGTAAAAATCTCCAAATCCCTTGATTCCGGTACCTGCAGTTGTTTTAGTAGGAGATTGAGAAACCGTATTGATACGTACTTTCTTCTCCAATCCGTAATGGTAACCAAAACTTCTTGCTATGGATTCTAACATCGCTTTGATATCAGCCATATCCGTGTAGAAAGGATAAGTTCTCTGAGCGGCCATGTAAGTTAAAGCAACAACACTTCCCCACTCATTGATTGCATCCATATTTTTTGCTACAGAAAGCATTTTGTGCAATGACAATGCAGAAACATCGATTCCTTTTTGGAAAAAATCATAATTCAAATCCTGGTAAGGAATATTCTTACGGATATTCACACTCATACCGATGGAGTGAAGAACGAAATCAATTTTACCACCTAAGATTTCCTGAGCTTCCGTGAAGAGCTTTTTTAAATCATCTACATTTGTTGCATCCGCAGGAATAATTGTTGAATTTGTCTTTTCAGCCAGTCCATTAATTTCCCCCATCCGCATAGCAATTGGAGCATTTGTTAAAACAAAAGTCGCGCCGTGTTCATGTGCTTTTTCAGCAACTTTCCAGGCAATTGAATTTTGGTCCAATGCACCTGAAATGATTCCGCGTTTTCCTTCCAATAATTTTGACATAATTGTTTGATTTGAGAACAAATTTAGAATTTAATTTCAAGCCCACAAGGAATATTTCCCGTGATAATCTGAATTAAATTGAATTCCAAAACTTTAAGGGTAAGCCGGCAAAAAAGAATCAATCAATCGAATTCAAATTTCAGTCCGTCAAAGGCAGCAAATACATTTGGAGGCAATTCTTTTTCGATTTCTTCATGCGTACCAAAAAGATGGGAAATATGGGTCAAATAAGCTCTTTCCGGCTTCACCTGCTCAATGAAATTCAAAGCTTCTTCTAGGTTGAAATGAGAAATATGCGGTTCTTTCCGCAATGCGTTAACAATTAAGACCTTTACTCCTTTCAACTTATCAATTTCAGCCGGTTCCACTGTTTTAGCATCCGTTATATAGGCGAAATCAGCTATACGAAAACCTAAAACAGGCATAAAATAGTGCATCACTTCTACCGGAATGATTGGAATTGTATCGGAAAGCTGAAAGGGTTTGTTCTCGATGTTAATAATATTCAATTGCGGAATTCCCGGGTATTTATCGTCCTGGAATGCATAATGGTATTCACGTCTCAAAGCGATTTCAACTGCTTTTGAACAATAAATATCCATATCCCGTTTTTCAATGAAGTTAAAGGCACGCACATCATCCAATCCGGCCATGTGATCTTTATGCTCATGGGTAAACAATACGGCTTCCAGGCTTTTTACTTTAAATTTCAGCATTTGCTGCCTGAAATCAGGACCGGCATCGATTACATAGTTTTTACCTTCGATTTCCAGCAAAACAGAGCAGCGCAGCCGATCGTCTTCCGGTTTTCCGGAAGTACATACATGGCATTCACAGGCGATCACAGGAATTCCCTGCGACGTTCCGGAACCTAGTATTGTTGCGCTGAATTTCATGAATTACGTGAGCGGATTACCTGGATTAAAAGTACTATCCAGCCTGTGATCATTAATAATCCTCCGATTGGTGTTACCGGACCAAAGACTTTTGATAATGATCCGCCGGCGTGAACTTTGGAATAAGTCAATCCGTAAATACTTCCGGAAAAGAGGATAGTTCCCAACAACAATAAATAAAACGCTGCTTTTCCATTAATCGCAAAACGAGCAGTAATGAAAGGAATAACCAGAAAGCCAAGTCCCTGGAAAAACTGGTACTTTGTACCGGTATCAAAAGCGGCCAGGATATCGTCATCAGAAGTCACATCCTTCAGGCCATGAGCACCAAATGCTCCTAAAATGATTGCGATTATTATCAGAATAAGCCCTGTTATTACCCATTTCTTCTCCATAATTTAAAGATAGGAGAAAAAAGAGAATCAGGACTCTTTGATCTTCGAAATAATTTCGACCAAAGTATATTTGAACTTGTCTGAACCGGTTTTTCCCGCCTGCACATCTATTCTGACGATCAAATCGTAGGTATAACCTTCTTCAAATGTAAATCCTTCGATGGACTGCTGAAGTATTTCCCAGTTTTCCATTCCGATACTTGCACCTTTCTGAACGGAATAACACTTTGCCACTACATTCGCGCTTGGCTGGCAATAAACGAGGTGGGCATTTACACGCATTTTGATCACTTCTCCGGCATCTGAATAAACAGGCTGTTCCGGATTATTAGTCATCGCTTCAGAAACAGAGTAGATAGCAGTCAGCGAAAGTGTTAACAAAAGGACCTTAAACATAATTCGTGTATTTATTTAATAAAGATACGGAAAGAAAGTTGCAGAGTTGTGTCTTTGTTAGAGAATTAACTGAAAATGAAAATCCATAATGGAGTTCCGATACTTATTTTCAATGATTAGTTCATTAATTCAATTGCGGAAGAGCGCGCAAGATCGGTTACCTGTTCACCTGAAATCAATTTCGCCAGTGCTTCAATGCGTTCGGTTTGATTCAGCTGATGGATTTCCGAAATGGTCTGGCTGTTTTCGTGCGACTTGGAAACTTCAAAATGATAATCTCCTTTTGCTGCAACCTGCGGTAAATGAGTAATTGCAAAAACCTGCAGGTGTTTCCCCATTTGTTTCAGTAATTTCCCCATTCTCAAAGCTACTTCTCCGGAAACTCCCGTATCAATTTCATCCAGGATCAGGGTAGGAAGTGATTTCTTCTCGCTCATGATCAGTTGAATGGCCAGCATCACGCGCGATAACTCTCCACCGCTCGCTGCTTTTTCTATTGGTTTTAATTCCAATCCTTTATTGGCTGAAAACAAGATCTGAATGGTCATTCCACCATTCGCATCCAATTTTTCCGTTTTAGTAAGCACGATCTGAAACCTGGAATGTTCCATTTTCATTTCGGTCAGCAATTCCAATAAATATCCTTCCAGTTTGGTAATGACTTTGGAGCGCTTCTCAAACAATTCATGGGATAAACGAACCAATTCCTGTTCTTTTTCGCCGATTTCTTTTTCCAGTTCGGCAATCCGCTCGTCTGAATTATTGGATTCATCCAATTTGCTTTCCAATGTATTGAAATAGGCATTCAATTCTTCCTGGGTAGAAAATTGGTGTTTTTTCAGGATCTTATTGTATTCATCAAGCGATTCTGTTAAACGGAATAAAGATTCGGGATCTCCATCCAATTGATTCAACTGCCTGTCGGAATCACGCGAAATGTCTTGCAATTCAGCAATCAAATCCTGCAATCTGCCTGCAATCGTATTCAGATCAGAATCTGCATTTTTCCATTTATCAATATGCGCTTTCAATCTGCGAAGTAAATCTGCAGCACCGCCTTCCTGGTCGATGGCATTAATTATGGAGGAATAAGCTTCCTTCAAATCGTCCAACTGCGAC
>CAMLFH010000042.1 GCA_946479285.1 uncultured Flavobacteriales bacterium | reverse complement strand
GCCAGTTTAATCGTATCCTGAGCTTCAATATAGATAGCATACTTTTGCTGCTTGGAATAGGGGAGAATACTGTATGTCCCCGGACTTTCCTCAATCTCATCTTCAAAATAAATGTAATTCGGGATGAGTTCTTTTGCGTGGAATGCATAAAGTTTCGTGTCAAATTCGGAGAACAGGTTTTCGAGTGTGTCGTCTTGTTTGATACTCAAATTGTAAGGGTAAATATCCTTTACCTCCGTTGGTTTGATGATCGTATCCGAAACATTGAGTCTTTTGAAACCTTCTGCGTTTTTTGGATTCCGGAATGCGATGGAATACAGTCCGCTAAAGGAATCGCGCCTGTTTAAGATTTGTTTTTGAGCACTTAGATCAGCTGTTTTGATAATGATATTGGCAACGTGCTTGTTATTGGTCCAGTCACTTTGCGGAATCATTGCTTTACTCAGGACTACTTCTTTGGCTTTTCCGGACAAGATAATTGCCTGGTTCCCTTCACACCAGGTTGGGATTTCGTCTACGTAGTAGAACGTGTTCTTTCCTTCCGGTCCAAATTGAAAATGTTCATTTCCGGGAGCAAGTTCAATCAGGAGAAAACGATATTCCAATTGGTGAAGACCCACGTATCCATGTTCAAAAACGCCGCTGGAAATATCATTGGTGAATCCAACATGATAGGTCACTTCGTTTTCTTCCAGGTAAAGTTGGATCATTCGGAAGTAGTTGGTATTATCGATCAGATGTTTGTAGAAGAAATCCGCGGGCTTTACAGAAGCAGGCATCTGTTTATCGTCATTCCAGCTCGTTTCTTTTTCAAAGTATTGCGTAATTCGATTGATGTTTTCCAGAACACTCAGGTCCGGCTTGGCTATTCCGGAAGCATACAATTCTTCAGAGAATGACTTAAAACCTGTTTTTACATGATACATATCGTAATCACCTGAATAGATCACATTGTAATCCAGTACTTCTCCGGGCATCCACAAATTGTAAACTACTTTTTGGGCACTTTCAGGATATGCGCGAAATACATTTTCAGCAATTTTGGGCACGTTTTTAATTTCCCATGAAAATACCGGCGATCCGCCTTCCTGCGTCAGTTTATAGTTCTTGAGTGATTTGGAAGGATAAACCGTTAAGTCGAATTGGCTGAAATTGCGCAGAGCAAGCTTGGAATTTAAAGAAATTAAATCACTTTCCAGGTAACGGCAATCAGACAGATCGTAAGATTTATAATCCACCTGGTAGACCACATCAATGATGTCGTTTACCTGCAGGGTTGGGAAGATGAATTGGATTCGCTTGATATAAGTAGACCGGTATTTGGACTTTGAATCCAGTGCCGTTTCTTTGATGTTTTCAGGTCCCAGCTCAATGATTGATCCATCGGGTTTAATAATCCGTGCTTTCATCAATTTGATCATTCCACCGTTGAATTGATAAAGGTCATGATTGATAAAACTTTCCACTCCTTTTTTAGATAGAATTTTAATGCGCTTGAAATTGACGTAGCTCATTTCGTAGCCCGGCATGAAATCTATTGTCAACCTGTTCTCAAAGTAAATGGCATCTTCCGTTTTTAAGGAATCGGGAATAACCGGGTTTGAAAATTCAGGCCAGTTGTATTTGTCTCCGGCGTGGCTAAGATTCGTGAATAGTGTTCCCAGAAGAATGGTTAAAACGAATGGTTTCATGGTTGATAAGTTGCGGGTTTTAAAATATAGGTTTTCCAATAATTGATCAATACACCTTTGCTTCCGGAATTTTCCTTCGTCAGGTGCATGTTAAATCTGCTTTGGGTATTCAAGGTCTCAAAATCAATGTTCTTGCCGGTATCAAAACCTGATTTGAATTTTAAATGATTGAAAGAAAAGTTGAAATCTGCCGCAAAGCGCGCACTGTCGCCATTATAGACCACCTGGATCAATTTATTGAGTTCGGGCAGACATTTCAAATCAATGTACTGCTGATCGTTTACAGCATTGAAGTAGGACTTGGGAAGATTGCAGGAAACATAAATCGATGTTTGGTGTTTGTCCGTAAACGAACTGTCAATCTGATGCGAATAGGGAATCAGGTAATTGACGACTTTTTTCATGCTTTCGGAATTGTCGTTGTAGTTGTAAAGATGCACAAAGATCAGGGCAAATTTTTCGCGGAAATTCATCTTTAAGCGATACGCCGGTTGATTCGATTCGTTCAGATAAAATTCATAGTCGAAGGATACTTTGGGTTGAAACAACAAGGTTTCCGGAACATGCTGATACGGATTTTCTTTCTTTTGCAGCAAGAATGCCTCTGTTCCCAAAATTTGCATGCTCGGGTCTCCAAACAAACATTGTTTTTCCGTACCGTCGAGGTAGATGATCTTATTATCCCAAACCAACGAAACGATCATGTGATTTGCCATTGCAATGGAAGGAAAATCATAAAGGTCTTTTTTGACAGATGTTTTCGAAACACTGAGATACGATTCGAAACCAAATGCCTGGTACATTTGATGCAGAAGCATGGCCATATCCTTACAATCACCGTATTTATTCTGGATGGTTAGATTTGCCTGTCGCGGAATCAGGGCATTTAATCCGTTCTCAATATCTAAGTAGACAATGTTTTCCTGCACATACTCATAACAAGCCTGGGCCAATTCGAGTGATTTTCCTTTTTTGGCAAGATCCCGGATGTTTTCAGGAAGGTACTCGAGATTCAGAGAAGGATGATCTTTTATTTTCTGAACGAACCAATCATTAAAATAAGCGTTGGGATCCAATCCTTTTGGATGAATCAGAAAGTAAAGACGTTCTTCATCTGTTTCAAAGTCCTGACTGGTGATCACAAAACGACCTGATTTTTTGGCTGTTCGATGTCTGAAGGAAGCCTCCAAATTTTCAGGGAGAGTGATTTCATAAGAGAAGTCATCGGCATCATTGATCCCGTCCTTGAAAATATCGGTCAAAAAAATGAGTTCCGTTGCCGTAGTTTGATAGTCGAATTTGAACAGGCAGTTTGCCGGAACACTAAAGCTATAGGTTCGAATGCCATTGAAAACAGAGCCCCAGTTAATACTTGAAACCGTTAGGTTGGACTCGAATTTGATTTTTTGCGCTTTGCCGTTAATGGTAAAAGTACCTTGTTTGGAGACCAGTTTCTCCGTTTCACTGATGGAAAAATAAAAAGTTTGAGGAGTACTTGTTTCATTGGACCCTTCAAAATAATTGGTGCTTTGATAAGACCCGATCGAATGAACGGAAATAACGGTTTTTTCCAAAGAAAATTTCAGTTCTTCAGCTCCAAAAACCACCGTTCCGGTAAAAAAAGATACCAGAATCAGTATTAAATGAGTAGTGTTTTTGATCATGATAGTTTAGGTGTTAGGCATTATCTGCCTGATCTAATGTAATTTTGCCTGCACTAAGTTAATAAACTCTTTCCGGGTAGAATCGTTGCTCAGGAATAATCCGGTAAATGCGCTGGAAGTAGTCACTGAATTTTGTTTCTGAACACCGCGCATCTGCATGCACATGTGCTGACATTCCAATACTACTGCAACTCCTTTTGGTTTCAGCGTTTCCTGGATACAATCACGGATTTCAATAGTCAAACGTTCCTGAACCTGCAATCTGCGGCTAAATGCGTCAACCACACGCGGAATTTTACTCAATCCCACAATCGTTCCGTTCGGGATATAAGCAATGTGTGCTTTTCCGAAGAATGGCAGCATGTGGTGCTCGCACATGGAATATACTTCAATACTTTTTACGATGACCATTTCCGAATATTCTTCGTGGAACAAAGCACTTTTCAGGATGTCTTCCGGTTTGATGTCGTATCCCTGCGTTAGGAACTGCAATGCTTTTGCAACACGTTCGGGAGTTTTTAAAAGTCCTTCGCGTTCCGGATTTTCCCCGATTTGTGAAAGAATGGATTTGTAAATGTTGGAAATGTTTTCTGTCGTGTCGTCGTTGTAATGAAAATCGCTCATGCTTAAATTTGTTATGTTCAAATGTTCAAATGTTCAAATGTTCAAATGTTCAAATGTTCAAATGTTCAAATTGAACCCTTTAAACTTTTTGAACCTCATTGAACTTGTCTTTGAACTTATTTAAAACGGTTCTTTCCCGCCAAAGTATTCTACATAATTATTTTCGGTCTCCACCAGTTTGATCTTGCAGAGCTGTCCACCTAACTCGCGGATTGGTGAGTCAATAATCTTCCAGATTTCGATAGCCAGGTTTTCCGTAGAAGCCAATTTTCCTTTTAGGAAAGGGACATCAAGGTTTAAATTTTTGTGATCGAGTTGTTCGATGACCAATTCTTTGATGATCACACTAAGATCTTTCAAATTGATCACGAAACCGGTTTCCGGATTTGGTTCTCCTTTCACGGTTACAAACAATTCAAAGTTGTGTCCGTGCCAGTTTTTATTGCTGCACTTACCAAAAACTTCTTCGTTTTTTTCATCAGACCATTCCTCGCGCCATAATTTATGGGCTGCATTGAAATGTTCTCTTCGGGTAATGTATACTGTTTCCAAGTCTTGAAAAATTGCGTGTAAAGTTACTAATTTTTACTGATAAAGCGGTTTTCCGAATTAGAAGCTTGTTAAAAAAAGCCGGTTTTGGTGCGAGTGGATTCTGCCTGGTCTTGTATTAAATACCTCATTTGATATATTGCCTGTTGACCAGGTCTTGTTCAACTTTGCAGAGATGATTAAAAAACGAATGCTTATCGCTTTTCTTGTTTTTCCATGTTTTTATGGAAGTACACAAATCAGGTTGCTGATCGGGGTTGTTGGCGGGCGCTACAATTACCTGGAAAGTCAGCAGGCAAATATGGCCGCAAAATTCAACCTGGGGTATGATTATTCATTTGATCCAACTTCCAATACGCCTGATTTTTCCGGTTCAACAGATGTTTACGAGATCAACAAAGAACTTCGTTGGGACCAGCTTAACAGGGGGCTTGTTCTCGGTTTGGAATTCGAATCATCCGAAACCATGAAGCACAGTTTATACTTCGAAGGAAGGACTAACGGGGCGTCCGGCAAACGGACCAATATCACCAGGAATATCGAAGAGACATTTGCTCTCAAATCAAAATTTGGGGGAATTCACTACAATTTCACTTACTCTCCCTGGAAACGGGTCGGCTTTTTCTATGATCTCGGATTTACCCGTTACCGCATTCGGTTCAGCGCAAGTTCGCCGGGAAGCCCCGAATTCAAAAATGAAACGATGGGGTACAAGTTAAAATTAAGTTCGAGCACTTACAAGCCCGGATCTAAAGAACTCAATATTGTCAATGGATTTGGAATCGATTTTTCAGTAGTTCAACTGGATAAGCTCCAGGTATCTCTGCGTCCTGAAATTGGCTTTGCCTTTAATCGAATGTCTGCAGTAGGGCTGGGCGTACTCTATTCCAAATGGACTTTTAACCTGAATTATATCCAGTGCGGATTTATTATCAAACCACAAATTAGCAAATGAAACAATTCATCCTACTTGCAATTTTGCTGATTTCTTGCAGGAATATCAGCTTTGGGCAATTCGAATTCCAGGCTCTGGCCGGGGTAAGTTCTTCCAAACTGAATTTTCCGGGATTCAAAACATACCTGGATAGTTATAACCAGCAAAATAGCGGAAGTTCAATGATCAAACCGGCAAAGTTTAATCCCTTCGGTATCGGGTATCATTTTGGGGGTATGTGCCGCATAAAGTTTTTTATTGCCGGAATAAACATCGGACAAGTTACCAGCTTTGAATCGAAAGCCACATTTATTTACGACCAGAGCAGATCGTTCCGGTTTAAGAATACTTATTTCGATCTGCAGCTGGGAGGACGGATCGGGAAAGAAAAGTTTGCATTTATACCTTATGTAACAATGAGTATTAATACGTTGAACCTGAATGCGTATTTCACCTATGGAAAAATTAAGAGCTATGGCGGAGAGAAGGATTTAAATGGCATTTATACCAGTTGGCGGCTGGTAGGAAGTGCCGGCGGCCGATTGGAGTACCGATTCACAAAACGGATAGGTATCTTTTTGGATCTGAGCATCACAATCAATAAATCGGAATACCTGGGAGGAGATTTTTCAGAATCCAACAGCGCAACGGATGCAAAATACTTCCCTTCCACTGCAACGCAAGATCAAATTTCGGCTATTAACGATGGCTTGAAAGAAGTTTATAGAATTTCAAAAGGTGTTTTCGGACTCCAGCTAACATTTGGTTCAAATGAAAAAGATTAAGGTAGTTATCTTATGGGGGATTTTGCTCTTCCAATTAACCGGTTGTTTTAAAAATGAGCCTAAAAAGGTGATGACCCGGGCCGCAGGACCCTGGACAATTGAAAAAGTGGTCCATGAAAACTTCGATACGCTGGGAGTTTCAGCCGGTACGAATGAGTGGACTGATTTGGGTACGTTGTTTTTGTACCACGATGATAACTTTGAATACATCGATGCTTACGACCTGCAATATACCTTAGTACTTCAGGATGAGGTAAACTCTTATTTCAAACAAACGCTCTTTGATGCAAACCGCTGGTGGATGAGTGCGGATGGGAATCAATTTGGCTTAGGCCATTATGATTTAGGCACGGGCTTTACAAATACAATGGGTTTGTTCACTATCGAAAAACTCAACAATCGGAAAATGGAAATTTTAAATGTAGAACTGTTTCCCTCGGGAAGAGTTCGGCTTATTGAACGCTGGTATTTCAAACGACAAAAATGAAGCGGCTTATTTAACTTTACTTTCGTAATTTTGTATCAAAATTAGCATTCATGATCGTCATTACAGGAGCAGCAGGTTTTATCGGAAGTTGTATCGTTGGAACCTTAAACAGCAAAGGCATTAATAACCTGGTTTTGGTGGATGATTTTTCCCAAACGGATAAAGCTGCCAACCTGGATGGAAAACTTTTCGTTGCGATGGTTCAGCGAAATGACTTTGATCAGTGGATGAAAGAATTCGGTGATGAGGTTACTTGTGTGCTGCACATTGGAGCGCGCACAGATACTACCGAGTTCGACAAGCAAATCTTTGATGAGCTGAATGTGGATTATTCCAAAATGGTTTGGAATCACTGTGTGAAATTCCGCATTCCGTTGATTTATGCAAGTTCCGCGGCTACTTATGGTTTAGGCGAATTGGGTTACGAAGACAACGAAGCAAAGATGCCTGAATTACAGCCATTGAATCCTTATGGATGGTCCAAGCAATGGTTTGATATGTGGGCTTTGGAGCAGACAGACACTCCTCCGCATTGGTACGGACTTAAGTTTTTCAATGTTTACGGACCGAATGAATACCACAAAGCACGAATGGCTTCGGTGATTTTCCATACGTTCAACCAGGTAAAAGAGCACGGATCCATGAAGTTGTTCCGCTCCCACAACCCGGATTATACAGATGGCGGACAAATGCGCGACTTTGTATACGTGAAAGACCTGGTTTCGGTGATCGAGTTTTTGATGAAAGGAACGGCGAAATCGGGAATTTATAACCTGGGTTCCGGAAAAGCACGTACATTCCTGGCTTTGGCTGAAAACACTTTCAAAGCTTTGGGAAAAGAACCGAATATTTCCTTCATTGATACTCCAATCGATATCCGCGATAAGTACCAGTATTTCACAGAGGCAAATATGCAGAAATTGATCAATCAGGGATATGATATTCCATTCCACACCCTGGAAGAAGGAATTGACGATTATGTGAAGAATTACCTCATCGGGGAGAAATATATCTGAAATAAGAATTAGTTCAATAGTTCAATAGTTCAATAGTTCAATAGTTCAATAGTTCAATAGTTCA
>CAMLFH010000041.1 GCA_946479285.1 uncultured Flavobacteriales bacterium | reverse complement strand
CCTGAAGTTGTATACGTTGTACTGTTGATCGGCCATGTGTACGAATCACAAGCTGTTACAGGAACAGTTGCTGTTGTACTGTTCTTGATTGTCAGGTTCAACGTAATTGTTGAGTCACAACCTGCCGCATTCGGGATTGTAGCTGTATGTACACCTGAAGTTGTATACGTTGTACTGTTCTGAGCCCATGTATACGTATCACAAGCCGTAGCAGAAACAGATGAACTTGTAGGTTGGTTAACCGTAACAGTTGCTGAACTTTGAGAAGTACACCCATTGCTTCCTGTGTAAGTTACAACATAAGTCGTTGTTGTCATTGGTTTCGCATATACTGAACTTGTCAATGCACCTCCAACATATGGTGTTGTTGCACCAGGGTTTGTGTAAAGTGTAGCAGCCGGAGTCCAGCTTCCTGACATAGGGCTTGTGAATGCAAATCGCATATTTGGTCTCAGGTTACTGGCACCTGAAGTACCCCATGTTGACAATGCATCAAATCCAGCGATCCCACCTGCAATGTTATCGGAAGAACCATAGAACACGGTATTAGAAGCAGTAGTTGTAGTGTTGGTACGTGTACCTGAACCATTCCCACCGTTTCCTGCATTGTGAACCGTTTCAACAACGATGTTGGAAGTTCCGTTCCAGGTATATGGAGTAACCAAAGTAAATGTTACCAATCCTGCTGCAGTCGGAGTAAACGTTGTTGGTCCGTAAACCGTAGATGTTCCTCCTACAAATCCTGTCAAAGCTGTAAGAGCTGTATTTCCCATACGAATTGTAAAGTTTGTACAAGCATTTCCTGCAAATGCATTCAAGTCAAAAGTAACTGTGCTAATCTGACTTCCCGCAGTCATTCCTTGCGCTGTCAATTCAGCAGCAGTGAATAAGATCTGGTGTTTTGTACCACCATAGTATGCACTCAACGGATTCGGGAAAGAAGTTGTTCCCGGAGCAGTTGTTCCGTTTCCTATAATTGCAGTTCCTGAAGTTACAACAGGTCCGCTAGTCAGATTCTGAACCGAACCTGCACAAATAGTAGCCGTTGCCGGAACAATAGGCGCACTTGCCGGTACAGGATTCACTGCGATCGTATGAGTTGCAGAAGTGATACAACCGTTATTTGCCCCTCCTGAAGCATCCGTTGCAGTCACAGTGTATGTTGTTCCAACTGTTGGAGCTGCAGAAACTGTTGCTCCAGTACCCAAACCTCCGGACCATGTATACGTATAGTTCGGATCGTTAGAACTTGTTACTGTCAATGAAGTTGAACTTCCGTTACATACTGTTGCCGCACCCGAAACCAAAATTGCCGGAGCTGGAGTAACAGTTACTGTAACAGGTGTTCTTGCACTTGAACAAGTTCCGTTGTTCTCAGACACATAGAATGTTGTTGTTGTTGAAACAGGGAATGCTGAAAGCGAGCTTCCTGTTTGACCTGCAATTGCAGTACCTCCTGTAGGAACTGTGTACCAGGAGAATGTGTTTCCTGGAGTACCCGTTCCTGTAACAGAAGCTGTTGGAGTCATCGTTCCGCAATGTGCACTGTTAGTTGCCATCGGAGCTACAGTTGCAGGATTAATTGTTACAGCTGAAGTTACCATTGAAGCAGCACATCCGGTTGTTGGATTAGTTACTGTTACAGTAAATGGCTGGTTCACTGCAGAACCACTTGTATTCGTAATAGAAGTAGTTGCAACTGGAGTTGTAAATGCTCCCGGAGACCATAACCAGTTAAAGTTAGCCGCGTAGTTCATTGCAAATGCAATCAACGGTCGGTTAGCGTAAGTTGTTCCACCACCTGTTGCAGCACATGCACCGGCAGATCCCAATAAATTGCTGTTTGAAACGACAGCCGGAGTTGTTGCTGAAAGTGTTGCAGAACCACCAATCGCTGAAATATTGTAACAAATATCAACTAAGATATTGGATGTTCCATCCCACATAAAAGGAGATGAGAAAGTATGCGTGTTATTACCTCCAACAGCAGTATAAGTTGCTGCTGAATAAACAGTCGTAAATGTTCCTGTTGCAAAAGTTGCCGTTAAAGGACCTGCTGTTGGAACATTAGCCAATTTAATCGTATAATTATTTGCACTACCGCTACCGGCGCTGGATACATTAAATGTAAGAGACGTAATGTTTCCTGGAGCAAATCCTGCAGCAGTCATTTCAGCAGCAGTATACAATAATTGATGTCTGAAATCGCCTGTTCCAAAACCGTTTCTATAAACAC
Source organism: uncultured Flavobacteriales bacterium (assembly GCA_946479285.1). Next base: position 8,374 of record CAMLFH010000041.1, on the reverse strand, counting down.
CACCACCAAACTCAGTAGTTGTTGCAGTTCCTAAAGTAGCTGAAGTAACACCAGATGTTGTAACATTTCCAGTCAAAGTAATGGTATTTCCACTACAAACAGTAGCAGGAGTTGCAGTCGCACTCGCAATTACCGGAAGAGCATTTACAACAACAGTCGCAGTTGCAGATGCAGCACATCCACCATCTGTTGCAGTTAATGTATACGTATATGTTCCCGCAGCAGTTGGAGTTACTGAAATGGAAGCTCCAGCCATTGGTGTTTCAGCACCACTACCCGTTGTACTTACAGTTGAATAAGTATATGTTTGGAAAGGTGTTCCGTTGATGTTAGCAGCTGTCAAAGTAAATGATCCACCGATACAAATTGCAGGAACAGAAGGTGTCAATGAAACCGCATCCGGTGTAGAAACATTCACTGTAACCGGAGTTCTTGTACTTTCACAACCTGTTACCGTGTTCAATTCACTCACATAGAATGTAGTGGTTACAGCAACTGTAGATGTATAAGTCGTTGAAGTACTGGTTTGCATAAGTGCCCCTCCTGATGAAGCAGAATACCACTTAAACGTTGGAGTTGGTAAACCGCTTGTAGAAGTTACACTTGCAGTTGGTACCTGAACACCACACTGAGCACTGTTTGTTGCAGTTGGTGCAGTTGGTAATGGATTGACAGTAATTGTTGTTGTTGGTGAAGGAGTAAGTGAACAACCGACAGAAGTAATTGTTGCCGTATAGGTTGTCGTTGCTGTTGGAGAAACCGATAACGGGTTCGTTGTACCAACGGTACCTACACCGTCAGACCAGGAAACAGATGTAATTACAGGAGGTTTGTTTCCTGTAAAGACAAAATTAGGTCGGAAAGAAACAGTTGTAGATCCACCATTCCACCCAGCTGGCAGCGTATTTCCGATATATCCGCAAACTTCAGCAGAAGTTCTGCTATCAACATATCTTGCATTAGCTGATACAAAAGATGTGCTTCCTCCTGTAATCTGACTCGCTGTGTTAGAAGTATTGTTATTACTCCAACAGAAACTGATGATGATATTTGATACACCATCCCAGTTCAATGGCGTTGAGAACACAAAGTTATTCGCTCCCACCGCAGGAACAAAACTTGCCGTAGAATAAACCTGTGTACCTACATTTTCAATGTTTGTAGTCAGAGCAGTTAAAGCAGTATTACTTGCACTAATTGCGAATCCGCTCAAAGTACTTCCTGCTGTAGTAATATTCAACGACATTTGTGTAATATTTCCCGCAGTCAAGCCCAATGCCGTAAGTTCACTTGCACGAACAAGATATTGTGTTTTCACACCTCCGTAACCTCCATAAAATGGATTCTCTCCGACTGAAGTTGTTATTGTTGAACCAGCTCCTAACGCAACAGTTCCACTTTTTGAAAGTGCAGCAGTCAAAGTACTTGGACTTCCTGAACACACTGTCCCTACAGATGCAGTTACCGATCCGGCAGCACCAAATAAAGGCTCATCACTGTAAGGAGTTCCTGTATAGGAAGAATTCAAACCGATAGAGTTTGTAGCAGCCACCCCCCATGCAATTGTTGCATTCGTTGGAGATGGAACAGGAATTGTTCCTTCCCAAGTTGTTCCGGAAACATTCGTCATTACGATGTTTGATTGTGGAACACCATTTACACTATATCCGATCGTTGCTCCAGTAATCGTTCCTGAAGTAGTTGTAATATTAACAGATACCAAACGTGCTGCAGCAATACACTGAGTAGTTGCCGGAGGTGTAACAGAATTCAAAGTAATTACCGGTGCCGGTGATATTCCTGCGAATTCAAAAGCACCTAAATCAGGATTTGTACCTGTCCCTGCATATCCAGCGTTACCTGCACGAATTACACCCGCATAGTCATCTGTAATTGCAGGTACTGTAATATTATTAGCACCACTTTCAGCCTGAGTTGTGATTCCTGCAACCGGACGTAAAAAGTCTATGTTAGCCCCAATTGTTGTGATAAAAAAGTTTCCTGCAGTTCCGTAACCAGCACCTGTAAAGGCTGCTTCACCTGTAAATGAGTTAGCATCTTTTGGCAAAGCTGCCGCTTGATAAGTAAGCATTGTCTGATACGGAGTTGTTCCGTCGTACATAATTGTATGAGTAGCAGAAGGTGTTCCTGCATATAACAAGTTACGATTGGATGTTGAAGCATAATTTGCCAACTGCACAGCAGATCTGCGGAATGCTGTAGCAATCCCTGTACCATTAGCTGCCGACTCATTAACGATAATGTTATTACGAGCATCCAAAGTTGCTGTCGTAGCAGTTGCACTCGCTGTATGGTACAATCCTGAAGTACCGAAATTTGTTCCTGTAGAAGAAGCATTCAAATACACGGAGTTGTAGTATACACGGTAATTTGCACTTGTAGCAGTTGAAGTAACTGAGATTCCACGAATTGCATCAGCAGAATTCGCAGTAGGAGCTGTTAATTGTCCGATAGTGTTATCGTATACATTTACTGAGGATCCAGCTTGTAACAAGATACCATTTACAGCACCATTTCCTGTAAATGCACTTGTAGCAGATAAATTGTAAATCTTATTCTTATAAACGGAAATCGTTGATGTAGCATTTCCTGCAAGAACTCCAATACCAACTGTCAATGGAGTTGTTGCTCCCGAACAAGTTAATCCTGAAATAGTATTCGAAAAAACTTTAACGTTACTTGCCCCACTTGCCGTCGCATTTACCATAATACCAATAACCTGACCAGCTGCAACCGATGTGCTTAAACCTGAAATAGTATTATTTGTAAAATTATGAGCTCCGCCATCGTTAACGATACCAACAATGTTTGCTGCTCCTGTGATATTTGAAATCGTGTTGTTCGATACGGTTGAACCTGCAGCAAATGTCTGATCACCGTAACCCACATACAAAATTTGAATAGTACCTGAAGTATTATTGGTTATGTTATTAAAGGTATTACCTGTAACTGTCTTTTTTGGACCTAAAGGAGCTGTAGTAGTTCCGTCAGCACATACCCAGCCATTGATTGTAGCTCCGGTAAAAGTCATATTAGAGAAGTTATTCCCTGTATTAATTTCTGTAACAGTATTCCCGGAAAGACTGAATGAATTGTAGAATACAACTGTTCCACCAGAACCACCTTTAACGAACCCGGTAACTACAGAGTTGTTATTCACATTAAATACCGTATTCGCAATGTGAGTAGCATTATTTACAATAAAGCTTATCCCTCCGGTTGTATTCACATTCAAATTCGTAAACGTATTTGAATTGATATTTGCACTGGGATTAGTTGCCGTATTCGAAAAATAAACATGAGCAGAAGAACCTGCAACAGCATGAACAATTCCTCTGATGTCGTTGGAATTCATATTCAAGGTTGCAGTTGCAGCTCCGGCCGTATTTAAAATACCATTTACACTGCCTGAATTTGCAGCCGAGAAAGTTACCCATCCTGTTCCTGCTGTTCCAATGAAGTTATTGGATAAATTAAGTGTTGTGGCAACCGCACCTCCATTATTGATTGCAGTAACGCCACCCGAAGTAGCTGTAGTAGTCCAACCACTAAATGTATTCCCGGTAATATTCAAAATTGCGGGAGTAGAGTTATTTACGATACCAACCATCGCAGAGCTGGAAGACGCACCGCTCACAGAACTATTCAAAAATGAGTTGTCGGTGATGTTAAGTGTCGCTCCTGTAGCAGTTAAATTTTGAGAAAAAATGTGTTGAAAAGTACCTGAAGTAAATGCACTTGACAATGTAATGGTATTGTGAGAAATTGTAGAAGTGAATGTTCCTGTAGCAGACGTTGCCGTATAATCCTTTAAGATTCCGCGGAAAGTAACACTTGTCCCGGAAACTGTTGCACTTGTCAATGTATTGTATGAAACATTTTCACCGAACTGGTGGTTAATGAAAATACCGTAAGAGGTTCCTGAATTTGAAATAAATGTTGAAACCGCTCCGGCTCCTCCCCAATTTGTAATTGTATTTCCTGTTGCTAAAGAAGAACCTCCGATATCGTTCCCGGAATCTTGATTGGCAGCTGTATTTACACCGATGAAAGTAATTCCCATATTTACGTTGGAAATAGTATTCCCGTAAACCTGGTTGAAGCTATTTGATCCTGAAGCAGCAGTAATATCTGCCGTGGTTCCAACAGCTGTTGCAGAGTGTCTCGTATTACTGTAAATACCAAAAGTATTCGTATACGTTCTTACTAAAGTTATTGTATTTCCGGAAAGCAAGTTATGCTGTGCTCCATCTGTAGCACTGGCATAAAGTAGCGCAATTCCCCACTCGGTCATGTTATTAGTAGCAGCAGCAGTTGTCGTATTCGCTGCATTTTCTCTCAAATCCAAACCTGAGATAGTCACATAATCCGACCCGATCAATTTAATGATTCCGTCATTCAAAGCCCCTGCTGTTAATGCTGCAGATGCTGTAATGATGGGCTTAGGTGCTCCACCCGTTCCCTGGATAACAATTGGATTTGCTACAGTTCCTGTAGCTGTGATTGAAAATCCTCCCGCAGGTGCCGTTTCCGTATAACCTGAAGGAACATTTAAAATAACACCACCGGCACCTATGCCGTTTGTGTTGATGTCCGTGATGAAGGCTGCAATGGTTGCATAGTCAGTAGGAATAGTTTTGGTTCCTGAGACTTGTCCAAACAAACTTCCCGAACCAAGAATCAAAAGTGCGAAGCACATAATGAACCTTGAAAAATTCATGGTACTGTTTTTCAACATAATCTATATTTTAAGTAACGGCACAAAAATGACACTATCCTTGCTACAAACAAAATTGATCTGTCTATTGATACACCAATAATTGATTTAATAAACCGATTTAGTAAATTTCACAGAAACTTAATAAATAGTTAAATACGAGTAAAAACAGGGTGAACTTACTTAAAACAAGGGTAAATCGGAAAGTTAATAGTTGTTAATTATTTAACGTAATAATTTGAAATAATTTATTAGCATCTCAAAAATACCGGTTTCAAAAAGCCTAAAAATGTTAGGCTTACAGGTTATGCGTTAGTTTTAAATACAAGGATTTTAAAAAAATTTATTTTAACAATTATGTTAAATAATAGTTAGTATTATTAACTATATTCTTGAACTTTTAAAATTCATCCCGGTTTCATTAGATGATCCGAACAACCTTCTTCTCACCTTTAGAATTAGTCAAATGAAGTATTTGGACCTGGTTCATTCGGCGGATCATTAACGGATTCCCATGGAGCACCTGTTTTTCGGAGAGCAATTTTCCTTCGATACTAAACGACTCTACAAAAAACTGGCCTCCGGAAGAAGTCAACTCAATGAACTCATCGGTGGTTTTGATAACTATTTCATCAAAAGTAAGATCCGATAAACCAAGTGTATTCACAGTGACCTGAATCGAAAAAGTATCTGAATTACATGCAGAAGACGCAATCAATTGAACAGTATAAACTCCATTCGAACCAAAGGTGTGCTGTGAGTTTTCAGTATTGGAAGTTTGACCATCACCAAAATGCCAGGTATAAGATGTTGCGCGTGAACTGTTATTGGTCAGTTGGATAATTTCTCCATTTTGAGAAAGGAAAAAATGCGCTTGAGTCGGTTCGTCAACGGGGTGAAGCTGAAAATGGTCCAGGGAATCCAGAATAACGACAGCGGCTGAATTTTGTAAAATCCATGCTGCTCCAGCTCCTATTCCTCCGTAATAATCAGATCCCACCGGGGATTCCATGAAAAGAGCCGTATAAAAAGTACAGGCTGCCAAATAAGTTCCTTCTGGTGAAGGATGTGATTCATCTGCATTGTATAAATTAATTAACGGATGGTTGGCACGAACATATGCCCAAACTCTTGCTACCGGAGAAACCATTGCATGATCGCTTGAATCCGCCATGCGCATATATGCATCGTACAAACGCGTATTCATCTTTTCAAACGTATTGATTCCGGCCCATTGCGGATCTCCGTTCTGTCTTCCCCAGGTCATGTAATACATCACATTGCTGCAAGCGTTATTTGCCCAGATACTGTCAGACAATTTCACTGCGTAAGGCAAAGTTTGAGTATCAACCTGTGCATCCGGAAAACTGGGCTCCTGGCTCTGTCCCTGGATCACCACAATATCCCACGGTTTGGAATGGATTTTCGAATAGGTTAGCGGATCATTTGTGTGGTTTTGAAAAGTATAACCGCCGTTGGTCTTGGAATCGATGGTGATTTCTTTTCCCAAATTAGCAGCAAGCAAGCTCAAGGTTCCCGGAAGATCATTCACATAGGTATAACTATTACCGATAAATAGTACCGAAATCGAATCCTGTGCTGAAACAAATGAATGGATAAAAGGAAAACAAAAGAAGGAGAGGAGAATTTTTTTCATGTAAGTGCGTTTTACTCTTAAACCCCATAACAGGTTTGGAGTTGCCCGAATATTTGTCTTATTTTACGAATCATATTGTAATCCTAAATAAATGAAAACAGTCTTCGTTGCCTTTCTTTGGATGATCATGAGTTCACAGGCGGTTCTTGCACAGACCTATTTGGGATTTGAGTACAATCCGAATATCCCGGTAAAAGTAGGGAGTACAACCCTGAAAAATCCCTGGGCAGGCGGAATCAATTACGGACAATTTTCCACCATCGATTACAATTTCGATGGCCTGGATGATTTGGTGATCTTTGACCGCAGCGCCGATGAGTTCATTTTGATGGAACAAGTAATCATCGCGTCTGTTCATGAATACAAATATGTTTACAAAGGGTATAACTTCTTTCCCCCGGATTGTAAATACCGGACAGCTTTTGTGGATTACGATGCGGACGGCAGAAAAGACATATTCACCTACGGGCTTGGAGGAGTAATGGTTTACCGAAACATCGGAAGCTCATCGCTTGGCCTTCAATGGCAATTGGTAACGGATAATCTTCAGACGGATTATACCGGAAACATTTCCAATTTATTTGTCAGCGCCAGTGATATTCCGGCATACACAGATGTGGATTTTGACGGCGACATCGATGTGCTGACTTTCCACATTGGAGGCCAAAACCTGCTTTATCATCAAAATCAAAGCATGGAGCTCTACGGAATTCCGGATTCACTGATCTTTGTGATGAAAAACCAATGCTGGGGAAAATTCAGTGAAGACGCGAACAGCAATGACCTATTCCTGAATGAAACAGCTTATCCCTGCACAAATGGGGATGTTCCCAATCCATTAAGGCCCGAAAATCCGGGAAAGGAAACCGAACCGGCATCAGACTCTTCAGGCATTACAAGACATACTGGATCTACCATATTAGCAATGGATGTCAATAACAATGGCGTAATGGATTTGATCCTGGGCGATGTTTCTTTTGGCGGAATCACCTTGTTGATGAACGGCGGAGCAGCTCCGAACACCAATTCGGCCATGATCAGTCAGACCCATGACTACCCGAGCTCCGCCAATCCCGGATTCATGCAGGTATTCCCGGCTATGTATTGGGAAGATGTGGATTTTGACGGTAAAAAGGATTTGATAGTCGCCCCGAATGCACGCACGGTTTCAGAAAATCAAAAAAGTGTTCAGTTCTTCAAAAACACCGGAACAAATGCCCTTCCGAACTTTGTTTTCCAGGAAAATGATTTCCTTCAAAAAGACATGATCGATCAGGGCTTGGGAAGTATCCCTGTTTTGGTAGATGAAAATGGCGACGGGCTAAAAGATCTGCTGGTGGCGAACTTCATCCGCTACAAAGCTACTTTAACACTGGAATCAGCATTCCAATTGTATCGAAATACAGGTTCTGCCTCCAATCCTGAATTCACGCTTGTAAACAACGATTACCTGGGGCTCACATCACTTGGTTTAGGACTCAGATCCGTTCCCACATTTGGGGATTTGGACGGAGACGGCGATGAAGATTTAATTATCGGGCAGGAAAACGGGAATCTGCGCCGTTTTACAAATACTGCCGGAGCCGGAAATACCATGAGTTTTGGAGCTTCTGTTCTGTTAACAGACAATAACGGAATTTCTATCACTGTTTCATCCTATGCTTTCCCGCAACTCTTCGACCTGAATAAAGACGGATTATTGGATCTGGTAATCGGAAGGAAAACCGGTGAAATTTCTTATTACCAAAATACAGGAACCAGTGCTTCAGCATCTTTCACTTTAATCACTCAAAACCTGGGACAAGTCGATATTTCATCCACTCCGGACGGATATGCAGCACCGCATTTCTTTCGCGAAAACGATACCACACATTTGTTTGTCGGAAATTACAAAGGCCAATTGAGCTATTACAAGGACATTGACGGGAATCTCTCAAACGGTGATGCTTTTAGTTTGTATTCGGACACCTATCTGAATA
>CAMLFH010000040.1 GCA_946479285.1 uncultured Flavobacteriales bacterium | reverse complement strand
CCTGTTGGAACATATGGCGTGGAAGGATCGTCTACTCCATGCACCTCTTCTCCGTCTAAAACTCCGTCACCATCGGTATCCGGGTTCATTGGGTTTGTTCCGGCAGTTCCCTCTTCCCCATTCGTTAATCCGTCACCGTCCACATCACAAGCTACGCTCATCGTATTCGGGTCACAAGGATCCAGCGGATCTGTACCATTTGTTACTTCGTATCCGTCGTTAAATCCATCACCGTCTGTATCCGGGTTGTTAGGATCTGTTCCGTTTGTAGCTTCATCACCGTTGTTCAATCCATCACCGTCTGTATCACAAGCCGGACTTGTATTGATCGGATCACAAGCATCAAGCGGATCGGAAGTTCCCGTTGTAACATATGGTGTAGAAGGATCATCTACTCCAAGTACTTCTTCTCCGTCCAACACTCCATCGCCGTCTGTATCCGGGTTATTCGGGTCTGTTCCTGCAGTTGCTTCTTCGGAATTGGTTAGCCCGTCGCCATCTACATCACAAACCGGGTTCATCGGATTCGGATCACATGGATCTAATGGATCGGAAGCTATTGTCACTTCATTACCGTCATTATAACCATCACCGTCTGTGTCCGGATTATTCGGATCTGTTCCGGTATCTGTTACTTCCTCAAAATCTGTTAACCCGTCACCATCCGTATCGATGTTACAGTCAATCATTGTAAGCGTCACTGACGAAGATGGCTGTGAACTGCACATTCCGTTTGAAACAGTAACCGTAAATGTTCCTGTTAAATGCACCCAGATGGATTGAGTGGTTTCACCATTCGACCATAGATAGCTTGATGCAGAAGATGACTGTAATTGTACTGAATCACCTGCACAGAAATTGGTTGGGCCAAGAACTGTGATGGTCGGTGTTGTTGGAGTTGGATTAACTATCACAGCTGTTGATGCACTGGAAGCTGAACAACCGCTTGTGGTGATAGTCACGGTATAAGATCCGGAATTGAATACTGTAATTGCCTGCGTTGTTGCTCCATTTGACCACATATATGCACCACCCGGTGAGGATGTCAGTGTAACCGAATCACCCAAACAGAAAGTTGTTGGTCCGCTTGGTGTAACGGTTGGCGATGTAGGAATGGTGCTAACGGTAACGGCAGTTGGTGCGCTTGTAGCACTGCATCCGCTGGTTGTTACCGTTACAGTATAAGAGCCGGTAATTGACGCAATGATAGATTGGGTTGTTTCTCCGTTCGACCACAAATAACTACTTCCCGGGGAAGACGTCAGTGTTACTGAACCACCTGCACAGAAAGATGTTGGTCCGCCAGGTGTAATGGTTGCAGTTGGCGCCGGATTTACAGTTACTGAAATCGGCATACTGGTAGCTGAACAGCTTCCTGATCCAACAGTTACCGTATATGAACCACTTGTAGAAACGGTAATTGCATTGGTTGTTTCAGTCGTCGACCAGGTATTTCCTGTTGGTGCCGATGACGTTAATGTCACAGAACCTCCGACACAGAAAGTAGTTGGCCCTCCCGGTGTAATTGTTGGTGCTGCCAGTGGAGCTGTAACCGTTACGATAGTTCCTGCGCTTGTTGAGCTACAAGTTCCGTTTGAAACCGTTACCGTATATGTACCGGACGCAGAAACTGTAATTGCCTGAGTTGTTTCAGTCGTCGACCAGGTATTTCCTGCCGCAGCAGATGAAGTCAATGTAACTGAACCTCCTGTACAGAAAGTAGTTGATCCACCCGGGGAAATGATTGGAACACTTGGAGCCGGATTTACAGTAATGGAAGTTGGTGCAGATGCTGCCACACAGCCGGATCCATTTCCAACAGTTACGGTATAAGATCCTCCGGCAGAAACACTAATTGATTGAGTTGTTTCACCGGTCGACCACAGGTAGGTCGATGCTGCTGATGAAGTTAATGTTACAGAACCGCCTGCACAGAACGTGGTTGGTCCGCCCGGGGTAATTATTGGAGTTGCCGGTGCAGCTGGGCCCGTTAGTGTCTGCAATAAGACATTGGATGTACAACCTGAAGCAAGTGTTAATGTAATGGTATAAGCACCTGAACCCAGGTTCGGGATTATAGCAGGAAGAGTTACTCCCATTTGACTTCCGGAAGCAGTTCCTGTCCAACTTAAGTTTCCTGTTGCAGAACCCGTTACCTGGATACTTCCGTTCGTAGACGAACAAGTTGTAGGATTTGTAACCGTTCCTAAAGCAATGGTCGTACTCGGATTGATAACCACCGAAGTTGAATTAGCAGACGAAGAACAGCCGTTGACAATCGTTGTTACAGAATAAGATCCTGCATTCATTGATTGTGCATTTGGAATGATCGGGTTTTGATCCGTACTTGAGAATGAATTCGGTCCTGTCCAGGAATAAGTAGCTCCCGGAACTGTTGTTGCAGACAAGTTAATTGCTGCATTCTGACAAACCGGTGAATTGCTTGAAGCTGCTGCAGCCGTTGGCATTGGGTTAACAATCACATTCGTTGTTGCCGCAACCGTGGATGAACATCCGCCTGCTGTAATCTGCAGTGAATAAGTACCGGCATTGCTCAAAGCAGCTGATGCGATCGTTGGATTTTGTACGGACGAAGTAAAACTTCCCGGTCCTGACCATTGATAAGTTGCTCCCGGAACCAAAGGCGCCGTTAAGTTGATAGGAGAACCCTGGCAGACCGGCGAGTTACTTGAAACAGATGGTGCAACCGGAGCAGGGTTGACAACTACGTTCGTGCTTCCGGCTGAAGAACTACAACCTGAAACAGTTACTATTACATTATACGTTCCCGCACCTGCACTCGTAATATTTGAAATCGAAGGATTTTGTAAAGTACTTGCGAAACTGTTTGGTCCTGTCCAGGAATAAGTAGCCCCGGAAACCAAAGGAGTTGTTAAATTCAATGTTGCCCCTTCACACAAAGGTCCGTTATTCAAGGCGCTTGGCGTAGCGATCGGAGCACTTTGGTTAATTGAGATTTGATCTGAAGAAGCGTGGCAGCCATCCGTATTAATTGTCCAGCTATAAGTATTCGTTCCTGCATTCAAAGCGGAAACTGTTGCAGCAGCTGTATTCATATTTGAGAAGTTACCTGCGCCTGAAACTACTGTCCAATATCCCTGACCAATCACCGGAACGTTTGCAGCCAGGGTGTAAGTTGTTCCACAACCACTTTGATCCGGTCCTGCATTTGCAGTAGTTGGAACAGAATTTTGTCTCCAGTCCGGAATTCCGTTGCCATCCGTGTCTTGTCTTGGAGCAAGTGTTCCTCCATTGTTCGGATCGTAAGCGTTATCCAGACCATCATTGTCGGTATCTATATTCAGCAGGTTGAAATCGGCCACACAATTGTGGTTCGCGTCATTTCCTTCCAGCTGATCTGAGAATCCATCGTTATCGGAATCCAGATCTATGTAATCCGGATTGTCCGTGCCATCGGTATTAACCGGAACAATGAGTGTTCCACCGGTACTTGCATCATAGGCATTATCCAAACCATCTCCATCCGAATCCGCTCCTGTTGGAGGAATAAATCCGGCAGATGTTTGGTATTCGTATAAATCCATGATTCCGTCATTGTCAGAATCCTGGTCTTTCCAATCTACCTTTCCGTCGTTATCAAAATCCTGGGAAGATGCTGACGGAGAACAGAATTTGATCTCACCGATTCCATATCCCTGGTTGCCCAAAGCAGGATCAATGTTATCATAAACAAATCGTACTGAATCAACAAGTGCCGGAATAGTTACCGTGATCGTTCCGTTCAGTTCGGTATTATCCATGGCTACTAATCCCTGGAAACGGTTACTTCCTACAAACGAGTTGAAGTTCCCCGATCCGATCGTATAATTGGCTGCCGTGAGTTGATATAACTGCCCGAATGAATATGCGTTTACCGTAATCCGGTCCTGGAATTGACCGGCTGCCACATCCACATCCTGTAATTTGAATGATAAATTATTTACCGGTTGATTAAATCTGATCACCTGGATGGATTGATCTGCTGCCGTAGCAACGTCCTGTTCGGTGTAAATTTCCAAGCCGGTTACAGCAGGAAAATTTTCAGAAATATTGAAATTCATCACTCCAGCCCCGGCTGTATTCCGGGAAATCATATTTGCAGTAACGCCAGAGACTGTAGGATAATACAGGGTTGGATCGGCTTGTGCCGTTAATGGCAGTGTTACTGTTGCCGTACAGGGCAGTAATTCCGAGTTATTCGCTACGCCATCACCATCCAAGTCTATATCTGACACATCCAGGATCCCGTCATTGTCGGAATCAGTCGTTGGAATATAGTAGTAGACACGGATCCGAACAGCATCGATGTAAGAAATCACGGTTGGCAGAAGTAATCCGGCTGCACGCGATTCAATAGCCACCGCAACCCCAAACCCGTTACTGCTGACATCCATTCCGTTCAGGGTAGTTCCCCATAAATCGGCATTGGTCCCATAAGTAAATGCTGTTTCCGAGGTTGGCCAATTGACGCCTGTATTGGCATGATTGGTCCCTGTGATCTGATTATTCTTCAAAAGCCGAATATCCAGATCGCGCGTCCAGTTTGAGCCGGTGTTATCGGAACTTGCTTTGCGGATCTCTACCTGAACGCCACAAACCTGTGCGTTAATCGGGATGTTTAAATTCAGATTCCTTAAAACGAGGAAATTGGAGCTCCTGACTGTTCCACCGATAAGCAGGGCTGCGTTCGACATAGTGGCATAACTGTTATTATCAGTTAATGCATTGCCGGGATTGTTCCAGGGATCAGTTCCCCCCGCGGCGTTGTTTAGGCTTACTTGAGCGTTGACGTACCCAGTATTTGTTCCGGGGCATTGTGCATTCAACGTCATAACGAAAAGTGAGCTGAAAAGTAAGGACATAAGAATCCTAGCTCGATTCGAGTAAATAACGGTCATATTTTTAGTTTTTAAATTTCCTTTATTTACTCGTACAGCACCGTAGGATGGTGTGAGTTCTCTAAAGCGTAGTTTTTGAAATAAAGGTTCCTCAACATTATAAAAAAATTTAACAACTTCCAAATTTTTAACGCGAAAATTTAATGATTCGTCGATATTTTGTGTTTACGGATCGATATCGTTAGATATTTAAACAATTGAAGGTCAGAAAAATAACTGTTAACATAGTTGAAAAAACCGTTCATCACATTTTAAGAATTTTTGAGTGCTCATCTGCCTTATAAACGTTAGTTGGTTCATAATTAATCTTCGGGTATAACACTCATCTTGCTCAAGAACTTTATTTTTACTGAAATAGCATTTTTAGCTACTTAAAGCAATCAAATGAACGCATTACGCAAGGACTGGAACGAGATAAAGACAAACGACAGCTGGGCAATTTTCAAAATCATGTCTGAATTTGTTGAAGGATACGAACGCATGGCACGTATTGGGCCGTGTATTTCCATTTTCGGATCAGCAAGAACAAAGGAAGAAAATGTATATTACCAATTGAGTGTAGAGATTGGTGAAAAATTGGCGAAAGCAGGATATGGAGTGATTACAGGCGGTGGCCCCGGAATTATGGAAGCCGGAAACAAAGGCGCACACCAGGGAGGCGGGAAATCTGTCGGGTTGAATATTGATCTGCCGTTTGAACAATTCCACAATAAATATGTGGATCGCGAAAGCCATTTGAATTTCGATTATTTCTTTGTCCGCAAGGTTATTTTCGTAAAATACTCCCAGGGATTTATTGTCATGCCGGGCGGATTCGGTACGATGGATGAGTTATTTGAGGCAATTACCCTGATACAAACGAAGAAAATTACCAAACGACCGGTAGTACTTGTAGGAAGGGATTATTGGACTGGGTTGGTAGAATGGGTAAGAAACGTGATGCTTGAAAAAGAACACAATATCGCAGAAGATGATATGCGCTTTTTGACGATCGTTGATACAGCGGATGAAGCAGTGAAATATGTGGAGGATTTCTATAAAACGCACGATCTGAGCCCGAACTTCTAGTAAAACCACATAGGTACATAGCACACATAGCATGTTTTTAATTGGATTTACTTAGCCATAGAAATCTTATTATCCTCATCCATGAAAACTATGTGACCTATGTTGCTATGTGGTTAACTTATAGAACTGATTATTTTTTTGGCTGCTCCTTGATTGCGGGCAAAGATCTCTGCCAATCTCTCATTGATCTGAGCCCTTTTCCCAAGCGCTTCTTCCACCGCTTTCTCAAAACTGAAACTGTCTTCAATGGTAAAAGCTACTTCGTGATCCAGGAACGACTGTGCTTCGGGGAAACGCGAAAATTTTGGTCCGAAGAAGATTGGAATGCCAAAAGCGCCCGGTTCCAGGATGTTGTGCAATTTACCCGTAAATCCGCCGCCAATATAAGCAAGATCGGCATATTGATAAGCATTGGTCAACTGACCTATCGTATCTAAAATGAGTACATCTTTCCCCAAATTCTGAAAATTGGTATAGCGTTCCGGCTCTCCGTCAAACTCGTTAGAAATCTGTTCGATGTGTTTCTCTGAAATATCGTGCGGTGCAATGATGATCTTAAATTTCTGACGCAGTTCAAACAAGGCCGGAATCAGAATTTCTTCGTCGATGGTCCAGGAGCTTCCCAAAATAAGTAACGGTTTATTATCTGCAAAAGTGCGGATGATTTCGTTTTCGCTGCTTCTTTCTTTCACGGCAATCATCCGGTCGTAACGCGTATCTCCGGTTACCGTAACCTGTTCGATTCCTATGCTGTTTAATAAATCTTTGGAGCGCTGGTCCTGTGCATAAAAATGATCGAACAAACGAAGGGCTTTTCGGAAAAATCCGCCATACCATTTAAAGAAACGATGGCTTGGTCTGAACAAACTGCTCACACCGTAGATCTTCGCTCCTTTTCTGCGGGCACATTTCAAATGGTTGTACCAAAATTCGTATTTGACAAAGAATACCAATTGCGGATTGAAATGGTCTACGAACTTTCTCGCTTTGATCTTTGTATCAAGCGGTAAGTAAAGAGCAAGGTCTACTTTGTGATCTCTTTTTGCGTAAAATTCCATTCCGGAAGGACTGAAGAAGGTAACCAGCAGAAATGAATCGGGAAACCTTTCCTTGTAAGCATTCATTACGGGAAGTCCCTGGTCAAATTCACCCAGGGAAGCACAGTGAAACCAAACGACTTGTTTATTTTTCGGGATCTTGTAAGAAGACAGTGGAATTCGGCGTCCAAGAATCCATTTTTTTGCTTTGGGATGAAACCAGGATGCAAGCCACATGACTGCATAAAAAGCCCTAATCCCAAATCCATAAAATAATCTCATTTACTCAAAATAATAGTCTTTCGGTTTACGCTTGTAAACAGGAACAAACCAGCCAACTTTAAATCCATATTGGATATCTAATCTTTGTGCTTTAGAAACCGGCTCATCCGGCTGATCAAAAAACACCTCTCTTCGATTGTATGTTAATCCTTCCTGAATGTAAAAACCGGCATAGAAGTTTACAAATCCCTGATTGGCCATAAAAGCATAACCTGCAAATTGGTGGAAATTCAAACCGGTTGTATAGCGGTCATACCCTTTCCGGTATTTCAATTCCAAAGTAGGAACTACCTGATCCTGGGTTTCAACACGAATTTTATACTGCATATAACCTAAACCGGCATGAAAATACAAACCGGAATTCTTATTCGGGCTTAGTACCGGAATTACTTTTCCAACCATTGCATTGGTATTGAAACCGCGCATATTCACTACAACAATTGCAACGTCTCCGTTCGCATCATGAATGTATCCTTTTGAATCAACCAGGTTGCCAAACATGCCGGAAGTTTTCACACGGTTTCCAAACATGAAATTACCGTCAAATCCAAAAACCCAGTTTCTCTTGGTCTTGTAACCGGCCATTGCTCCTATATGATTGATGGCACCGAAACGTTCCTTCAAATCTCCACCAGGTGCATTCAAACCGTAATGAAGTGCAACCCATGGTGTAGCAATCGCGCTGTCGCGGACATTTCTTTGACTGAATCCTTGTAAACTGAAGCAGATCAAAAAAGCAAGTAAAATCGAATTTCTCATGTCTTTATAGTCCCTCAAAAATAAGGAATCTCCTGGTTTCCTTTAGTAAATTATCCCAAAAGGGGTGAATTATAGATTAAACGGATTATTGAACAGGTTATTTGAATCGGATTGATTTTGCAGGATTAATCCTACTAATCAGCAGCGAAGGAATAAACAATGCCAGTAAACAAACGCCAATTGTGATGATATTCAGAATTCCTATTTTCCACAAACTGAATTCAATCGGAACGGTATTCAAATAGTACACTTTCGGGTCGAGCGGAATAATCTGAAATTGGTATTGCAGCCAGCACAGTCCTACTCCGATGACATTCCCCCACAACATTCCTTTCAGGATCAATTGCCCGGTATGCACCATAAACACTTTTCGTACAAAGATGTTGCTTGCGCCCATAGCTTTTAGGACCCCGATGAAATTGGTTCGCACCAAAATGAGGACGAGCAGTACAGATCCCATGTTCACAATTCCGATAACCAGCATCAAAATGAGAACGATTGCCAAATTCACATCCAGGAAACTGAGCCACACAAAAAGATCACGCTGATTGTCCTTAATACTGTTCACTTTTACCTGCTGTCTGAAATCCGGGTTGAATTCGATTGATTTTTGAATTTTCCGTTTCTGATTTTCAATGTCCGAAAAGTCGGCCACACTCAATTCATAAGAACCCACATACTGGCCTGCAGAACCATGTCCGGGGAAAAACTCCAGATCGATGGTTTTTCCATCTGCCTTTATTTCGTAATGCAAACCATCATCACTCAAATAATGCTTTTTCAGGTTTCCTTCGGAATCTTTTTCAAACGGGACCAAAGAGGCTTTGTCCCCACGTATTTTAATCTTCAAATAGGCTGTATCCGGAATAGCGGTTTCACTTTTCGGATTGTCCGGGTTCCCGGCAGGTTCGTCTATAAATGTCCAATAATCAGATGCGATGAGACGGATAACCGTATCTTTTCGGGGATACATTAACCAAACATGTGAATCTTCATATCCTTCTCCCCAATTATAGCGGTAATTTCCATTTCCACCGGTAACATTGGCACGAATGATCAAATTATCATGATAGAGGGAATCTTCCACAGTGATCTCCGCTTTGATTCCCCAATCGTTCAACTGCTGCACCTGCGGCAGGTAGCAAAAAACGATTTCCTTGTCAAAATCCTCCAGGCCTGTTTCATAAATACCTACGATCTGAAACTGGCGCTGAATGGGTTTTTGCTTCACGAAATAAGAATTGATAGTATCTCCCAGTTCGTAGTGAAGATCAGCTGCAATGCGCCTTGAAATAAGTATTTCTGTGGAAGCCGGATCTTTAAAAGACGGAATTTTTCCTTCTTTCAGATACGATTTAAAAAAAGACCAGTCGTAATTTTTATCAACACCTTTTAAAACAACTCCAAGAATTTCTTTTTGCTCCACATCTTCCCGCGACTGCAGCAATGCTGGTTTATAAGCAACTGATTGAACATGAGTTACACCTTTTACCCGCCCCAGGGATTCTTCCAGTTTTTTGCTCTTCATAAGAGGAGCAGATTCCATCAAAGAAATTTCTCCTGACTTCTGAATGGAGATATGTGAACCAAAACCTATAACTTTACGGCTCACTTCTTGTTGGAACCCTTCAACCACTGCAATTGTAACGATGTTTACAATCATTGCCAGCGAAATACTTAAAACAGCAATTTTCGTAATTGATTTTGCTGCTTTTTTATTGCCTTGCAATGAGTCATCCGTAAACGTTTGCTTACGTTGAAGTTTTTTAGCTATGAAATAGATATAATTCCAATTATTACTCATGCGAATACGAAAGTACATAAAGCTTTTGGCGTTGAAAAGTATTATTTTGCTTTTCCTGGCTTCATGTGCCACAAATAAAAAGACGATTGCGGTTGGACCTGTTGACGGGAACCCTGATAACCCAAAAGAATATCCGGTCATTCAACCCATTGATGACGAAATCAAATACGATGCTTACGGTATGGAACGCCTGCCGAACCTGCAACTGGGCAATGCGCGGATGGATCTTTACCTGGATTCTTTAAGAGGAAAACGCGTGGCGATCGTGGCCAACCAATCTTCTTTGCTGGGCGACGATCATTTGGTAGATACCTTGCTTTCACTCGGCATTCAAATTCAAAAGGTATTCGCACCGGAACATGGTTTCAGGGGAACTGCCGATGCGGGTGAAAAAGTCTGGAGCCACAAAGATCCTGTTACCGGCCTGCCAATCGTTTCACTTTACGGGAGTAATAAAAAACCGCGTGCCGACCAATTATACGATGTCGATATCGTGTTGTTTGACATCCAGGATGTTGGTGTGCGCTTCTACACCTATATTTCGACGCTTCATTATGTGATGGAAGCTTGTGCTGAAAACAACAAGCCATTGATCGTATTGGACCGCCCGAACCCGAATGCGCATTATGTAGACGGACCCATGCTTGAAAAGGACCAAACATCCTTCATCGGGATGCACCCGGTGCCGATCGTTTACGGAATGACCATTGGTGAATATGCTTTGATGGTGAACGGGGAATTTTGGCTGCACAACAATGTGACTTGCCAGATGTACATCGTTCCGTGCCGCAACTACACACATAAAACGAAGTTTGAGATCGCAATTCCGCCTTCTCCGAACCTGCGCACAGATCAGGCCATTAACCTTTATCCAAGTTTGTGCTTTTTCGAAGCAACAACCGTAAGTATCGGAAGAGGAACCGAGCGTCCATTTGAAATGTACGGTCATCCGAGTTTCCGAAAGACCAGTTTCACCTTTGTTCCGATGCCGACAACCGGTGCGAAAGATCCTTTGTGGCAGAACCGTACTTGTAACGGCTACGACCTGGGATCCAGTCAAAACAAACGCATGTATGAACTCAACCTGAACTGGTTGATCAATGCACGTGATCAATTGGGCGACAGCATTGATTTCATCAATCAGCGCAACTTCTTCGACCGCCTGGCCGGAACCACACAACTGCGTTCACAGCTAAAAGCAGGCTTAGGTGCAAAAGAGATCAAGGAAACCTGGAAAACGGGGATTCAGTCGTTTTTGAAGACGCGGCAGAAGTATTTGATTTATAGGTAATAATACCAGCCATCTTCCTTAATCCCTACTCAAGGAGGGAGAATTAATCCGCATCCTCCCTTGAGAAGAAAAAAGCACTGCTTTTGATAAAACAAACGTTGCGCCTTCGCTGATCGCATGCCGCCTTAGCTTTAGCGATGGCACAAGCTACTGCGTAAGCGTTAGTGCTGTTAACAAAGGGAGGATGGTAAATGAGATTATTACTCGTTTGCTCCACTTTTTGTCACCTTGCAATACGGTTTTTTGGATAGCATTGTTAATTAGACTTATTTGTCTTTTTAAGACCTGTTAAATAATAAAAGAGATGTCTCTATAATAAAACCTGGAATTCATCAAAAAGTTTGCAAACAAAAAAGCGGCGATCCAAATGAACCGCCGCTTTTTGTTATTAAGGTCAAATTATTGTTTTACCAATCGTTCCGTATGATTACCGGAAGCTGTCAGGATATGAACCATGTAAACCCCTCTTTCGAAAGCTTCAACTGAAAGCATTTCTCCGGATTGAACATGATTGGCCGTCATAACAGCTTTTCCTTGTGCATCATAAACCACAATCGATGCTTCATTCGTACCTGTAAAGGTGATTTTCACATCATTTTGTGTCGGGTTAGGACTCAAAGTAACTCCAAACGAAGAACTGTTCTCTTCTAATCCCAACTGACTGATGACAACACACTCCGATGTATCACTACATGAACCGTTTGAAACAATCACCGCATACGATCCGTTGGAAGTTGCCGTGAAAACAGCATTTGTTGCACCTGAGACCGGCTGTCCGTTAGAACAATTAATCCATTGGTATGTCCCTGTTCCGGAAGCTTGCAGGCTAATTACGCTCAAAGAGGTAATTCCTGCTGCCGGAGAAGGAAGGATAGTAAGGTCCAGGTTCTCGATACTGTCACAACCGTTCGCATTGGTAAACGACAAGGTATAGAATCCGCTTGTCGTCAATGTCTGTCCATTCCACAGGTAAGAACCACATGCTGTTGCAGTTGTTGTATCTGCATCTGCAGCATTGATCGTTAAAATAAGGGTAAGAATACTGTCACATCCAACAGAGTTAGTCAATGTTTGAGTATAGGTACCGCTTGCTGTGTACGTTTGACCATTCAGAGTGTAACTTTCACATGCTGTTTCAATAAGTGTTGAAGCAGTTGAATTGTTGATCGTCAGGTTCAGCGTGATGGTGCTGTCACATCCGGAAACATTCGTCAGCAGTTGCGTGTAAGTACCTGAAGTGGTATAAGTCGACCCGTTCAATGTGTATGAATCACAAGCTGTTTCCGTCAATGCAGCAGAAGTTGGCATATTGATCGTCAGTACCAATGTAAGCGTACTGTCGCATCCTGCAGCATTGGTCAGCATTTGAGTGTATGTTGCAGAAGAAGTATACACCGTTCCGTTCAAAGTATAACTCGTACAAGCCGACTCGATAAGTGTAGCCGAAGTTGGTTGAGTAATGATCAGGTTCAGTGTAATTGTACTGTCACATCCCACAGCATTCGTCAACAGTTGCGTGTAGGTTCCGGAAGCAGTATACGTTGTACCATTTAAAGTATACGAACTGCATGAAGTCTCGTTTAACGTTTCAGTCGAAGAATTGTTAATCGTCAGGTTCAACGTCAGCGTGCTGTCACAACCCGCTTGACTGGTCAATACCTGATTATATGTTCCTGAAGTGCTGTATGTTGTTCCGTTCAAAGTATAACTGTCGCAAGAAGTTGCAGTAACCGAGTTGGTAATTGCAGCTGGCTCTGTAACCGTAAACGATTGAGATGCCATACAACCGTTCGCGTCCATTACGTTTACAGTCCAGGTTCCGGCAGTAAGTCCGGTTACAAAAGTTGATCCGTCACCTGTTGGTGTTCCCGGAGTCCAATCGTATGTGTAACCAGGAGTTCCACCAGTTGGCGTATTGATAGCAGCAGCTCCTGTTGCGACGCCATTACAAACGATGTTTGTCTGTGAAACCGGTGTTACCGAAATAGCAGTCGGTTGAGTCACCGTAAAACTTTGTGAAGCTATACAACCATTCGCGTCTGTTACGTTAACGGTCCATGTACCTGCTGTTAATCCATTTACGGATGTTGTTCCGTCACCTGTTGGAGTTCCCGGAGCCCAATTATAAGTATAACCTGGAGTACCGCCTGTTGGTGTATTGATGGAAGCAGCTCCATTTGAACCGCCGTTACAAGCCACATTTGTTTGTGCCGAAGCAGTTACCGAAATGGCAGTCGGTTGAGTCACCGTAAAATTTTGTGAAGCAACACATCCGTTTGCATCCGTTACGGTACAAGTCCATGTTCCGGCAGTAAGTCCGTTAACAGAAACCGTTCCGTCACCTGTAGGTGTTCCCGGAGACCAATTATAAGTGTAACCTGGAGCACCTCCAGTTGGTGTATTGATTGCCGCAGCACCATTTGAACCTCCGTTACAAGCCACATTTGTTTGAGAAAAAGCTGTTACCGAAAGAGCAGTAGGCTGTGTAATAGTAAATGTAATCGTAGCCGTACAGGAGTTCGCATCTGTAGCA
>CAMLFH010000039.1 GCA_946479285.1 uncultured Flavobacteriales bacterium | reverse complement strand
GAGAAGAAGTTAGAAGCTGGATTCGGATAAAGGATCGCGGCATTTTCGTTGTTCAATTCGTTTAATCCCAGGTTGTATCCCTTGATTGCAATCGCGTATTCACCTTTCTGAACGTTTGTAGCATTCAGTGTTCCTGTTTTATCGGTAACATTTCCAAAATTCTTGGTATAAGTAGGGAACTCTGTCCAGTCTACTGAACGGTCCGGGCGGTAAAGCAAAATCAAGCTGTCTTCTGTTCCGGTGATCAGTAAATGGTCCAGGTAAGCGTTTCCGCCGGTAATCTGTCCGCTGTAACGGAAAGTAGCATTGGTATTGAATCCGGCGCTCCAAATTCCGTCAATACGCCAGTAACGCTGTGGAGAAATCAGTTTCCCCGATTCCCAATCCAATACCGGGTCCGGAGCTGCCCAGTTGTGTTCCACTACTACAAAAGCTGAATCTGTTACATTCTGAATCTGTAAGAGCATATTGGAATGAGGAAGACTTTTGGTACCGGTAGTAGTGAATGTAGAGTAAGTTGCCGTAACTGCATGTGAGATCAATTCGTCCCGGTTCAGGTAACCCAAAGTAGGAATGAAAGGAACGGAAACCGTCACCGTGTTGTTCATTCCGGAAGAATGAATGGTGGTTTCGTAAGTATTCCAATTGTTATCACGCAGGGTTAAAGTCAAAGGAATCTGAGTGCTGTAATTCGTTCTTCCAACCAGTTTTTGTTTGAGGTGAACCGTTACATCGTGGTTCACACCATTTTGCACAACTGTCAATGAATCGATGGAAACATGCGGCCAGCCACCCTGGAAAATCCAATCGGCAAAGAAGTTATCGAGGTTGAACCCGGTAATAGCGCTCAAATCGTCGCGGTATTCAACAGCATCTATATCTGAGAATTTGTTTTGCTCCAGCAATTCTTTCAATCCGTCAAAGAAAAGTGTGTCTCCCAAATATCCTCTCAATGTATGAATGATATCTGCACCTTTCAAATAAGTTGTATTTCCATAAGTATGTTCCTGCGGTACACCGGAAAGCGGCCAGTAACCACCATCATCCATGTGGCAGGCACGCAGTAATTCTTTGTGTTCGGTTCTGACAAGAGATTCGTAAGCGGCTCTGCTGGTCAGTTCTTCTTTAAAAACGTATTCGCAATATGCGGCACTTCCTTCGTTGATCCACATGTCTTCCGCAGTGCGGCAAGTAACCAAATTTCCCCACCAATGATGCGAAAGCTCGTGCGCCATAATGGATTGGTAAGTCAAAGTTCCATTAGCAAGTACTTCCGGGTAAGCAATGTTCATGGCATGTTCCATGGCGCCGGCTGTCATTGGAACGATTACGTATCCAACACGGTCCCAGCGATACGGCCCGAATTTATCCTCAAAAATATCGAAGGCATTTTCCAGGTTCACAAAGGAATTCTTCATGGCTGTTGTATCTGAAGCATGCGCAGCCAAACGCACAGGAACCGGGTTGTTTTGGTAATCCGTAAAAGTCGTGTTTACAAAAACGTAGTTGGAAACAGCAACCGAAATGAGGTAAGAAGGAATGGTTTGAAAAACTTTCCAATGATGCGTTTCCGAAAGGTCCGGATTGATACTTGTGGATTGGAAAACACCGCCGCAAGCTGCATCGTGAGCAGGAAGTGTTGTTACAAATAAGTCGTAAGTGGAACGGGTAGTGAAATTATCGAAACAGGGAAACCACGTTTTTCCATAGTTGTGCGGAATATCATCCAATGAAACTCCTACGTTATACGCATAAGCAGCATTGAAATAGAATCCTCCGAAAGTTGGGTCCTGAACGGTTGTTCCGTGGTAAAAAACCGAAATGGAAGTAGAATCTCCGATATTGTAGGTCGTGCCCAGGTTTACCTTAAACCCGAGTGGAGCAGGAGTAAAAGCAAGGAGATTTCCATTGGCATCGTGTACGCTGTCTACACTTAGTCCTAATAAATCCAGTTTGATCTCCGTAATATTATTGACTTTCGGTTCGAAAATAACCTGGGTATGTCCCTTCAGGATAAAAGTGCTGAAATCACGCAAATCCAAATGCACGTTGTAATGCTCGATGTCAATACTGTCGAAGCGCGTATCATGTGGAAACGGTGTTTGAGCGAAAGCTGTATTGAAAAAGCCCGTAACGGAGATTAGAAGCGGAATGAAAAATCGTGCAGCAGAATGATTCATAGTTTTGAAATAGGCAGTAAAGATAGGGAAAACCGAATTACGATGTTGGATATAAGAATCAGAAGAGTTTATTAGTTTAAAAAAAGGTGTTATTTTAGCGCATCAAACTAAAAAACTGATTGCTATGAAAGTAAAAGTTGAGCAGCCATATACATTGGCTGAATTAAAACCTAAATTAGAAGCTGCATTCCCGGAATACATTGTAAAATTTAGAGGACCGAAGGTATTGGTTGTAGGACAAGGTAAAGTAGCCGGAGCACAAATCGTGGGTGAAAAGCAAGGACGTGTGAATATCGTTGAAGGATTCCCATCTATGGGTGCACAGATGTTATTTATGGTGATTGCCCTTCTTTTCGGAATAATGATCCCATTCATTATTTACTTTGCAGCTATGAAACCCAAACAAGTAAAGGTACGTGATGCTGTGGCTGAATTTATCCGTAAGGAATATGGCACAGGAGCAAGTGTTAAGCAAACTGCAAATGACCTGTTGGACGAAGCGGTAACTGTTTAAGAATAACTAACTATTTGGAAAGGGAATTGGCAGTGGCTGATTCTCTTTTTTTGTTTCAATGGTTTCCAGCAGAAGAGAATGCGATTGCATTTGAAGACGAAAGATGCCTTCATTAAGGGAGCTTTTAGAAAAGTTTCATCTGGCCACTGGTATCGGGGATAGTGAAGAGGTCTGTGCGAAGTTTTGGGAATGGTGCATCCGGAAGGAACTTTTTGCGGGCTAATTGCACTTGTCGCTGGATATTGAGCGCATAAACGCCTTCTCCTTTCATCCGCGTTCCGAAACGGCTGTCACTTAGTTTTCCGCCGTGCATATCGCGCAGCTGATTGAGTACTTTTTCGGCGCGGTCCGGGTAGTTTTTCGTGACCCAATCTGTGAAAATTTCACCGTTCGGACCATTCAGGCGCACAATAGTGTAATGCATGCTCAGGGCTCCGCGCTTGCCGACAGCTTCAGCAACCGAGAAAATCTCATCGTCATTCAAAGCCGGGATAATAGGCGCCATCATGACATTTACCGGAATTCCGTGCTGAGTGAGGCGTTCAATGGTCTCCAGTTTTTTATGACTGGTGGCAGTTCGCGGTTCCAGTTTCCTGCGGAGATCTTCTTTTAAGGTGGTTAAACTGATATTCACAGCCACTAAATTCAATTTGGCAAGTTCTTCGAGAATATCGAGATCTCTTGTGATCAGGGCATTTTTGGTAATGATCCCAACCGGGTGCCGGTATTTCAGCATGATTTCCAGCAGGCGTCGTGTGATCTTGTAATCCCGTTCACAAGGCTGATAACAATCGGTATTCCCGGAAATGGAAATGGGTTGAACTTTCCAGGATTTCTTGTTCAAAGCTTCTTCGAGCAATTCCGGGGCGTTTTGCTTAACCAGAATGATGCGTTCAAAGTCTGTCCCGGCGCTATAACCCCAATATTCGTGGGTGGGTCGTGCAAAACAATAAGTGCAGCCGTGTTCACAGCCCTGGTAAGGATTGAGCGAATAATACATGCCCACATCCGGGCTGTTGAGTTTATTGACGATCGTTTTCGGATGAACATCAATGAACTTGGTTTTCAATTCCGGTTCTTCAGCAGGATCAATATCGTCAAAGTCGTCTCCTTTTTCCTGCGAAAAGAATCGATTGTGCGGATTGACCTGCGCTCCGCGTCCGTTTTTATAGAGAAAATGTTCCGACATTGCTTGCGATCATGAGATGAAGCAAAGATACTGATTATTAATTAATAATTTAAAGATTAAAAATTAATCAAGCTGTAAAATGAGAAGACAGAATGAGAATGAGAGAAAAATTGTTTAAAGCTGGAGAATTGAACAACTTAACAACATCCTCCTTCATTCTGTATCTTCATTCTCGCTCTTGCTCCAGGAATCCACTAATTGATCCAGTGCTCCGGCTTTTTTGGACAAACCAATTGTATTGGGAATATCCTTGTAGTAGATGATTCCTGATTCTCCGAAGCGAATGAGTGCGATGGCTGATTGGATGTGAAAAGCTCCCATTGTGCTGGCTGCTCGTCCTTTTGTAAAATATTCTACAATGGTGAAAGGATCGCTGTGATAACTTTTTGTCATCACTTCTTCAATTTGAATCAGTTTTGTCAGTGAATCTGAAGCAACACTTTCGAAATGGGTTTTAATATCAGCCAGTCCTTTGATATTCATTCCTCCGTTGACCATGAAGGGCATTTCAAAAACGGCATTTTCTTCAAAGTAGCTCGTGAATTTGTCATAATCATTGGATTGAAGTGCTTCTGCGAGCTCGGTAATGATCTTGTTTTTTTCAATGTCTGTCATGCTTTTTGTTTTAAGAATAATTCATTCTAAGTTACAACATGCAGGAATGCCGGAAAGTTAAAAGATGTTTAGATTAAGTTACCAAAGTGGAATAGCCCTTTTTGGTCACTAATTCCATGAAAAGAATGGTCATTCCGGGTCTTTTTGATAGATTTACTCAAAGAATAGCAAGATGTCAGTACACGTTGCAATAACCCGGAAAGTATTACCGGGAAAAGAAGCCGAATTTAAAGAAGCACTTCGTCGCTTTTTAAGTGAATCCTTTGCGCACGATGGAGTTCATGGGGCTAGTATGATTACGTCTTTATCAGAAACGAATGAGCGGGAAATAGGAATTTTAAGAACTTTCCGAAACAAAGAGGAACGGGACGCTTTTTACAATTCGGAGCAGTTTCAAAAATGGGAAGCGTACGCTTCGACATTAACAGAAGAACCCATTTATCGGGAATTAACAGGATTGGAAGCCTGGTTCCGTTCTCCAGCAGCTCCACCGCGAATTAAAATGGCTTTGGTTACCCTTTGCGGTGTTTTCCCGACCAGTTTGCTGCTCTATTTCGCTGTTGGCCCGGTGATAAAAGATTTGCCCCCGATTTTCCGGCTTTTTATCAATGCTGTGTTGATGGTTGTGCTGCTAACCTGGATCATCATGCCATTTTTAACCAGGTTATTTAGTAAGTGGTTGAAGAGATGATCACCGCATGAGCTTCGAGAAACGGGGAGAGGAGTTATAATCGTCCTCCCACCGGTTCAATGCTTCCAATGAAGGATATTCTTTTAGATCGCTGTTCGAGATTTGGGGAATGACCAGTTATTTGATTTCATTCCCATTGGAATCAATATAAAATTCCCGGCCATTCAATTTTACTTTTGCCTTGTTCTCATCCGCAAAATAATCTGCTTCGTCGTATTTGCACGCGATAATTTCTTTTCCGGAAGGATCTATAAATCCGAACTTTCCGTTTCTGCTTACTTTCGCCCGGTCATTGCTCATATAGTTCATTTCCGTGTAAGTGATCTCACTGACAGGTTTCCCGGATTTATTCAGCAAGTACCAAAGATCGTCCTTTTGAAAAGCTACAAGGTCCACAGCGATAGGAGCAACATTTTTATATTTTGGAGGCACAATTTCTACCAATTCCGGATTCAGTAACCCGAATTTTGAATACATGTCAACCTGCACATAATCGTAATCAACCCATTTAATGGTTGAGTATTTTGGTTCAAGAATTACCTTAAAATCACTATTCATGATCCCATGAATTTTATATCCCCAATTAGATTCGTTTGGATCATCGATGGCGATATCAGCCAATCCGGTGAAAAAATCGAACTCAATAGGGTAAGTATATTTCGGAGCTACCACCACTTTTCCAGTGGTGTCGATCAGTCCCCATTTTTCTGCAAGTTCCACATTGGCACAACCAAAGGAAAAATTTCGCACATGGTCGTATTTCGGAGCAGCAATTTCTTTTCCTGTCGCATCAATAAAACCGTATTTTTCGTTTAACTCAACCATGGCGTATCCGCTGACAAATTCGGACATGTAATCGTATTTGGGCTTTAGGAGCACATTCCCGGAAGCATCTGATAGTCCGTATTTCCCTTTTTTATAGAGAATTGTTTGTGACCAGGAGGAATAAGTGAAAAGGAGTGAGCCAAGGATTAAAAGGGCTGTTTTCATAGTATTGTTTAAAAATTAGCGGCGCAAAAATCCGAAATTTTTAATTTATTTCCATGCATCAACCTATTTTTTCTTTTGGAAAAAGTGATCGTTTATTAGGAATGGGCAATCGATTCGGATGAATGGAATTGCGTTTAAGCCCTTTGATAACAAAGTAAAACGGCGCCGCACGTAAATGTTTTTGTTTTGAAAAGCTGAAGATTTATCTGCTCCGAAATATTTTTAAACAGCACCAATCCTTTCCCGGCAATAACAGGATGGACCATGATTTGTAGTTCATCCACCAGGTTTTGCTCCAGGGCCTGGGCAATCAATCCCGGACTGCCGATGAAAATAGGAGAGCCGGACTCTTTTCTGAGAGCCGCAATTTCTTCTGCTAAACTTTTGCTGGCGATGCGGGAATTCTTCCAGGTCACATTTTTTAGTGTATGCGAGAAAACCACTTTGGAGATATCGTCGATCAGGACTGCAAATTCATTCAACACTTTATCCTCTCCCGGATTTTCGACCAATAAAGGCCAATAGTCTTCCATCAATTGGTAAGTCGTTCGTCCATAGAGCAAATCTCCCGATTCTTTCAACAGGTCGTTGTAATGTTGATGCGTTTCGTCATCCACGACTCCTAAGGTGTGATCACAAAAGCCATCGAGGGACATGTTCATTGCTGCTATTGTTTTTCTCATGGGAAAGCAATTAGAAGATAAAAGGTACGGAAAATTAAGCTAAATTATTCTGTGTCTTCGACACAGCTTTTTCTTTTTTTACCACAAATACGCAAATAAAAAGGCGAGCCTACCGGTCTCGCTTGTCTTAACAACCATTTTATTCAAGAGAAGAAGGCGACTGGTAAGTGCCTCCGAAATTTGCGTATTTGCGGTAAAGGCATAGTGGATTTTTCACTCCCGGATCCTCTGCACAAAATCACTGATCTCCGAATATTCCGTGAACCAAATAGGTTTGATACGCATTTCATCAAAGACGCGGTGGGTGATGATTTCATCCATGCGGAAAAGTTCGGTGAGGATCATGTGAGAATTTTCGTATACCACTTCATCTCCTTTTACCGCAGCAAGATGCATTTTGTCCAGGATCGCGTCCGCTTTCTGCTTGATGTCTTTGGAATCTTTTTCAGTGAATTCGGGCATAGCATGCCGTTTCAGGAAAATGTAATTGTTGGTGTGCAAAGGAATATTGGCGATGAGGTCGATGAGCCTGCGCAGGTTGCGGTCTGAGAAAGAAAGACCGATCATGAGCCCGGTTCCCTGGGTGAGTTGGCTGGTTTGGATGAGGTTTGCCCAGTGATGGCTGTTGTTGGCAATGGAATTGTAATCGTCTTCCGACAAAATAAGGTTTCCGGTACTTTTCGGAGTGGGCAGATCATTGTCGAAAGGCATAAATCCGTGCGGATGATAGATTGGAATGGAATCTTGTTGCGGAAAAGTTCGCGTTTCAAAAACCGATGTGTAGGAAATGTTTCTGCTTTGGAAGGATTGTTCGAGCAAATCATCAAAATTGTAGGTAATGACCGAGTTGATAGTCCTGTTTGGCTCAGCTGCCAATGCGGTAATTTCTGTCAACAATAGATTTGCCGAGGCACTGTCAAAAGGATTTTTGATAGTGGCACCGTCTAGCTGATTGTACAAACTTTCGTAGAGAAATTTCAGGAATTCTTCTTCATGCAGGCCGGTTTTCAGCTTGCGGATAATAATATCGAGGGATTCTCCGGTTTTATCCAGGTACCATTCACCAATCGCATACAAATAATTCGGAAAAGGCCGAATGGAATGCCAATGTTCAATATTCATGTATCGGAAATACATGCTTACCACTAATTGTTTCCAGTTGGGAAGTCCGCTTGCGGCAGAAACTCCGGCGCCCAGGTAGAGGTTTAAATCCCCGTTTCGATAAGCGGTTTGTAAATCTTTGAGAGCATCATCAGACATAAAGCAGTGATTTTAGTAAATAGTGTTTTCTCCTTGTAAATCAGTGAATTGAAAAGTAATTGTAATTAAATTCAATGATACAGAAAAAATCGGAAGTTTAACCAAACGGCGCTTACTATTTTCTCATTAAATGCAAATAACCGGATTCACTAGCCTGTTCATTGTTTGCCGTATAGTTTAAAACCCAGAAATAAACTCCTTCCGAACAATCTTCGCCATTGAATTGGCCATTCCATCCGCTCATGGGATTGTCTGTTTCATAAACCAAATTTCCCCAGCGATTTACAATCTTAAGTGTTGCTTCGGCGATGTTATCCATCAGTTTTATCGGGTGATAAAGATCGTTGATGCCGTTATTGTCGGGAGTGAAAATATCAGGCATGCTTATAACCGAAGAAACAGGTAGGATGCATATTCCGTCCAAGGCTACATAAGCGTCTTTATTCGGGCTGATTTTTAATACCATGGAAGCACTTGCAGCTGTGAATGTATAGGAGTAATTTTCCCAGGTAAATGGAGTAGTATCCAGTGGAGTTGCAGTGGCAAATACATTGTTAAAGTAAACATGAACCCCAACAGGATCCGTAAATGCAAAAGACGTATCAAATGAGATTCCCTGGGCGGCATATTCGAATGTAAGTGTGTAAGATTTTCCGGGAGTAAGGTTTAATGTCTGCTGGATGTATTCAGATCCGCTGAACAGATTCTGCCAGGTTCCTCCGTCTGAAGAAGCAACTGGAGGTCCGCCAATCCACACATATCCGGGAGTAGTAATCAAAGGACCAACAGTGTCATTCACATCCGGAGTAAGTTGTCCTGTCCAGCCTGGAGCAGTAACTCCTACGCCTTCAGGACTGTTAAATGAACCATTGGAGATTAAATTCCCAATGCATTGCCCTGTTGAATTTAGGGTGTGGAAAAGCAGTAGAAAAGGAAGAATTAATCTCATAAATAATAGGATAAAGAATCGGTGAAAGGTTGGAAAGGTATTTTTCCAAAAGAATGAATTGTATTACCTTCGATCAAAATACCAGCATTACTTTGGAACAAATTCCTGTACATAAATTAGGGTTAACCGGTCAGCACGATTTTTCGCTTTGGGGGAAAAGCCCGGGTGCCGTGAGCCCGGAAGTTCCGCATCGTCACGATTATTTTGAATTCATCCTCTTTTATGAAGGCGGGGGAACACAATCCATCGATTTTGTCAACTACCCAAACGATACAGCATCTGTTTATTTTATTCGTACAGGCCAGGTTCACATGATGAATCGCAGTGCAAATTCTTCGGGTTGCAATTTCCGGTTTCTAAGATCTTATTTCTACGATAATGAAACAAGTGCTGCGGCCTTTTTTCGGGAATATCCCTTCTTTTCACTTCATACTGCTCAGCCTCACTTAAAACTTTCGGAAGAGATCTTCGCAACACTGCGGAAATTGATTGAAGCTTACAGTTTGTCTGAAAAAATTGCTTCCCAGGAAACACTGAAATCGATCGTGCGATCTATGCTCCAGCTGCTGAAAAGGCCTTTTGAACAATCTCTTGATATTCCTGCAAAGCATGGAGTTCTGGAAAGATACATGGCACTTATTGCTGCTAATTTTACAGAAATCAGATCTGTGTCAGAATATGCAGAAATGCTTCACATTACTCCAAACTATTTGAATGAGGTATGCTCACGCGATCTGGGACTTTCTGCTAAATCATTGATTGAAGAGCAGGTAATGTTGGAAACAAAGCGTTTGCTGTTTCATACGGATCTTTCCATCAAAGAAATTTCATTTCAGCTCAACTTCGAAGATCCGAGTTACTTTATCAGGCGTTTCAAAGAAAAGAACGGAATGACTCCGGCGGCTTTTCGGGATGCTTCGCGCAGTTAGATTCTTTCAATCTGCTGCTGGAACCGTAAAAAGTCCTATCGCCAAGGATTGTAATCCGATATGTTTGTACCATAAATAGATACACCATGAAAAAATTACTAAATTTTACGTTTTTCCTTTCGATTTGCCTCTTGCCGCAAGTAGGAAAAGCACAGCTCGATCGTCAGTGGCTGAACGAATATACTACAGCCGACACCGCTTACATGAACGTGATTGGACTTTTTGACGCCGGAAGCGGCAATGTCATCAAAGCCACAATGATCACCAAATATTTGCCTCCCTCAAATTCTTACAACCGCTTAATGCTTCAGAAAATCTCAGCTGCAGGAAGTATTATCTGGGAAGAGATCTACCAGCATCCTATTTATGAGCAGTTTAACCTTTCCAACGGAGGGGTTGACCAGCAGGGGAATACTTATTTTTCCGGTCAGTTAACTGTTAGTCAGCAAGATGCAAACTGGTTTGTGATCAGCTTTGATTCCAACGGACAAGAGCGCTGGCAAAAAAGTATTGTTGAGAATATCTATGCTTCGGGAGGTTCTCAGAAGTGCGTTACAGATCTCAACGGAAATACCTTTGTGAGCGGAAGTGTTTATGATAATGGACTTTCGCTTGGTGCAATTGTGAAGTACGACCAGCTTGGAAACGAACAATGGGTCAAATACGATACCCTGAGCTGGACCTACGGAGCAGATATGGTTATTGCTGCAAACGGCGACCTGATTGCCTGTGACGGAGAGTATGAGCTTACTCGTTTTGCTCCCAACGGACAACTACTTTGGAGCACACCTGATACCGCAGATTTTGTTTATGCAACTCCCCGAATTACCGAAGCACCCGATGGAAGTATCTACGCTCTTTCGTTTATGAATTATGCCTATTCATTGAAAAAATTGAATGCAAACGGTGTTTTTCAGTGGAATCAAACCCAGTTTGCTCAGAATATGGTATTCGGTGACAATAGTTTAGATATTGTGGCCGACAGTGAAAATTTTATTTACTTGTCGGGAATCAATTCCACAGAGCAAAATGAATACCTGGCATCCATTTTCAAGTTCAATCCTTCCGGAACGGAGATCTGGAGACAGGGATTCTCTACGGATACTTACGATGTGACGGATCTTTTGCTGCTGGCTAATGGAAATCCGGTTGTTGCAGCTACACAGTGGACAGGCGGACCTTATTATTCTGCCGTTTATCTTTTAAACAAACAAAGCGGAGATATAATCGATTTCGACACACTTTCCCAATCGGCCGGTAATCAAAGTATCCTTTTGCATAACGATGCCGGATTGTTTTTGGCCGCGAATGGTGATTACGCTACAATCCTTGCTCATTACGATAACACCTTGTCAATTGCGGAAAAGGAAGATGATGCTCAGATGCACGTTTATCCGAATCCTTTTTCAACGGAAATAACTGTTCAGGCTCAACTGGAGAGTGCGCAATTTGAACTTGCAGATCTGTCGGGTAAAATGATCAGTACCGGCGATCTTGGCATGAAAGGGAATATCCGGCTGCCAGATTTAGCTCCGGGAACTTATATTCTAAGAGTTACGGACAAAGCCGGACAGGTCGTTTCCCGGAGAATTGTAAAATCGTGAGTGATTTTTTACCTCATATAGTAAAGCCAATCCGAAAGGGTTGGCTTTTTCGTTGTATAGATTACTTATTTCCCTTCCTGCAAACCATCGAGGATTTTTTGGAATTCATACAAGAATGGTTTTTGGAAGCCATGTCCCCAATAGGCGAAATGATTTGTTTTATTGGTCGTAAACTTCTTCGGAAGCGTTTCCCAATGGGGCGGTGGTGATTTTTGAATCGGCATCAATTCCCTTAATTCAAAACAGGAGTCGTTCTTATCATCATAAAGAAAAATATGCAGCATCACTTGCTTCAGCTTTACATGACCTTGCCTCATTTGATGCCATTGCCAGTAAGATTCGTATCTCAAAGGCAGGGAAATTTCGTGCTGGTCTTTTGCTCCTTCTATTGAAACGACAATCCTGTTGATTTTCTTTCGGATGGTTAATTGCGCTTTATTTTTGGAGAGTTTCCAGATCCCGAATGGCAGTAGGAGGGCAGCTGCACTGCAAATGGCCAGCATGGCAGGGAAGGGTGAGTGATAGTCACCAATTCCAAGAATGATCAATGCCAGAGTAAGTCCGGTGATACCCAAAATGATGAAAATGGTGTTCACCCAATTGTACTGATGCAAAGGAGAAATAAAGCGCTGCAAATAGATTGAATTCGTTAGATGTTCTTGTGCAAAAGCTTCATCTGAGATAACCTTTCCAAATTCGGAACGTTGGAAATTAGCCAGTTGCTCTTCTTTAGATAAAATCTCTTCGGCTTTTTGTTCAGCTGCTATTTCCGCTGCATCTTCCATGAGTTTTCGTTCCGAAAGAACCGTTTCCATTGCCTCAATTGCTTCCGGGGTATATTTGGAGCGGTCTTTATAAACAGCCAGTAATTCCTCATCGGAATAGGCATTCATGACTTTGTAGAATTGGTTTTGCATGATTTAATGTAAGTTGATTTTTTAAGTTCCTTATAAATGAAGCACCTCACCGAACTTTGCGTCTTTAATTCGTTTTATGATTTCTTCTCCGTGTTCTGTTGATTGACATGGGACAATAATCTTATTGGGTGCATTCCTGATATCATTTATAACGGCTAATGTTCCCGACATCATTTCATTAACCTTTAAAGTGCCAATTATTTTCGGTCGAATAAATCTCATGAAATAAATTTAAACTATTTCCGGACTAAGGTACCAACTTTTGTGTTGTAACTTGATTTTTAGCTAGTACTTTTGTACCATGTCCAAACAGAAGAATACAACCAACAAAAAGCTTCATTCCAAATTGTTGGCTCAAAAGAAAAATAAGGAGAAGACAGTGAAGGAGTTACATAAAATGCGGCTTCGGGAGTTGGCTCAATTAGTGAATAAACAAAAACAAGAACAGCAAGAAGGTGCTTTGGCACCTGAAAAAAGCGTTGATTAAAAGCACCTTTCCCACCCGTATTTCAAAACCGAATATATCTTCATTTTCTGCAGATACAAATCAGCACTCATCGAATATGAATTCCCTCAGATTTATCAATCGTTCAGTTCATGAATGAGTTATTTTTGTTCGAAAAGAAACCGTCTTATATGAAAAAAGTAATCGCAATAGCGGTGATGTTGGCAAGCGCAGCATTTGCCAAAGCACAAACCATTGAATCCGGAAGCCATAGTACAACCGGCTATATTAAAAGTGACGGAACGGTTGAAAACAGCAGCCATTCAACCATTGGGTACATCAAAAGTGATGGAACGATCGAAGACAAAAGCCACAGTACGATTGGCTACATCAAAAGTGATGGTACAATAGAAAACAGAAGCCATTCAACTGTTGGTTATGTGAAAAAGGATGGCACCGTTGAAAATTCCAGTCATTCTACTTTGGGTTATATCAAAGACGACGGAACCGTTGAAAATTCAAGCCACGGTACTTTAGGCTACGCCAGGGGAATTAAGAAAGAATGGGCTGCAGTGGCTTATTTCTTTTTTAAGTTTTGACATTTCCGGATATCCGGGATTATTTTAGTTAACAAAATACAACCGAGTCAATACTCAATCGGTATTTTTAGTAAATTTGTGTGTTACAACTGGGGTCGACATTGGATTTGACAGCGATCGAGATTTCGGTGGGAAGCATGCAGAGCGTTGTAGTGAAGCTCTTTAATATCTTGCTGCAAACCATAATTGACAATACGTCATACGCACTTGCTGCTTAATTTACTAGGTAAATTCGGCTTAATCCAGTGGAAGATATAGTACACGGACAAGTTTCTCCTCTGCACGATTCTGATTTTCGATCAGCAGGCCAAGGGGAATCATTTTAGAAAATCTGGCACTGAGCGAGCTTCGCGCAAGGTGTGAGATCTTAGAAGCTAAGGTTGGATCTTGGGTGTTTTTGTCCGAATTCAGCTCGAAAACTAATCAAAAAATAAGCATGTAGAAGACATTCGGAACCATTGTTTGGACGAGGGTTCGAACCCCTCCGACTCCACCTTCGCCCTACATAGCTCGCAAGAGCGAAGTAGGGCTTTGTTGTTTATAGTCTTTTCTCCAAACAATTCTCCGACGGGCTTCGGTGGACTCAGTCCACCATTTTTCAGCCATAATCATAGCTCGCAAGAGCGAAGTAGGGCTTTGTTGTTTATAGTCTTTTCTCCAAACA
>CAMLFH010000038.1 GCA_946479285.1 uncultured Flavobacteriales bacterium | reverse complement strand
CAGGAGCTACAACAGCTTCTATTAACGTAACGACTTCAGGAAATTACACTGTTCAGGTAACAAATGCTTCAGGATGTCAAAGTGCGGCGAGTGCCGTAACAACTGTAACAGTTAATGCTTTACCTGCAACACCTACAATTACCCCGAGCGGATCAACAACATTCTGTGCAGGTGGTTCGGTAACTCTTACTTCAAGTGCGGGTACTTCATACTTATGGTCCACAGGAGCTACTACTGCTTCTATTAGTGTAACGACTTCAGGAAATTACACTGTTCAAGTAACGAATGCAGCGGGTTGTCAAAGTGCTGCGAGTGTTTCCACTACTGTAACAGTTAATCCTTTGCCAACTGCCCCAACAATTGCACCGAGCGGATCAACAACGTTCTGCGCAGGTAGTTCTGTAATATTAACTTCAAGTGCCGGTGTTTCTTATTTATGGTCGACAGGTGCTACAACCGCTTCTATCAACGTAACGACTTCAGGATCTTATACTGTTCAAATTACAAATGCTTCAGGATGTCAAAGTACTGCGAGCGCTCCGACCGTTGTAACAGTAAACGCTTTACCTGCTGCTCCAACAATTACAGCAAGCGGTTCAACAAATTTCTGTTTAGGGAATTCTGTAACCTTAACTTCAAGTGCAGGTACTTCCTATCTGTGGTCTACAGGTGAAACTACACAATCTATTCTTGTTACATCTTCCGGAAATTATACCGTCCAGGTTACAAATGCCGCAGGATGTCTAAGCCCTGCAAGCACAGCGACAACTGTTAGTGTTAACCCGCTTCCTTCTGTTCCAACTGCTACGGCAGGTGGTCCAACAACTTTCTGTGCTGGAGGGTCGGTGGTATTAACTTCCTCGTCTGTAAACAATAATTTATGGTCGACCGGGGAAACAACACAATCTATTACAGTTACGACTTCCGGAAACTATTCTGTACAAAAAGAAAACGGAGGTGGTTGTTTAAGCAGCCCAAGTAATGTAATATCAGTAACAGTTAATCCCCTACCTACCGCTCCGACAGTTACTGCTGGTGGATCAACAACATTCTGTGCAGGTGGCTCGGTAACTCTTACTTCAAGCGCCGGAACTTCTTATTTGTGGTCGACAGGTGCTACTACCCCTTCTATCAGCGCAACAACTTCCGGAAATTATACTGTTCAGATTACAGACGCAAACGGATGTCAAAGTGTGGCGAGTGCTGCAACACCTGTAACCGTAAATCCTTTACCAGCTGCTCCTGCAATTACTGCAAGCGGATCAACAACGTTCTGTACAGGTGGTTCGGTTACATTGACCTCCAGTGCCGGAACTTCCTATTTATGGTCAACCGGGGCAACTACTCAGTCGATTTCAGTAACTACTTCAGGTTCATACACTGTTCAAGTCACGAATGCTTCAGGCTGTCAAAGTACAGCAAGCGCTCCAACGGTTGTAACCGTGAATGCTTTGCCTGCGACACCAACAATTACTGCAAGCGGATCAACAACTATTTGTGCTGGTGGTTCGGTAACTCTTACTTCCAGTGCTGGAAGTTCTTATTTATGGTCTACAGGAGCAACTACCCCTTCTATCAACGTTACAACTGCCGGTTCTTATACTGTTCAGGTAACGAATGGAGCAGGGTGTTTAAGTGCTGCAAGTGCTGCAACAGCGGTATCGGTTAACCCTTTACCAGGTGCACCAACAATTACTCCAAGCGGACCAACAACATTCTGTGCGGGTGGGTCAGTGACTTTGACTTCCAGTGCCGGAACTTCCTATTTATGGTCTACAGGAGCTACTACCCCTTCTATTAACATAACAACTTCAGGAAATTACACTGTTCAGATTACAGACGGAAACGGATGTCAAAGTACGGCAAGTGCGGCAATTGCTGTCACAGTAAATCCAAATCCAGCCACTCCTACCATTACAGCTGGTGGTGCAACAACTTTCTGCCTGGGACAAACAGTTACATTGACTTCGAGTACAGGAACATCCTATTTGTGGTCGACAGGGGAAACTACTCAATCTATAGTAGTAGGAGCTTCAGGATCTTATACAGTACAAGTAGGAAATGCATTCGGATGTATGAGTAATCCAAGTGCTCCGAAAAATGTCACTGTGAACGTAAGCGTAGCAACACCGACGATTACTGCCAGTGGACCAACTACTTTCTGTGAAGGCGGTTCTGTTACGTTGTCGACCACCTTCGGATTATATACATATTTGTGGTCAAATGGTCAGACAACGCTGTCTATCTCAACAGACACTTCTGGTACATTTACAGTAACACGTACAAATATCCTTGGTGGCTGTCAAAGTCTTCCTAGTGCCCCGATAACTGTTACCGTAAATCCAACTCCTGCGGCACCGGTAATTACAGCTAGCGGACCAACTACATTCTGTGCAGGTGGGTCAGTTATTTTAACTTCTAGTCCGGGAGCTTCTTATTTATGGTCGAACGGGGCAACCACACAATCTATCACAGTTACAACCGCAGGGAATTATTCCGTGGAAATAACGGATGTTAACGGTTGTCAAAGTCCTTTAAGTACTTCAACGAACGTTACTGTAAATCCAAACCCAACTGCACCAACAATCTCTGCAGGTGGACCAACAACATTCTGTGACGGCGGGTCTGTTACATTGACCTCAAGCACTGCAAGTTCTTATTTATGGTCAACTGGTGAAACGACACAATCCATCACAATTACAACTACAGGGACTTATTCTGTTGAAGCCATAAACGGATTCGGTTGTTCTACCTCTTCTGCTTCTGCAACGAATGTAACCGTTAACCCGAACCCGGCAGTTCCGGTAATTACAGCCGGCGGACCAACTACATTCTGCGATGGTGGATCAGTCGTACTGAGTTCATCTTCCACAACAGGAAACCTTTGGTCGACAGGTGAAACAACACAGTCAATCACAATAACAGCTTCAGGAAGTTATTCCCTGATTGTATCCAACGGATTCGGGTGTTCCACTCCTGCTGCTTCAGCAACAAGCGTGATAGTAAATCCGATTCCTGCCGTTCCAACAATTACAGCCAGCGGACCGCTAACATTCTGTGATGGTGGTTCTGTAACTTTAACTTCTTCCGCTGCTGCAGGAAATTTGTGGTCAACAGGTGAAACAACACAATCCATTACGGTTATCACA
This sequence comes from uncultured Flavobacteriales bacterium, assembly GCA_946479285.1. Next base: position 12,044 of record CAMLFH010000038.1, on the reverse strand, counting down.
ACAGGTTCATATACCGTAGAAGAAATATCTTCGGGATGCTCTTCCGGTTCGTCTGCATCGACAGATGTAACTGTGAATCCAAATCCAACGGCTCCTACAATTACAGCCGGCGGACCAACTACATTCTGCGATGGTGGATCAGTTATACTGAGTTCATCTTCCACAACAGGAAACCTTTGGTCGACAGGGGAAACAACACAATCCATTACAGTGAGTGTTTCCGGAACTTATACTTTAGAAGTATCCAACGGATTCGGATGTTCCACTCCTGCTGTTTCAGCAACAAACGTAACGGTGAATCCGATTCCAACAGTTCCAACAATTACTGCAGGCGGACCAACTACATTCTGTTCGGCTGGTGGATCTGTCGTATTGACTTCTTCTGCTGCTACAGGCAATTTGTGGTCGACAGGTGAAACAACACAATCCATTACTGTAACAACAACAGGAGCTTATACCGTAGAACAAATCTTACTGGGATGTTCTTCCGGTGCATCTGCTCCAACAAACATATTGGTAAACCCTACTCCTGCTACTCCGACAATTACTGCCGGTGGAGCAACAACTATCTGTGCAGGTGGTTCAGTTGTTCTGACATCAACAGCAGGTGCTTCTTACTTGTGGTCGACAGGAGAAACAACGCAATCAATTACAGTAACAACTTCGGGTTCTTATTCCGTAACTATTATTGACGGACCTTGTTCTTCAACTGCTTCGAACGTGATTAACATAACGGTGAATCCGATTCCAACTATTCCTACGATCACTGCGGGCGGACCAACAACTTTCTGTGCCGGAGGTTCTGTAGTATTGACATCTTCCGCAGCAACAGGAAACTTGTGGTCAACAGGTGAAACAACACAATCCATTACTGTAACAACAGCAGGACCTTATACCGTAGAGCAAATCCTACTGGGATGTTCTTCCGGTGCATCTGCTCCAACAAACATATTGGTGAACCCTACTCCTGCTACTCCGACAATTACTGCCGGTGGAGCAACAACTTTCTGTGCAGGTGGTTCAGTCGTTCTGACATCAACAGCAGGTACTTCTTACTTGTGGTCGACAGGAGAAACAACACAATCAATTACAGTAGCAACTTCGGGCTCTTATTCCGTAACTATTATTGACGGACCATGTTCTTCAACTGCTTCGAACGTGATTAACATAACGGTGAATCCAATTCCAGCTATTCCAACAATTACTGCAGGCGGACCAACAACATTCTGTGCAGGTGGTTCGGTAGTATTGACATCTTCTGCTTCCACAGGAAACTTGTGGTCGACAGGTGCAACAACACAATCGATCACTGTTACAGCAGCCGGATCTTATACGGTAGAGCAAATCTTACTGGGATGCTCTTCAGGTGCATCTGCTTCAACAAACATATTGGTGAATCCAACTCCTGCTACTCCGACAATCACTGCCGGTGGAGCAACAACATTCTGTGCAGGTGGTTCAGTCGTTCTTACATCAACAGCAGGAACTTCTTACTTGTGGTCGAATGGTGCAACTACACAGTCAATCACGGTAACAACTTCCGGTTCATACTCTGTAACCATTGTTGACGGACCGTGTTCTTCAACTGCTTCAAATGTGATCAGCGTAACGGTGAATCCTATTCCTGCTGCTCCAACGATCACAGCAGGTGGTCCTACTACATTCTGTGCGGGTGGATCTGTGGTATTAACTTCTTCCGCAGCAACAGGAAACTTGTGGTCGACAGGTGCAACAACACAATCAATCACGGTATCTGCCAGCGGAACTTATACTGTAAACGTAACCTTACTAGGATGTACAAGTCCAAGTGCGACTCAAACGATTACAGTAAATCCGGTTCCTGCTGCACCTGCTGTTACTGCTGGCGGACCAACTACATTCTGTGCAGGTGGATCTGTGGTATTAACTTCTTCTGCAAGTTCAGGAAATACCTGGTCAACGACAGAAACTACCCAATCAATCACCGTAAGTGCAAGTGGTTCTTATACCGTTACTCAAACAGTATTGGGTTGTACTTCAGCTGCATCTACTCCTGTAAATGTGGTTGTAAATGCAATTCCTTCCGTTCCAACGATTACAGCCAGCGGATCTACCACCTTCTGTGCAGGTGGTTCGGTCGTATTGACTTCATCTTCCACAAATAATAACTTCTGGTCGAATGGTGCGACAACACAATCCATTACAGTAAGCAGTTCGGGAACATTCCTGGTACAGGTCATTACAAATGGATGCAGCTCCGGATCTTCAGCTCCGAAAACAGTTACTGTTAATCCAACACCTCCAGCACCAACAATTGTTACTGGAACAACCGAATCCATTTGTGCTGGTTCTTCCGTAACACTTACATCTTCTTCAACAGGTGGTAACTTATGGTCGACAGGAGCAAATACACAATCCATCACTGTTTCTACGGCTGGTTCCTATTCGGTAACAGTTACAGACGGTAACGGGTGTGTTTCTCCTGCATCATCTTCAACAATAGTAACGGTGAATCCGATTCCTGCAGCACCCGTTATCAATACAGGCGGACCAACCTCTTTCTGTTCGGGTGGATCAGTAGCACTGACATCTTCTTACAGTTCGAATAACTTATGGTCAAGTGGTTCAACTGCGAATTCTATTACAGTAAGCAGCAACGGAACATATACAGTTACCCACACGGATGTAAACGGATGTACAAGTCCTGCTTCAGCACCTGTAACTGTAACTGTGAATGCTATTCCTCCTGCTCCGGTAGTTACTGCAAGCGGACCAACTTCATTCTGTTCAGGCGGATCAGTTACACTGACTTCTTCGCAGCCAACGGGTAATTCCTGGTCAACATCAGCAATGGCGCAAAGCATTACCGTAAATACAGGAGGTGTTTACAGTGTGATCTACATTGACGGAAACGGTTGTGCATCCTCGTCTTCCGCTCCGGTTGTGGTGACAGTGTTCTCAAATCCTTCTCAGCCTTCTATTACAGCTGGGGGAGCAACCACCATTTGCAGTGGAGATTTTGTGACACTAACGTCGTCTTACACCAGCGGAAATGCATGGGCTCCAGGTGGAATCACCACACAAAGTATCAATGTAACTACGAGCGGATCTTATACCGTTACATATACCAATGGAAACGGTTGTACCAGTACCAGTGCACCGATGAACGTAACAGTTAACCCTACGCCACCAATACCAACGATTTCTTCATCCGGATCAACAACAATCTGTGACGGATCAAGTATTACACTGACATCATCTAATCCGAACTGTCTTTGGTCAACTAATTCTACAGCACAGTCTATTACGGTTACAACTTCTGGTTCTTATTACGTAACGGGATACCAAAGCGGTTGTTCTTCTCAGCCTTCTGCTCCTGTTGTAGTGACTGTAAACCCAGCGCCGGCAACTCCGATTGTCACGCCAAGCGGACCAACAACCATTTGTGAGGGAGAAGAATTATTCTTATTCACTTCGGGAACAGGAACCAACACCTGGTCAACCGGAGACATCGGACAAGTGATACAGGTAACCGCTTCCGGAAATTACTGGGTATCTGTTCAAAACGTTTACGGTTGTGCAGCTTCATCAACAGTTCTTCCGGTGGTCGTAAATACAAATCCGATTGTTACGGTTAATCCGTTCCAGCCTGTTTGTTCATACGTTGCTCCGTTTACCATGTCTAACGGTTTACCTGCCGGTGGTACTTATACCGGAGACGGAATTACAACAAACATCTTCTACCCTGCTGCTGCCGGTGTCGGGTCGTCTATCGTGACGTACACGTACGTAGATGTGAACAATTGTTCTGCTTTTGATCAAACAACCATTGATGTTAACAATTGTGCAGGAATCGATGAAAAAGAGGTTTCAAACTTCTCTTTATTCCCGAACCCGAACAACGGACAGTTCAAAGTAGTAGCAAACGGAACACCAATGGAGCATATTATTATTTACGATGCTCAGGGTAAAATGGTGTTCAATGAATCTTATTCAGGACTATTTACCCTTGAATTTGATCTGAATGTTTACTCCAACGGAGTTTATTACATCGAGATCAATAGCGGACTGGAAATCAGTGAACGCATTCCGTTGATCATTAATCATTAAAAAATATTGAGCACATAGTTAGAAAGTCCAATCGAAAGGTTGGACTTTTTTGTTAACAACTATTTTTGTTACGTATTTTAGTAAAACCATTTATTAAGGATATTTGAATTCCATAATCAAACGAATGAAATACGTTTACACTCTTTTAATCTCATTTGCATCTCTTACCGCGGCTTTTAGCCAGGGGACAAATGATCTCACAGCAGAAGACCGCGCATACCTTTTTCATATTGTGAAGAAAAGTCCTATTCTTGATAACAGCATTGGGCGCTACTTTGAATACTCCGGTCCGCTTGTTCGTTTGATGAACAAAGAATTGAACTACGATTCAATTGAAAGCTATATCATTAATAACCCGAATTCACTTTTTATCCGCAAAGGAGAAATTGAAAAGTCCCCGAAAGGAATTATTGCCGAAGCAGCCAATAAAATGGCTCTGTGGGAACTCAATAAAATCCTGCTGGCATCCCGTCAGTCTGAAAATGACCTGGAGCGCTATAAATCGCAGTATAACCAATTTGAAACGCTTTTAAAATCAAAACTCCCTGCTTCTGCCATGAAATCGGAAAACGGGACTCTGGAAATCCAAAAAAAGATCCTGGCAGTTCTGAACCCCAGTCTCAGCTTTGACGATAAATCGGCTATGCTGGCAACGTTTCATTTTCTGACAGCAGAAGACCAATTGGTAACCATTGAAGCCATGAACTATGCTACAAATGCCTATGTAGAAAAGAGAGCTTATGAAATCTTCCTGTTGTTAGGCGGAACTGCAAACACCTTTAAAAACGTTCTGATCGCTGCCGGAGATGGTTCGGAAACCTCCGGACTTTTAAATGAACGCGAAAAGGATGAAAACGGAAAATGGAACAAAGGTCTTCCGAAAGCTGTTGGCCTTTTCCCGTATGAAGCAAAGATCATAGATGTTTCCAAAAGAAATAAAACAAACCTGGAGCCTGTTCGTATGCCGACAATTGATTTTGAAACCGTTGGCGAGAACAAACTGACACAGCTTCATTTCGATGTTTGGGGCTACAACTCCAAAAAGCAAACAACTGTTGTCATTGAAAGAAACGGACTCTCTTATCACCTCTTCGGCTCAAATGATACGCGTTTCCTTTCTCCTGATTCGACCTATAGCGACGGAAAGACTTTCCAAACCGTCATCGATGAACTCGAAAAGGATAAAATTGCTAAGTTGTGGGACAAGATTTACGGAAAGAGAGGCTACGATTATGAGATCGAAACAGCTAAGCGAAAAAAGGACGAAACCGAGAAGAAGATCAACGAAGACGAGCACAAATATTCCAATATGACCATGGGAACGATTACTACCAGTTCGAAAGTTCCCGGTTCGGTGAAACGGAAAAAGAAAAAAGCACTGAAGAAAACGACAGGTGGTGAATTCACAGCTCAACCAAAAACAGATTCGGGCAAGAAAGCTCGTAAGAAAGAACAGAATGGAATTATCTACCTCTATGGAGAATACGAGCGCTACAAAAAGATCATTGAGCAGCTGGAAATCGAAAAAAAGGCGGCAATTGATTTAATGGCTATTTATCAAAGGCGATTAGACAATTACAAATCTGCCATGGGCCATCATTGGGTCGACTTTACGGAGAAAGACGGATTCTACACCTTTGCGGATTCCTCTACTTTTGATTTGTACACGCAGGAATTTACTTTCAGAGCAGATACGCTGAAAACCCCTTTCGAAGTACGATTGATTGCTATTCCCGACGGACCGCTTTCAGACAATGCAGACGAAGTGATGCTTCACGTGAACCTGGCAGATTCAAAACCAGGCTTTGATGCACGGGTCCAGTTGAATTTGGTAGACCAGTTCGAATCCAATAAATGGGAACTCAACAATTCGTTATTGCAGCCGGCAGACAGTGTTTCCATTCGTCAATTGTTCGAAGCGCTTTTGGATAAAAAACTGCCTTTTGAGATTATCAGCCGCGGACAAGGTGTTGGAAAATGGAACGGAACCAATGTGGTGAGGTCCAACGACAGAACCGAATGGAATGCCTATCAGGGCGGTACGGATGCAGAACGGTTGAAAGCCAAAATGGATTCTTCCAACTTACGTTTGCGCTCCACACAGGTCAATATTTTCTTAAATCGGGGAATTTTACTGGAAATAAACACATTTACAGATCCTGTTAAAACCAATCTGAAAGCTTCCAATGAGTCTGTACAAAGTGAACTGAACAAATACCGTTTAACCGGAAATGATTATTTATCTGCTTTAAGAACTGCTGCAGTGATCCAAAAGTTGAAAACAGAATTGAACGTGCTTGCAGGAACTTATTTAAGCAGAGAAGACGCTAAGATCGTTATTGACCGTCTGAACAAACAATTAGAAGGATTGAAAGTAAGCTGCGGACCAACTTCGTTCAAATGGCAGGAATTACTGAATAGTAAATAAACGGGTGACTTCGACTCCGCTCAGTCACCTGGAAAATAGTTGGGATGAATTGCATGGAGAATGAAGATCCTAAAGTTCGTTTTAAGTTGATTGTTATTAAATTATGCTGTTATAAGGTGACTGAGCGGAGTCGAAGTCACTTCTCTACTAGTTCCTCCATCAAATTCACCGTATACAATTGCTCACTAGCACGAGTTACAGCCGTGTAAAGCCAACGGAGAAAGGAAAAATCCACCTGTTCAAACTCCAGGTAACCGTGGTCAATAAAAACTACCGACCATTGTCCTCCCTGCGACTTATGACAAGTCACGGCATATGCAAACTTAATTTGCAATGCATTGAAGTAAGGCGATTTCATAATTTCCTGGTAGCGCTTTTGCTTGTTGTGCTCATACATAAAGTCCTTCTCGATCTCGTAGAACAGGTTCTTCAAAAAACCGCGATCCAGGTTTGGCTGTTCAATCGTAAGTGTTTCCATGAAAGCTATGGTTTCAAAACGATCCAAATCCGGGTAGTCGATCAGGGAAACTTCCAAATGGGCAAAACGCACACCGTAAAGCTCTTCAATTCGTCGGATACGGTGAACCTTCAATAATTCGCCGTTTGCTATAAATCCGGCAGAACTCAACGGATCGAGCCAGAAATAATTATTCTTGACGACCATGAGCAAATCACCACCACACAATTCCTCCTCCATCACCAAAATCCGGTTTCTGATATGCTGATTGTAAAGATTTGCCCGTTTATTAGACCGTGTTACGATCATCACCTCATCAGCTCCGTAATTGCTGTAAGCAGATTCTATTTTCTCAATCAGTTCATCGCCTGGTACAGCCTGCACATCCGGAAAGGCTTTTACATTCAACTGCGGAATTGTCTCCTCGACCTGCGCCTGACGAATACGTGTAGCATTCTCCAAGATTCCCGAATCAGTTCTTTGCCTTACCACTGATGTCAAGCCGTAAACCGTAAAATGTACCAATGGAAAATGCTGATCCAAATAAGCCATGCTCAAAGCCGGACTTTCATCCGCGCCAACCGGCGGAAGCTGGCCTTCATCTCCAAGCAGGATCAATTTACAATTCTCACCGCTTAATGCATATTGAAAAACATCCTCCAGCAAATTTCGCGAAACGCTTCCGTCAGCCTGCAGCGAATAATCGCCGATCATGGAAGCTTCATCAATTATGAAAATCGTATTCTTGGATTTATTGGGAGCCAGCTGCAATTTCACGGTTCCATCCGGTCCTGTTCCTGTAAAATAGATGCGTTTATGAATGGTAGTTGCCAACATTTTAGACCTGAGAGAAAGCACTTTAGCGGCTCTTCCCGTTGGGGCCATCAATACTGTTTTTCGTTTCACAACCTGCAAAGCCTGGATATAAGCTCCGAGAATGCTCGTTTTCCCCGTTCCGGCATAACCTTTCAGAATAAAACAGGCAGGATTCTCTTCCTCAAAAGTAAAATTCGAAAGATGACGGATCAATAGCTCCTGTTCCTCATTCGGTGTATGACCAAAAAAAGACAAGATTAAACGGTAACACTCTTCCTGAATAGACGCTTGCTCCTCCATGACTTAAAATTACCCATAATTTGCACGCGGTGCCGATAGTTATCGGGATCGCAGACTTACGCAGATGTTTAATTATTGCATTATTCTTATTACAACACGCTCGCATACAATAATATAAGAATAATTACATTGAAATTCAATAGCTGGAATTCTCTTTTTTGTTGGTAGCTTCAATCTATGACAGAAAACGAAATCTCATATAAAATCAGAGGAGCCATTTTTGAAATCTACAATACTGTTGGCCCTGGACTCTTAGAAAGCGCTTATGAAGCTGCATTGTACTTTGAATTGAAAAAAGCAGGTTTGAAGGTTGAACGGCAACTTGAAGTCCCGTTTCGACACAAAGACGTAAAGATGCATGTTGGTTATCGACTAGATTTACTGGTAGAAGACAAAGTAATTATTGAGATCAAATCAATTACTGATTTTTCAGCCTTACATTTTAAACAATTGACCACCTATCTAAAACTTACAAACTTAAAACTCGGAATACTAGTCAATTTTAATACGCTAAACATCCGGGAAGGAATAGCCAGAGTTGCAAATAATATCTGAGTAAACCATATATCTGCGAAATGCGCCAACGCTGAAGCTAAGGCGTAAGCGTTCTGCGTGCAATAAACTGAGTGTGATCCTCCAAGTATGATTCGCTTTTGTTTGCTATCTTTGTTTAAAACGAGTTCGTGCAGTTAATACTAGAAATTACACAGCAAAGCATTGCGGCCTTCCAGTTTAACGGAAGTGAGGTTCAGCTGTTGGAAAAAGCCCTCTGTACCAAAAGAACGGATGCGGGTTACAAAGAAGTTCTGACACAGGTCATCGAGAAAATTGGTAACCTGGATCGATTCGAGAACTTTTCCTGCTCCTATTTTGCACCCGAATTTTGTCTCGTTCCCAATTCTTTATTCGCTGCTTCAACACCCGAAACACTTTTGCAATATACCGCTCATAAAACCATTTCAAAAAGCGATGTGGATTACAACCGACTACCGGAATGGAGTTCTGTGATCATTTACCAATTGCCGATGTGGGTGAAATCAGTATTGATCCTGAAAGCGCCAAGAATTGTAATTCAACATGAGATTGCACATGTTTTGCGTCATCTGACTACCGGATCAGTGGTTCCTTTGCGCAGTTACCTGGTCATTCACGAAGAACAGTTTTCACTCGTGGTTCGAAAGGATGGAAATATTGCACACACAAGTATCCAGGAATATCAAAGTGAAGAAGACATTGTGTACCACCTGGCTACCGTATTCTCGCAGCTGAAAATCGATTCGAAGAATGAATTATTTATCCACGGAACAGGTGACCGGATTGAAAACACACAGGAAAAACTCCAATCTCATTTAAAAAAAATTAATTTGTTCGAACACTCAAAAGTAGAAATCCAGTCTTTGGCTCACCTTCAATTCCAGGCATTGTGCGTATAGTAAGAGGTATTTATAAAGCGCGTAGATTCAGTCCGCCAAAAACTTTTCCTTCCAGGCCCACAACGGATTTTGCCAAAGAAGGAATTTTCAACGTATTGGAAAACAGGTATAGTTTAATCAATCTCAATATCCTCGACTTGTGCGCGGGTACCGGAAATATCTCCCTGGAATTCTTATCACGTGAAGCCGGAAATGTTACTTCTGTGGATAAACACCCGGTTTGTATCAAATTCATGTACAAACTCAAGAACGAGTTGGGAATTGAAAATGAATGGCTCATCGTAAAAAACGAAGTACGTGGTTACCTGGAGAAATGTACGGATACATTTGATCTCATTTTCGCCGACCCACCTTATGACTTAAGCTTTCACGACAGGATTGTAAGCATTATCCGTGAACAAAAACTCCTGAACGCGGGAGGAATTTGTTTGATCGAACATGGAAAACAAACAGATCTGAGCCAGGAAGAAGGATACATAGAAACCCGAAACTTCGGTAATGTTTACTTTAGTTTCTTTCAATTTGAATGATATGAAAAAAAGTGCTTGCTTTCCGGGATCTTTTGATCCGTTTACAAAAGGTCATGAAGATATCATCCGAAAAGGATTGGGATTATTCGACGAAATTGTGATTGCTGTCGGGATCAATTCCACGAAAAATTATTTGTTCCCGCTCGAAAAGAGGTTGCAGCACATCAAAAGCTGTTTCCAGGACGAACCAAAAGTTCGGGTGATCACTTACCAGAAACTCACCGTTGAAATGTGTAAAGACGAAGGATGTAATTATGTTCTGCGTGGTTTGAGAGATGTGAAAGATTTTAATTACGAAGTTCCAATTGCATTAATGAACAGGGATATGACAGAAATCGAAACCGTTTTCCTCATTCCTGACACTTCACTTTTCGCTATCAACGCAACCATTATCCGGGAAATTTATAAAAATGGCGGGAAAATTGATAAGTATGTAACAAATTTCGATCAGCTCGTTAATTAGACATGAACAGATACACTTTAAGCCTCCTTTTTTTCGTTTCCCTCGCTTTTTCAAAAATCTACGGACAAGCGCTTACCGAGATCAGCGGATTTGCACCGGCTTACGTGGGGAAAGAAATAGAACTTTACCAAATTTCCGATTTCATTACCATGCGGGAAGAACGCATTGCTTCCTCAACAGTAAAAGCAGACAGCTCCTTCAGTTTGGTTTTCAACCTGGATGAAACCCGTAAGCTGATTCTGAAATCGGGAAATAATAAGGCGAATTTATTTGCTGCTCCTTCCGCAAAATACGAAGTGTTATTCCAGGAGAAAAACAAATACGATCCTTACAATCCTTCCGGCAATTTTGTGGAAGTGATTTTTTACGGCTTAGGGAAAGAAGACATCAATTACAAAATCTTAGAATTCAACCGCTGGAATGATGAGTTTGTGGCTCGTTACTACACCAAGCACAATGCAGATTCCAAGTATTTTGTAGCGCGTTTGGACACCTTCAAACTGAACGTTGAAACCTATTACAAAGCAGATACAAATGACCGTTATTTCAACTATCACCGAAAATACACGATTGCAAAATTAGACGACCTTCGTTTTGTGGGAAATCGGAACCAGTATGAAAAATACGATTTCTACATCAAGTCTACGCCTATTTACTATCAGAATGAAGCATACATGGAGTATATCATGCACTATTATGAAAAACTCCTTCTTCGGATAAATGCTGATTTGAACAACAAGGTCTATCTCGGGATATTGAAATCCAGTCCAAGAGATGTCAGTAAAGCGCTTTCACAGGAATATACTTTAGCCAAACAATACAAACTGCGCGAAATGATCATGCTCAAAACACTTTCCGAGTGCTATTTTGACAAAGATTATCCGCAAACAAATATTTTGACAATCCTGGACAGCGTCTCAAGAGGTGCTTTGTACCCGGAAAACAAAATTATTGCTCAAAACATCCGTTTCCGGCTTACAGAATTGAGCCAGGGTTCCAGAGCTCCTGAATTCCTCCTGAAAGACGAAGGAAAAGACCTTACGCTTCAGAGCTTTCAAAAGAAATATTTGTATTTGTTTTTCGTAGATCCGACCAGTGTGGATAACATGAAACAAATGAACTTGTTGAAGCCCATTTACGAACGCTACAAAGACAATTTCAACTTCGTAATGGTTTACAAGGACAAACCTGAAGTGGATTTTGCCAAACTGAAGAACGAACTTCCATGGAAAGTCATTTCAAGTAAAGAGAGCAATTCGATTTTCAAGAGCTACAACGTTGTGAATTATCCCTATTATGTACTGATCGATCCTTTCGGTTATGTGATCAGCGCTCCTGCTCTGGGGCCTATTCCAAACGGTTCTTACGACACTATTGACAAACTCTTCTTCCTGATTCAAAAAGCATTGAAAGAAGGTGGAAATGGCTCAGATCGATAGATTAGGTAATTTCGAAAGATGGTAATTACAATTGTCCTAAATTATTTTCGCACTGATCAGCCGCGGCTGATCATAATTTAGTCTTCAAA
>CAMLFH010000037.1 GCA_946479285.1 uncultured Flavobacteriales bacterium | reverse complement strand
TCCCAAACCCACATTCCGGTGACTTTTAGCCACATACAATTTCACTAATTCAACGCATCCTTCCGGCAATCCTTTGGTGGGATAAATACCGCATCCGCCTACAATAATTCCATCTTCTTTCGCGATGAAATAATGTGACCGGTCTGTTTTGAATAACTCAAACAAATGATCTGTTGTTGGATCCGTGAAAACCGTTCCGGGTTTGTTTGCCCCGAATTCTGTCAGCACTTCTCGAATTAACAGAGCAATTGCAGCATTGTCCGATTCTTGGATGGGTTGGATAGAAATCATGCGCGGAAATAACGTTTTAAGTTCAATAAAGGCTTTTCAAAATAACGATAGGAAAGAACTGACAAAAGACTATTTGATACCAGCAGGATGAAGAAATACAAAACAAAGGATGCCGCATGCTGATTCCAATGCAGGGATGCGAACGTACTGCAGATATAATAGATGAGCAGGCTGTGAAACAAATAAAAGCCGTAAGTCAATTTTCCTGCCCGTTCGAAATAAGGAATTCTATCGGCTTTAAAGAACGAGTTTTGAGATTTCAATTGCTCGATCAATACAAAGGCAAAAAATGTTCCGGAGATCAATCTTTCAACTGCAATTAGTCTTCCGGGAAGAATTTTGTGTGCCGTAAAAAGGAACCCGATCCCAAGCAGGTAAATCAAACTGATCTGCCATTTTTTCAACCGTTCAATGAATGGAACCGACTCTTTTTCGAAAACGAGAGTTGCGAGTAATCCGCCGATGCCCATGTCGGAAATAACGCTCATGGTGTGATAATACAGGTAGGATTGATTCCCGGCATAGTAAATCCTGAAAGCGAATGAACAGCCGATTATCAGCAAAAAGAAGGTTTGAAACGAACGAATTGTTTTCCACCTGAAAAGCCCGATAATCAATGCCCAGCCAATGTAAAACTGTTCTTCAATACTAACGCTCCAGGTTGCGGTGAGAAAATTTAAAGAATCCCGGCTGCCGTTAATGATTTCATCAAAATTAGAGAGGAATAAGCCGTAGCGCCAGAATTCATGAACGGTTTGAATGCCAAAAGGAAGATAAGGGAAAATAAAAAATCCAAATAAAACGATTACGAAATAAAGCGGCCAGAGTCTTAGAATCCGACGGATCAAGAAGAATCCGACATGGATTTTTCCCCGTTCTCTCAATTCTTTCAGCAATAAAAAAGTAATAAGAAATCCACTGAGCACAAAGAACAGATTCACCCCGTAATGTCCGATGGAAGTCAGTTTGCGAAGAGCCATAAACGGAGCGGATTCGAAAAAATCGCCCCAAACTTCCCGGTTAATGGTAAAAGCGTGAAACAGGAAGACCATGAAAGCGCCGATGAACCGCAATCCATTCAGGTTTTCAAAGTGAATTTTTTCTTGTTTCATTGTCCGCTGTTTGGGAAAGTGTTCAAATGTAGTCATTATATACTATTGCTTTTTCTAGTACATTTGCAGAAAATTTACAGATTCATGGCATACGACGTAGCAATTATCGGTGGTGGAATAGTAGGTGCAGCGACACTTTACAAAATGCAAAAGCGTTATCCGGATTTAGCAATTGTTTTGATTGAGAAAGAAGCGAAACTGGCGGATCATCAAACAGGTAATAATTCCGGAGTTATTCACAGCGGATTGTACTACAAGCCAGGCTCTTTGAAAGCTAAAAACTGCGTTGCCGGTCGACATGAATTAGTAGCATTTGCCAAAGAACACAACGTTGCACACGATGTATGCGGTAAAGTGGTGGTTGCCGTAGATCAATCGGAATTGTCCAATATGGATAAAATCTTCCAGAATGGTTTGGCCAATAACACGGAAGGAATCGAAATGATCGATGCAAAACGCGTCAAAGAAATTGAACCCTACGTGGAAAGTATCGGTGGTATTTGGGTTCCTTGTACCGGAATTATTGATTTTCGCGGAGCTACGGAGAAAATGGCGGAAATAGCCCTTTCCATGCAGCCCAAAAGCGCTATGAAATTAAATCATGAAGTAATTGGGATCGAACGTTCGGCTGAAAAGACGATTGTAGCAACCAACAAAGGAACTATTGAAGCGAAATATCTGATCTTCTGTGGTGGACTTCAGGCAGATCGCCTGGCTAAAAAGGACGGCGTAAAACTGAAAGAGAAAGTAGTTGGTTTCCGTGGAGATTATTATGAATTGACAGAGGAAGCGAAACATAAAGTAAAAAACCTGATTTACCCGGTTCCAAATCCGGATTTCCCGTTCCTAGGAGTTCACTTTACCCGAATGACGAACGGGGAGATCGAATGTGGCCCGAATGCTGTATTCACTTTTAAACGTGAGGGCTACGGGAAGACAGATTTCTCGATGAAAGATACTTTTGATGCTTTAACCTATAAAGGAACCTGGAAATTGTTCTTCAAAAACATGAAATTCGGGATCGATGAATACCGCAGAGCCTTTTCAAAGCGCTTATTCCTGAAAACATTGCAGCGTATTATCCCTTCCTTAACAATGGAAGACATTCATCCGGGAAGAGCAGGAGTGAGGGCGCTTCTATTGGCTGAGGACGGAGATACCAGAGATGATTTCCGTTTCGAATTCCACGAGAACTCCATTCATGTATTGAATGCACCTTCTCCGGCAGCAACTGCATCACTGGCAATCGGTGGGCAGATTGTAGACGAAGCTGAAAAGCATTTTGGCTGGAAGTAATAATCATTCATAGTATAAAAAGCAGGGGCAGTCTACCGCGGCGGATTCTGCCCCTGCTTTTAAAGATCGATTAATTCCGTAATATACCGTTTTACTCATAACATCTCCATCACCTAAACTTTTTGTAATAATAATTGCCATTATGCTTGCATAATTCACAAATTATTATAAATTTGTTATCGTTCCTCTGAACAAAAACTGAAACTCTTAATAGTCCCATTTTCTAATCGGACTTCCAACAAGCCTTAATATTCGACTAGAACAGTAGAATTGTAACCAGCTCTTGCGTTTTGATAAAATAGACTGACTTTTAAGTCACAAGGGGAGTCTTTAAAATAGATGACTCGACTAAAATTATTGTTGATGAATTATTATTAAAACACATATCTATTACACTATTTGGATACTCAAATAGACTACTGTTTAGTCGCAAAAGGAGTCTTTAAAAAAGATGACTCGGCTAAAATTACTATTGACGAATTATTAAAACACGCATCTATTAACAAACATTTGTCTACTAATGTAGACCAATGACTACTAACTGTTAGATTATGAAAAGGGATCTGTTAAAATGGACCAAAAGTATCGCTGCATGCGTTCTTTTTAGTTCGACAGCGTTTTCACAGGAGGAGCTTTCGCTCATTACCACTCCACAATTAAAAATATCTTATGTGCGAGGGGACTGTGACGTTGAAATTGGGAAACAAGCTTATCAATTTGCTTTTTTAAAAATTGAGAACCTGACAAATAATGCTTTGCATGTCGGATTTAATATAGTCACTCAATTCGCTGAAGGCTGTGCCGGATGCAATGGCAGTGACGAAACACTCTACTATGTTAGTTTGTCGCCAAACCAGGTTTATTCAGCTTCGTGCGGGTCTGATGACAAAACTAAAGTCTACTTACGTAATCCCAATTTTTCGGGAGCATGGAATTTCCAGGAACTACGAATTGAAAATTTGATCGTCGAGTAATTCAGCCTCGCTGAACGAAGACTATTGATCGCTTCTTCTTATTCATTTATTACGACTTACTATGAAAGCAACATTACTTGTAATGTGTATGCTCAGTATTCTAACTGGGTATTCACAAACGTGCCAGGTCTCGATCGCTGGACCCAATCCATTAACAGTGTGTCCGGGAACTGTCGTTACGCTAACGGCTGCCGGAACAGTAACACAGGCAAACCAGGCCTTTGATTTTAACAACAATGCACTTCCTGCAGGCTGGTCAACTTCCGGAGCGGCAAACTATGGTGTTTTGTGTGGGCCATCAATGGACAATACGCCTTATTTTTGGGCGTCAACAGCGGTTGGAACACCAAACATAACCAGTGCCAGTTTCGACGTTTGTTCCGGTGGAACGCTCGATTTTGAAATGAGATACGCGGTGCAGGGCGGACCTGTTCCTTGCGAAGGTCCGGACGAACAAGATGAAGGTGTTTCCATCCAATACAGTTTGGACGGTGGAGCAACCTGGGTGGAGTTTGTTTATTTCAGTCCATGGGGATTCCAGTTGGGAGCGAATCCTGGTGGAAATGCTTCTATTAACGGAGCAACAGCTTATACAAATTGGAGTCCATTCTCCATTCCAATTCCTGCAGCCGCCGCAACAACAAATACAATATTTCGATGGATTCAGTTGAATTCTTCCGGTAACTGTTGCGACAACTGGGGATTGGATAACATTTTCATCAACGCAGGTCCTTGTTTAACAACCAATATTGGGTGGGATATTCCGGGAAGTAATACACCATCTTCCAATACGGTAACCATTCCGGTTTTCAGCGATACGGTTTTCGTGGCTGGGTTATACGACAATAACGGTGTTCTTTTATGCCAGTCCGCACCTATTACAGTAAACGTTTTCACTCCGATGATTAATGGCGGACCGGACCAAACGGTTTGTGCAGGTCAGAATGTAACTCTTGCGGGAACAATCGGATCAAATTTTACTTGGGATAACGGAGTAACAGACGGCGTTGCTTTTGCTGCAGCTGCCACACAAAATTATACCGTAACCGGAACAGATGCAAACGGGTGTTTGGCTACAGATCAGGTGCTCGTTACAGTCAATCCTTCCAATCCTTACACGGTCACTTATCCGAATCCGGATTATTGCATGGATGCAGCAGATCCTGCGCCAACACTTTCAACTGCTGTTGCAGGAACCTACAGTGTTGCTCCTGCAACGGTTACCATTAACCCAAATACCGGTGTGATCGATTTGTCAACAAGTACAACCACAACCTCTCAATTGTACACCATTTCGTTTACTCCTTCAGTGCCCTGTTATGGTGTAATAACCACTCAGCTAACTATCAATGCGCTGCCAACGGTTGATGCAGGAGTTGATGCTGCTATGTGTGCCGGAGATCAAATGATGATGCTGGCAACCGGAAATGCAGTGAATTATATCTGGGGGGCGAATGTACCTAATGGAACAATGGTTACTCCGGCTGTGACAACAAGTTACACTGCTACAGGGACCAGCGCTGCCGGATGTACCAATACGGATATCAGAACATTGACCATAAATCCAATGCCTACAGCCGTAATTTCAGGTGATGCAATTGTTTGTCTGAACGATGCGCAGCCAATAGTTACTTTTACCGGTGCAAATGCAACAGCACCTTACACTTTTAATTATTCATACAATGGTGGAGCGGCTGTTCAGATCGTATCGAATGCTGCCGGAGTAGCTACCATTCCGATTCCGACCAACGTAGCAGGCAATCATCAGTATAGTTTGATAAGTGTTCAGGATGCAGGCGCAACAGGCTGTTTGAATCTGCAGCAGGGGGTAGTGAATGTAGTGGTAAACGACCTTCCCACTGCTTCCTTAACCGGAGATGCAACGATCTGTCAGTTTTCGAATCAGCCACAGGTAACTTTTACCGGGGGAAATACAGTTGGACCTTACACATTTACTTATACAATGAATGGAGTTCAACAAACGATCAGCACTTTAAATGGTTCCAATATTGTGACGATAACAGTACCGTCAAATACAGTTGGAAACTTCGTATACACACTGCAGAGTGTGCAGGATGGCTCTTCAACAGTTTGTACAGCAAATCAGGCAGGTGTGGCAACTATTATCGTTAATCCATTGCCAAACGCAACTATTTCAGGAGATACCAGCTTATGTCTGAATGAAACTCAGCCGATTGTAGTCTTTAACGGGACGAATGGAGTTTCCCCGTTTACATTTACTTATTCAATCAATAGCGGGGCTCCGCAGACACTCGTTTCAGCTTCCGGACAATCTACTATTTCGGTTCCGACAAACATTTCAGGGGATTATAATTACCAATTGATATCCGTGCAGGAAGGTTCTGTCTCCATGTGTTCGAATTTAGTTGGAACCAATGTCCTGGTAAGAGTTTGGGATTTACCTGTTGTTTCTGCAGGAGTTGATCATTCTGTTTGTGAAGGTTTCTCAACTACTTTATCCGGACAAGGTGCTGTGAGCTATGTATGGGATAATTCTGTAATTGATGGCGTTGCATTTCAACCTCAAAGCACATTGAATTATACAGTTGTTGGAACGGATGCAAATGGTTGTACAAATACGGATATTATTCAGGTGATTTTTGTTCCGACTCCACAGGTCGATTTTTCTGCAACAGAAGTAGCAGGTTGTTCTCCTTTGCTTACGAAGCTTACAAACTTGTCGACAGGAAATTTGAATAACTGTCAATGGACGCTTTCAAACGGAGATCAATACAACAGTTGTGGTACTGTTGACCTGGAATTGTGGGAACCCGGTTGTTACGATGTAACGCTGACTGTTTCAACTCCGGAAGGATGTACCAATACAGGAACTAAACCAACATTCTTATGCGTATATCCAAATCCGATTGCAGGTTTCGATATGACACCAACAGAATTGGAGACTTCGAATACTTTCGTGAATTTCTTCAATAGTTCTTATGGTGCAGACACTTATTCCTGGAATTTCTCAGACGGATCGGGTGGAAGTACTGCTGAAAATCCAACACACGTTTTCCCGGATGAAGAATCTGCTACTTATGAAGTGCATTTAATTGCCATAAGTGTCGATGGCTGTAGAGATTCTATTTCCCAAACAGTTCACGTCGGAGAAGATTTGATTTATTATGTTCCGAATGCGTTTTCACCGGACGGTGATGAATTTAACAATGTCTTCAAGCCCGTTTTAACTACCGGATTTGATGTGAACAGCTATCATTTGTCCATTTTCAACCGATGGGGAGAACTCATTTTTGAATCGTTGAATTACGAAGAAGGTTGGGATGGCACTTATCACGATAAGCAACTCCTGGACGGCACCTATATCTGGAAAATTAAAGTAAAATACAAATCGAGTGATAAAAAGAAGGAACTAGACGGCCATGTTACCTTGCTGAAATAGTAAAAACCTAAACGCTATTCACAAAAATCGCCTTCAGTTTATGCTGGAGGCGATTTTCGTTTATGAGAAAACCAATTCAATTTTTTCAGCGTATTTTTGGGCAAAGCAAAATTTAGTATGAAAATTCTTATTTCTCCTGCAAAATCGATCAACGAAAACTGTCAATTCCCAAAATTTGATTTCACACAGCCTGCATTTTCTAAAGAAGCAAAATCTTTAGTTGGAAAGCTGAAAAAGATGAAAGCGAAGAATATTATGGAATTGATGCATGTTTCAAAAGACATTGCTGAATTGAATGTGAATAGAAATAAATCCTGGCATTTGTCTTCCGAACCAACGGATGACGTGAAACCCGCGGCTTTTTTGTTTACCGGTGAAGTTTATAAAGGATTGGATGCTGAAACCCTTTCTCCAAAAGAACTGGAGAAAGCACAGAAAGATTTGCGTATCCTATCAGGAATGTACGGCTTGTTGAAACCAATGGATTTGATACATCCGTATCGTTTGGAAATGGGAACACGCCTGGAGATCAAAGAAGGAGTGACAGGTTTGTACCAGTTTTGGGGAGATAAATTGACAAAATCACTCTTGAAAGAAACAGAAAAGGGAGAAGCGATTATTAACCTGGCTTCTGCAGAGTATAACCGGGCAATTTTGTGGAAGAAAATCAAAAATCCGGTGGTTACTCCAGTCTTTAAAGAGTTTAAAAACGGAGAATACAAAGTGATTATGATCTTTGCAAAACATGCTCGCGGAGTAATGGCGAGATATATTATTCAAAATGAACTGACTAAAACGGAAGACTTGAAGGGTTACAACGTGGACGGCTATTCATTTGATGAAAAGCAGTCTTCGGATTCCGAATGGGTTTTTGTTAGGTAATTGATAAAATCAAGCAACAACGTTTTATTTAAACTCATTTAACGAGTAATTCTTAACAATTCCGTACTGAAAACTTACCTTTGTAAAGGCTGGTAAAGTAAGATCTTTGCTTATCCTTGCCTTTAAGTAAACTCACCCAATGGAACAAATTAGTGTTTTTGATATTTTCAAGATCGGAGTAGGTCCTTCGAGCTCTCATACAATGGGACCCTGGAGAGCAGCACAGCAATTTATCAATTTGTATAAAGTAAATCCCGGGATCAAAGAAATCAAACGGATTCATGTAGATCTATATGGTTCTTTAGCCAAAACAGGAAAAGGACACGGAACAGATATTGCTGTTCTTTTGGGATTGATGGGAGAAGATCCAGTTACAATTGCTGTCAATACGATCGACCCGAAATTTGAAAAGGTCCATCAAACAAAAACACTGGAAATCTGTGGGGAACAAGTCATTACTTTTGAGCCTGAAACGGATTTGATCTTCCATTTTGATAAGTCGCTGCCGGGGCATCCGAATGCTTTGACTTTGACAGTAACGATGATGGACGGATCACAGGAATCACATACTTATTATTCCATTGGCGGCGGATTTGTTGTAAAGGAGGGCGAAGAAACCACTTTTTCTGACGATTCTGTTAGCAGTTTGCCTTTTCCTATCGAAACCGCAGCAGATCTGAAAAGATATTGTGACGAGCAGGGAGTGGGGATTTCTGAAATCGTGATGCGAAACGAATTGACCTGGAGATCACAGGAAGAAACCATAGCCGGCTGCCTGGAAATCTGGAACGTCATGCGCGATTGCGTTTACAGAGGTGTGAATACGGAAGGAACACTTCCCGGAGGTTTGAATGTGAAGCGGAGAGCTTACGAAATGAGTCGAAGATTACTTAATGGAATTGCCTGCAAAGACTCCAAAGATTTCATCAAACAGATCCAGTCCACCAGTAATATTTTTCAAAACACATTGAATTGGGTGAGTTGTTTTGCGCTTTCCGTGAATGAAGAAAATGCGGCATTCGGCAGAGTTGTTACCGCTCCTACAAATGGTGCTTCAGGAGTGATTCCGGCGGTTTTGATGTATTATGTCTGCTTTGCCGGCGGAACGGACGAGAAAGACATTGTGCGTTTCATGACAGTTGCTGCCGAAATCGGAAGTATTTTCAAAAAACGCTCTACAATCTCTGCTGCAATGGGTGGTTGCCAGGCTGAAATCGGAGTTTCATCCGCAATGGCCGCTGCTGCTCTGACAGAATGTTTGGGAGGAAATTCGGACCAGGCAATGATGGCAGCAGAAATAGCTATGGAACACCATTTAGGATTGACCTGCGACCCGATTGGCGGTTTGGTACAGATTCCATGTATTGAGCGCAACACAATGGGCGCAATTAAAGCTATTACGGCCTGTCAGTTGGCTTTACAGGGAGATCCCGATACCGCAAAAGTTTCATTGGACGGAGTTATCAAAACCATGTGGGAAACCGCTTTGGACATGAATTCAAAATACAAGGAAACTTCCGATGGCGGATTGGCGACGAATATTTCGGTGAATATTTCAGAGTGCTAGATAGTTCAAAAGTTAAACCGTTCAAATGTTCAAAACTGTTTAAGTTAAGTGATAGTTTGAGCCATTGAACTTTTGAACCAATTGAACTTTTTTTCAAGGAAATTTGCTTTTATCGAAATCTTTTAAGAATATTTGCCCCGTAATTCTAAGCGAGAATACAAATAGTTTATACAGAAGAGGCGAGAGACGGACTTTTTGACCCTCTGGCAACCAACTTTAAGTTCTTCCGAATAGTTCGGACGGATTGGAAAACCGGTGCCAACTTCCGAGTTTGATACAAAGTGTATCCGACGAATATAAAATGGTGTTATGAAAAGTGCAAACAATTACATTCCAAATCTTCTTCCGAACCTTCGGATAACTTCTTTCAATTTTACTTCTGATCAAATGTGTTGTTGTTGCTGTTAATTCTTCAGTCAACTCAGTTTTTCATTTACAACACATTTTTACATGTCAACAAATTATTCGGTTCGCGAAAGCGAAAAGGGATTTCATCCGGTACAGCATATTTATTCACTCGGTTCTGAATTCCTTTTAGAATCAGGAAAAAAACTATCCAATCTTTCACTGGCTTATCAAACCTGGGGAACTTTGAATGCAGATCGTTCAAACGTGGTTTGGGTTTGTCATGCATTGACAGGAAATCACCGCGTACAGGAATGGTGGGGCGATTTATTCGGTGAAGGGAAATGTTTTGATCCGGAAGATTATTTCATTGCAGCGGTAAATGTTCCCGGAAGTGCTTACGGATCAACTGGTCCGCTGAGCGAAGAATTACCGGCTGAAGAACAGTTTGATTCCTTCCCGGTTCTCACTATTCGAGATATGGCTGCGTGTTTGGAACTGGTTCGCAAAGAATTGAAAATAGAACGGATCCACGTGCTGATCGGTGCATCTTTAGGAGGCCAGCAGCTGCTGGAATGGTCTTTACTGATTCCTGGTAAAGTAGATCACATCATTCCCATTGCAACAAATGTGAAGCATTCGCCATTCGGAATTGCTTTTAACGAAGCCCAACGCATGGCCATCCAGGCCGACCCGACATACTACAGCAAAGAGCAAAACGGAGGTGAAGCAGGTTTGAAAGCAGCAAGAGCAATCGGGATGTTGAGTTATCGAAGCTATCAAGGGTACAAGATCACTCAAAGTGAAGAAAATCACGAGGTGTTTGACGATTTCAAGGCAAGTTCTTATCAGAAATACCAGGGAGAAAAACTGGCAAAACGCTTCAATGCCTTCAGTTATTGGATTTTGTCAAAAGCAATGGATTCACACAACGTATTCCGGGAAAGGGACGAAAAGGTTTTTGAGCAATGCATCATGCCTGCTCTCGTAATCGGAATTGATTCAGATCTTTTATTCCCGATCTCAGAACAGGAAGAACTCGCAGAGAAGCTGCCGAACTCCAAACTCATTCGTTTACAGTCCGATTTTGGTCACGATGGATTCCTGGTAGAAACAGCAACATTAACCACCCACATTAAACAATTTTTAAAAAGTAACTAAGATGAAAAAACAACTCACAATAGGATTATTCGGTTTCGGATGTGTAGGAACGGGATTGTATGAAGTATTAAACAGAACGACCTTGCTTCAGGCATCCATCAAACACATCGTGATCAAAGATTTAAGTAAAAAACGCATCATTGATTCAAACTACTTCAGCACGGATGCGGATCGCATTTTGAACGATGAAGAAATAAACGTAGTTGTGGAACTGATCAACGATTCCGAAGCGGCGTATGAAATTGTAACCCGAGCATTGAGATCCGGGAAACACGTGGTTTCTGCCAATAAAAAACTGATTGCTTATTACCTGGATGAATTGGTTTCCCTGGCAAAAGAGAACAATGTTTCTTTCCTGTATGAAGCATCTGTGGGTGGTTCTATCCCAATTATCAGGAACCTGGAAGAGTATTACAACAACGATTCGCTTTCCAATATCAACGGAATTGTAAACGGTACCACGAATTACATCCTTACAAAAACCGGGGAAGGTGAATCCTTTGATGATGCATTGAAGAATGCTCAGGATCTTGGTTTTGCCGAATTAGATCCAACGTCCGATGTGGATGGTTTTGACGCAAAATACAAGCTGGTTTTATTATTGAAACACGCTTTCGGATTTACTGCAAAGCAGGATGAGGTTTGGAATTACGGAATCCGTCAGTTGAAGGACTGGGACGCCGTTTATGCCCGTGAAAAAGGATTGAAGATCAAATTACTGGCTTTCGGAACGCGGATCAATAACCAGGTCATTGGTTTTGTAGCCCCGCATTTAATTCCGAACAATCATTTTGCATTCAATGTGGAGAATGAGTTCAACGCGGTAGTTGTAGAAGCATTGTTTTCCGATAAACAGTTATTCCTGGGTAAAGGTGCGGGAAGTCATCCAACTGCGAGTGCGGTCCTTTCGGATATTTCGGCTTTGCAATTCGATTACGCTTATGAATACAAGAAGTCGAAAACGGAAGAAGTTTTGAATTTTGAGAACAATTTCTCCCTGAAAATCTATTTGAGTGCAACAACACAAGAAAAGTTGGATCAGATTGAATTCATCGAAACATTGGAAACGTATTCCGGGCAGTCTCATAGCTACAAAATTGGATTTATCTCGTCCAAAGAGCTTCAGAAACAAAACTGGAATGATGCTTCTGATTATTTCCTGGCTGTTATTCCGGAAAGTGTTTCCCTGGATGATCAGTCTCAATTTTCAGCTTCTGAGTCCACTCAATTAATAGAAGAATTGACATGAAATTAAACTTAAAACTGACCGAAGCTCCTTTTGTACTGGAAGTGAGCAATGAATCCGGAAGTATTTTGAAAATGGATGCTTCCGAGAAAATTGGCGGAAAGAACAAAGGCCTGCGACCCATGGAAGTATTGGCAAGTTCTCTGGCCGGCTGCATGTCGATCGACACCTTGTTGATCCTGCAAAAACAACGGCAGAACGTAACTTTCTATGAAGTGACTATTGAAGCAAGTAGAAAGGATGCAGTTCCTGCTTCATTTGAGACCATTCACCTGGTATTCTCATTCAACAAAGAAGTGGATTTGGAAAAAGCTAAGGCAGCGGTTAAACTAAGCCATGAAAAATATTGTTCCGTTTCCGCATCCTTAAGTCCGCAAATAAACATTCAAACCGAAGTCAGACAGTTAGTATGAATAATTACAGAAACGAAACATTAGCAATTCGCATACAAAATGAGCGCTCGCAGGAAGCTGAGCATAGTGTTCCTTTATACCTCACATCCAGTTACGTATTTGACGATGCGGAGCAGATGCGTGCAGCTTTTTCAGACGAGATCGAAGCAAATATTTATTCGCGCTATTCCAATCCGAACGTAGACGAATTACTTGAAAAAATAGCGATTTTGGAAGCCGGAGAAGCAGCTTGGGCTACAGCAACAGGAATGGCTGCGGTTTTTACCACTTTTGCGGCTTTGCTTCAGAACGGAGATCACATTGTTTCTTCCAAATCTGTTTTTGGGTCTACGCATCAGTTATTCGTAAATATTCTCCCGAAATGGGGAATTACAACTACCTACGTGGACGCAATCGATTACGAAGGCTACGAAAAAGCGATCAAACCCGAAACGAAGATCGTGTACATCGAAACACCTTCCAATCCCGGTTTAGACATTATCGATATCAAAAGATTGGCGAAAATCTGTCAGGCAAAAAACGTTTTGCTGGTTGTAGACAATTGCTTTGCAACGCCGGTTTTACAGCAGCCTATTAAACTGGGAGCAGATATTGTCATTCATTCTGCTACCAAATACATCGATGGACAGGGAAGAGTTATGGGCGGATTGATCGTTTCCACCAAAGCAATCATTGCTCAAATCCAGGGATTCGCGCGTCACAGCGGCCCGGCTTTATCTCCATTCAATGCATGGATTCTTTCCAAATCACTGGAAACATTGCATCTGAGAATGGAAAAACACTGCTCACAGGCATATGAGATCGCCAAACGTTTAGAGCAAATTCAGCAGGTTGAATGGGTGAAATACCCGTTTTTGGATTCGCATCCGCAACAGGCAATTGCCAAAGACCAAATGAAATACGGTGGTGGAATTGTGACCTTTCAAATCAAAGGCGGTTTGGAAGCAGGACGCAGGTTCCTCGATAAATTGAATTTATTTTCCTTAACACCCAATTTGGGCGACAGCCGAAGCATTGCAACACATCCGGCATCCACAACACACAGTAAACTAAAACCGGAAGAGCGTGAAGCAGTTGGCATTTCAGACGGGTTGGTGCGCTTAAGCATCGGATTGGAACATCCGGAAGATATTTGGGAAGATATTGAACAGGCATTGAAATAATTTC
This sequence comes from uncultured Flavobacteriales bacterium, assembly GCA_946479285.1. Next base: position 3,296 of record CAMLFH010000037.1, on the reverse strand, counting down.
AAATTACCAATGTGAAATTACATGTACGTACGCGATGCATCGCGTACCAATCATAATTGAATTCTGATAACTTTGCTTGATGCAAATCGAAATCATCCCGTATTCTCCGGAATTAAAAGAGCACCTTAAAACCCTTAACTACGAGTGGCTGGAGGAATATTTCCATATCGAAGAAGGAGACAGGCTTTCACTTTCCAATCCGCAGGAATACATTCTGGATAAAGGAGGTTTTATCTTCTTTGCGAAAAAGGGTGAAGAGATAATCGGAACTGCTTCCCTGTTAAAAAAGACCGGACCCATTTTTGAATTGGGGAAAATGGCCGTTGCCAAAAATGCCCGCGGATTGGGTGTCGGGAAATTATTGATGGATCATTGCCTGGAATTTGCGAAACAAAAACAGATCGAAAAACTCATTTTATATTCCAATACGATCCTGGCGCCGGCCATTCATTTGTATCGAAAATATGGATTCGTGGAAATTGAATTGGAACGCGGAGTGTATGAACGAGGGAACATTAAAATGGAAAAAAGGCTTTTTGAATGAGAAGAAGAACGGAATAAATTCCACCGGGATCGATTCCGGATTATTTCGCTATTGACAGTGCTTTTTTTGCAATTCCCTTCCTTCTATATCACCCAATTTATAAGCATTCTCAAAATCACTGCAGGCTTCTTCTTTTTTCAATAAGCGAACATAGATCTCGCCCCGATAAATGTAAATACTGGATTTAGGCACATCATCATACTTCAACGCTTTTGTAAACAAATCAATTGCTTCGTTGAAATTTCCAAGATTTGCCTGGGCTACTCCCGAAAGAGTGATATTTAATGCATTGGGAGAAATCGAAATGGATTTGTTAAATGCCTTGAATGCTTCTTCATATTTTGCGGTACGAAGATAAACTTCCCCCAAAATTCCATAGGCGTCCTGAATAGTTGAATCCAGGGAAATGGAAATCAATAAATCGCTGACGGCTTCATCATACCTGGCTAATTCTTTTTTACACAGACCGCGATCCAAATAGTTTTCTCCATCGGTCTTGTCAAGTGATATAGCTTTGGTGTATGTCAAAATTGCCGTTTCAATATCTCCGTATAAACTGTAAACATGAGCAAGTTGGCCAAAAGCATCCGCTTGCGTAGAGTCACACTTCACAGCAATAAGCAAATCATTCATGGCTAAAGCTAATTCATCCAGTTCCTTATACGAACTTCCCCTGAGAGCATATGCTTTGCAATCATTAGTGTTGGATTCGATAAGTTTCGACGCCAATTCAATAGATTTTTTGTAATCGCCTTCATCGTAGCTTTTTCTACTTTGTTCATAAGTGGAACTCTGAGAAAATGAATTCAAAACCGTAAAAAGTGATAGAAGTAAGCAGGTAAATTTCATAGTAATTGATTGCGTATTGGTAATAGAAAAAGTTGTTCGGTTTTCGCTTACTAAGGTAAAAAAAATAAAATGGAACATAAGAATCCTTTCATTTTAAGGAGCTCTAAACGATGAATCAACCAATTTTTGGAAACCATTCGTAATTCGTAATTCGGCATTCATAATTATGAATTATCTTTGCACCAAATTAATTAAGCATGTCACAAGATATTCAAGCAGTTAGCTATTGTATTGGTTTAAGCGTTGCAGATAGTTTAATGCAGCAAGATTTAGGTGGAATTGATCCGGCGGTTATGGCGGAAGCAATTTCAGATGTTTTTCAAGGGAAAACAATGAAGTATTCACCTGAAGAAGCGAACGGGATCATTCAAAAATATATCCAGGAAACCAGCGCTTCAAAATTTGAAGCAGTTAAAACAGAGGGAGAATCTTTCCTTGCTGAAAACGAGAAAAAAGAAGGAGTTACAACAACTGCTTCCGGTCTGCAATACGAAGTCGTAGAATTGGGTACCGGACCAAAACCAACAAGTACCGATACGGTAAATGTTCATTATCACGGAACTTTGATCGACGGAACTGTTTTTGATAGTTCAATCACCAGAGGAATTCCTGCAACTTTCGGAGTGCACCAGGTAATTAAAGGCTGGACAGAAGCTTTGCAATTGATGCCTGTTGGATCTAAATACCGTTTGTACATTCCGCAAGAACTTGCTTACGGAGCACAACCGCATCCGGGTGGAGCAATTCAGCCGTTTATGGCGCTTATTTTTGATGTGGAATTATTGGGAATTGAAAACAATTAAGATGAAAAAAATGATCCTGGCCTCCCTGCTTCTGGCAGTTACATTTGCATGCGGAGATGATAAAGAAACTGGAAAAGTATTGCCTTTAGATACACCAAAACAACGTATTTCCTACCTGATGGGAGCTGATAATGCAGCACAATTGCTGCAGGACCCGAATTTTGCGAAATACGACAAAGATCAAATTTTGAAAGGATTTGAAGCCGGTTTGGAAAATGAGAAAGCATTCGATCCGGCTTGTCAGACAACCATTCAGAATCTATTGGGAGAAGGTCAGCAGGAATTCAATGAGAAGTATGTAAAAGATGCGTCTTTATGTATTGGTAAATTCATCGGAGGAATGTTTAAAACAAGCTGGGTACAGGCAAAATCTTACAACGAATTTGATAAAGAGTATTTGGTTTACGGTTTTAGCCTTGGATTGGAGAAAAAAGATACCCTGATCAAAAAGGAATTGAAAGATCAGATGCTGAAAGACTTTATGGTAAAGGTCAATACACGTGTGATGGAACAAGTTACCAAGAAGGAAACAGTATTCTTTGCTAAAATCAAGCAGATTGCCGGTATTCAGGAATTACCCAACGGTTTGTACCTGGAAACGGTCCAGGCAGGAACAGGAGGAAGTCCTACAGCCACAAGTGATGTGAAAGCTCATTATGTATTGATGAATACAGAAGGGGCAACTTTGCAATCGTCTTTGGAAGGACCGCAGATTCCGGTATTTAACCTTGGAAGCGTAATCCCGGGCTGGACAGTTGGTATTCCATACATGAAAAAAGGAGGGAAATACAAATTGTACGTTCCTCAAAACATGGCTTACGGAAAAGATTCTCCGGATCCGAATACCATTCCGCCATTCTCAACATTGGTTTTCTATGTGGAACTGATTGATTTCGGCCCAATGGGAACGATTAAATAAGAGAAAGCACTGCTTTCGATAATTAGTCTGCGTTAGCAGAGTAATAACAAGTAATTGAACTAGTAGAAAAATCCTCTTCGTTTCGGAGAGGATTTTTTTTACTCCGGGATTTCTACTTTCTCGTTGAATAGTTCAAATGTTCAAATGTTCAAATGTTCAAATGTTCAAATGTTCAAATGTT
>CAMLFH010000036.1 GCA_946479285.1 uncultured Flavobacteriales bacterium | reverse complement strand
CATAGCTCGCAAGAGCGAAGTAGGGCTTTGTTGTTTATAGTCTTTTCTCCAAACAATTCTCCGACGGGCTTCGGTGGACTCAGTCCACCATTTTTCAGCCATAATCATAGCTCGCAAGAGCGAAGTAGGGCTTTGTTGTTTATAACCCTCATCACGATTACAAATCCTCAATGGGCTTCGGTGGACTCAGTCCACCATATTATCCATTAATCATAGTTCGCAAGATACTTCCTTTCGCAAACAATTCTCTAAGTGCTTCCGTGCTTCAGCAAAAGCGTAGTGGACTCAGTCCACAAAATTTTTCTCTAAAATAGTTTTCTCGAACTCCTAATTTTCACTATCTTAAATAGAAAACAACAAAATCCACTATCACAAATGCAATACGTTTATTTACTCAAATGTTCTGATGGAACTACTTATACAGGCTGTACTCAAAATATAGAAGAAAGATTAAAACGACACAATAAAGGTGAGATCCATTATACTTCAACCCGACTTCCATTAGAACTAATTACTTACATCGCTTTCACAGACAAATACAAGGCTTTTCACTTTGAGAAGTATTTGAAATCTGGTTCTGGAAAGGCTTTTTCGAATAAGCGGTTTTTGTAGGCTTTGATTTCATTCCGTTTTCTGAAATTATACTTGTTCGATTCCGGTTTGCCCGGAAGGTGTTGTGTTTCAGTTTTTGATTAACAATTGCTAAATTATTTCGGTAACCTTTTGAATGAATTTCAATTATATTTAGCTAAATGAAAGTCTGATACCTTAGCCCCATATAGCTTATGTTGATAGGCTTATGGGCATCAAAAGTAACTGAAGGCAATGAAAAATAAACTAAAAATAATTGGACTGTTAATTGGTCTAATACTCGTTGTAATTCTTTTCAAATTCATATTTTTTAATCCTCGGGAGATTATGTTTGAAGATGCCATTATTTATGGTAAAGTCAGATCAATAAAAGAGATATCTTATAAAGCTCAATTGAGAAACAATGAAGCTGTAAAAATTAAAAGGTGGCGCAGAGGTCACTTAACTGATGACTTTCATTGTTTTTTTAATGAAGGAGGATTACCGATCAAAAAAATTATTTATCCTGCAGCTGACACTGGGACAGTTAATAAAATTTTACGATATAAATATAATAAGAGAGGCCAGTTAACAAATTATTATCATAATAACGATAGTCATACAGAATCGGAATATTTCTACAATCAAAAAGGGCAGCTCATTATTGAAAAAAGATCATTAAATCATATTCGCTATGACTATTATCCAAATGGTAGTTTACATCATAAAACCCAAGTTGATCCAGAAATCGGTGATGAATTTATAACTACCTATACCTATGAAAACAACTTTATACAATACCTTGATGTTTACTACACTGTTGCGGATTGGCATATTATAGATGTCTATGAGAGAGACGGAAGCGGAAATATTGTCAAATATAAATTGGTAAGTTCATTTGATGAAATAAAAAAAGAAAAATGGGATGAATTTGAATATGAGTTTGACAAGTGTAGCAATTGGATAAAATGTATTCATTTTAGAAACAAAAAGCCGATTTACATCATTGAGAGGGAAATCAAATACTATTAATAACGCATCATTAGATCAACTTAAGCTATCACAATCGAAAACTGTCAAATATTCCGGTTCGAGTTTAGTCCCCGCTTCGTTGCGGCCAGCAGATGGAGGAACGATATTTGCTGCGGAAAAGTCGCAGGATTGTGGTTCGAACATTCAATCTGTCTCCTCACCCCAGTCTTCATTTCTTTAAAAATGCTTCAATCAGTATTGCTGTAACCTGCGGTATTTCATTATTGTCATTTACAGAGCCCATCTCGCCAAAGAATTGCCCATGTTTTCCAGGTAAAACAATCAGATCAGCTCCATAAACTAATCTCGACATGGCAACGGTATGTTCCAGTGTGATCACATCCTTATCAGCAACCATAAAAAGTGCAGGGGCTTTAATATTTCGTATTGCATCATCACTGATGTCTTTAAAGTCTATCATACGCTGTTTATCTTTGTTAAACATATTAACCAATCCGGACTGGTTCGGTGTAACTTTTAAATAAGCATCTTTTAATGGCTGTGGCATACTTTCAAACGGCGCTGTCTTCATAAAATCAAAGAATCCTTGCATAAAGCCATCACGTTTGTAAGCGCCTGAGATGATCACCATTTTGTTGACGACCTGCGGATGCCTGATAGCTATTTGCAAGGTGGTGGTGCCTCCATTGCTAAAACCTATTATGTTCGCCTTATCTATTTTCAAATAGTTAAGCAACGCTGCTACATCATCGGCATCCTGCTCAAAAGATTCGGGCGCGTTACGGTCGCTGGTGCGGCCATGTGCCTGTAGTTCTACAGCGATTATCTGATGATCACCGGCAAGTAGCGGCAGTAAAATACCGAATGAAGTTTCTATTGTTGAACCGCCACCATGAATCAATACGATAGGCATATCCCCCTTGCCATGTAGCTCATAATACATGTCGATACCATTGATCGGCGCTTTTCCGGATGTTATTAAAGTTTCCATTTTGTCAGTTTTTTGTGTGAAAGCCTGTCCTATGATTGATAACATAAAGAATACAGGCAATACGTAACGGTTGAGAATCATTAGTTGTTTAATTGTTTAGTTAAGTAAACCTGAAGTTTTTCCACATTTTGTTTCAAACCTTCGGAAGCATTATGTTCTTTTATCACGGCCTGGAAAACCGTTGCCGAATCGAACAGCATATGCCATTTAATATGCGTTCTTTCGCCATCAGCTTCGAAATCAATAGTGGCTATAATGTGTGGGTTAAAATGTTCGTAGCTTATCCGTTTAAATTCAATGATTTCTATAAACTTACTTTTATTCGGGTAATTGGTACCGTCCGGCCCGTGCATCACCAGGTGCCAATGACCACCCGGAACCGGTTCCATGATGGTTATGGTATTGGTAAACCCGTTAGGTCCCCACCATTGTGCTATATGTTCCGGTTTTGTCCAGACCTCCCATACCAGTTCGATGGGTGCGTTAAGGGTTCTCATCAGGAGTAGTTCGCGGTCTTGAGTATTATTTTCCATTTCGTCTTTCTTCTTTTAGTTTATCTAAATAAGTTTCTAAATTGTCCAGTTTGCTTTCAAAATGCCCGCGATACTGTTCCACCCAAGCAGCTACTTGGTTTAGCTGATCCAGTTGTGCTTCACAATATCGTTCACGCCCCAGCTTTTTAATTTTAAGCAATTCACATTCTATCAAAATTTTGATATGTAATGATATGGCCTGCCGGCTAACATCAAAGCTTTCGGCTATGGTATTTACGTTTAGTGGTTTTTCTGCCACCATGTTGATTATTTGCCTTCGGGTAGGATCAGCAATAGCCTGAAAGACATCTCTTCGTTGTAACATTGCGCAAGGATTTGCTTGCAAATATAAATGCAAGTAAATACTTGCGCAAATAAAACTTCAAAAAAATATCCGGAGTATTGGAATCAGAACATCACTATCTCCGGTTCGACTCCCGTAATGCCTTCTTTTGCAGAGCGGGAGAGGAGAGTGAGAGAAGAGTACGAAATCCTGGTTCGAAGATCATTTTAGCTTCCTCTGTTGGAGGGGAACCGAGGAGGAGGATAAGCCCAAATCTCCCGCAAGAACCGATTTCATTCCTTTCCTCAAATTCACAGCAGTTCGGTTCCGGTTTTAATGGAAGGTGTTGTGTTTCGGATTTTTTAGCAATCATTTTTGTCTAAAAACGAATCGATTGGCTGTTTCGGAAACCCAAACTGCCATTTGGGAAACATTTTTAACTCATGTAGTTTTATTGTTCGAGGTTTGGGGGAAATAAATACTTATGAGATTCAGCAAAAGGATTAAAGTGTTTCCAGGATTTTCCTTAAATGTTTCCAAATCAGGAATCAGTTCAACGATAGGAGTGAAAGGAGCCAGTATTAATATTAGCAAACGAGGGACTTATCTTAACTCAAGTATTCCCGGAACCGGAATAAGTTTTAGAACCAAAATTGCCGGTGGTCAACAATCCCCTTCGCATAATAGGTCTAACGCATCCGTTGAAACGATTGTTTTAGAGAATCCGGATTCGTTAATAGCAGAAAACTTTACGGAACAAGATAAACTTACAAGTACTAGCTTCATGGAGCTAAAAGAGACTCTTCAGGAAGTTTTTACCGATAGAATTGATCTATCACAGGAAATTCAGGAGGTGAACAAAGAGTTAATACGTGCCAAAAAGAATTACCTGGTAGCGCGAATATTTTTAATCGGCTTCTTTTTTAAGTTCTTTAAAAATCAAATTGCCCTAAAAAATGGTTATCTCAGTGATCTTCAAAAACAATTGCAAAATGCATTTGTCAACATTGATATTCATTTTGATGAAGATTTTCATGACGCTTATCAATCACTTGTTGCCGGTTATCAATCACTATTAACGGCTGAGAAAATATGGGATATAACAGCTGAATTTAAACAAGACACCCGCGCTACCAGAAGTTCAGCAACGAGCTTGGTAAAAAGAGTTCCGGTTAGTTTTAAATTCGATAGCATTGCTATCATTCAATCATCTAATCTAGCTTTTCATTTGGAAAACAAGAATGGGGGTGACCTTTATATTTACCCCGCTTTTGTTATTTCAACAACGAACAATAAACAATTCAGCGTTATAGATATTAAGGACATCAAACTGACATGTGATATTCAAAGGTTTCTGGAAGAGGATGATATTCCTTCAGATTCTCTAATTCTTGGAAAGTCCTGGGCGAAAGTAAACAAGGACGGTAGTCCCGATCGGCGTTTTGCAGGAAATTATGAAATTCCAATTGTCCAATATGGAGAAATTAAATTGATGTCTTCTACCGGATTAGATGAAACTTACAGTTTCAGCAGCTTTGAGAAAGCTAAAACATTTGCCGATTCGTTTAACAAATATGAGTCTTTGCTGTAACATTTAGTTCAACTTATTGAAAGATAATTGTATTTCAGAATTTTGGTAGTATTGACATGCTAACATGAGGAGAGACTATTCGTTGAAACCCCATTCCTTAGAAATTGAATTTAGTATGAACACCGATTTTAATTGGTTATAAGTAATTAATAATTGCGCATATATACAAGTTATGGGCAAGGCTAAGACGACCACTTCAAACGGACAAGACAAGTAATAAAAAATATAAAAACATGAATAATACAATAACAGTTTTGCCAGTCGAACAAGTGAAAATTGTTAAGAGAATTGACCTCTTAACTCAAAACAAAAACAATATTGAAATCCGAATTGGCTTTATTGTTTATGAAAGAGAATTTAGCCCTGACTATAAGTTTGTTGAAAAGAAAAAAGATGAAAAAGACTTTTTGTATTTATCAACATATCCAAAACAAGAAGATTACCCAAGTGATGAAATTGACGAATTAATTTTATTAAGTATTAAAAATACGTTTTCAAATTCACGAATACATAGCGAACTTTTGTTTTCATCTTTTGATACGGATAATTTGAACCGCCTCATAAAAAGACCCAATGAAAAGGCCAATTTCATAGTAAGACCTGAGTTTTATGGTCAAGATTTGGTATTTCTTGTGGGTAAGTCCTTTAAGGCTTTTATTAAAAACATAAATGTTTACGTTGACGGTTCTTCAGAATTGATAAAACTTTTAACCTTTAATGGTTATTGCAAATTTGAAAACCACGAAGAAGTATATTCAAGACTTGACAAAATAAAATTCTTATAGTTTAAACAATGAGATTTTTAGATTGGCTATTTGGAGCAGAAGAAACAAAAAAGGAAACACGGAAAAGAGTGTTTATTAGTTTTGCTATCGAAGACATTGATTATCGTGACTATTTGGTTGACCAAGCAAGAAAAAAACACTCACCGTTTGATTTTATTGATATGTCAGTTAAAAAGGAATGGAACCAAAATGAATGGAAAGATAGATGCAGAACAAAAATTAAAAGATGTGATGGTGTAATTGCTTTGCTAAGCAAAAACACTCATAAAGCAGGTGGAGCAAGATGGGAAATGAAATGTGCAAGAGAAGAAGGAGTAAAAATAATTGGAATGCATATTAAAAAAAATGACCAAGGAGCAATACCAACAGAATTACAAGGGAAACGAGTAATAGTTTGGAGTTGGGACAATTTAGAAAAATTCATAAATAAATTATAAAATGGCAAATCCACGAGCATTCATAAGTTTTGATTTTGATAACAACGAAGGACAAAAAAAGTATTTTGTTGGACAATCAATTAACTCAAAAACACCTTTTAACATTGAAGACTGGTCTTCAAAATCGGCACTTCCTCAAAGTCAATGGGAAAAGTTAATCCACGAGAAAATTAACAAGTGCAATATGTTAATCGTTCTTGTTGGTAAAAACATGTCAACTGCAACAGGTGTCGCAAAAGAAATAGCTTTTGCAAAAGAACATAATGTCCCCGTATTTGGCGTTTATGTTGACGGGGCTAATTCATCTTCTACTTTACCATCTGGACTTACTTCAGGAAGAATTGTTGTTTGGGAATGGGATAAAATTGCATCTGCAATAGTCCAAGTTATGAAAGAAGGAAAAAATAAGTAATAATGAGAAAAGCTCTAGTTGTAGGAATTGACTATTACGAAAACATTAAACCGTTACACGGTTGTGTTAATGATGCTTATGCTGTCAAAGCTGTGCTTGACAGGCATAGTGACGGAACAAAAAATTTTGATGCTATCATTGAAATAGCAACTGGACCAAAGGCGACTATTGAAAGGAAAGAGTTGAAAAATAAAGTCGAAGAGCTTTTTAAGGACAAAAGTGATATTGCACTATTTTATTTTTCGGGACACGGTTATGTTGAAAGCACAGGTGGGTATTTAATTACTTCGGAATGCAAAGATGGCGATGACGGTGTTTCAATGAATGACCTATTAGAAATTGCCAATGGTTCTCCAGCACGAAATAAAATTATTATCCTTGACAGTTGTCATTCAGGAATGATTGGCAAAACCTCTCAAAAAGAAGACAAATCAATTCTTTCGGAAGGGTTAACAATCTTAACGGCATCGAGTGAAACACAATATGCAATTGAAGAAAACGGATCAGGTGTTTTCACAACTTTATTTATAGATGCAATGAATGGCAGTGCATCTAATTTGGTCGGTGACATAACACCCGGTAGTATTTACGCACATATTGACCAAGCATTGGGTTCTTGGGAGCAGCGACCAATCTTTAAGACAAACGTTACGGCATTTACAACATTAAGAAAAGTTCAACCACCCATTTCACTTTTAGACCTCAAACGCTTGACAGAACTATTTCCAATCAAAGGACAAGACTTTAAACTTGACCCGAGTTTTGAACCAGAAAGCGAAAATCCAAATGACGAAAATGTTGCAAAATTCAAACTCTTACAAAAGTATAATCGAATAAATTTAGTTGTTCCTGTTGACGCTGAACATATGTATTTTGCTGCAATGGAAAACAAATCTTGCAAGTTGACAATACTTGGAGAACATTATTGGAACTTAATATCTAAAGACAGAATATGACAAGCCCAGCCACTAACAGCAGTTGCAAGAAATTGGCGGTTCCGTGCTCTACAGACTCTTAAGATTAATCAAAATTTAGATGCTTTCTACCGCAACAAATTCACATGTCCCTTCATTACTCTGATCGTCAACCCGTCTGCGCTAACATACCGGATTGTCCAGTTGTACATTCCTTCCGCACATTTGTTTGATCCGGATGTTCCGTCCCAACCTTGATCAGCATCAGTTGATCTGTAAACTTCTTCTCCCCAGCGGTTGTAGATGTTCATCTCGAATTCATCGATATTGTTGCAAACCGCCTTGAAGACATCGTTTAAGTTATTTCCATCCGGAATAAAAGTGTTTGGCACATAAACCATCGGATCGTAGAAAATCGTCAGTTGATCTGTTGCCCTGCAGCCGTTAGAATCGGTGAAAGTTACTTCGTAAGTCATTTCCATGTCCGGGCGCGCAATCGGATCGGAGCAGAGAATACAGCTCAGGAATTCAGGCGGATACCAGGTGAAAGTTCCCGTGGAATCGCTGGAAACGGCGTTCAACTGAACAGCATCTCCGAAGAAAGCATATGCATCAACAGTTTGGACAAAAGGTGTTGGGTAAACCTGTACATCCACAAAAGCCGTATCAGTACATCCGTAAAGGTCGGTCCCAATTACCCTATAATTCGTGGTTTGCTCAGGATAGCTGACGAATTCATCTCCGGAAACAGCTGTTGCAGCAGGAATCCATTGATAAGAAACAGCCCCGGAAGCATGCAGGAAAACCAATTCTTTCGGACAAACGATCGTATCATTTCCGGCCTGAACTGTTGGAGCAGTGATATTCACGTAAATACTATCTCGTACGGTTCCGCAAATATTGGTGAAGTCACAGTAATAAGTCATGTCGTTTGATGGACTGAGTATAACATTCGATCCGCTTAGCGGAGTGATTCCTACTGCTGGTGACCATTGATAAGAATCCGCTCCGGATACCGAAATCGCTTCAGAAGCACCGTTACACATCGATAATGAATCCGGCATGTTGGGAATTGGAACGTCTTGGACCACCTGCACTAAAACGCTATCCGTAACAACACAGCCGATAGAAGTGGTGCCCTGCATGTAATAAACAGTTGTTTGATTTGGAAGAGCAATTGGCTGACTGCTCAACGGATCATTTAGTGAGGCCGCCGGACTCCAGATATAACTTTCTGCTCCTGTTCCGGAAAGTTGAACTGCTGTACCTTCGCAAATCAGTGTGTCTCCGGATGCATGAACTGTTTGCTGATCAACAACTGTAATGGTATAGTGTTCGATGGCATGTGCGCAAATGCTTAATCCATCCTGGCTGACGGTTATAACATTGATCGTAAATTCAGTTGTTTCTGTGACAGTAGCTATGGGATTTGCTATCGTTGGGTCGTTCAGGAGATTGGCAGGTAACCATTGATAAGTATTTCCTCCCCAAACATTGAATTGAACAGTGCCGCCTTCACAGATCGTGTCTTCGCTGGCCGAAATAATAAGCCCGGTACCGATGTGCATCCTTACAAGAGAGTCACAGCCATAAACGCTTTGGAATGTAAAATCATAAACAGCTGCAAGGGCCGGATAAACCTGTCCGTTGTACGTATAAGTTTCACTTGGTGCGCAAAGAGTTACATAAAAGGAATCCACGTAAACAGGATGCTCTTCAATGTCTAATAGGATGGTGGAATCACAGCCCTGAGTGCTTACATAATCGAATTGATGTGTACCAGCCTGTGTATAAGTGTTTCCATTGAAAGTATAAGGTTCATTGCCACAAATAACACCTGTGATGTGTGTAAGAGACGATCCTCCTGAAATCAGTGCAGATGCATTCCCACTGCAGCCTTGCGAATCTGTTACTATCAGATCGTATATTCCGGGTGCTAAATTGGTGTGTGCAGCAGAATTCCCGAGATTTGGCTGCCAGTCATAAGTGTAAGTGGGATTTCCTCCCGAAATAGTTGCTGTGAGTGATCCACCGGTTGTGCAGGTAGCATCCGTAGTAAGAATTGTTACAAGAGGAGGGATGGTAACTATTACGGCATCCAGTAAATTCCCTTCAGCCGGATTTGAACTTGCGCTGGAAACGGTATTGAAACGCAGTGAATAGGCAGTGTTTCCATTATTCGGAAAAGCGTAATTGGTTGTTTGAACGACCCAGGCTGTATTCCCGGCGGAAAAATTGCCTAATGAAGTATAAGGTCCGCCAACCGGTCCTATTGAAAGATTCAGCACATCGGTTCCCATTCTTCCGCGGTGTGCAAATGAAATGGTGGAGGTTGTTCCCGGAACTGCAGTGAAATTCTGGTAGAGCGTTGATACCGTGTTTGCACTGATTTCTACATATTGATTTCCTGAAAAGGAAGGAATGCTGTTGAATCCTGTTCCCCAAACTTCAATGATCGAATCGGGAGCGGTTGTTCTCCAGCAGGGAACGTTGTTGTGGTTAAACATTCCCATGGAATTGGGAGATAATACCTGCATATTTTCGAAGCCGGAATTGCAAAAACTATTACAAACCTGTGCAGAAGAGGAGATCGAACCTATCAATAACATTCCCAAAAGGAAACACTGCAAAGGCAGAAATTGATTGATTATTCTCATGAGTACGTTTAAGGAATAAAGATAGAACGTAAATGACGAATGATCCGTTGGGCAGAATATCTGGTTCAAACAGGTAAATCAATGGAAGTTACCGTTGAAGGGGGTGAGACTGAAATTGGCTATTTGTTCAGCTGTATTTTAACAAACTGATAAGAAGAACCATCATCTCAATGGCTAGTTTTAATTTTTAGTAACTGATATGGTAGGAATGAATGCTAAAAATTGAAACAGGAAAGTTCGAAGTTAATTCCCTGCAAATAAAAGTGCAGCACAAAAAAATCCCCTTGGTTTACCAAGGGGATTCGTTAATTTCTATTTTTCGTCTTCTTCTTCTTCGTCGTCTTCGTCTTCTTCTTCCCATTCGTCCTCATCGTCGTAGTCTTCATCAGAATCCTCGTCGCTGTTTACCAGGTATTTACGATAATCTTCTTCTAGATCCTCATCGTCTTCGTTTCTGCCGAATAGGTCCAACTCTTCATCAATAAGATCATCGTCGTTCAAAAATTGATTGTCTTTACCACTTTTGCGGTAAGCTTCCATTTTCGGTTTTTTCGGAGCATCTTTAGCAGAAGGACTGCTGCCGGATTTTGTTTCCTTTTTCCGTTCAACTTTTAGCGGGGTAATGTCATCCGGGGTAAAAGCAGGTTTACTTACTCTGCCATCATCCGGTTTTTTGTAATCGGTTCTGGTATCACTTACAGAATTGCGGTCATCCCGGGGACGATCACTTCTGAAAGCAGGTCTGTCGCCCGAACGGTTATCTCCTCCTGATGGTTTTCCACCGGAAGAGCGGTCATCAGCTTTCTTAACAGCTATACTTCTGCCGTTAACAGACGTATTGTCCAGGGCGTTAATAGCGCTTTCAGCTTCTGATTCATTTGCCATTTCAACAAAAGCAAAACCTCTCGGATTGCCCGTCTCGCGGTCTTTTGCAATGGTAACACGGTTTACTTTTCCATGTTCCTCAAAAAGGGATTTCAACTCATCTTCAGTTACATTGAAATCAAGTTTTGCTACAAAAATACTTGTCATTGGTGTTTAAATATGCTCTTTTACTGCCCCAAATTAGGCATTTGTTTCGAACGAAGATATATAAATTTTCAAACCCACAAAACTTTGAATGAGATTTCTGTCAAACCAATTATCTATTGGTTCTTTTCAACTATTTTATGCAGGAATTTATTGCTTGTTTTTTAACAAATCACGGATCTCCATTAACAGCTTTTCTTCATTGGAAGGTTCCGGAGCTGCAGGAGGCGTTTCTTCTTCCTCTTTTTTGCGTAAATGCATGGCTTTGTTCATCAATTTAACTACCAGGAATAAACAAAAAGCTACTATCAGGAAGTTAATGACCTTTGCAATGAATGCACCATATAAAATTCCTCCTTCTACGACATCTTTCTCAGCTAAAACAGGTTTTCCGTCTTTCAGAACAACTTTTCCATCCTTCACAAGCGTGTCTCCTGCTTTGATCACATTTCCAAAAGCTCTCAGTTCCTCAATTTTGTCAGCATGTGCTGCTTTTAGTGCAGGATTCAGAATGGCCGGTGTAATAATATCCGAGACCAGCGAGTTGATAATCGCTCCGAATGCAGCTCCCAGGATAACCGCTACTGCCAAATCCACCACGTTTCCGCGCATGATGAATGCTTTGAATTCCTTTAACATAGTTCTTAATTTGAAGTCTAATCAAATATAAGAAACAGAATGAAAAGGAGAGCGAGAATGAGGAAAAGAAAACAGAATGAGGAAAAAAAGGATTTTGAATCTAAAGAATTTGAACAGATTACAAGAATCTTCCTTCATTCTCATTCTCCACTCTCATTCTGATTTTACGATTGGAATGGGATGCGTTGCTGTATGGATCGTGAAAGCGTAATTTCATCTGCATATTGAATCTCTGAACCAACCGCAATTCCGCGTGAAAGCGCCGTTATCTGAACATTCGTGGCATGTAGTTTTTTGTAAAGGAAGAAATTGGTCGTGTCGCCTTCCATCGTTGGACTCAAAGCCAAAATAATCTCATCGGCTAGTCCGGCAGTGCATTTATCTACCAAAGGCTGAATAAATAAATCATTCGGGCCAATTCCGTCCATGGGAGAAATAATTCCGCCCAGTACATGATAAATTCCCTGGTAGGTGCCGGTGCTTTCGATCGCCATCACGTCACGGATGTCTTCCACCACGCAGATCAGTCGGTGATTGCGCTTTTCATTCGAACAAATGGAACAGACCAGCGTGTCTGAAATATTTCCGCAGGAAGAGCAGCTTTGAACGTGCGATTTGAGTTGTTGGAGAATATCTCCGAAACGTTCCAGTTCTTCCGTATCGCGCTTCAATAAATTAAGCACTAAGCGCAGGGCCGTTCTTTTACCAATGCCGGGTAGGGAGCTAAATTGCTCTACTGCTTCTTCAACGTATTTTGATGGAATATTCATCGTTTCAAAAGTACGTATTTTAGCTTGTTTTTAGGTCTTTCGGAGGATTTACTTGTGTTTTCCTGCCTGAAATAGTACTTTCGCGGGGTGGAAAAAATAGAATTTGAATTTTTAGGTTTACACCTCCAGGAACCAATGGCCTTAATACTGAACTGGATTATAGCCGGATTTTGTTTATTTGCCTTTCGCAAACTGGGAAAGTTCCGCAATGAAGCGAATTTTTACTGGCGTATTTTTTACATCACTTTCGGCTTGTCAACGTTTTTTGGCGGATTGGGACACTTATTCTTCCAATATACTGGTTTCCCCGGAAAATATCCAAGTTGGACTTTCGGATGTCTGGCAAACGGATTTGCTGCAATGGCCATGTTTCATTTCAAAGGGATTTCTACCCCGGGAAAATACGCTTTCACCATCATCTGGATTAAGAGTTTAGCGCTTTGTGCGGTTTCCATTCTTACCCAAAAGTTCATTTTCACCGCAGTAGACGCCATTATTACGTATATCACTTATACCGGAGTTTATGCGTATATCCTGAAGAAAAGACACCCGGAAGCGCAATTTTTGAAGAAACTGATTATTGGAGTTTGCATTCTGACACCTTCCGCATTTATCTATATCCTGAAACTGGATGCGCATCAGTGGTTAAATAAAGACGATTTGAGCCACATTCTCATGCTGGTAACTATTTATTATTTTTACCTTGGTATCAAAGAGTGGGGAGAAATTCAGCCGCACCAACAAAAATATGTCTAAGAACGAAGTAAATATCAAGAATAAACGCGCCCGGTTTGAATATCAATTGGATGAATTCTTTACCGCCGGGATGGTTTTGTCAGGAACGGAAATCAAAAGTATCCGCAATGGAAAAGCGAGTATTTTGGAGGCTTACTGTATTGTAGACGGCGGCCAGGTTTTTATTCGCAATATGCACGTTTCTCCCTATGAAAATGCTTCGTTTTTCAACCACTCGGTACGTTCTGACCGTAAATTGCTTCTGAATAAGAAAGAGATCAAAAAGCTGGAAAAGTGGCTGAAAGTAAAAGGAAATACCATCGTTCCTATCAAATTATTCTTATCTGAAAAAGGCTGGCTGAAATTGGAAATGGCAACCGGTGTCGGTAAAAAAATGCACGATAAGCGCAACGATATGAAAGAGAAGGACGACAAACGTGAAATGGATCGTTTGAAGAAAAATCGTTCCTAGGAATCTCACAATTTTAACCACAAAGTACACAAGGCGCACAAGGAAAAATTTTGACGTACTTTGCTTTTGGGTTAACGTAATGTTTAGTTCAAATGTCCTTTTACTCTCATCCTGTAAAAAAAAATCCTTTGTGTCCCTCGTGTACTTTGTAGTGAAACCTTACAGGAAACCCAAACTCAGCAAATGAAAAATCCGGTTTTGTGTAATCAATATGTACACCAGTACGCTTCCAATTCCCCAAAAAGAAAGGTGGTAGAGAAAAACGAACGAAAGCTTTTTCTTGCGTCTTAAATACGGATAAAGTGGAACCAGGAACAAAATAATAAGGCCGAAGCGAATACTTCCGATGTGAAAATCGAATGCAGTGCGGTAACGCGTAAAATCATCTGAAGTGATCATTTTTACAGGTGTGTGAAGGAGCCAGGTTGTTTCAAGAATGACCTCCGGATAGGTGTATTTCCAGGCAGGAATGTTGTTTTGTACGTGGAATTGTCCTCTTTCTTCCAATTCAATGCTGTTGATATTGCGTTTGATGATTCCATTGTTTAAAGTGCTGGAATAACCGATTAACACATCTTTTTCATAATGCCGTGGAAGGAAAAACTCGATAGAAAGTGCCAATGAAAGAACCAGCGAAAGGCGCATAATGTACTTGTAAATGCTCCAGCGCATGCCGCTCGTGAGAGAAAGGAAATAGCGGTTGTTATCCCTTGCCTCCTGCATTTTCTGCTGTTCGTAACGCATTTTGGCCACACGCATCCGTTCCAAACGTTCTGCTTCTGTTTCACTGGTGGCCCTTCTGGAAGGCCTTTTGTCTTCCGATGCCGTAGATTCTTTGTGATCCGGGTTTAGAAGTATTTCAACCGCTCTGCCCAGGTTGATAAAAAGCTCATGTGCCAGCGGATCAGGATTCACATCCGGATGCAGGCGCAAGGCCAGTTTTTTATACTGTTTCCTGATTTCTACCTCTGTGGAATCGGAGGGCAGGTTCAATAAACGAAAGCACTCAGCTCTTGTCATTTGGAAAGCGCGTTTAAAGTTTCTTTTCGACGGATCTTTCCATTTTCGGTCTTGAGAATCAAAGAAAGGACCTGTCGTTTGGGAGCTGCATATTTACCAAATTTTTCCCTGATTAGTTCCTGTATTTCACTAAAAACTTTATCCGGTAATGCTTCTTCAAGGATTAAAACACAGGCTTCACCCAATGTCTCATGTGGAATACTGCCAATAATGAAAGAACCTTCAATGAGTTCATCAATCGCATTTTCAAGGGCTTCCGGGTGAATTTTAATGCCGCCGCTATTGATCGTAAAATCAGCTCTTCCCAACCATTTGAAATGGGTGGAATCAATAAGTTCAACTTCGTCGTTTGTCTGCATGCGCTCAATGCTTAATTTGGAATCTGTAATCAGCAAACAATTTTCCGAAACTTCCAGGTGAACTCCTTCCAAAGCCCGGTAAACAGGATCGTTCATTTTTCGCAAAGCAATGTGTGAAACCGTTTCAGTCATTCCGAATCCGATATAAACTTTGGGTTTCAATTCCGACAGCGTTTGTTCCAATTCAGTGGAAAGGCCCATTCCGCCCAATAAGATGTTTTCAAAAAGATTCAATTTCTCCGGGTTTTCTTCCAGAATGCATTTTACCTGATAAGGAACCAACGAAATGAAAGAATAATGAAATTCAGGGTCAATTTCTTCCAATGGATTTGCACGGGGTTCAACCACATGAATGGAATAGTTTCCTGCGAGTGCACGGATCAGCATCATTTTTCCACCAATAGTGTGCGGAGATAAAGGCATTAACACAGCTGAATTTTCATTCAAGCCAAAAAAGGTATTGCTGCGCTTTGCGGAAGCTTCCAATTGTTCTCTTTTGAGTAGAATCGATTTTGGAGTTCCGGTAGAACCGCTCGTCTTCACATAATAATCCGGAGATTCCGCATGCCAAAAATCGATGACCTTTTTGATCTCCTGGTATGTTTCTGCAGAACAATTGATATACTTTACTTCAAACGCCATTTGGAATGATAGTTGTTGTGGTAGTTCAAAAGTTTAAAATGTTCAGTATTTCAAAAAATAGAATGAATTTAAAATAATTAGTGCATTTGAACCATTTGAACCATTTGAACCATTTGAACCATTTGAACCATTTGAACAGTTTTAATTGCTAAATTTAACCAAAGATTATGACTCATAAAAACACATATATGAAATTTATCACATTGCTTGTATTAGGGCTTTCGTTCTGCATTTATTCGTTTACTTCTGTGGAAAACAGAGCTGTTGGTAACGGATTGACCATGAACAGTACTTCAGGAATTAAATTCTCGAAACTGACTTTAGCCAAAGCGATCAAGCAGGCTCAGGCTTCCGGCAAGATTATCTTTATTGACGTGCACACCAGCTGGTGCGGACCTTGTAAGGAAATGGCCAAAACAACATTTACAGATTCGGAGGTTGGAGATGTTTTCAATCAGCGATTCATCAATCTCAAAATCGATGCGGAGCAGGATGAAGACGGACCAATCATCTCAAAAACTTATTCGGTGGCGGCTTATCCGACTTTACTGTTTATCAACGGGGAAGGGAAGATGGTGAAGAAATTGGTTGGAAAGCAGAGCAAAGAGAAATTGCTGGCTGCGGTATCAACGATAAAATAATTGCGTTACGGTAGGCGCGCGATGCGTCGCGCGCCTACCGTATTTTCATTTTCAAACAAACCCCTTTATTCGTTGTTGCATACAACGTTTTCTTTTCCAAAAGCATCGCACAAAAATTGCCTTTTAACAGGAAATGCCAGGTTTTACCACCGTCTTTGGAATAATCGATTCCCGTGGTTCCGCAGGAATAAAGAATCTTTTTAGTTCCGGTAACACAGGATCTGTAGCCATTCGGGAAGATCTCTGAAGGTTTCCAGGTATTTCCGCCATCTATTGTAAAACAGGCATTTTGCGTCGCATCGGTACTTTTTCGATAATCGCCACCAACAACAATTCCATGGCGAGAATCCCAAAAGAATACCGAAAAAGGACCTGCTCCTTCACCCGTTTTTAGCGGTAGATCGGTTGTTAGAGTTCTTTTCGACCAAAGGTCCATATAGTGAAAACGAGCCGCAGAATCTCCGCCTGAAACGAAAAAATAAGCATCCGGGTTTAAGTACAAAGCACAGGTTCCGCTAGCAGCATAGCAGCCTTCATTCGGTTTATTTTCAACAACTTGATCCAATTCATTGAAAGTTCCTGTTTGG
The DNA here is from genome assembly GCA_946479285.1 of uncultured Flavobacteriales bacterium. The sequence goes on along the minus strand of CAMLFH010000036.1, from coordinate 679 downwards.
GTGTTTCGTTTTCGAAGGAAGAACTTTCCGTCAACCGGATCACCTAGAATGATCAAATCGTTATTTAGCATGGAAATATCGTCGAGGAAAATTCCGGGTTCATTGAAAATCGGAGTGGCTGATTCCAGATTTCCTTTATAGACAATACCATTATCACCTGAAACTATGGTGAAAATAGTATCCTGATTCACGGCAATGTCTCTGAACTCGCCGGATTTCACTGGTTCAATAATGACTTTTGCGCTTTGGTCTTTTTCGTTGAAAGCAATAACTCCGGTCTTTGATGTTCCGAATAAGAGCAGATCTTTTTGGTAACGCATCACGATACGCGAATAAGAAGTGTCGGCAGCGAATCGAAGCGTGTCGATTGATGCTATTTTCTGCGAGATTCCGTTATGACTTAGGAGTATGAGTCCTAAAAAGAGCATTAAATTTTTCACGCTGTTCTTCTTTTAGTTTCGGAATATTGTCCGGAACGGTTCGTTTCCATCTTTTGTGTGACCACAACCACGGTGCGGGCTCTTTCAAAATACGCTTTTCAAGCAAATTCGCATGGGTTTCTGTAATTTTTCCCCATGGTAATGTCCTTGGCTCGTCCGTTAGAAGCTGCAATTCCACTTCGTAATAACCGCGTTTGATCTTTTTTGGCAGGTAAAAAACAACCGCCTGATCGTACGTG
>CAMLFH010000035.1 GCA_946479285.1 uncultured Flavobacteriales bacterium | reverse complement strand
TTGGGTGCTGGAGTTCATCCCGATAGCTATCGGGACTTCGTCTCGCTACAAAAGCTCAGTTTTCACTGAGCTTTTTTTATTGTGTGAATTTTTTTGGGGCTGGAGTTCATCCCGCAGATTCTGCAGCTAATAGTATTTCAGGAATCTGCGGGAGAATATCGTAACTTTTCCACTAAATGATATTTTTGTGTAGGTTTGAAGGAAAAGCACCTACAAATAAAAAATGTCAAAAACTACAACTATACTAGTCTTTCTGTTCAACGCTATGTGCTTTTTTAAAGTTCATGGTCAGGATCCTTTAATCATTGATACAATTATTTCCTGGCAAGGAACTACTTATGATTATGAACGGGGAGATTACTATACTTTAGTGGATACAGCTAAAAAAGAACCGATAACCGGCTGGGTTAAATTTAGTTCAAAAGAAACTGTGTTTTTTCAGCATTATATAACTGGAAAGCTGGATGGGTATTCTGTTCGGTACACGAAATGGAAAAATAAGTATCGACTTGAAGAAATTGAAACGTACCGGACAGGTGAAATTCAAACCAGAGCTCTTTTCTCTCATAAAAAGCAGTTCTCAGATTCAACCGGTTATTCCTGGGGCTTAACTTCATTTGCTGTATGGAATCCGGACCCTTTAGATAAACGCATCATCTGTAGAGAAATAAAAAACATCCGGAAAAACACAGTGATAGACCATATTTACTCTCGTGAGTTAAATAAGAAATATACATCTAAATTTACAACTTCCAACAGTCACTATTTAATGAAAGACAAAGTTTGGAAGTTAGGACAGGAGCTGTTCCCTTTCGAATTAAATGAGAATTCGGAAGGTTTTTCATTTGTAAGATACACCGGGTATTACTATTTCAAGCAGCATATAAAGGTTCATGGTTTAGAAGGACGGACATTTTTCATCAGGTTCCTTCCAAACCATACAGCGGTGGTTATTCAAAAAGACGAACTCCTGGATCACCTGGATAACTGGAGCGACTCCACAAGCGTTACCTATAAAGTTGATTACGGAAATGCCATGAATGAAGCTGACAATACCTTTCAACTAGTTGACGGAGATAAAGTGATCATGAAAGGTAAAATCAATCTTTGTTGGATATTTCTTGAACTGCCAAATTATGAAGGCGGTCCATTTTTAAGGCATGCTTTAACGTATGTGAAATGAAGATTTTGGAAATTAATCTTTAATGACCAAATCATACCTGGTAAGTAATCCGATCAAACCATTCGAAGAAAAAATCGTTTTCTTGATTCGGTTCCGCTCCGGGTTAATATCAAAATTGATCGCTGAACTCAAATCTGCTTTGTCCAGGATGCTTCGGTCAAAAATGGAGCGCGTGAGGTCGCAGTTAATAAACTTTGCCTGGGACAGATCAACTTCCGAAAAATCCACTTCTTTGATGACGCTGTTCGTGAAAAGGGTGTTTTTCATCTTCTTGGAATGAAAGGTGGCGTAATCCAGGCTGCAATCAGTAAACTTAACTGAGAAGAGAAAGTCATTACAAGCGCTGAAATCAACTCCAACGATCTTACAGTCTTTGAAATGAACATCCTTCAGTCCGGAATATTTTAAAACTGTCAGTGAAAAATTACAGCTTTCGAATTCACAATCCACAAAATCTATTTCGCTGAAGTTCGTTTTGCTAAAATCGCAATCTATGAATATACAATTGCTGAATTCGTTATTGACCAGTTGTTTATTAGCGTAATTGACTTTGTTGAATGTTTTTCCTTCGTGAAGTTTGTTACTCATGAGCTTGTTTTGGGTTGACGCAAATTTACTAATGAAATTGAGGTGAATCCTCATTTAGCCCCCTCTTTTCCGGAATAATTCACTGATTCCCAAATTCCCAAATTCCCTAATTCGCAAATTCCCAAATTCGCTAATTCGCTAATTCGCCAGTTCGCAATATTACGAACTGGTAGTTTCTTGTTGGAAACCGGTTTCCTAAAGTATATCGATATCTTTTTGAAACTATTCTGACCTACCTTTGCCTTAAAACACAAAAAAGATGAACTTAATAGACACATTGAACTGGCGATACGCCGCAAAACGAATGACTACTGAAAAAGTATCAGAAGAGAAAATCACAGAGATCCTGGAAGCGATCAACTTAACGGCAACTTCTGCAGGAATGCAGCCTTTTAGAGTACTGGTTATCACAAATCCGGAAATCAAGAAGCAATTGCAAGCCGCATCTTTTAATCCGCAAGTAGGAGAATCTTCCCACCTATTGGTTTTTGCTTCCTATACGCATGTGTCACAGGCGCATATAGACGAATACATGGAATTGGTTGCGAAAACACGAGAGATCCCATTAGAAAGTTTGAATGATTTCAAGGCTAAACTTTCAACTTTTGTGAGTTTGCCAGAAGATTTTGTAAAGACGTGGGCAGCCAAACAAGCGTATATTGCACTAGGAACAGGTATTGTTGCTGCGGCAAATTTAAAAGTAGACAGCACACCGATGGAAGGATTTGACAATGCTGCTTTTGATGAAATTTTAGGATTGAAAGAAAAAGGATTGCAATCTACTGTATTATTGGCTTTGGGATACCGTAATGAAGAGGTGGATGTTTATGCAAAAGCTAAAAAAGTGAGAATTCCTTTAGACGAATTAACGATTACTTTAAACTAACCCACTCAATAACCAACCCGAAGGGAGCTTTCAAAAGAAGCTCCTTTTTTGTTCGAAGTGATCCCGATAGCCATCCGGGGAATTCGCCGTGGAAGATGCGGAATTTGATGTTGTATAAAAGGTTTATTGGTGCTGCTTGATAATTTGAGCCAATTGATTCGCCGGAACAACTCCCGACTGCTTCCATAAGATTTTTCCCTTCTTGAAAAGAATCAAAGTTGGAACACTTCTCACTTGGTACTTCTCCGCAGCGTGAGGATTCTTATCCACATCTACCTTTAAAACGGAAGCGGTATTTCCCAATTTAGATTTTAAGTCGTCCAGAATGGGGGACATGGTTTTACAGGGTCCGCACCATGTTGCGAAAAAGTCTACCAAAACAGGTTTATCGGAGTTGATGATTTCAGAAAAAGATGCCATAGCTATTTAATTTTCACCGCAAAGAATGGGACAACGCAAAGAAATTTAACCAAAACTCTTCTTTTCTTCGCATTCTTTGCAGTTGATTTACCCAAAGTTACGAATGATCAGGAATTCTTCCTTTTATAAGTTGGTAAATGATGTTAATCGGCTAGCTCCGTCGGTTCAGTCTTGTCAAATGAAACTTTTTCCTCAGCTATTTCATCTTTGCCGGATGAAGCTTCGTCTTCGTCAATCGCAGCTGACTCTTCCCTCCTTTTCATTTTTTTCTGAGCAGGAGTCGGATCTTTGATCCACGAGTTGTCGTAGATCGTTAACAGATCGGATGCTTTCAGATCTTCCACTCCAATTTTTCCATCCATATACCTGGAAAGCAATTTGAAGCGCTTCTTGTCCTCTTTTTGAAGAACCAATAAGGTTGTATTGATCGATGATTTTATCGCAATAGGAATTCCGCCTCCTAAATCCGCCCAATGTCCGCTTAGGAACAGGTTGTTTACCGGTGTGATGTACGATGCTACTTTTCCCTGGTAATTTTCTTTCCCGGGTTTTTGCGCCATCATTGTTCCGTTCTTATTTCCTGTATAGCGTTGATGTGTGATCGGTGTAGCAACATCTGTGTACAAAATGTGTTTGCTCAGGTTCGGTACCAATTTCGCTTCTACCCGTTCGATCAGGATTCGCGCGTATTCATCTTTGATGCGGTTATATCCCTCTCCGCGAATGTAATCCCCGTGCTCATCAATCTCACAGCCCCAGAAGTTGTTGTTCTCAATCCATGCCGGAATGTAAAGTGTAATTGTTCCGTGTTCGGGAAGAGACAATGACTTATCGCGCACGGTTGAAGCAAGAATGTGAATTCCGCTCAAATAGGGATCGCCTTTCCCTAAATCAGAACGAGGAACGGAAGTGTCAGCTAAGAAGACAATTTCTTCTCCAAGCCCCAATTCTTCTGCCGGACAATCCAATCCTATTGCAACGGTAATTGCCGAAGCATAAAGTGGTGCGCCTTTCAAACGGTCCTTCATTTTATTCGGGATCGTTTTCTGAGGAAGCATTTTTTCAAACAAAGTCTCCGCGTCACAAGCTGCAACGACGTACTTACTTGAAATCGTATGTTCTGTTCCGCGGTGGTCAAACTTCACTCCTTTTACCGTGCCGTCTTCCACTAAAACGGTTGATACTTTGGATTTAAAGAAGACCTCTCCGCCCATTTTTTCGGTTGCGTACATCAACCATTCCGGGAAACTCTGGCTTCCGCCATCCGGTGGTAATTGAAAATCTTTTATATAAGCCCAGGAAATCGGGATCAGGCAGGAAAGCACATCCGGCTCCGAACAAAATACATGGTGCAGTTTTTCGTCTGTAAAATACCGGTTTAATCCTTGTTTCAACTTTTGTTCACCGGTATATTTAATATGAGGAATAAAAGGCAGAGCAAAACCAAGCATACGCAATCCGTGGATCGGATATTCGTACCAGGTCATGGAATTCATCGTGCGACTTAAATTAGCGTAGCGGTTGAACGATTTTCCAATGCGTTTGGCATCTCTGAAAAAGCGGATAATTCCTTTCTTTTCATGCGGAAATTCTTTGATCCATTGTTCTTTCAGTTCATCCGGATTATTGGTGACCATGTAATCATAGTTATCACTCACAAAACGACGAATATTCTTCTGGTCCTTACATTTTGGGTAATCTTCTCCAATAATCTTGAAAATCTTGGTGACCAATCCGTCCGGACCGCAATTGTTGAGCCAGTGAATAGCCGAATCGAAGCGAAAATCATGACGGCGAAAGCCTGCTAGGTATCCCCCCGGGCGATTATCCATTTCAATAACACAACAGGAGATTCCGGCCTTACTGAAAAGAGCTGCAGAGGTTAATCCACTGATTCCGCCACCAATAATAACAACATCGTAGTGTTGTTTCGGATCTATTCCTCGCATTCTTCCAGTTAGTTTAGAGGGCGCAAGATAGGAATAAATCGGGAGATAGAAGTATGAAGAAGTTTTAGTTCGATAACTATTCGCCCTGCCGCTGTTCTGCTTCACGATCAAACCTCTTAGAGTATTCATCCGAACTATCGAACAGGTTTTGGATCATTTCTTCGGTAATTTCCTCTTCAAAATCTTCATCGGTTTCATAGAACTCCAAAGGAATTCCTTCAGATTTCAAAAACTCAATAACGCGGAATAACGTTTTCCGATCTTCATCACACCTGTCAAACTCAAAGATCGCTTCGTGATTTGCAAAACGTTTTTTGATCTCTTCCATGCTGAATGAAGAATAGTGACGCAGCACTTTGATGGCGCTAACAGTTGGTTTCTCTAGCGGAGATTTAAGCCGGAATTTCATCAGCAATTTAAACAAGTTCCAAATTCGGGAAATCTAATCTACTTTACCTTCAATCAAAAGATCTGATTGATTTACAGATCCCGAGTTGGTGTAATGAGCAAAAATAACCTGGTTGGTTTTCGGATCCCGACATTCCCAAACAGCGCTCGTCTGGAGTGTTTTGTCATCAACGATCAATACATTCTTCAACTTTTTCTTCGAATAATTCGGCAAAATGAGCATGCGTCCTTCTACAGCACAGCGAATTAACTGATTCCAAAGCACCTCTTTATGTTCGGCTTTGAACGCTGGAAACGGATCATTCAGATTAATCGAATCGGTTTTGTCCGAATACTCATCGAAAAGACCGATCAGCAGTTCGTTATTGAAATTCAGAAAATCCGGTTTACTCACATAAACAGAATAGTTGGAGTTGTAAAAATGGACGAAGCCCTGCTCCTGCCATTCCAGTTTAACGGTAGTTTCCTTTCTGGACTGGCCAAAAACGGAAGATGATAGTAAAATCATCAAGACTAAAAAAAAGGTAGCGTTCTTTTTCATAAGTTCATGAATTAAATTGTCTTAAATGATGATCGGTGTGTTTGTAGGCCATCAGCCCTATTTGTTCGCGGGTCATTTTCCCGAAAAAGTCGTGAATAAATGTTGGATTGGAATAATTTTCATAGGATTGGATCAATTGAATCCATTCTTGTTTCTTTCCGGAAATATCTCCGCTTGTTTCTGTGATTTTGAATTGTTCGGAAGTCGGAACGCCTTTATCTATTGGCTTGTCGTCACGGATCATCCGTCTAAGTCCAATTTTACCGAATATTTTCCCGATAAATACTTGTTTGTAAGGTGGATTCCCGACACCCTGGATCCATTGTTCCCAAGTGGTACAGTGCATAAGCATTTGGTACAGGTTCATTTTGCCCCACTGCGCCTGCGCATTTTCCGGAATGTCTTGGATGCGAACAATTAACTCCTTGCGAGTTCCTTCGTCAAAAATCGTCTTCATAAGTGACAATGAAGGTAGCGCTTATTATCGACGAACGCAAGAATTTTGATGATTAAAGTTGGCATGAAAGTTGTTAATAATCAAACTTTATGTTAAAATAATTTTACTAACACATTTAAACTACTTAAAAATGAGGAAACCACTTACTTTTTTCGCCGTGCTTAGCTTATTCCAGTTAAATGCACAAACACCTTACCGCTTGAATTTTGACTACAATGGATCGTCCGGACTTATTGTTGCAAACGGAATGTTTTTCAAAGATGAAGCGAATAACCTCCCAACATACAGACCGAATAAAATGGGAGGTGTCGAAACTATTTTCCAGAGTTCCTTTTCAGTTTCAGGAAAGGATGTGAATGGCCAGGATAAAATGTCCATAACCACTTATGATGGTTCCGATTTTACCTGCGGACCGATTGCAATGAATTATTCGGATCCGAATTATGTTGCCAAATTCGGTAATATCATCTGGCGTGTGTATCAGGCAGATATTGTTCAGCACATTCAAAACTGGAATACGTCGGGCTATGTCGTTCCTGCTTCTATTTCTATATGGCCCGGAAATGGAGATATGTCGAATGGAATGGCCGCACAATTAGCTCCATATGCAGATGTAAACGGCAACGGAATTTACGATCCTGAAAACGGTGACTACCCGGAGATCCTGGGAGATGCAGCAATGTACCTGATCATGAACGATCAGAACAGTACGCAATTCCCTGCTACTTCACCGATGAATATGGAACTTCATTATATGTTCTATCAATTTGCTACTGCTGATGTATTGAACAGAACCACTTTTGTAAATGTCAAAGCATACAATCGCAGTACGGCAACTTATTTCGACGTTAAACTGAATGTGTTCAATGATTTTGACCTGGGAAATTACAACGATGACTTATGCGGTGTGGATGTTCCGAGAAACCTGGCTTATGTTTACAACGGAGATAATAACGATGAACCTTTTGCCGGGCGACCCGGATTCGGAACAAACCCTCCTGCAATGGGAATGGTTTCTTTAAATCATCCTTTGATCTCTTCTGTTTTCCCGGGTGCTCTAATCCTCCCGAATCCCAATAATGAATTTTTGAATGTAATTGACGGGAAAAATCCAAACGGAACAGCTATTACAAACAATGGAACTCCGACGGTTTTTCAATATTCGGACACTTTGAGCAATGGGTATAATGAATTGGCTTTGAGTAATGTACCGGCAGACAGACGTCTTTATTCCAGTGTTTCGCTGGGAACTTTTGCTCCGAACGCTGTAAAATGTTTGGATTTTGCGTGGGTTTATGCACGTCAATTATCGGGAACGTCTTTGCTTAAAAGCGTTGACAGTTTGATGAAGGTAGCTGATTTCGTTCAGGATTTTTATGATAATATGGATCATTGCATGGACGGAATGCTTCAGGTAGAATCCCTGGAAGCAGAACGGTTCTCGATTTACCCAAACCCATCAAATGGAAAAATCAGTTGTGCTGCTGGAAACAATCTGGAATCGATTGAAGTTTGGAACATGGAAGGGAAATTGATCCGAACTATTCAGACGAATGAAAAAGAAGTGGATTTGGATTTAAGCCAGCTGACAGCCGGGGTTTATTTAATAAAACTTTCAACGGCAAGCGAAACCAAAACGATGCCTTTCTATAAGCAATAACAGTGTTAAAGAAACCAACTCCTTGATATTTTCCTGGAGTTGGTTTTAATTTCTTTTTGATTAGATCTTCACGGCGTCTCCGTGCCCTTTCAAAACCGATTCATACAATTCCTCATACAAAGGCAACACTTCAGAAAGTTCAAACTTCTTTGCCTGCTCTAATGCATTTTGACGGAACGTTTGATGCGTTTCTTTGTTTTCCAAAATGCGAATTGCATTCGCTGCCATTGCTTCTACATCGCCAACATTGGATGCATAACCGGAATAACCGTCAATATTCACCTCCGGAATTCCCCCTGTATTGGATGAAACTACCGGAACTCCTTCTGCCATTGCTTCTAAAGCTGCCAAACCAAAACTTTCAGTTTCTGACGGCAAAAGGAATAAGTCGCTCAATTCCAGGATAGGTCCCGTTTCACGCACTTTTCCAATAAAGATGATTTTGTTGCAGATTCCCAAATCGCGGGCTAAACGCTCTACAATGGCGCGATCAGGACCATCGCCTGCCAGCAATAATTTCGCCGGAAGTTTCTCTTGTACTTTCTCAAAAATCCGTACCACATCTGTGATTCGTTTTACCGGGCGGAAATTCGAGATATGACACAAGATCAATTCCTCGTCTTTGGCATAATGCCTGCGCTTTTCCATGTTGATCACCGGTAATTCTGCTTTTGGCTGAATGAAATTCGGAATGACGTGAATATCTCGCTTCGTTTCAAAATGTGCGTAAGTATCTTTCTTCAAACTTTCGGAAACTGCCGTTACGGCATCGGAAGCGTTGATACAGAATGAAATTACCGGTTCAAAAGAAGGATCTTTCCCGACCAAAGTAATATCTGTTCCATGAAGTGTTGTGATAAATGGAATATTGATTCCTTGTGCTTTCAGGATTTGCTGCGCCATAAATGCAGCAGAAGCATGCGGAATGGCGTAATGTACGTGAAGCAGGTCTAAACCTTCGTATTTCACGACATCTACCACTTTACTTGCTAATTCTGTTTCGTAAGGCTGATATTCGAAAAGCGGATAATCGGAAAGCTGTACTTCGTGATAGAAAATGTTCTCGCGAAAACTACCCAGTCGAACTGGTTGTGAATACGTGATAAAATGGACCAAATGTCCTTTTTGTGCCAAGGCTTTGCCTAATTCTGTGGCTACTACACCACTCCCGCCAAATGTGGGATATAATACAATTCCGATTTTCATGTGTGTCTGTTTACTTCAAAGGCAGTTTAATCTGATTCAAAACTGCACTAACGTTTGTTTTTTTATCAATCAGCTGAAGCTGATCTCTTTTGGCGTGCTTCAAAAAGTGCTTCGTAGATTACTCGCTGAATCTCTGTACGCACGCTCATCTTTGTAATTTTCCAATTGTCTGCGTCCGGGTAAACACGGTTCGATAAGAACACGAAATTCACCTTGTTTTCCGGGTCCGCCCAGGTAATTGTTCCCGTAAATCCGGAATGACCGAATGTTGACGGGGAAACCAGGTCACAGGTCGGACCGTTTTTAATACTTACAGTAGGTTTATCAAAACCAATTCCCCTTCTGTTTCCGGGACAAAATTGGCAAGCTGTAAACTGATCTACAATTTCTTTTTTGATGATCGATTGGTCTCCTAGTTGACCCTTATTCAGTAAAAACTGCATCAAAGCAGCCAAATCGGTTGCATTGGAAAATAATCCTGCGTGACCTGCAACTCCACCCATCATTGCTGCTCCAGGGTCGTGTACGTGTCCATGGATCAACTGCTTGCGGAATTCTTTGTCATATTCCGTTGGAGCGATGCGTTTCTTGTTGAATTTTTTCAACGGTAAATAGGTCATAGTTTGTAATCCCAAAGGTTTGTAAATCTCTTTTTCCACAAACTCATTCTGACCCATTCCACTGGTTTGCTCAATGTATTTATTGAAGAAGTAATAGCTCAAATCGGAATACTCGTAAGACTTTTTGCCCGTTAAAGGTGTTTCTACGATGATCTTCAGCATGGTTTTCCAATAATCGTCTTTGATGAAAATGTTATCTGCCACTACTCTGTTGTAAATACCTTTGTCTGTTTTACTGTAGATCGAAGCATCTAATTCCCCATTCTCCATCGTTCGTTTGTAAAAGGCAATCCACGGAGTTAGCCCCGCCTGGTGAGTCAATAAATCTATGGCTCTTAGATCTGCATAAGGCGTTCCTTTTACATATTCCGGAACCAATTCGTTCAGATTTTTCCGCTCATCAAACTGTCCCAGTGTTTTCAAACGCATCAAAGCAGTTGTGGATGATGCAATCTTAGTAATAGAAGCAATGTCGTAAATGTGTTCATTGGTAACACTGTCACCATTTTCATAGATGGTTGTTCCATATGATTTCTGCATGACAATCTTTCCGTCAATTGCAACTACTATCTGGCATCCCGGGAATGCCTTCGCTTCAATTGCCTTTGCAACAATGTCATCCACTTCCTTTAGTTTATCCGGATTCAACCCCAATTCTTCCGGTTGCGAATACTTCAAACGTCCGTTGTTTTTGACAGAGATTCCAAAACCGGTTTTCCATTGGGTACTGATTTCCGTTGCAAGTTTTCCTTCTATATCAATTGCTCCCATGATTGCCTGGGCAGTTCTTTCCTGCGCCGGCGCTGTGTTTTCATACCCGCAAAGAATGGATTTCACAGCTTTCGGGAATGTTGTTTCGTTTTGAAGTGCCAACGGATTTCCAAACAGGACCACACTTGCTTTCGCGTCTTCAGGAATAAGGTCCAATACTTTTTTCCAGGAACCGAAGCCGTAATTATTACGTGCCCGCTGTGCATCCGAGTGAAAATCAAGGATGTAAATTGCATCCGGATTTAGTTTGATCTCTTTCAGTCTTCGTACAGCTTCTTCCGGTGTAAAGTATTTATAATGAGTGATTTTAGCGTAATCATTTAAACGATCCCTAAAAGAGGAAGTGTGGGTTCCTACTGCAATACGAATAATCTGCTTGTCTACTTTATCGATAGGGAGATTATTATCTTCATTTTTAACACACAACAAGGCTTTTTCATGAATTTGATTGATGATCAATCGTCGCTCCGGAGCAGGATCTTTGCGTTTGATCATCGGTTTGTGAACGATTGCCTGGTATTTCGCTTTCAGAATTCGTTTGCAATGTTCGTTTACTTCTTCTTTACTCAATTCACCACTTTCAACCTTGGAATAGATCAGATTGATTGCATCGGGAACATTTTCCGGGAATAGTAAAATATCACAACCTGCCAGGTAAGCTTTCGCTACGACTTCCGATTTTCCATATTTCTCAGAAACGGCTTTCATATTTAAAGCATCTGAGATCACCAGGCCTTTAAATCCCAGTTTTTTGCGTAAATATGTTTCAATAACCGGCTTGGATAAACTACTTGGAGTTCCGCTTGGATCCAATGATGGAACATTTAGATGAGCAACCATCACAGAGCGGGTTCCAGCTTCAATCCCGCTTTTGAAGGGCAGGAAATCTTTCGACTCAAATTCATTTACGCTGTGAGAAACCGTTGGAAGTTCTTTGTGCGAATCTTTATCCGTATCGCCGTGTCCGGGAAAGTGCTTCACGCAGGAAATAACTCCCGCTTCTTCAATTCCTTTTACCATGGCCGCGGTTTGCAGGGCAACTTGCTGTGGATTCGAACCAAATGCTCTAAATCCGATCACCGGGTTTTGCGGATTGAGATTTACATCTGCTACCGGAGAGAAATTCATGTGAATTCCCAGCATGTCGCATTCGATTCCCATGTGATAACCGATCTTTTCTGTCAGTTTCAAATCATTTGCTGCACCGATTGTCTGCTGATAAGGAAAACGCGGTTCTCCGGAAAGACGCATGGCTGTTCCCCATTCGGCATCCATTCCGATCAATAAAGGAAGTTGTGCATTCGACTGCATTTGCTGGATGGCTTCCTGCAGATTATCGCGTTCGCCCTGGAAAAATATTAATCCGCCAATTTTCTGCTCGCGGACCAATGCTTCTGTTTCTGCCAAATGCTCTTTTCCTTTGTTCGACCAGCAGGCAACCATGAACGATTGAGCAATTCGCTCCTTCGTGGAAAGTTTGGCCAATTCTGCCGCAATCCATTGATCTTCTTCTTTATCAGTAGTAAGGCTTGTGTGGTGCTTTTTAACCGGTTTCTTTGACGGCGCTTTCAAAAGCGCTGAAGTAATCAATCCCGACCCAACAACAAGGACCAGGATAAAGGAAGCTTTACGGAATGTCTTTCTGTTCATAGAACAAAATTACGTGATTTACACAGACATCTTTAAGATTAGAGATTAGTTTTTCACTTAAACCATGTTGAAATCAATTCGGCATTCGGATTTCGTAATTCGGAATTGAACTGACAGGCTGTCAGCCTGAAAAAAGTGGAACGAGAATTGTTAAAAATACACCGTTAAAACTAAGAGATTATCTTAAATTTGTTGGTGTTGCATAAATTGAAATTCATTCATGTCTGATATTATTCGTTTACTTCCGGATCACGTTGCCAACCAGATTGCAGCCGGTGAAGTGGTTCAAAGACCTGCTTCAGTGGTGAAAGAGTTGGTTGAGAACAGCATTGATGCGGGTGCAACGAAAATTGAATTATACATCAAAGACGCAGGTCGAACATTGATCCAGATCGTTGATAACGGGAAAGGAATGTCGCCATTGGATGCGCGGATGTGCTTTGAAAGACATGCAACGAGTAAAATTGCGCATGCAGACGATCTTTTTGCTTTAAAGACCAAAGGATTTCGTGGTGAAGCATTGGCTTCGATTGCTGCGATTGCACATGTAACACTTCAAACGAAACGTGCTGCAGACGAATTGGGGACAAAAATCCTGATCGAAGGAACAGAAGTGATCAACCAGGAACCGACGCAATGTCCGGTTGGTTGTAATTTTGAGATCAAGAACCTGTTTTTCAATGTTCCTGCCCGTCGGAATTTCCTGAAATCTGATAATGTGGAGTTTAAGCACGTTATCGACGAGTTTGAGCGTGTGGTTCTTCCTCATCACGACATTGCTTTCCGTTTGGTTCACAACGACCAGGAAATCTATCATTTGGCTCCCGCACCATTAAGAAAGCGGATTGTGGATGTTTTCGGTAAGAAATTCAATGACAACCTGGTTCCTGTTACGGAACATACGGATATTGTGGGACTGGATGGTTTTATAGGAAAACCGGAAGTGGCTAAAAAATCGCGGGGAGAACAATTTTTGTTCGTCAATAACCGTTTTTTCAAGGATACTTATTTCAACCATGCCATTTCGGCCGCATTTGAACATTTACTTCCTGCTAAGTTGTTTCCGGGCTATTTCCTGTTCCTGGAAGTTGATCCGAAACAAATTGATGTGAACGTACATCCAACCAAAACGGAAATCAAATTTGAGGAAGATAAAGCTATTTACAGCATCATCAGAAGCGCTACACGCCTGGGACTCGGGAAGTTCAACATCACTCCTACGCTCGATTTTGACCGTGAAAGCGAGTTTGATATTCCGGTTTCTATGCTGACACAAACGCCGGTTGCTCCTGAAATTAAGGTCGACAAATCTTACAATCCTTTCCATGTGCAAAACACGCGTGAAGGACAGTTTTCCGGAAGTTCCTCCACTTCAAATACTTCTTTTCCGAAAGACAAAGCCTTTTCTTCGGCATTGAATAAATCAGGGTTTGGTTCGCAATTCCAATCATCAAGTCTGGATGAATTATGGAATGCAGAACCTGTAAGCGAAGATATGCCCGAAGAAAAACCGGTGCAGGTAGAATTGGACATGGAAACACTGAAGTCGATCGGACCGTTTATTTTGAAAGGTTCTTTTGTCATTGGTTCTGTTCCGGAAGGATTATTGGTGATTCATTACCGAAGAGCTTATGAGCGCATGTTGTATGACGATTTGATGCGTGGATTTTTTATTAATCCACTAGCGTCTCAGCAGCTTATTTTTCCTATGGAGAAGAACATGTCCAAACAAGAACAGCTTGCATGGAATGAACACGAGAAAACCCTTTCCCGCATTGGTTTTAACTGGTCCTGGGCAGATCAGGTACTAAACATTGAAGGAATCCCCCAAATCCTGGATGAATCGACAGTTTTATCCTGTGTAGACAAAATATTAGAGCAATTGCAGATGGGAACTTTAGATAAAGGAGAAATTGCACATACCGTTCTTTCCCAGATTGCTTTCGGAGGAAGCATGTCCTTTAAGCTACAGGGCCAGCAGGATAGTATCTCGGATTTCATAAGCCGTCTGTTTGAAGCGGATGAACACACTTTTTCTCCTTCCGGTAAGCGGATTATAGCCCAAATAACGAATGAACAATTAATACAATTATTTTAAGATATGTTTGCAAATATTGGACCTGTTACAAAGAATTTGTTATTGCTCAATGCAGTCATGTTCATCCTGACATTGTTCTTTGAGAGCCAGGGAACGGATTTAGTAAGTTTGCTTGGAGCTCATTATTTTGATACTCCGCTTTTTAAACCTTATCAACTGGTTTCTCATTTCTTCATGCATGGGAACTTCTTTCATATTTTCATGAACATGTACATCTTGGTGATGTTTGGAAGCTTTTTAGAGCGTTTGTGGGGACCTAAACGTTATTTTGTTTTCTACACCGCGGCGGCTTTGGGTTCAATCTTACTTTACAATGGTATGGGCTTCATTCAGATTATGGAATTGAAGCATGTTATCCATAATTCCAATGCAATTGCTACAGTAAACGGGATATTGGGAGAAACAGGAAATATAACCGGGCAAAATGTCTTGGATATTGCTAATCGATATGGAATGACTCAGACACAATATGACGCTTTGGCTGAATATTCGCTCAAATCTATGGTCCCCATGGTTGGCGCTTCAGGTGCTATTTTTGGTTTATTGGCAGCTTTCGCTATCCTTTTCCCAAATACCGAATTAATGTTGATTTTCCCTCCTATTCCAATCAAAGCAAAATGGTTGATCGGAGGATATTTTGTATTTGAAGTCTACAGCAGTTTCCAAAATAGTGCGGGCGATAATGTAGCCCACTTGGCCCACGTAGGAGGTGCAATCGTTGGGGCAATATTAGTACTGATTTGGCGTAAAACAGGTAAAAAATTCTATTAAGATGCAGAACGACAGAACATTATCGGAAGAGTTAAAGTTCCAGTTTAAATTCGGTGGAATGCATATCAAATTGATTTTTGTCAATGCGATAGTATTTCTGGCAATGCTTTTTTCAGAAATGGCCCTGAGAGCATCGGGCAGCGCATGGATTGAATGGGTGCAGGTTAATATTTTTACACTTCAAACAAATCCTAACAGGTTTGTATTTGCCCCTCTGGGATTGATTACCAGTATCTTTACTCATTTCAATTTCCTTCATTTCTTATTTAACATGTTCTTCCTTTATTTTGCAGGAAGCTTTTTCCGTCAATTTTTTTCAGACAGAAGAATGCTGCATGTTTATATCATCGGAGGAATTGTAGGCGGTCTCTGTGAATTAATTGCCAATCAATTCCTTGGGAAAGGGGCCATCGTATTAGGTGCTTCAGGATCTATCATGGCTTTATTTATTGCTGTTTCTTTTTACCGGCCGAATATCACCCTTAGTTTTTTTGGGTTCTTCTCCATGAAAATCTATGTTTTGGCGCTGATTTATTTAGTAGCAGATTTAGCACAGACAATGGATGATGACGGAACAGCACACTTCGCACATTTAGGAGGAGCATTAATTGGTTTTCTTTCAGTTCAAAATCTGCACGCTTCTTCTAACCTGATTAACTGGACAGAATCAATCCAGCAGCGATTAGCGAATTTCTTTGCAGGCAGAAAAAACAGAAGACCAAAAATGAAGGCACAGAAAGGTGGCGGCAGAGTGGTCAAATCAGACGAGGAATACAACATGAATGCAAAAGCAAAACAGGCTCAAATTGATAAAATTTTGGATAAAATTTCAAAATCCGGTTACGAATCTTTGACAAAAGCCGAAAAAGACTTTCTATTTTCGCAAAGTAACAAGTGATTTGAGTTGGTTTAAAAAAATAGCGCGATTTTCAACGTTGATCAAAATTATTTCGGTCACGGTAATCTGCTGTCTTTTATTAGCGTACATAGCTCCTTACGTACATCCGTCAACCATTCGGATCCTCCCGTTTTTCGGATTGACCTACCCTATCTTTATTTGCCTGGCTTTAATCCTGTTGATTTATTGGGGGTTTGCAAGATCCAGTTGGTTCTTCTACATCCTGATTGCCATTCTATTTGGAGGAAACCTGCATTTTCGCACGCTTTCAATTAACTTTTCAGATTCAAAGCCAAAAACAGAAGTTGCGTCCTGGAATGTGATGAGCTACAATGTGCGTTTGTTTGATGTGTACAACTCATCGATAGAAAACCGGAACAAATCGCGTGACAGTATTGTGAGTTACGTTCAGCGGGTAAATCCGGATGTGGTTTGTTTTCAGGAATTCTTCCACCAGGACAAGCCATCTGCTTTTTCGACCAGAGATACGCTCATTGCTTTGATGGATTACAAATATTACCACGAACGTTATTCTCACCGCATTCGCAACCGGCAAAATTTTGGAATATGCATGCTTTCAAAATATCCGATTATTGCCAAAGGAGATGTGATGTTTGAGAATTTTAAAACGACGGATAATTACTGTATTTATGCCGATATCGTGAAAGGAAACGATACCATTCGTTTCTACGACATCCATCTTCAATCTATTAAACTGCAGCAGGAAGATTATGAATTGTTCGGTGAGAAAAATAAACAGGCCGGCGCTAAAAAGTCAACCGTTCGTTTATTGATAGACAAACTTAGAATTGCTTATCCGGCACGTGCCGAACAAGCAGAGCGCGTGGTTGAGCACATGAAGACTTCCCCGTACCCGGTGGTAGTTTGCGGCGATTTTAACGATACCCCGATGTCTTATGTCTACAATCAGTTCAATACCAGCCTGGTAGACTCCTACCGGGAAACAACAACAGGAATCGGTGTGACCTATGTTGGTCGTGTTCCAGCCGGAAGAATTGACTATATTTTCCACTCCGGTGATTTGGGAGCGTACGAGTTTGGTATTCAATCGGTCGCGTTTTCAGACCATAGGGCCGTTCATTGTAAAATCTACAGAAAGTCGCTTTAAAAATTAGTTTAATTGATTAATTCGATTATATTTAGGATATGAAGCGATCTACAGTTAGTCTTATATCATTTTTAATGCTGCTACTTTTTGCATCCTGTTCAACAGAGCCCCAGGAAGTTGAAAAAACAAAGGAGCAAAAAAAGATGTCTCTATCCGGCCGTTGGGTTTTAATAAAATCAGAAGATTCGGGATCACGTAAAACAAATCATCAGAATCAGCCCTCCGATGTTATTTTGAATATTCGTAAAAATGGATATTTTATCGTTTACGATACTTTTGTTGACCCGAAATGGCGTAAGAAAGGCCTTCCGTTGATCCAGGAAAGAACATCCGGACAGTGGAAGCTCGAAGATTCTCTTTTAACGATGATTCACCAGGATAAAGACACTTCATACAGTGAAGATTTTAAAATAGTTCGGTGTGATGGCGCTGAATTGGTCACAGAACGATCTAACAAGAAAACAACGGTCTATCGAACATACGGGAAGAAATAGATTCAAATGTAATAAAAAGTAGGTGCGCGATTAATCGCGCACCTACTTTTTTTATTTAATTTGTCAGATAAAAAAACCCATACAGCGTCCCATCATTTAAGACGGGAAAATTCTGAACGCCTCAGAAAGCACGATTTGGTTCGCTGTTTTTCTTTGTAATCTGCCGTTCACGTCATGTGAAACCCGAAAGTTGCAGCCCGCCATTAAAAAACTAAGACTCCCCGTTCGTAATGAAAATGTTAGACGTCAACAATCTCACTGCATGGGTTTAGTTCGAATAAATCGAACCTGTTATTTACACTCCGCCTCAGGCGGACGAATAACAATTTAAAGTTACGAAATCTGTTTTCATTTTTCAAGGATTCTTCCCGGAGAATATGAATTTTAACAAGATTCCAGAAGTTGGCTTCAATTTCACTCAATCTGACTTTTGGTCGAAAATTATCCCCTTCTTGTTAACGAAGTAAATTTACATGTCCCACCAATGATTTTGCAAAGTCAGTTTTTAGGGACTTTAATGTCAATTTCCAGGTATAAGTATCGGTTTTGGCAGGAAGCCCCGTGTAATGTCCGTTCCACCCTTCAGTTGGATCTGTAGTGCTGAAGATCCGTTCTCCCCACCTGTTGTAGATCTCGAATAAATAGTTCTTTTTGTCGAAATCATCTGAAATAACCGGTATGAAAATTCCGTTCCACTGGTTTCCGTCCGGTGTAAATGTATTTGGCACGAAAACAAGATCACTTCCCAGGGGCTGTAATTGCAAAGTTGCCGTATCCATGCAGCCGTATTCGTTTTCCGCTATCAATTTTATGGTTATAAAATCACTTCCCGGTTCAAAAGTCAAAGTCGGATTTGTCTCTGAAGAAAACGATGTTCCGTTAAAAAACCATTCATAGACGGAAGCATTTTCCGATTGATTAACCAGATTGATATGATCCGTAAATGCATCGATTGTGGTGCTGTTTAAACCAGTTGTGAACGCTGCGTTTACTTGCGGATAAATAGTTATTCCGTTACTCAAACTTGCCGTCGAGGAGCATCCGGAAGAATTAATCACAACAACTTCTACAGTATGGGTTCCGCTTCCGAAAGAACCGCTCCAGTCAACTTCATTGGTGTGTTCAGTAACAGGAAGCCCGTCTACGAACCATTCTACGGAAACTTGTTCCAAAGTATTCAAATGGAAATCTATCAGTCCGTTCTCACAGGAAGCTGTGGATGAGGCGCTCAATGAAACGACCGGTGAAGCGATCCCCGTGATTAATACCGTATCTGTATGTTCGCAACCCAGGCTGTTTGTTACTGTCAAAACATAAGCAGTATTACCTGCTATAACCGACGTTATTGACGGATTGGAAACAGTTGCATCACTTAGTCCGGTTGCAGGTGACCACGAATAAGAATTTCCCGCAGCAGCTGTGGAACCGATGAAATGAGCACCTGTACTATTCATACAAATTGATTGATCTGCACCCGCATTTGAAGTTGGTAATTCGCTCACATGTATGGCGAATGAAACAGGTGTACCTGCACATCCATTGAATGAAGGAGTTACTGTAATACTGCCTGATTGAGAGGAAGCTTGTGTATTAACAGCATTAAAGTCAGCAATATCTCCGTTTCCTGAAACTCCTAAGCCAATTGAAGTATTTGAGTTTGTCCAATTGAAAGAAAAACCGGTTGGTGTAAAGGATGGAACATGAATCAATTGCTCCGGACAGCTTGTAATGTCCGAAATAGGATCCATTACAGGTAATGGAGTTACAGTAACCTGAATAGATTCATTGAGTGTTTGTGAACAGAGTGCCTGGACACCTGTTAAAGTATAGGTAGTGGTGTTAAATAACGCCGGTGAGGAAATAGTTATACTTCCGGAAATCGGCATCAATACACTGGATGTATTCGTCCCATCTGTATAAGTAACTGTTGAGCCTGGGCTTCCTGTAATACTAAAGCCAGCCGTACCTCCTTCACAAATCGTGGTGTTTCCGCTGATTGAAGCGGTTGGGCCGGATTGGACTTGCACTAGTTGAGAATCAGAGCATCCGTCGGAAGTGATGCAGGTAATTGTTGTGTTTCCCGGCGAAATACCTAATAAAAGACCTGTGCTGGAAATAGCAGCAACACCCGGATCGGAAGAACTCCATGAAACTACCGGAGAACTTCCAGTTGCTGATAATTGAACAGTAGTTCCCTGGCAAATTGGAGTAATCCCAGTCAAAACAGGTGCTTCATTTACTGCAATTCCAACGGAAGATGCAGTAGTCTGCGAACATCCCAAAGCGTCTTCAATGTCAGTTAGTTCGTAAAGAAAGTTAGCCGCACCGGTTGTTAAGACGCTAACTTGCGCAGTTGACCCGCTTCCTGAAGAAATGGTTTGAATCCCTCCGCCATTCACCGTATAAGAAAAAGTATAAGGCGTGCTTCCTCCGAATCCTTCAAAATTAATTTGAGCAGGAGTATTTTGACAAACAGAAGTGTTTCCTGAAATAGTTGCTGTTGGCGTTGGATTGACAGTTATTACTGCCGATCCCGTTTGAACCTGAGAACAACCTTCGGTATTAGAAACACTCAGCAAATTATAGGTACTTGTACCTGAACTGCCGGCAGGAACGTTTATTGTTGCTGTTGAGGCACTTCCCGAAGAGATTGTTTGTGTTGCTCCTCCATTGATCGTATAACTGAAAGTATACGGCGCTGTTCCGTTTGAACCCGTAAAAGTGACAATCGGTTCGGTTGCATTTTGGCAAACTGCGGTGGTTCCGCTCATCGTTGCTGTTGGAGAGGCGCTCACTTGTATAAAGAATGGAACGGGCGTGCCCGGGCATCCGTTAAGCAAAGGAGTAACGGCAATAATGCTCGTTTGAGCGAATGACTGTGTATTAACAGCATTGAAGTCAGCGATATCTCCGTTTCCGGAAGCGGCTAATCCAATGGAAGTGTTTGAGTTTGTCCAACTGAAAGAAACTCCGCCCGGTGTAAAGGAAGGCACTTGAATCAATTGCCCCGGACAAGTAGTAATATCTGAAACCGGATCCATTACTGGTGCCGGAGTTACCGTAATCTGGATAGATTCGCTTAGTGCCAGCGTACACATTACCTGACTACTTGTTAAGGTATAAGTGGTGGTGTTAAACAAAACAGGTGTCGAAATAGTTAGACTTCCGGAAACCGGCAGCCACAGGCTGAACACATTTGTTCCATCAGTATAAGTAACGGTTGCGCTCGGACTTCCTGAAATGGTAATGCTGGCCGTACCTCCTTCGCAAATTGTGGTATTTCCACTAATGGATGCGCTTGGTCCGGAGTTGATTGTTACAACAGCAGATCCGTTCTGAATCTGTGAACAACCAGTTGAACCTGATACGCTTAACAGATTGTAGGTAAATGTCCCCGGACTCGAGGTAGAAACAGGCAGCGTAACCGATGAAGCACTTCCGGAAGAAATCGTTTGAGTTGCTCCGCCGTTGACGTTATAGCTGAAAGTATAGGGTGCGCTTACTCCTGCTCCGGTAAATGTAATAGAAGGTGAAGCATCATTCTGACAAACGGAGGTGGTACCTGCAATGGTTGCTGTTGGTAGTGGATTTACGGTAATAACAGTTGTGCCCGTTTGATTTTGGGAACAACCCGCCAGGCTCGTTACGCTAACTAAATTGTATGTAAAAGTTCCTGCCGTCGTTGTTGATACATTAACACCAGCAGTAGATCCGGCTCCGGAGGAAATAGTTTGGTTCGCGCCTCCGTTGATGTTATAGCTGAAAGTATAAGGTGCTGTTCCGTTCGCTCCGGTGAAAGTAATGGTTGGTGAGACATCGTTTTGACACAAAATCAAAGCAGCACTTCCTGAAATGCCGGCGGTTGGTAAAGAGTTGATTGTTACAACAGCAGATCCGGTCTGAATCTGCGAACAGCCTGCTGCACTCGATACACTTAATAAATTATAGGTGAAAGTACCCGAACCCGCAGTTGAAACCGGTAGAGTAACTGTTGAAGCACTTCCTGAAGAGATCGTTTGAGTTGCTCCGCCATTGATGTTATAGCTGAACGTATAAGGTGCGCTTGCTCCTGCTCCCGTGAATGTAACAACAGGTGAAGCTGCATTCTGACAAATAGTTGTAGTTCCTGCAATGGTTGCTGTTGGCAATGGATTGACAGTAATAACAGCATTTCCTGCTTGATTTTGAGAACAACCTGCCGCACTTGTTACACTAACCAGGCTGTAGGTAAAAGTTCCGGTAGCAGTTGTTGGTGCACTGATAGTAGCAGTAGATCCTGCTCCGGAAGAAACCGTTTGATTGGCTCCTCCGTTGATCTTGTAAGTAAAGGTGTATGGGGCTGTTCCGTTTGCCCCGGTAAATGTAACAATCGGACTGGCAGCATTTCTGCAAACACTTGCTGTTCCCGAAATCGTAGCTGTTGGCAAAGGTTTTACCACAACAGAAACTACTGAAGCAATAGGGGAGCCGCAAATATTTCCTGTTCCAAATAAAGTGTATGTGAAAGTTCCGGGAGTAGTTGTAGGAACGCTTATAGTGGATGAAAAGTTACCGTTACTAACAGATTGTGTGGGGCCCGAATTGACACTGTAAAAGTAATTAGGATATGGATTTACATATCCTATAGGATTAAAAGTAACGATGGGGCTTGTTCCGTTTACACAAACACTGAGAGCGTTAACTGAAGCAAAGTGACCGGAAAAAGGCTGAATAATTGCTGAGCTGTTTCCTGATAAGATACCTGTACAGCCTGCGCTATTGGTTACACTTATACCGGAAACAGTAAAAGTAGTTGGTGTCATGACCGGCGGACCATTCATTGTAAAAGAACTTCCCCCTGTTGTTGTTTGTGTAACCCCGTTTATGGTATAAGTATAAGTGAACGGACCGGAACCTCCGGAAGCGCTGAAGTGAAGTGTGTAGTTACCGCACATTCCTGAAATGAAAATATTTCCGGAAGGAGCCGGTAAAACGGTAACTGTACTTACTGCACTTGCAGGCTGGTAATTTCCATAAACATCTGTTACACCCGTCAAAGTATAGGTTGTAGTCCCCGCTGTTCCGGTAGGCGAAGGAATTGAAATCGGACTGCCTCCGGTAATGGTTTGCGTAACACCGCCAACTACATAAGTATACGTGTAAGGTCCCGGACCCCCGGATGCTGTAAACGTAGCATTCGCTGAAGGAGCACCTACGCAAACTGTCTGGTTGGAACTGCCGACAATCGTTGGTACTGGGATCACGGTGATTGTAGCTGTAGAAGTCGTTATAATAGGAGGTAAAATATTCGGACAAGTGACCGGAGATTGAATGGTCAGTAATTCGAGGGTATAAACTCCAACAACTGCGGTTGAAACAGGTAAAGTAACACTACTCGATCCCGGGGCTGTCGTAATTGTTTGAACCGGTCCTCCATTTAATGTGTAGAAAAAAGTATACGGCGTTACTCCTCCCGATCCGGTAAATACAAATGCAGGAAAAGGAGTGCTGTTCTGGTAAACAGTAGTAGTCCCGCTTACCATAAAGCTCGGATTAATAACTGTCAGAATATCACTGCTTTCATTAATTGTAACGGTACATCCGTTTGCATCTGTTACGCTGATTAAAGTATATTGGGTATTCCCGATAACGGTCATCGGAATGTCCAGAATTGCGGTATTGCCAGTTGAAATAATCGTTTGCGGAGCACCGCCGTTTACCGAATAAACAAAAGTGTATGGAGCTGTTCCTGCCGAACCGGTAAAAACAATGGGGTAAGTTCCTCCTGGCTCAAAACAGATGGTGTCCGAAGGTGAAATATCAGCATCACAGGCGAATGCCCTAACAGAAGTAAAAACAAGTAGAAAAAGTAGAAATAGTTTTCTCACGCGTTAACCTAGGTGAAGTGTATGTATTAAATCGCAGTTGTAATTCAGGCAAATGTAACTAAAAAATTCTATCATATTCTCCTATTTTTCATACCTCTAAAGGCAATGATTAAATGATATTTCACGTTGAATATTAAGCGACTAAATACAGTCTGACCTCAAGGATTGAATCTCCTTTCAATAGGCTATTATTTAAATGACATCACGATCACTGCAGATAAACCCGTAACTTTGCCTTATGAATACTTCCAATTCCCCATTCTCTCTTGAAAAACTTGGTATTTCTTCCCTGAATGAAATGCAGGAGCAAATGCTTGAATCGTCAAAAACGAACCACGATATTATTTTACACGCTCCAACCGGCTCTGGTAAAACAGTAGCTTTTCTTTTGACTGCATTAGGGAAGCTGGATAAAGAACAGAATTCAGTTCAGTTATTGATTATCTCTCCTACACGTGAATTATCCATTCAGATTGAAGACGTATTCAAAAAGCTAAGTACCGGATTTAAAGTAAATACATGCTACGGCGGACATTCCATGCGTGTAGAAGAGAACAATCTTTCTGTTCCGCCTGCTGTTTTGATCGGAACTCCCGGTCGTTTGGCAGATCATGTGCGAAGAAAGAATATTGATCTGTCTGAAGTTCATACGATGGTATTGGATGAATTTGATAAGTCTTTAGAAATGGGTTTTGAATCCGATATGACTGAAATTATTCAGGAATTGAGCACACTTCAGAATAAATACCTCGTTTCTGCAACAAAACTGGATAAAATACCTGCTTTTACACAAATACGCAATCCTGAAACAATTGATTTCCTGGTTGAAAAAAGTCATCAGGTCAATTATTTCGGAGTGCAGATGAATGATTCGGATAAATTAGGTCTGCTGCTTGAATTATTATGTAATCTTCCTGCAGGTAAAACCATCATTTTCTGCAATCATAGGGAACCGGTAGTTGAAATCGTTGATTTCCTGAAAGAAAATGGAGTGATTGCAGTTGCCTATCATGGCGGAATGGAACAGGACGATCGGGAACGCGCTTTGATCCGTTTCAGAAATGGAAGTGCGGACTTTTTAGTGTCAACCGATTTGGCAGCCAGAGGATTAGACATCCCTGCAGTTGAGCATGTAATTCATTATCAGTTATCATTAAAAGCCCCGGAATTCATTCATAGAAGCGGTAGAACAGGCAGGCAGGATGCAGACGGATCCGTTTTCATGTTCTTAGACTCCAAAAAAAACACACCGGATTTCGTTCCTGAATACGTAGACTACGAAGTAATTCCGAATGAACCGCTTCCGGATCGTCCGAAATGGAAAACCATTTACATCAGCGCCGGAAAGAAAGATAAAGTCAATAAAATCGACATTGTCGGATTTCTGCACAAGATGGGAGGATTGAGACAGGATGAAATCGGATTGATCACAGTGATGGATTACAGTTCCTTTGCAGCAATCAACAGTGATGTGGCTGAAGAAGTGGTGCCTCAATTGAGAGATCAAAAGATCAAAGGAAAAAAACAGAAGATTGGCTTCGCCAGATAATTACGGATACCGAATTATCAGGAATTGCAATCACGGATTAAATTATCTGAACCCTGATCAATAAGCCAAGTTCTGATTTTTTTAACTCGGAATTCGTAATTTCAATTAACCTTCAGTTAATTGAGGGAATTTCTTCATCGTCTCAATAATCACCTCCGGTGTTGGATTTGCCAATTTGCGTTTCTGTGTGTCAATCCAGGCTCCGTCAATAGTAATGGTTGCGCACAACTCCCCTCTTTGATTGGTCAATACATGCTGCATCGTCCAGCGGGATCCGTCTTCAGCGATCGACTTGATTGCCAGGCTGATCGTTACTTCATCGTGGATGTGAATCTCTTTTCGAAACACACATTCTTCCCGAAACAAAATCGGACCGAAATGATTTTCCTGCATCACTTTCAATGAAAGCCCCAGGTTATTTAATACTTCCACACGCTGTTGAGCTCCCCAGTCGTAATAAGCGCTATGTCTGACATGATAATTTGGATCAAGATCCGACCAGCGAATGGATACTACTTTGCTAAACGATTCCATACTGCACTTTTTTTGACAAAGATATGATTTTTTTATGCGCGCAGAGTATTCTATATTTCCTAACACGCAATTCTTAATGAAGAATGTCAACTGATTCTTGCATAGTGTGATTAATGAATTAATTTTGTCCTTCATCGAAATGAGGATGTTTTTAACCCTTACAGAATAAATTGCTTGAATGAAAAACTGAATTCAGCATCTTTGTTATTAAAGTTATGAAAGCCGCTATTAGAAAAAGGTATGGTCCGCCTCAGGTAATACAAATTGAAGAGATTCAAAAGCCAGTTCCCAGGGAGGATGAAATCCTCATTAAAGTTCACGCAACCACTGTTAACAGAACCGATTGTGCAAATCTCACAGCGAAGCCATTTATTATGCGGTTTTTTCTGGGACTTTTTAAACCGAGAAAAATCATATTGGGCAACGATTTTGCGGGGACGGTAGTGGAAACCGGTAAAAACATTCAGTCATTCAGGGTAAATGACCGGGTATTTGGATTTACGGACCTGGGATTGGAATCGCAGGCTGAATACGTGCTGATAAAACCAAAAGGAAATGTATTAACAATTCCGGATAATGTGGACTTTAAGCATGCCGTTGCAAGTCTCGAAGGAGCACATTATGCGTATTCATTTATCCATAAGGTAAAGCTCAAACCGGGACAAAACATCCTGATCAATGGAGCAACCGGGGCAATCGGATCAGCAGTACTGCAGTTTGTAAGTCAATTGGATGTTCAAATAACTGCTACCTGCAGCACCAGGAATCTCGAATTGATCAAATCTCTTGGAGCTCACAAAACCATTGATTACACAAAAGAAGATTTTACAAAAGACCCGGAGAAATACGACCTTATATTGGATGCAGTTGGGAAAAGCACCTTCGGGAAATGTAAGTCATTATTGAAAAATGGCGGAGTCTACATTTCTTCGGAATTGGGCCCCTACTCACAAAATCCCTTTTTTGCACTGGTGACTCCTCTTGGAGGTAACAAGAAGGTGATATTTCCGATACCATACAGTATTCAAAAAACACTTCCGTACATTAAAGATCTTTTAGAAAAAGACCTGTTCAAACCGGTAATCGACCGTGAATATCCATTAGAAGAAATAGTAAAAGCCTTTGAATATGTGATGACCGGAGAAAAAACGGGAAATGTGATTATTGCGATTCATTGATTATATCAGATTCGCCTTATACACCGATAGATTTGAACACGTTCGTTTCTATGTTATTACGGAACTTTGTTTCAACTTTAAACGATCAATATGAAGAAGATATTAGTGTCAGGTGCAACAGGAATTTTAGGAAGTTCGGTCATCGAAACATTACTAAAGAAGATTTCGCCTCAACAGATTCATGTAATTTCCCGAAACGAAGAAAAACTCCGTAAAATGCAATCCAAAGGATTCAATACATTTCACGGAGACTACGATGATCTTAATTCCCTTGAAAAAGCAATGAATGGTGTAGATACTGTTTTGCTTATTTCAGCCGGTGATGAAGGCGATCGCATGCAACAGCATAAAAACGTGATCGATGCGGCAAAAAAGGCCGGGGTAAAAAACATAGCCTATACCGGCAGATGTTTGCGTGATCGGGAAACGTTGGTAAATGTCCTTATGCACGATCATTTCGATACAGAAGATTATATTGTCGAAAGCGGATTGGATTACACGATTTTCAGAAATATTCTTTACATGGATGTGATTCCGTTATTTATTGGTAATAACGTGTTTGAAACCGGGATTTTTCAGCCTGCCGGTGATGGAAAAGTATCTTTCGCGTTGCGTGCGGAAATGGGTGAGGCAATTGGGAATGTATTGCTTAATGAGCCTTTTCAAAATAAAATATACCGGTTTACAGGCAATGTGGCTTATTCATTTTATGATGTTGCAGAAACTTTAAGTAAACTTTCAGGAAAAGAAGTGAAGTATACTCCCGTGGAAACTTCAGAATTCGAAAAGACAATGCTCGGAAAAGGATTGCCTGCTGCGATGCTTAAAAAGATTATCGCATTCAATACTGATATCAAAAACAACCAGGAAGCGGAAGTTACATCTGATCTGGAGATTCATTTGGGCCGGAAACCTGTCTCCTTGAAAGAAGGCTTGAAAATCCTATTTCATTTATAATCAATATCTTTAATAGATGGTTACTTCACCCCCATACCAGATTAAGACGATTACGGAATATCATCGCGTGATGGAGCTGCCGAAGCCGGAACATCCTTTGATCAGTGTTGTGAGATTTGAAGATATCAGACATAAACCAGAAAATTGTCCAAACAGTATCATTCATAGTTTTTACTCCATCGCCCTGAAGAAGGATTTCCATGCGAAAATGAGGTATGGACAGCAAGATTTTGATTTTGATGAAGGAGTGATGCATTTTATGGCTCCAAAGCAAGTTTTATCCATTCAACTGTTAACGGAAGATGAGTTGAGGCATTCGGGGTGGTTATTATTAATTCATCCCGATTTTTTGTGGAATACACCGCTCTCGAAGAAAATAAGAGCGTACGAATTTTTCAATTACAAAGTAAACGAAGCATTACACCTTTCTGATAAGGAAGAAACCCTGGTTACGGAAATCATTCGGCACATTGTGGATGAATACCATGCTGCTATTGATAAGTTCAGCCAGGAAGTCATCCTTGCACAAATCGAACTCCTGCTCACCTATTCCGAGAGATTTTACCAACGTCAGTTTATCACCCGGAAAATAGCCAATCATCAGATATTAGATCAGCTGGAAGGATTGTTAATTGATCATTTTAAAAGTGATAATTTGGCCAATAAGGGGATCCCAACTGTTCAGTTCATAGCGGAACGCCTGAACATTTCCCCTAATTATCTCAGCCGTCTGCTTCAATTATTAACCGGACAAAGCACCAAACAATTTGTCCACGACAAGTTGATTGATCTGGCAAAAGAAAAACTCTCCACCACTGATTTATCTGTGAACGAGATCGCTTATCATCTCGGGTTCGAACATCCGCAATCATTCAGCAAATTATTCAAAAGCAAAACCACCCTTTCTCCTTTGGAATTCAGGCAGTCTTTTAAGGGATGATTATCCCTTCTTCAAAACTTCAGTTTAACATCAAATAAACTGACTGAAAATCTGCTTTTAATTCTGCAGGCACAAAAAAATCCCGATCGTATCAACAACCGGGATTCTTAATTATTTAGCAGGATCCTCTTACTCAATAGTAATACATCCGTTTTTGATCGAAATTTTCGCTCCGTCTTTCACTTTCACCCATCCGCATTCTGTTTTGATCTCTACTTCAGAAGCACTTGTCTGAACAGACGCAGAACTTGTTGTAGAGCCGCTGAATTCGATTTTCTGAGTAGAACCGTTGGAACGAACTTCCATCGTGTACTTTTCGGAATCTTTGTTGTAATAACGGATTGTAAACGCGCTGGCAATATTTGCTACAAGCAAAAACGCCACCGACATAAAGATCATTTTTAATTTCATTGGTTCTGATTTTAAGTTATATGAGTAAATATAGCTAATTAGGAATCAACTTGTATTTTTTGCACGAAGGC
This sequence comes from uncultured Flavobacteriales bacterium, assembly GCA_946479285.1. The sequence continues at coordinate 4,092 of CAMLFH010000035.1, read as the reverse complement.
GATTGGTATTCGCTGGAAATGAACTAATAAGCGCTAAATTCATCCGTGTTTTTTGAGATTCATCATTGACAATTTATGCTATCTTTAATACATGGTCCTAAAAATTTTTTTCCCATTCGGCTTATTGATAGTGCTTTCGGCTTGCTCCAAAGAGGCAGTGTCCGTGCGGAACATCATACCTGTTTTCAGCCCAATAGATAATTCCGGATTAAGCAATTCTACCTTCTTTATCGGTCCGGAATTGGATTCCACAGATGCTGATGTCATTGCGGATTGTGATTGTTGTGCCAGTAACCTGGCATTCGTCAATGATTCCTCTTTTCTTTATGAAGTGCTTTGTCTGGGAGGAAATTCTTACATAAAGGGGCGGTATGTTTTATCCGGTGCCCTCTTGATTCTTGAAACTGGTAAAGAACTGGTTTCCGAGGAATACGAGGTTGGTACAATGAGTGGTGATTCCCCCTCAACCTATGAGTTGACCGTTCAGGAACCACGTTATCTTAGTTACAAAGTTTCCGAGTTAAAAGGAGAACAAATTATTGTTCACAGCAAAGACGATTACACCGAATATGGGATTCGTGATTCAGATTCTGCCTTGGAGTACCTGCGGGAATTGCGTAAGGAGAAAGTATTGAGGGAGTATTTGGAGAAAATTTGAATCATTAGTTTAAAAAATCATGTCAGAATTCATCACCTACGAAAAATTTGCCACCATTCCTGAATTAAAGGAATTCGTTGAATTATTAGATGCGAATACTATTCCATACGAACTGGAAGACGATGTGCAGATCTTTGATGTCAGCTTTGCAAATACCAATCATAACAGGGACTACCGCATTAAGTTGTACCCGGAAGATTTTGATCGTGTCAATGAACTGAGAAACAGTATTGCTGATGTTGAATTGGATGAAATCGATCCCGATTACTACCTCTTCCGGTTTACCAATGAGGAATTGATTGATTTAATCTCCAAGCAAGACGAATGGAGTCCTTTTGATTATCAACTGGCTCAAAAGATTTTAAAAGATCGCGGCAATGAGATCTCTTCAGAGAAAATCCATGAATTGAAAGAGCAGCGGATGGAAGAATTGTCCGAACCTGAAAAGCATAACTCCTTTTGGATTGTCCTGGGTTACATCTTTGCAATTTTGGGTGGTATAATTGGCTTAATCATCGGATGGTACATTGTTTCCAGCAAGAAAGTACTTCCAAATGGTGAACGAGTATACACCTATAGTGAATCAGACAGAAAACATGGAAAAATCATCCTGATTATCGGGATCCCTATTTTCATTCTAGGAGTGGTTTCGAGAGTGCTGATTGAATTTTTAAACGCCGTCTGATTTGAATTTACAGGTCACTTATGGAATTCAATCCAAAGAAGCATCTGTAAAAGCATGAATCGACTGCTTATTTTCTTTTTCCTGAACTTTTTTGCTTCACAGGCCCAAAAAGATTCTGTGCGCCTTGTTGATTTTCAATCTTCCGAATGTGGAGAGACCCATTCGAAAAAACCTCACTTTTTGAGTAAAGAAACGATTGGTGATACCACTTATATCAGTTTATCCTGCAGCAATTATTGTAACGGATATCACGATCCTTTTGTAAGTCTGCACGGAGATTCCGTAGAGATACGAGTCCCTCCAAATCCTTCACGCTGTGATTGTTGCTTCACATACAACATGAAAATCATAGGTTTGGGCAATGATGAAAACTACAAATACTTCTATAACAAACGTTTTGTCGATCCGACTTATAAAGGTCAGGCTTCTCCGATACATGTGGAGTATCAACATTTTTTGAATGAACCCCGATCAACCGTTTTAAGAAAAATAAAGCGAGTTGTTTCCAATGAAAAACTCCGGAAATTGATAGAAGAAAACGGACTAACGATTTACCTGGATATGGATACTGTTACCTGTTCTTTTAAAGAAGTTATTGCCAGATGCAATGCAACTGACACCATCCGGTCGGCTGAACAAAAATTAAGCACCTATTTTCAGTCCTTATCTCCTGCCTGTATTTTTAATCCGAATGAGCGAAAAATAATAGAAATGTTCCTGATTGAAGTCAGTTATGATGAAAACGGTAAACTGGAGATGCGATACGAACCCGGGGAGCCTATTTATACCATTGACTATTAAGTTTTATCCGGTCCTTAATTTAGAAGTTCGCTTTTCAGTTTGCGCAATGTGATCGTTTTATTCCAATTCGTAATTGGTAATTAGGAATTAGCAATTATTTTAGCTGCATCCGGAGCGAAATAAGTCAAAATTCCGTCTGCTCCTGCCCTTCTGATACTCAAAAGCATTTCCATTACCGCCCGGTCATAATCCAGCCAGCCGTTTTTCGCCGCTGCATAAACCATCGCGCATTCACCGCTCACATTGTAAGCTGTTATTGGAGTTGCAAAATTCTCTTTCAGCAAATGAATGATGTCCAAATAGCACAAAGCCGGTTTTACCATGATGAAATCTGCGCCTTCTGCAATATCCAGTTCTGCTTCAATCAAAGCTTCTCGCTTGTTGGCCGGATTCATTTGGTAAGTCTTCTTATCTCCGCTTTTTGGAGCAGAATTCAAAGCATCCCGGAAAGGTCCGTAGAATGCGCTGGCATATTTTGCTGTGTATGACATGATCGATACATCCTGGAATCCTGCTGCATCCAGTTCGTCGCGAATGAAACCAACTCTTCCATCCATCATATCTGACGGACCGATGATATCAATTCCCGCCTGAGCCTGCGCAACCGACATTTTACCCAAAATATCCAAAGTAGGATCGTTTACGATCTTTCCGTCGATCACCAAACCATCATGTCCGTCTGAAGAATAGGGGTCCAGGGCTACATCCGACATCAACACTGCCTCGGGAAAGGTTTCTTTCAGCGTTCGGATGATATGCAGGTAGAAATTCTCGTCCGCATAACTGTAACTTCCGATCTGGTCTTTCAAATGTTCGTCAACCGCAGGAAACAAGTCAAAAGTCTTAATCCCAAGGTTCATCCATTTCTCAAACTCAGGAAGTAACTGATCAAGGCTCCAGCGGTAATTTCCTGGAAGGGAAGAAACTTCTTCTTTGATGTTTTTTCCGTCCTTCAGGAATAAAGGATAAATCAGGTGCTGAGCTCCTAATTGCGTTTCTTCAACCATTGCTCGGATTGCTGCACTTTTACGGTTTCTTCTCGGACGAATATTCATAACTTAATTTTTACAACGAAGAATGTACTGATAACTGCAATTGTTCTAACCTTTGCGCCTTTGCTTCTTTGCGGTGAAAGAAACCAAGTGAGTTTGAACCGCAAAGAGTGGAAGAATGCGAAGACTTATAGTTACATTCTGATTCAAGAGGCACAAAGTTAATCAGAATCGGGAACTATTCGTTCAAATAGGCTTTTTAAACAATTCTGTTTCAGAATTATCAACAACGAACTTCCATTAACATTTTTTTGTATATTTTCGTCACTGTGTTAACGAAGAAACAAGTGTGACTTATGAATAAGCTATTAACTACTCTCACATTAAGTACCGGTATCGTACTAATGATTAGCTCCTGTGGTTCGGAGGAAGAAAAGAAGCCTGAAATAAGCAAAGAAGTTATCGACCCCAATAGCTCTTTGAATGCTAAGTTTGATGACAAGATCTTCAGTATCCCTTCCCCTATGCAGATGGCAATGCTGCTCGAAGAATCTAAATCGCCTTACAATGAGTTCTTATTGAATGATTTGGACAAAGTGGGTGATTACACTTCCGAGTACAAGAAAGCAATGAACCTGGGAATTTATGGAACTGATTTAGGATATGTTTCTATCTACAAACAAAACAGTATTGCGTTAAAGTATCTTTCTACGATAGAGAAATTGACGAGTAAATTAGGATTGGAAGGGGCTTTCGATAAAGACTTCATGTCCCGCTTTGAGAGAAACTCTACGAATAAAGACTCCATGATGGTCATTGTTTCCGATGCGTTTAAAAAATCAGATAATTTCCTGAAATCAAACAACCGTAAAAGTGTTTCTGCACTTATCCTGGTTGGCGGATGGATCGAATCCATGTATTTGGCATGTAACATCAATAAAGAACACGCCAATCAG
>CAMLFH010000034.1 GCA_946479285.1 uncultured Flavobacteriales bacterium | reverse complement strand
TCCAGCTGTTAGCCTGCTGCCTTGCTCCACCGGCAGCGCTCAAGGCTGTTTTACCATTTTGGTATTCGAAATTGAACTTCTTCTTCTAAATTTTGTACTGCTTGTTACTTTTTCAAAAGTCTGTATTCTGATTAAGTACCTTAAAGATTAAGCTTATGAAAACTCTAATTCTTTTTACACTCTTTTTAGTGAATTCCATTGCCATTTTCGGTCAAGTGAATTCTAACTACCATTATGTTAATGGTTATACGCGCCAAGATGGTACGCAAGTCAAGGGACACTATAGAACGGATCCAAACACAACTAATACCGACAATTACTCCACAAAGCCAAATAGTAACCCATGGACAGGAAAGCCAGGGACAATTGAACCTGATAATTATACGTATCCCTCGACATATTATTCAACACCAACATATACTCCTTCAAATACGCCAATTTACACGCCAAGTTCTTCTACTTACTCCGGCTCTTCCTATAATTCATACAATTACAGTTCTTCAAATTCCACGAAAACTGAAGAAATTCAATACCACAACAAATATTCATTTGAGGATAAATTAACTATTGAAAAACTACTGTTTAATTTGGGGTATAATCCTGGTTCGGTAGATGGAATAATTACTGACTCAACAATTTATGCGATACAATTGTTGCAATTATTTATTGGTGTCCAATCTGATGGTAAGTTCGGTGATATTACTTTGAACAAGCTCATCGAAATTTCGGAAACCAATCAGTAAAATAAAAAAAAACAACAGCAAAGTTAGGTGCTTATTGTGTGCTTGCAAGGTCAAGCCCTTCGGGTTTTGCTAAAATAATCTCCACCCTTTGGGTAGTATTTTTTTAGCAAAAACCTTGCATTCACCCATAAAGCCCCAAAAGAAATGGCTTTCTTTTTTTCTCTTTTTTCTTTTGGGTTAAATTGTTGGTGAACAATCGTTTGCAATAGGTTTTCTGATTATCGTATGATTTATTAAATTCGTACATAACATAACTAGAAACACTATTAATCATCTATGGCTATTTGGAGAATCAATTTAAAGCCTGCAGCACAATCAGGTATTGATGCCCGACATCATTGTTTGACGAATGGAATTGTGGGAATCGGATGGCAGGTTAATTATGATAAAGAAATATTAACCGCTGAATCTTACGAAAAGAAAGCAACAGAAGAGTATTATAACGATGGAGATAAAAGTTGGTGGCCAGCTTGGAATGCTTTTAATAATAGATGCGTTGTTAATGATTTAATTTGGACACGAGATAGAGCCGGCATTTATTATGTTGGTCGAATATTGAGTGATTGGTATTATGATACCTCGCCGGAAGCATCGAAAGCTGACATTGTAAATGTAAAAAAGTGTGATTGGAAGAAAGTAGGAACGATTGAAAGCATTCCAGGGAAATTGGTCAATTGTTTTATTCCTGCCAGGACGCTTCAAAGGGTTCATGATGAAACCGTAAACCAATTTTCTCAGTTGGTATACAATGAATTATCGCAAACTGATTTTTACCTGTCCAAATCATTAGCAGGTGAAAACCTCTTTTCGTTACTTTCCTCCGATGATTGTGAAGATGCACTTGCTCTTTACCTTCAAATGACGCATAATTACATGATCATTCCGAGCAGTTGTAAGTCTGACACTATGGCTTACGAATATGAATTAATTCATCGTGTAACGAAGGAGAAAGCAGTTGTTCAAGTTAAAAACGGTCACGTAGATATTAATGCAGATAATTTTAGAAACATAGATAGTAAAGTGTTTCTATTTACTACTAAAGGCAAATACTACGGAAAAAAGCATGAGAACATTGAGTTCATTGATCCAGAAGTAATTCGAAAATTCTTGTATGATAACTTGGATCTACTGCCCAATAAGATGAAATTATGGGTGAAATTAACCATGGCTTAAATCATAGTTACTTTTTACAAAATTGGAATTGACCTTTTAAAGGAATATTAATTTAAACAATAAAAAAATGGGTTATCAGAAAGACAGTAATAAACCTGATTATGTTTCTCCACAAGGATTCAAAAGATGTTGTAAATGTGGACAATGGCACGATGCCAAGTATAATGCGTGCGCTCCATGTAAAGGATTAACAGATCGACATACTCCCATTGGTCAGGATCAAGATGGATACCATTATAGTCAGGAAGAAATTCCACCTTGTTAATCCCAATGAATTAATAAATAAAATACGGCACCCTTTCGAGTGCCGTTCCTGTTTTATTCCGATAAATATTTCCAAATCCGCTTGAGAATCAAACTCACAATGAAACTGGCTATTGCACCAACACATGCTAGAATCACTGTCTTTGCATAATCTTGCGAATCGATATTCGCAGCAATGGTAAACACTGTACCTGTAACCGTTCCTGCAACTGTGGTAGTGTCCTGATGAGGTATCATTGCTATTTGGTTAAAAATTAGTTTGGGCAGGAATCTTCCTTGGCGCAACGAGTGCTGTCCAATTTGATGTTGATTTCGAATACTTCGGTATCGTCAATCATTTCTTCCACCACATCAACTGCAACCAAGTTCACCGCTCCAGATAATTCAGCACCTGCTTTGAATCGAGGTGGTCTGCGTTTGGTTTTAATACTTACGGTCAAATTACTGTTTGAACAATTTTCTGTTTTCATGATTTTGATATTTAAAGCACTTAGTACTGCAAAATGCAGCTTCTAGGTGCTTTATATTAATAACTCGTTTTCTTCTTGATGATCAATCCGTTGATTACTCATCGCTTTTCTTCCCGTCTTCAGCAATAACTGCTTGGCTAATTGCTGATGCCACGGTTCCACCCACAATCAAATAACCTCCAACAGTCAAAAGTGCCGTTGGTAACGCGATTGGCGCAGCTACTAGAGCAGTGCCTGCGGCAACTGCTACTAATCCGACCAAACGAAGTTTTTTGAAGAATGGAGGAGTGTCACTTGTGAAGCGTGTGAAGTAGGACTTTAAATTGTCTTTAAACTTCGGGTCCTTCAAATTTGAATTTCTCATGACTCAATAGTTTAGCTTACTTCAACGATCGATAAAACATTGAAAGCACCGTTTTTCAACGAGTACTGTCCAGCATTTACTTCCTGGAAGAACTCCAAGCACAAAACAAAGATGTTTATTCCTGTTCCTGCCGGAGCTTGTGGAGGCGTTAACGTCACATCTGAGGACGTTGAATCAAGTGGTAAATTTGATTCCGGAGAAATTTGGGTGTCTGTAACTCCCGTTGCGAAGTCAACTTTCGTCCACGCACATTTTAGCGTTACGTGTGTCGCACCTTGAGGATAATTAATGTCATTGATCGGAATCAAATCGTTAATTGTGATCGCTCCTGTATTCACATCTACCGCGAAAGGTTTGAAGAACACACTGCCAAGTGCAGAGCGATTATTGAAATTGAATCCTTTTAGCAACTCTTTAGCTGCCGGATTTGCAATTCCACCTGCTACGGTTCGTCCACCTCGTGAACCTTGTGTATCGAAGTCCTTAACCAGCGTCATGACTTTCGTCATTCTCGCTGTGACTTTTGCATCACTAGTGCCTTGCATTAGTGGGCGTAGAGAACTTCTCACAAGCTTCCCGGATTTGGCAGAAGAACCAAATTCGGTGTTGTTTTCACGAGTTCTCACAAAAGCGGGATCGGTTGCAATGCGCTTTGCGTCAACTGACGTTTTCATGCGCGCAAGGTTCCCATCTTTTGTCTTGTAGAAACTGACATTGTCCAATGTCCCTTTCAATTTGATGAGGCCTGTTTGTCGTGCCATTGTAATTTGTATTTATGTTTGACCGGTTTCTAGGTAGGTCATTTCACCTGTCGACAAGACAAACATTCACCGAATTACAGAGGAATACAATAGCTCTATACCGCATCATAAACTTTATGCTGTTTTGTGCCGTTTTTGCACCTTGAAAAGGCTGGAAGAGGTCTTAATTTTGTGTATAGTTCCCGTTAGGATTACCCATAGATTACCTATGGATTACTTACGGATACTCCACGTTGGACCCCACAGAAAAATGAAAGAAAAACGCTTAGTCATATATCCCAAAGACATCATGCTGATTACAGGCAAGAGTGAGCGCTATTGTCGCTACCTGATGAAGAAAATGAAAGCACATTTTCAGAAGGAGCAGCACCAAGTAATAACTGTTTCCGAATTTGCTCAATACTTGGGCCTAGATCCTGAAAAAGTTAGTCAAATAATCCTTTAATTTAAAGCCATTTGCATTGATTTAACTGATAAATTCCGTATCTTTAATTCAGTAATTCGTTCTTTAAATATTGGCAAAACACATTTGATTTTATGTCACCTATTTTGTCACCTCGAAAAATTAATCTTTCGAAACCCTAGTAAAAACAGGGCTTTTCAATAATAGTTATGATCCTGATTGGGTCACGAAAAAGTCGCACTAGTTGCGACTTTTTTTGTTTAACTTAGTTACATGCCATACTATTCATATGTACTTCGTTCGCTGAAGAATGGCATTCTTTATAAAGGATCAACGGAAAATATTGAGCAGCGTTTGCAATCACATAATTCAGGTTTGGTGAATTTTACCTCAAAACATTTGCCTTGGGAAATGCTATTGTTTGAAGAATTTGAAACACGATCCAAAGCAATGAAACGAGAAAAGTGGTATAAGACTGGAGTTGGAAGAGATTGGAATCACGAAAAAAGGGAAGCGTCAATTGACAGCTTCCCTTTTTTAGTTCCCTCTTAAATACGAGGATTTCTTTAAATATAAAATTAAATCTGAAAGTTATATTCGTTTCTTCTTATTTCCTGTTGATCGCGGTAAACCCGATGATTCCAGTGATTACTACGAGAGCAATGAAAATAAAGAATATAACTTTTGCTATGGAAGCCGCTGCTTCTGCTACCCCTCCAAATCCGAATATCGCAGCTACAAGTGCGATAACGAGAAATACTGCTGTCCATTTTAACATAACTATTTGGTTTTAGTGAATAATTTTTTATCTATATCTTCTAAACAAGAAACAACATTCATGATCATTAACCTAATATTTTAATGTTGTTTAACAGACTTGAAATCCTGACAATTCAATGAAGCTCTGGCACGGGTAATTGTTAAACATCCCCGTTATTACAGAGAAGTATAGCTAAATAGATTATAATCCGAATTAATTGGAATTGATTTTGAAGGAATGATGATTTCGCATGCTTTAAGGCTCTATTATAAGACATAACCCAGCGTCACAAACCAGGAAAGACCGGACATTCCGCCAATTTTAGTTGAATAGGGGACTAAGTTATTTTGATGCCCCGGACCAAACCAGGTTTTGCGCCATTTGTCTTTGGTAAGATCGTAACCGTATTCTGCACATATGGAAAGAGCAACCGGTCCCATTTTAACTTTAGGTTGAATGGAAAGCTTTGGTGCGAAGTAAAGGTTTCGCTGCTTCATTCCGGGATTTGTCAGCAAAATGCGGCCGGCATCGAATCCCAAATTGAAGATCAGGTCGAAGTTTTTAGCTCGTGGAAAAGCATCCAATCCTAGGAATGTGAGACCGAAATTAAAGCCTCCGGATTTTGCAGTTAAACTATCGCTTAGAGAAATTCGCTGGGGCAGATAAGCAACTATCTGTGCATTTCCAATGAAGTATTTCCCGTATGTATCAATGGAGTCTCCCAAAAGCGTAATTCCTGCGCCAACAAATTGAAGCGGCTGGGACCAATTGAAATCCGAAAAAGTGCTGTATTTCTTTTCCACATTTGGACTAAACAGGGGTCTGTGTATAGTTCTGAATCCATAGATCAGATCTACGGAGGAGATGTCGCGGCTATTGTGCTGACTAAAAGCGACAAGACTGCAAAGGCATAGTAAAATGGTGATCATGTTTCTCACAGTCTAAAATTAGGAATAAATGAAGAGCGACATTAAAATTACCGTATTTTTGCTAAAAAAACCGATCATGCCTTCATGCATTTCTGTCCTAAAACTGCCTGGACTTTTACTATTCATATTGACTCTTTCTGCTTGCGTAAAGGACAAGGGAGTGATAGAAACACAATTGGTTGTTACCAAGGAAATTAAAAACATCCCTACGGATTACAATATTGTTGATTTCGACACCTATGATGAGAATCACATCTTTGCTATTGGTCTTTATCCTAATCAGGATGGGGGAAATGTTCGCTTATTTCTTTCATCCAATGGCGGATCTTCCTGGAACGAAATTACAAGTTCTTTTAATCCGGTTTGGAACGGAAATATAGAGACTGTAAAATCGGTTGTTTACATGGATGAAAGTAACCTGGCTTTTGTCGCAGGTAATAAACTGTACCGTTCCTACGATGGTGGTCAAAACTGGGCCCCTACTACTAATGGTTTTCAGATACTTCCGATCTTTTTTGCAGACAAATCAGAAGATGGGAAGCTACTTTTTATTGAGAATTTTAATTCTAGTTGGACAACGAACAATATTTATAAATCGGCATATGACTCTCCGGTTTTCGCAACTATTGGTACGTTACCGCCTGCTGAGGGAGAATATAGTGCTGGCAGATTATATGGAAATTATTTAATGTTACTGGATTACGAATTTGATTTCTTTCGGGATTGGGTTCACGGATATAATCTTTCTACCGGGGAATATGAAACGATGGCTATGTCGTCCACTGCCTATGAATATCCTGTGGATGCCATGCGTGTGGGCGACCGCGTATTCCTGATCCGCAAAGAAGGAAAATTGAATTTCATGTCTCCTGCCGGGGCCTTTGTTGATTATTCTTTCTACAATTTCCACAACCAGGATTATTATTCGGGAGAATACATGGGAGATTACTATGTGGCAGTTGGTGATAAAACGATCAGTACGAATGTTAATGGAGAGTGGGAAGAAGCCATTAATCCGGATATCAGCGGTCACAAAGAACTGTTCCGTAAAGTGAAGAAGATCGACAGCGATCATTTTTACGTTTCGGGAGATAATGGTTTATTTTTTAAAGGAACATTCAAATGAGAATAACCATTTTTTCGATCATTCTGCTAATCTCGTCACCATGTTTTTCGCAGACAGATAATTTCCGGATCCTTTTCGGTGCAAACTTTGGGCGTGCTTATATGGGAAATAATAAAATGGTCCCCCCTACGTCCGGTTATTACAATCAATCATGGAACGAAGACGGGCAGACCCACAATTACATTTACAGCACGGTAACAAATAGCTACACCTGCAATATCTTCTCCGGACAAGTTGGATTATCGGTTCCTTTCGTACGGATCAAACGGATCAGTTTCGGTGTGGAATCCAAATTAGGGATTGGTGTGCTGAGAAGTAACGAACACCTTAACAAATACGATATGCTGGCAGTGAGAAACGTAAAATCCTTCCTGATGGATGCTACGGGATTACTCTATGTCCGCTGCAGACTTGGAGAACAATTCCATATTTCCCTGCTTGGAGGCTATCGATTTGTATGGACTTACTACAATTATCAATCTCCGGTAGCTGGATTGGAATTCGGAATGGATTATTTCCGCATTGGAGTCTATGCCTACATGAGCGGTTTGCATTACGACCGGCAGCTGAGTAATGGGCAAACTTACCCGATAGAAGCCTATTACGATCTGGGTTCTATGAGCTTGTATTACACGATGGGGAAGAAATGGTTTGATAAGGATTAATAGTTCGACTTCTTGATTAAATACTTAAACAACCATTTTTTATAAGCCGTAATAGATTTTTTTCTTTTACCTCCCTGATTCTGTCAAATTGATAGTTGAGCTTCTCTTCAAAGTTCAACTGATTATCCAAAATGGTTTCATTATAAATTTTAACCCCTAAAAAAATCGTATGTTCTTTTTTGGATACTTGAAGCCGATCATCTCCCATATCATCCATGGTTTCTTTGGGAAAATAATTTAATACGAGGATGAATCGTTCAAATTCATTGGTTTTAAAAATAAATTCATTCGTAATGAAAGCTTTTATTTTCTCGCGATAAAGGGTTACGATATCTTTATCTATACCGTACATCGAATTGGATGTCAAATACTCCATATTTATCATAAATAAAGGATCATCTTCTAAAATTACCAAAAAGTGATAAAATTCCCACTTTTGAGAAATTTATCCTCAAAAATAAACGGTCTCTTTTACCAAGATATTTTCAGCGATTTCGAATAGTATTCTGAAAAATTAAAATAGAACAGGTGAGGGATTAGCCTCACCCGTTTTTTTAGCGTTTTATTTTAATTAGTTTTGATAATTAATTCAATCTTTAAAAAGTGATGATTGATAACACTACTTATTAATCAAACTTCATAGACATTACAGCTTTCTCTATATAATCCAAGTAAATGCTATTGTACTCAAAACTTAGGCAACACTCCAGAAAAGCAGCTTCCTTATAAATATCTCCTTTAATTTTATCACCGAAAATTCGAATTGTTTCCAAATCTATCTGCTCTGTTAACACATCTCCGTAGCTTTTAAACATTCCATTTTCCGTTACTTCGGAATTAATAATTGCCTTAAAAGACTGCAATGTAATAGGTCTGAAAAATCTGTTCTTAAATTCGCCAAGATATATGACTAAACTAGAATCCGGATTAAATTGCTCAGAATTGCAAACCAAATCAATTGTCAGAGTTGGTAACATTAAAATACCCTTTTTCAATGAATCCTTAAACTCACTCTTTTGATACTGAATTCTGAACGTATATCTATCAGAAACTTTTTTTGAAAACTCAACTGCCTGCTTGAACTCGCGAAACTCAAAATTCGGATACAAAATCTGATAGACTTGAAGTAGAAAAGAATTCCAACCATCTAAATTATAAATAGAATTTGGAACAGCTTTTTTTACATTTTGAATTACTTCCTTAAATGGATCGAAATAATCAATCGTGTTAAACAATTTATAGTATTCGTCTTTTCTAAATTCTCCAAGCATGCTCTCAAAAAAAAGTTTTATTCTTTGAGAAGAATCATAAGTCAATTGAACATTATTAAACGGATAAACTTCATTTTCACTCAGTACCTGAAAAAAAACACCATTTCCATCATCTAAAATTGGATTATCATCAAAATCAAACGAATCATTAACTATTTGAATCGTTTTTCCTATTTCAAAATCACTTCTGGTGAAGCCCATTAAACCAAATTTCAAAATGGAATCGGACTCTTCGGCTATCATCTTCACAACCTCCTTCTTAAAGTCAAATTTAGTCTCAATTAACCTTAAAATAAGTTCGTTTCTTATTTCATTTTCACCCATATCGGTTAAAATAATTATAATTTCATTTTTTCTGTTCCTGCGCCATAATACTCAAACCCTCCCAAATTTCCATCTTCTTAAAAACAACACAGGGCAGTAGAAAACTGCCCTGTGTTTTAATCGATCAAAGCAAGATCATCTAATCCTCTATTATTGGATATAAATTAGTACTTGGGATATTGTTCAAATCCGGAATAGATAACTCATAGAAAGTATAATTCGGTACTCCATCTTCAACAACATCATTAATGAATATTTTACATTTCAACCTCTTTGTTGAATCCAATTCATTCAGATTTATGCGAATGACAGAATTTGCCCTATAAGTAAAATAATTGATCACAGAAGGATATTGCTCCGGGCTTTGTTTATATCCCTCAATAGCACCAAGGTTAACCTCTGAATTATTCAAACTTGGGACAATAAAAACCTGCGCTCCTACAAACTGTTTGGTTTTAAGTCCTACAGGCTTTAATACAAGTTCATTACCTCGCTTTGAGATATACAGAAAATGACTATTCCTATGGGTCAAAATAGGATTTCCTTTGTTGTCATAAGAAATAAAAGAATAACTAGCCTTATGTCCCGTTTTGAAAAATTCTTTTCTCAGTAGATTCCCATTCTCTGCATACCGATATATGGCAATTTTTTCGTTGTCTTGGGTTTTTATAAACCTCTCTACAACTTTTCCATTACTTGAGTAAACAGAATTTTCTATAAGCCCAGTACCATTTTTACTTGGTCCTTTTAAAGACTGATCCAGTTTACCATTCTTATAATAGTAAATAACAAGATACTCCTTTTTTGTGTTCTCATATTCCACACTGCTTAAAACTTTGTTTGAATCTAGGGTCACCCGTTTAATTACAGGATCGCTGATGTGTTCTTCATAAGTGAAATTGCCTTCGGAATTTTTCTCATAAACTCTTTCCGGGTTATTATTACAAGCAAAAAGGGTCAGAGTTAATACAATACAGATACTCGTCTTCATATTCGTTTTTAATTTAAAATTATCTAAAAATCTAATGAGGAAGCCTTCTTCAAACTTATTGGAGCATCCATCCCGATTTCCCATCGATTATAATCCTCATTCCAATTTGCATTAGGAAATTGTTCTTTCATTTCCTTTTCAGTTTTAAAATATGCCGTAGTGGTACTTGAGGTTGACGGGTATGAACTCCAGTATTTAACTCTAGCATAAATATCCTTACTAGTTGGCTTCTTTTTTCCATAAGCATCCATTCCTTTATCTACAGACTCAACACCCCTCGTGACAGGATGATCTGAACCTTTTTCTAAAAAATCTTTCGGTTTTGAAGTCCAATTTTCCTTTTGTTTATATTTATTTACGCCTGGTTCAGATCCCCCAGCAATTGAACCAGGTAGAAATGGCAATATTTCAATTTCAGCATCCTTACTCGTGAAGTGATTCCAATCATCAGATGAATAATCACTGCCATCATTTTTTCTCCAATCGATTCCTCCTCCCTTGTTTACAGTTTCATGACCTACCCAAAAATCGTCAATAAAACGTGAGTTCCCTTTTACTAATTTATCACCTGCTTCACCAAATTTACGTAAATTATCAATAACCCTCTTAGTTATAGCATTTGCAATAACCCTTGATTCAGTTGGCTTTGGACGTCTGATTCCAATATATTTTCTTTGATACTCAGCAGGTTTTATAACAACTTCATCCATTTTATTATTCTTTCTCTCATGTTTTCTGCGAGCTCTGGCCTCTCTACTCTCTAGTCTGGAGGCTCTGGCTCTGCCCTCTTCTCTTTTTGGTTTTTCACCCTCAAGTCCCAAGGGATCTGTAAAATACACCGGATTATCATTAAACGCCACATAAGGAGACATACTTGGATATTTCGCCATCAGCGGATCCAAACTCATCCATCTTCCCAAACGTGGGTCATACTGCCGGAATTCGGTAGAATATTCGTTCCCTTCTCCGTACATTTCAGCGTTCTTCTCCATGCCGTTGTACCCAAAGCGGTAATTCGGGTCATTGGTATGTCTTCCCGGCATCTGGTAACCATACGGGTAATAATCAGAAGTCATTACTATCATGGCCACATAAGGAGCAACTGTACTGATCTGAAGGTTGTCGATATTATAGCTGGTCGATTCCGTAGAGTTTTTCTTCAGGTTGATCCGAACATAGTTAATAGTGCTTCCGGTGGTGAAGCTGTAAGAGACCATTCCGCTTGCTGGATTGGTGATCGTAGCAATTGGTGATCCGGTTACCCCGGCTGTAGGGGAAGTTGAGACATAAATCTCCACATCCACATTTTGACTGGCTTTATTCAGTTCAAAACTAATATTGTAAGGTTTGTTCGGTGCAACCTGGAATTCTTTGGATGTACTGAATGCACAAGCAGATCCCGGATTAACCCGTAGTTTGCCCGAACTTAATGATACGGTGGAGCCTGAGCATCCACTCAATACCCAGCCGGTATTTCCGGTACTGGTGAAATCAAAGTTATACGCCAGGGAAGAATAGTCGCTGTTCAGAACTTTGCGGTCTGTGGGGTTAGCAGTTCATTTAGGTGATTATTGAGTACACGTAGAACGCACTTATTGCATTTGAAGTATTCAGAACAACTTAAAATAGAGCAGGTGAGGGGAATAACCTCACCTGTTTTTGGAATTTTATTTCAAATTTAGTTTTGATAATTAGCTGGTTAAGTATTTCATTCATTAAAAAGTGACTTATTGATAACACTACTCCAAGACCTATTTTTTAGAATAGATCAGATTATCAGGTTTATTTGAAGGGTCGACTAAAAATTGATCTAAATAATCGGGTTTGTAAAAGTCATCCCAAGGACTCAAGCCATTATAGGCGCTTAGAAATTCTTCTACTAACTCTTCCGTGTAATGAATTGCGCCAACCCAATCATGTTTTCGAAATTTTTCATTTGGATATTCGCTTATTGGTATAGAAATTGGGGCATTCCCAATTATAGGCCATTTACCTTTATTTATAAAATGTTTCTCTGTTGCAATCTTTGAAAAAATCGTGTTTTGGGAAATCTGATCTAAACTTAACGTTTTTGAATATTCCAAATCAAATGCACCTTCAAAAAATAGAACTCTAATAATATTAGGCATCTGAAAATCTAAAACTTGACCAAAACAGACACGTCCATCAAATAATGATACTCTAAAAATATCTCCATCTCCCCATTTCATTTTTTTTACCATAACTACAAATTTAAAATTTCGCGCACCAATCTTTGCGTTTTCCCCTTTTGGGTTTTTCTCTTTTGGGCTTTTCTCTTCTAATATTAGGTTTGGGTTCTTTTCCTCCGGCGGCTTTATATCTCTTGTCATTCATCTGCCAACGTCTATTTCTTAAAGCACCGTCGTTACTTTTGTTATTTGGCCCTCCTCCTTTGCGTATCCATGTTTCTTCAGCAACATCTAACTTTTCTTTTGTAGGTTTTTTTATAGTTTGTTTAATAACGAAATCTTGTTTACGTCCAAACCTGTCATTATGAGATTTTTGACGTCTACGATACTCCTTGGCATTCTTGGCTTGTCCAATATATTTTTCTCCGGTTTTAGGATCTGTTCCTTCATAAATAAAACCGTCTTCATTTTTGCTCTTAGCGGCTGCAGAAACTTTTTTAGCTTCAATTTTTTTTGTTACCGCTTTATGCTGAGCATATGAAGCACTTAATCCTTGTTGAGCATTGTATATCACAACTGTTCCATGTGCAATTGTCAGAGCTGATTCAACTAATAAGCCTAAAGCAATTCCTTCTGTGATAACTCCTCCTTCCGGATGCATTGCAAAACCTGCCGAGGCGGATAATCCACCTGTTCCCATCATATCTTCGGCAACTCCTGTCATAATACAAACTACATCGGCGGCCATTTGTCCTTGCAGATATGCTTTTTGAGCCTCAAGGTCATTCGGATATACTTCAGATGCATCATATCTGCTAAAGAGAGGAAATAGAAGAGTAGACATAGCTGCGTTGTACCAGCCGGCTGAATATGCATCTGTGTATGGAACTCCATCTTGTCCATCCGGATCTACAAAATAAACCGGGTTATCATTAAAAGCCACATAAGGGGACATACTCGGATATTTAGCCATCAACGGATCCAAACTCATCCAGCAACCTAAACGCGGATCGTATTGGCGGGACTCCGTAGAATATTCGTTCCCTTCACCGTACATTTCTTTGTTCTTCTCCATACCGTTATAGCCATAGCGGTATTTGTCGTCATCTTTATGACGTTCCGGCATCTGGTACCCGTAAGGATAATAGTCAGAAGTCATGACCACCATGGCCATGTAAGGAGAAGTACCGGTGGTTTTTATCTGCAGGTTGTCAATAAAGAAGCTTTTGTTTTCCGTAGATATTTTTTGGAAACGAACGTATACATTCGACTGACCCGCGGAAGGTGTAAAAGTATACGATATGGTCCCGTTTGCAGGGTTCATGAAGGTGGTGATCGGTGTTCCCGGGTAGCTTGTTCCCGCCGAGATTCTCACGTCCATATTAAGAATATCCGTGCGGTCTATATCTAAAGTTACGGTATAAGGCTTTCCGATTGTTACGGCGAACCCTTTGTAGGTATCAAACGCGCAGGAAGAACCAGCTGACACACGAAGCCTTCCGGATGAAAGCCCGAGCGAAGCCCCGGAACAGCCTGTGATAGTCCAGCCCGTATGTCCGGTACTCGTAAAGTCAAAGTAATGACCTACAGAGGAGTAGTTGTTATCCAATACCTTACGGTCTGTGATCACCGCATTCACATTCCCCAAATGGTTCTCCAGCTCGTAGCGCTTCAACCCCAGGGTGTTGGTGGAAAGGTTTGTAGTTGGTAAAGCGGTACCGTTTGCGTAAACTGCCTTTTCCAATTGCACCATTCCAATTCGTTCAGCTCCGTAAATGTGCTGTTCTTTCAGGTTTACGTAGTTGGTGGCATACTTCACATCGTATACAGCCATGGTAGTTCCGTTGGTGGCGTCATTGACATAATAGGTATATACCCACAAAGACTTGGTAGCAGTTCCTCCCGGTTTGTCGATCTTGGCAATTCTTTGCCCGAATGGATCATAGATGTATGTTGTTACATTCGTATTTTTCACCATCTGGCGCAGCTTGCCGTCACCTTTCCGCCAGTTGATGTCGGTGGTAATTCCTTCGACTACATCCTGGCGTAATTGACCGATCGAGTTGTACTTGTAATTGTCATTCGCCTGGGTGTTGCTGATATCGTCGTAGATAGCTGCTCCCGCAGTTTCTGTTACTTTGTGTAATTTGTTCGTATTGGTCGTGTAGTTGTAGGTCAATTGATCCACGATAGCAGATGGCGAAGAAGCATACCGGAGCAGGGAAGTAATGCTTCCGTTGCGGTTGTAGGTATACGAACTACCGTAGGCACTGGTTGCACTCGCCGCATTCCAGTTAGTTGCCGTACCATTATCGAGCGTTGACCCAAAATACGCTTTCATGTTTTTCAGTCGGTTGAGCTGGTCATAGCGGTAACTTGCCCCGATTACCTGGTTCACACCCGGGCTTCCTACCTGCACATTTTTAATGGCAGTGGTCGTCAAACGAATATTCCCGTTGTAGAGGTTGGGGGAGCTCGTATTGAATGATGATCCGGCGGTAGTTGTTTCCATGGTCCCGCCGCCTATTGGTTTGTAATCTCCCTCAAAATAACCCAGTGTATAGCCCGTTACATCTGAAGGAATGTTCAAATGTGAGCTCGGGTTAGCGGTTTCATAGCCAACACGTCCGTCTTTCCCGGCATCGTGCAGGGAGTTCAACTGGGTGCCATTTTTGACCTTCAACCAGCCGTTGATTGTATAAGTGAAATCTTCGGCCTGTACTTTCAGTTCCCCAATTTCCTTGCGAGCCAATGGCCCGTAATCGTAGTACAAATAATGCGCTTCGCGGGAATAGGTAGTTCCGTCCGGTGAGGTTGCGGCTTCTGTCAAACGGTTAATCGCATCATAATCGTAGGTATGAATGAATTGGTCTGCTTCACCGGCCTGGTAAGTCACTTTTTGGACATTCCCGCTGATAAGCTCAAAATCATATTGCGTGGATTTTACATCCTGCAATTGAGGTGCCAGTTCCGGGAAGTCCTGCAGCTGCTCGAGGACATTTCCATGAATGTCATACGAATAATGGATCGCGGATGTGAACCCGGTACTGTAGAAATTCAAAGGAAGAGACTGTGGAATGTTCTCGAAATAAGCTACTGATGCTACACGCAGGCGCAGGTTTTGCTGTGTTCCGGATTTAAATTTGGCAGCAACACCGGCTGATAAGGGTTTGTCATAGGTTGTAATGGTCACTTCAGAAAGTTTTCCGGAATATACCCATGTTTTAAACGAAGATCCAAGGTCGTCCACTTTGAGGATTGCGTCGCTCAAAACAGCAATCATTGGTCCGATATAGGGTGTGCGGTTAATCTGTCCGAATTCGATAGGTCTTCCCTGGACATCGTAGAGCACATAGCTGTATTGATTGATTGCCGCCTGTTCAGGGTTCTGGCTTGCAACCGAACGTCCGTAAAAATCATAGAAGAAAACAGTTGACCCTACCTGATCCGGGTTGGAAGTATTCTCCAACTGGTCGAAGGAATTGTAGGTGTAATAAGTCTCAAACGTATGTGTAGGAATGACACGTGGAGCAGGTGTAGGAAGATCATTTGCATGCTCACGTGCATAATTCACAGCTGCATTCTGGCTTGGAAGTAACATATTAATTCCCTGTGGTGCAACGGTGCGTACCAGGTTTCCTGCCTGGTCGTAATAGAACAGGGTGTATTGGTAATTGTTGGAAGCACCGGTATACGTTAAATTTTCACTTGTAAATGCGCTGGCACACTTTGCGAGGTATTCTGCTTTAAATTTCTCATATTCGGCAGCAACATTTGCATCGTAGGTATCCATGGTTGCATGGTATAATTCGCTCAGCAGGTTGGTATAGCAAAATTCTTCAGGCAGCGGATCCGGAACATCGCACAAGGTGATATCCTCGTTATTACAGATACAGTTATAGAAATTAAAACAGGCGCTGCTGATCGAAAGAATTCCTGTTTTTGTGACTCCACAATCGAGGTAAGTAACCAATAAGCTGTAAGAAGGTTCGGCGCTGCATCCCGGAGAATCGTTTCCGATCAGGTCGAATGACAGGATTGAACCATAATCAATATTAGTTGGATTTAAAATCGTTACCGAGCATTCTTCACTTCCTGCCCCAAACGTTAACGTTGCGGTAGTTCCTGCCAGGGAGAAGCTGTAATCTGCTGTTCCCGGTGCAGGCAAGTAATCGCTGATGGTTCCGTGTTCGTATACTGCATTATTAGCCAACAAATCGATTGGAGAAGCAGAAGTAAATTGTCCGCGGTACGCCAAAAGTGTCATCATATCCAGGAATCCCTGTGTAGCCGGGTTTTCCGAACAGAAAGGAGCACTTGGAGTTGCGTTGCACATCACGAAGAAATTCTGGTATTGGAAATAGGTGTAATTCTGATTGTAAAGCGTGTTCAGGTAGTTGGTTGTAATGGTTGCGTAATAAGGTGAAGTGCTTAAATCAGGAAAACGTTCTTCCAGCACTGCCATTGCTGCATAAAGAGTTTCACAATCCGGGCAACTTCCGTCTTCACAGGATAGGGCTTCCGGGATAAAATAATGGAAAACATCCAGTGCAGCCTGTGTTGCTGCGTTACCTGGCTGCCAAGTGTACTCTTCAGGGCTGTTTTTAACCTTGTCACATACACAAAGTAATGGGTCTACTTCTTCAATGCTAATACCCGTATTGTGGGCAAGCATTTCTTCCACCGTATGGTATAATACCGGTGATGGATCTGTAGCAAGGTAAGCTGTAAGATCAGATTCTGCCTGCATCACTGCATCACAACCACACACATCGAGTGGAGCTTCTACCTCTTCGAATAATTCTTCGGGGCTTTGGTATAATCCCGGTTCGGAGATCAATAATTCAGTACATATTTCAGTTTCTGTAATGCCGTAAGAGCTAAGAATGGTATTGATCGTATTTCCACTCATATCGCTTGCAAAACCCTGTGGATTGCTAGCGGAACATCCATCTTTGCACAGATCGATCAAGTCTTGGCGCAATGCTGTTAAAATAGAAGGAGAAATGGAACATCCGGCCAATTTCACTAACCATTCGTCGGCATATTCGGTACAGGTTTCATTACACATATCCGCTATTGCATTGCTGTAATCCAATGCCGGATCACTTAAGTCAGGGTTACCTGCCAGTAAGTCATCCCAGCAAGGCCATCTACGCTGTTTGCCAGCATACGTTCCGGAAACTCCGATTGCACAATTGTCATCACAAATTTCTGCTGGGTGCTGGAACATGATTTGCTGTTTTAATTCCAGGTACATTCTTCTGAATTCAATCCACAGGTAATCCAGGGAACAAGGTTCGATTTCTTTATCCCGCAAACAGTTTGAAGGAGTTGGGTCAGTACACGGAATTGCTAAAAGAGCAGCATAATCCCAAATGGAAAAGTTTCCATTGTAATGCTCCATTGCATCAATCATGTCACTTATAGCTCCCGGATTTGCCGTAAAATAAGGATCTGTTGTAGAAGCTGCCCCAGTGAAATGTGTCAGAATACTGGCAATACTTCCTCCCGGTACCGGGTTAAAGTATCCGGCATCGTAAGCATCCTGGAAGGAGTTCGTATTCATCATTGCTTCGTCGAACGCAACAGAAGCAGGTGTATTTGCAGCCAGACAGTTCGAATAGAAACAATACTCCGGGTGCAATTCCAAAAGGGATAAAGTCCATTCGGGTTGAAATTTCTCGATGAATTCAATTTGAGAAAGCGCAGCAGGAGATACTGTAGCTCCTGCATCATTTACAACAGTTATAGGTGCACCTAAATGATCCAGGTATGTAACCGTGTTGTATTTTGTTCCGGTACCGGCAAGGTTCAGGATTGAAACGGGATCGGTATAAGTATACGTTGTACCATTTAAGGTGTATGCAGCATATTGCCCGCCAGGTGACATGTCGGCCATCATAATTGTTTTATAGACATCACAAGGCCCGGTTTCCGAAGTTCCAGGAAGGGGAGGCACACAATCCGTAAATTCAGCGTCGGTATACAATTCATTGAAAATATCAGGAACTTCGTCTATACAGGCAACTTCCAGGTAGTAACACCAATATTCGTCAATGGCATCGGTGTTTACACTTAAATTTTTGGTGATAATGTAATTCACCCCGATATTTGCCCCGATCATATTGGTCAGGAAAACGGTCGTATCTGTTGAAAAAGTTTCGGTTGTACAAGTAGCATCGAGGTTCTCTCCACTGATGGTTTTGGTTTTGTTGAAGTAAACATTTCCGCATTCATCCACAATCTTCATGTTGAAGTCATAAACACAATCCAGGCAGATGGACTCTGATCCACATACTTTGGTGTATTCCTGTGGTGTAAACCCGTAATTAAAAGTATAATTCCCGGAATTCATTACCAACATGGTATGCGATATAGTGGAAGAGGGTACGGAAGGATTATCCACATCACCAATTCCATTGGTAACCAGTGAAGTGGTTGCTGTTGTGACGATGTTTTCAGGAAGTGCATCCAGTGATACGGGAGTAGGTCCCATCAAATAAGTGGCAACAGTTCTGCCGGCCATATCGGTGTAGCTGATCATTGCCTGCCCATTTTGGTCAATAACAGCTGATTTCTGATAGTGAGAAGCCAAGCCAATGTCTGAACCGAAAAGCAGGTTTAATTCTTCCTGCTGACTTGAAAGGTCTATGTACCGTGTTTCTTTACCACCGTGGGTTTTCAGCGTGCTTCCAGCAGAACCTTCTTTATCCACCCGGTTTAAGAGGTCTTTTTTGTAAGTGATCCGTTCATAAGGGAATCCTTCTGCATCCGGTATTCCTGCATTGGCGCCGTCTTTATCCGGGTTGTTGGTCGAATAATATTTTCCGGCACCATAACTGGTTGAAAATGCATTGGGAACTACCGCACATTCTGCTGAAGAAGCATCAAATACGGTATAATTGAAGGTGGTATTTGAGCCATCATCGGCACGGTTGAAATTGGGCTGGTGATTGAGTAAATTATGATCTACCGGGGTTGGTAAGTCACTTACAGCCGGCCTACCCATCTCATCGTAATACACATTACTTACAATTACCTGGTTGGTAGCATTATTTGAAGCAATACTTTGGCGACCTCTTCCCATACCATCTGCGTATCCCAGTGCGTCACTACGTTTTCCGTCCTCAGCAAAAGTTACCGTGTGAGACCAGTTCATTTGAGCATCATAATCACTATTAATGTCAATCACGTTGGTAGCCGGGTGCGTACTGATCAATCCGGTTTCAGCAGCTGTCCAGTCAGATTCAAAACGACTGCTGTAAGCTGTTCCGTTGAAACCAATTGCCCGCACACGGTAAACGATAAACCCTTTGTCATAGACTTTTGGAATGGTGTAATGATTTCCTTTGACTTCTACACGAGTTGAGTTCCTGTAATAATTGTAAAAAAGGTCACTTTGCAACAGGATGGTTGTTCCGGATCCAAGTTTGCTTACATGCACATATTCCAGTTCATACCATTCTGCTCCGGTCTTATAGTCCCAACTAAGGTCCAATTCCGTAGCAGTTAAAATTGCGGACGGAGAAGATGGGTTATGTCCTAAACCTGTTACAGCTGATGAGTTGATGAAGTATTGGCGGTCCGTAAGAATCTCGGAAGTAAGAATCAGGTTACTTGTTGCGGTGCTTCCTGAAAGAAAATTAACTGTATTAATAGTTACTTTCATTGCAAGTGCGTCCGATAGCACCAGTGCCTGTTTGTCATTGATAGTTGTCGTTCCGTTAGTGGAAGCTTTGATTATAAGGTCGGTTGTAGTAAACGACGAACTAAAGGTCAAAAGACTATTATTCCATATTTTGCTTTCTACGGTCACATTGACTTTCACCTCGAAGTCTGCCGAAAGACCAGCAATCGGAGACAGACGAACAATATTTGTCACTTTCTTATTCGTATAGGAATTCTGCCAGGTAGCAGGATTCAGCATCATATCATTATACTTGCCATCGTAAACCCAGAAAGAAGTTGCTGGGGTAGAGATTGACGTACTAATTGAGCGTTCATCCGCTGCTCTCAAGTGATTAGGTAGAGCAAGAACGAATAAAAAACTTAAGACCGGAACAATCCGAACTATGTTAGCGAAGTTCATTTTTAGAGTTGTTTTCATCTAAGTGGTGCTTAAGGTTGTTTGTAAATAGACATTTCTGATTCACTGATTGTTTTGATCCCTTCACTGGTTTCAACTCTCACACGAACAAGTTGATTATTCTCGTCGTAGTTATAGAATGTCGTATAATTGTATCCGTCATGTGATGCAGTTTTTAAAAGCGTAGCAGGGTCATAAACCGTAGTTACCATACCAGCCTGGAAGGGGTGCATTCTGAAATCATCGAAATATACGTTTCCGGATGCGGCAGTGTTTTTAAGTGTAACAGTGATTTTTGCTGCACTGGCAGGAATAGTTAAGGTTCCTTCAATACGCTGCCAGCCATCCAGTTTAGTACTGCTGGTAGTAAAAGCAGTTGGTCCTGCTACAACGACATTGGAAGAGTTGTAAATAGTTACTTCAACAGTTCCTCCACCTGTTGCGGCTTGTTTCACCCAGGCTCCTACCACGTATTCTCCGGGAGTAGGACTGAATTTACGCACACAGTCACATGCCTGCACCTGACCGGTGTTGGTCGAATTATCGATGTGTGCTGTTTTAGCTTCCTGGAAAGGAGTGATAATTCGGGTCATGGTAATATTTTCACCAGATTCGATCTCAACGGAATTGTTTCCGCTGTGACGGTTTGTATTGACAACTTTCACCGGACCAGGAAAAGAGAAGTGTGGCTCAAAATCCGAGATAGGTTGTGTATTGTAAAACCCGTAATCTTCAAACCCATCAAAAGCAATGTCTTGTTTGTGTGCATTTTGTGCCATTGCTACAGGCAGCAGATCTAATTTCGGATTGTATCCGTATAGCAGCGCTGAATTGATGCGTAAAGGATCTTTTACTTCAATTTGGGCACCATATTGATTGTACACGGTTGCTTCACCCGATTTTCGCCAGCTATGGATTCCAAGACTTGAGCTGTAATTTGGGTGTGAAGGATGTGTCAGCGGGTACCAGTCTCCGCTTGTACCTTTTGCATAGTAAGGGATAAAGGAGGAGTAGTTACCGTCTTTTCGAACACCATTCGTGATAGTTGCCTGAACACGGCCGCTCTGCCACGCGAGTTGATTATCAGGAATCAGATCTCCTCTAATACCATAAACGTATGGATTAACAATTCCTATACCTACTACGTTGTTATTATTCACCGGATCAGGATAGCCTGAAGTAGTACAAACCACATTCAAACGATCTCTAAGGGTAACTGCACCTGCCGAAAGAATATCTGTAGACGGGAAATTAATTTGAGAGACAGTCAACGGGTTCTTTTTAGTTGTAATTTCCTGCATTATAGCAGTTATTTCATTGCTTCTCCCGCTTTTGTGAATGATTACCTGATAAGTACCTGCAGCAACAGAGAATTCATTACCAGCATCATCAATTAAGAAATACTTGGGAGTAGTAGGCCAAGGATAAGATTTCGCAACCCAGGCATATCTGCCATCCGGGAATTTCAATTTATCACCTGGTGATAACAATCCGATGATAGAAGGATTTGTGATGGTTGTATTTGAACCAAGGGTTAACGGAATTTTTGCATCCTGGCGTGCAGATACATTCCGCAATTCAGGATAATACCAATGTGCAGGATAATCCAGTGAATATAAAGGGTCATTGAACTCATCTTTTAATGAGCTTAGAATAACTTCTCCTGAGTAACGATCGAAAACCAGGTTTTCTGCTGTGTTTTCTGACCCCATGTATTCGGTTTTCACACTTTTTAGTATAGCAGATCGGTTTGCATGTTTCACTAAAACATGTGAACGGAAAGAGTTGTAAGAAAGTGACGTATTCTTGACATTACTTGGAATAGGAAAAATACTTGGAATGTTCCATACTTTTTTGGTGGCTGCATATAATGAGAGAGCTAAATGTCCGATTAAACGGGAGTCTGCATGAATATCATAGTCTACCCCAACTTCTAGTGGCTCAATCTCGCCTTTTTCATTAGAAAGCAATTGTTTCTCTCCAGCAGCATAGTAATTATATGTGGTTTTAGAAAGCAAGTTGCTTGCATTTGCAGGATTAGTAATGTCTGCAATATTTCCTTTGTAAATAGCATTATATTTGATTTTTCCATGGAAATCATTTGTTTCCAAAGAAAATCCTTGAGCAAAGGCATAGATCTTTGTTAAAGTACCTTTGTTTTTATTGTGGAGATTAACTTTTTGGGAGGCCAAACCTGTATAACTTTCCAAAGTAGGTTTATCCCATGCGGTATAAAATTCGGAAATCGCGTAGCCTCTGTCAGTCAGGTTATTGTATAGAGTAGACACTTTTGAATAACCGACAGATCCTGATGGGTACAACAACTCCATGGCAGGAGTTGGTGTATAATTAAACAGGTCCGGATAACGAACGCGAATATCGTAATACGAATTCCATTGATAAAAGGAACTCTCATCATTAGCCGCCCGGCTTTCATAGGAAGCCACTCCAGTGGTATTTCCGTCAAAATCATAGAGGTATTTTACGGAATAGTTGCTGTTGTATTCTCCTGAAATAGAGAGCCAGTTATCAGAAATTTCAATAGATTTCACTCGTGATCCACCACCATATTTAATATTCGAAGGAATGTAAACTCGCATGGTGTTGTAATCGCTCACCAAAGTAGATCCAAAACCTAGTAAACGCATCGCTTTACTAATTTCCATCCGAGCACCGGTATAAAAGTCAAGAGTACTTACACCAGATGAAAAGGCGGTGTTTTGATAAACAAGATCCGTCAGTGAGCGTTGAAAGAAATCGAATGCTGCTTTTTGGATCGGATTGAATGCCTCGTCTTCTGTTACGTCATCATTCAAATAGTCAGCCCCCTCTTTTAGATCTTCTTCATGAGGGTTTCTTACTTTATAAGGAGTTAATACTACATACCCGTATGTATGATTAGAATTACCTGCAAGCGGAGGAAGTACTCCGATTGCAGGAGCATCATCTATTGCATATGTATTACTCAAGGCACTACTCAGATCGTTTGAGATTGTTGCAAATAATGGAACAATTTCCGTTCGGGTATCATCATCCTTTACAAGCATATGGGCTTTTAGATAAAGCTCTTTCATTACGACACCGTTATCCGTAAAATAATCATCCTTTACTTTTTGATTAGCATTAGGATTACTTGCTGGAATGGGTTCATCTAATTCAAATACAACAATATTATTCGGAACATGTTGGCTGAAGAACTTACCATAGAAGACATTATAAAGTAAACTAACCATTGAAGCCGCCGCCGCATAAGGTGAGATGGTAAATGCATTGGAATTCATGGTCTGCCTGATTTTAGAAGGGGCGAGCACATTGTCATTCTTCATGCTGAACAAATCATAAATATTGGTAAGTCCTTCAAATTTCATGTGTTTCATGACTCTCTTTTTCTGAACAAACCCATAGCGGTCAGATTCATAAGCAATGTTCATCGATCCTCCGGTCGGACTGATTACCTGTTTCAATTTCCAGGCCTGAGCATTATTGTCCGCACTTGTTTGAGATTGAGTGACGTAAGGGAAACGAGCATTGTAAGTAGGGCTTCCGGGTTTTAGTTCTCCCCATGCATCAATAGTTCCATAATTAAAGTCAGGATTATCAATTGTTCCGGAACCATAGTTAAATTGATAGGAACTACGCTGATTTTCAAAGGAGTTTCCGGAATATGTAGTAACCGATTGAAGTGTTAATTTTCCTCTTTGAGCCGGATTTGAATTTGTATTGGAAGGATAGTTCTGGCACAATTCGTAGTCGTACGTGAATTCAACAACCTGGAGCGGTACCGCAGCATTTCCTGATTTTTTACGATCTGCCCGCGAATACAATTTAATTTGTTTTAAGGCATAGGTTTTCTCAGCGATAATTTTATTACCGTTATCATCAATTCCATAACCGTCTTCACGTGCAGTAGCATCCAGGATAAACTCCGCGATATAATTTTTAGATTCCACGGAGTGAGTTACCCAAACTTCCTTGTTCCCGGCAGAATAGCTTGCCATATCGTCTAATTCCGAACCGAGTGTACCTTCCATGTAGAAAGCTTTTTGATTCCCTATTGGGAAACGCCAATGGTAATCGCCATATAATTTGGTATGATTGAATTTGAAATAACTTCCGATATCATCCGGTGATGGGCCATCACCTATCCGGTCAATATAATCTGAACCGTACATATCTGTCAAAAGAAACGTTTCGGCATAAGCAGGAACAGTGGTTTTATCAAAATAATGAGCAAGTCCTTTCCCGTTTGAAACTGTATTATCACCAGTTGTATATGTAATAAGGCCCTGAGCATCTCTGACTACGGAAGGAGCTCCCGAATTGCTCCCGATATTGAATAAAACCTGTGATGAAGCATTTGATACGCATGGAATACCGTAACCATAAAAAATTCCGTCGTCACTGGTTAATTCGATTCGAGAAATATTGGTAGGAACATTGCTAGTTCTTGGAATGGTGGTGATAACAGGATTTGCACCGGAAGTAGAACCCACATAATTTTTCTCATAACTGTAGTAGTTCTTTTCATAATTACTGGGAGAAGCAGTTAATTCACCTGCAGTTCGGGGACGGAAGTAAGTTGCAACGATTGGTTTCGTTAAAGATACCTTTCCGTCAGCCGGAAGAGGGAAGCTGGATCCCGAGTTCGGGATCATTAACCCTTGAAGTTCAATTGCTTCACCGTTATTCAGTAAATTAGCTCTGGACGCCGAAAGTCCTCCCAGGTTGTTATATAAAGATCCATCGACAGGAGTTGTTTCTCCCACACCTTTAAAGTAAACAGCCTGATCGAAACCGTTTGTTGCGTTTGTCCCTACGCTGAATTCAAGCACATGGGTACTATTGGGTTTTTTAAAAGTATTGTTAGCAGTAATGCTCTGTGTCATTCCAACACCAACTTCTTTCTCATAAGTAGAAAGACTTCCTCCTTTTTTGTCTGTTTCGGTTAATTCCAGACTTTCATCTGTTGCGATAGCATCCACATACGTTCCTGCATCCGTACGATGTGCCCGGAAAGTACCCTGCATACCCATCGCATTTGCGTGAAAAATGTCAAAAGTCTGCATGGAAAAGGGAAGAGTGGTCATTGCCTCGGAGTAACGGGTATCATTACTGCGGTTAAAGTCCATAATGGGGAGTGTATATCCCGAAGCGACCATTCTTTTGGATGAATGCAGGTAGCCTATTGCAGGTTGAATAATTAGATTGCCATTTTTTATGTCTGATCTAACAGATTCATATAATTGGGTGAGTTTTCCAAAAGTTGCACCCAAACTAAAGATACTTCCAACAGCCAGTCCCGCAAGGAAATAGCGGTCTTTGTTATTGCTGAATGCGAGATTTATTGAGTTGATCTGAACTCTTGGTATCATTGTTTGTGAACCATAGGGAATGGTACTTGTTCGTGACCGTGATAGGCTTGCCCCGAAACCGCTGAGTCCCCACCCTCTAGTAATGGTTTTTCCGGTTATTCCTTCACGACTGTTGAAATTTTTGCTGGAATAAGTTGAAAAATTTGGCCCGACACCGAAAAGTGTGATACCGCCACTCAAACCTCCGCCAATTCCTGCATTGATTCCACGCTTGGAATCATAACTGTAATACTTGTTCCAGTTTCCGCCGATACTTAATCCTACAAAATAAATGCTTGCCCCGGCACCTGTGCTGAAACCTGTTGACTTGTCGAAAGTGATTCCGTGTCCCAGGTACGTATTGTTATATGATCCTACTAACTTGGAAGAGCTATATTCCATATTTAAGCTGACATAACCATATAAATTGGCATTTATACCTGCGTCCCAGTATCTTCCCTTTTTGTACCCGTTAGAAGTAATATCATCCAATTGATTGGTCTCTCTAACAACCTGCTGTGATCCATCAAATTCATCGGGAATACCTCGCATTTCGCGTTCTACCGACCCAACGTTCAGATTCCATCCTAATCCAACCCAGGAAGCTTCTGTGTTCATGGTGATATTTGAATTGTAACTCAGAACAATGGGATAGCCCTCCACATCCATTAACGGGATGGAGTAACTGAATTCTCCGGTAAACGGATCGACTAATTCATCCTGAGTGTTGAGTGAAAATCCGGATCCTCCCGGTGAATTCGATGAAACTGAAACCAATTTCTGAGACTGTTCAGACATCTCAATGCTTGCTGAAGGTTCAGATAAAGATTCATTTTCAATGACTGGTTCAGAATATTTATAAGATGAATCGTCAGATGTTTCATTGGAAACAAGGGGAAGAGCCATTTGGGAGTAAGGAGATTTAACCGAGGGAGTTAAAAGTCCGTTTATTGTCTGAGCAAACGGGATCGTAATGTTCAGGAACAATGCGTAAATCAGTGTAATATTAGTTACTTTGAAAAAACGTGTTTTTGCGATCTTAGTGATTGTCATTAGTTGGTGTATTTAAATTTCAAGTATTTTTTTTCTCCTAATGTGTTGGTGAACTCCAGCGTGTAGAACTTACCTGTTGTCAGAGTTACTCCTGAAAGGGAGAGAGAAACAAAGTTCTTATCGGTTACATAGTTTATTGCAGGAAGCAGGGTTAACCCACTAATTGCAGCACCATTGAAATCTATTCCGGCAATTGCAATATTGTCTTCATTGTAGATTTTCAATGGGATTTTCTTCCCTGCATCAATAGTGTATTCTTCTTTGAAAAAGAATTTTAAAATGTTATTGTAAGTATTTGTAAAACCTGCATCTGTCAAATCTTTTAGTTGAATGAATGATATTCTGTCGCAATTAATGTATTCCACATTCATAGTGAGTGTTGGTCGCTTTGCAATCGTAGTAGAATTGGTTGAATGGTAGGATTGTGTTGCTGTAGTATTGCTATAATCCTTTAATCGGAAATACATGCCATAATTCGATGTATTAGCAGACTTCCAATAGTTGAAGAAATTAGCAATTTGAATTGTGCTGTTTGCTGATCCTGTTGGAACAGCAGTAACCGTCGTAGCAACATCTGTTAATGAGGCTGGTTTATTTATAAATGCAACACCATATTCTCGCCATGGAGCTGTTATTCTGGCTAATTCCGATTCATTGGATCGTGTGGCATTATGACTATTACCTTGCAATAATAGAGCTGCCTGGGTTACGACCAAAGCGGGATCTACCCAAAGACTGAAGCGCATTATAGACATTTGATCTGCCCAGCCAGAAAAACTTGAAAAACTAGCACCTATGATAAGAGGATCGCCACCTGAATTAGTTCTGGAAAAATTTCCTATTAAATTCGGTTCGTCAGATACAACAGCATCCTGCATGTAATTTGAGTTAGTTGGAACATTTACCGAAATCTCCTGGCATTGCTGTCCCAAAATAAATCCCTGGTAAACTGTGTCTCCAGCATATGAACTGTAGGATTTTAAACCATACCAACCCGGATTTAAACCTGAAATATTCAGTGATGTTCCAATTTGGGTTTGAGCGACATTGTACCAGCGTGCTGTTCGAGTTGTAGAAGCACCATTTGCAACAGTCGGTGAAATAGAACCTGTTCCACCCGTTGGCGAGGTGCAATGAGTCACCGTTGCAGCAGTTACTGTTGCCGGAGTATAATATTGGATGATAAGTTCCGGTTTATTGGAAGCGTCCTCTCTGGTATAATAGTTAGTGGTTCCGGCAGTCGTGGTTTCATTCGTTCTGCGTAAAATCCACCCGTTGTTTACAATCCGCCCGTCTGCAATAGCCTGCACATGAGCGGTTACATCAAACTCACGTTTAGACGTTACAATACTGGAAGTTGAAACAGAGGCAATTGTAATAATAGGAACCGGAGCCGGTTGATTGGAATGTGTTATGGAACCCTCTAACCAGGAAGCATTGGCAAGACTTAGTGTTAAATCACCCGGGTTTGCAACATTCTCAGTTCCATTAGGAACTATACGAAGTTTGGCAGAATAAATAACCGTATTAGCTGAAAAAGAAGGAATACTAAAGGTCATAAAAGAACGGTAATAAACACTTCCGGCCGTTACTTGACTGTACATAGCAGTTGATGTACCATACCATCCACTTGGGACACTCGAATTGGTATAACTATCAGCATTGGGATTAAGTGTTGTTGAGGTCGGTTGCCCGAAGGAATATACTGAGATCAGACTTCCAATTAAGAAGACAATAAATTGTTTCATAAGATTATAGATGATTAATTTTCGGTGAAATAGATTGTGGATGGATTCAAGTAACCCATTTGCAAATTCTGAGCCTCCACATATATTTTGTATGAATTTTCATGAGAAAGTCCACCAAAGTTGAATACTAAAGATCCATTTTCGACAGGGCCTCCGGATAAAATATCGGTATTAGAAATAATGTATCCTGATAAAGGTAAGTCCGAAATCGAGTCATAGATTACAACTACTACATTTCCTACATCGTTTAAATCATTCGGCGTTATTTTCACCTGAAGAATCGGTAAATCAAGATTTGAACTATCAATCCCGTAGGTGTTGGATGGAGTTAGAACAAAGTCAGTAGAAGTTGTAAATGAGTTCAATTGTGAGTAGCTAATTGATAAAAAGCCAATAAAGGATAGTGCTAAAAAGTACTTCATGATGGTTATGATAGATTAGTTATTGATGATAGTTTGTTCGGTAACTTGAATGAATTCAAGCCTAAAAAGAAAAGTTCCTTTTCATAAGTTAAGTTGTAATAAATCGTTATAAGTATGATTTGGGTGCTTGAAGATGATTTAGGCACTAAAATCGAAAACAAAACTAATCAAGCTTTTGATATTTTAACTAATTTTGGCAAAAAAAATATCAACAGATCGGCTAAATCATTCCTTACCACTGCTCACAACTATTGGTATTATTAGGTTTTTGAGCCTTTTATTCTAATGCAATTTTTTTGCAAAAATATTATCAAACGTCATACAGGCTTATCCATGGAAATCGGAGAAAGTGCTGTATCGCTTTTCTACGTTCGGGCCAAACATGGGGCGATGTAAAGTGCGGAAACCATAGATCAGGTCGACGGATGAAATATTCCTGCTGTTTCTTTGGCTGAAGGTCAAAAAACTGAAAAAGAAGATGAAAATGGTGATCCCGGTTTTCATGGAATAAAGGTAGGGATAAATGGGAAATCTACTCGTTTTTGTTATTCTTCTCTTACTTTTCAACTATTTGATAGAGTTACCTTAAAGTTTGTCCAAATAATACAAGGCATGAAAATTAAATTACCAACCACATCCAAAATATGTTCCAGATCGAGAAACGGATAATATTCTTTGATTTTTTCAAATCCAAAAAGAGTTACTTCTCGTTCAAAATCTAAATAAACCTGTCTGTCTCTTTTCTCAAATCAATTGTAAAATTCAATTCGCTAGTATCATTGAACTGTTCA
Source organism: uncultured Flavobacteriales bacterium (assembly GCA_946479285.1). Next base: position 5,136 of record CAMLFH010000034.1, on the reverse strand, counting down.
AGTTGTTTCTCTAACAAACTCTTTAATTCACACTCTATAAAAACGAGAACCCCAGTACAAAATGTTGTATTGGGGTTCAATAAATCTATTTTTTAAGGACTAAGAAGCAGATTGAATACTACCAAGAAATCTAATATTATTGACCATTGGCATCTTTTACTTTTTTCTCGAGTTGAACTTTTTCAAATTCATCCAGCGCTTGTCCTATTTCTACTTTATATGGCCCTTTTGGGCAATCTCGATAAAGTTTCTGTAATATGGGAACAAATTCATCAGCATAATCCGGATAATTAAACTTGCAATAATAGATTACTACAATTGGATCAGGATCATTCAACAAATAGTGTAAATCCTTAAATCGATTTATTTCTTGTAATTCCATTGAAATATCAAAAGCCCGCTTCATTTTACTACGAAGCTTTTTAATTAAATTTAACTCATCTTTTGAGAAGAGCTTATAATGACCTGTCTCCGTCCTTTGAGAACTCAACTCAACGCTTTTGGAAACATCTTTCAATGCAAGAAAAAAATCCTGCTTCATTTTTTCTATTTTCTTTTCACTATAATCCATCTATAATCCATTCATAAAATCAATCATATATTTCATTTGCTGATCCCAATCAAGGGTTTTTACATAATCTCTCGCATGAGGGTAGTATTGCTTATGAATAGTCAAACTTGAGTTGAAATGAATTGTAATTTGTGCATGAATACTTTTCTCAAGTAAAACTAAATTATCCGCATGCTGAATTCTGTTAACTCCAAATTTAACTAAATTATCATAATGTTGCAAAACCATATGATGCCATTCCATTCTAAAACCATCAGCTCCAATTCCGGCAGGATTTGCTCTTTTAAATGCTCTAAATAAAGACTTACTTTCTCTTACCAAAGGACTTGCAAGTCTGTCAAACGGAATAAATTCTAACCCAATCCCTATAGTCGCAGATAGATACGCACCATCACCGATATCCTGCATTGCATAATCAACTGTTTCGAATCCACCGAACATATATAACACCCCGGCAAATCCATTTGCTCTCAACGCTGTTCGTCTGTATTCCAAATCTTGTCGGTCTTGAGCAAACATTCGGGTACGGATCTCATAATAAGACAGTTCTCGATGTTCCCTATAATAGATGGCCATCTGTTCTCCTAAATACGATGTAGCTAGAAGTGCGACAGTTCCATTGACCGCTTTATTAGACATTAAACCTGAAGCTTCTTCCCAACCATAACCATACCCATTAAAAACATAATATTTATCTGGGTAAAATGTTCCAGCTCTTGCTTCGTATGTATAATTAGAAACAGTTCTGTAATATCCGTTTTCTCCTAGTTCTGTATAACTATCTCCGTTTTTACAGATATAACCTGTCTCTTGAAAAAATTCTCCAGGCTGTAGTTGGTATCCAGCCTCCTTCCATTTATAAGATGTTTTACCCTCAGAATCTGTTGAACCGACCCAATCATCAATATTACCTAATGGATCAGTTTTGGAGATCGGATTATTTGACATTGAGTTATATGGGGTTAAGCTTGGTCTAGAAGATGCCATAGGGTCCATACTTAACCATCTACCAATCCTTGGATCAAGCAGTCGGTATTCTGTAGTATATGAATTTCCGTTTCCTTTTAGTTCATCATCTTTTTCAGAGCCTTGGTACCCATAACGGTAATCTTCACCGCCAACAGCTGTTCTTCCGGTTTGGATTGTTCCGTAAGGATCATAATCCGAGTAGGTAAGAATTGTAGGAAGGTAGTAATCGGTTATTTTGTCCGGGGTGGAAGTTCCTTTCACACCTGTCAATAAATCATAGTAGCCGTCATCCACACCCCATTTGCGGTCAGTGATAACAGATAACACGTTCCCCAGGTGGTTGCTCAGCTCGTAGCGTTTGGCGCCAACAACGTCCACACCTTTGGAAGTTCCGTAACCGAACTGGCGTACAATATGCGTGCCCCCGGTGGTTAAAGGTGTGTTAACGGTAGTGAGAGTAGCCGAATACGTAGTATTGGTATAAACCGATAAGCTTTGATTGGCCCAGATTCCCGGCTGGCTGAAATTCAGCTGAATGTATGCCGTTCCTGAAACATTCTTGTCGTACCAAAGGCTGGCACTTACATCTGTGCTAAAGGTGTTGGCATTGATCTTATCCATTAGACCCTTCAGGTTTGCATCCAGGGATAATAAAGTATTCCATTGATACGGATCGTGTAGAGGGTTAGCTCCCAGGCGGTATTGTACATAAGTGGCATTTGGGAAAGCTGTATAGGTAGTGTTCGTAATCGCAATGATTGCAGAGGCGCGGTTATTGTTTTTCGCGTACCCCACATTGGAGCTGGTACTCAGTGTTTGGTCCACCACCTGGCTACCCAAGCGGGATGCTCCATAGAGGTGGAAGTCTTCCAGAGTCATCGCTGTGGTATTCAGTCCGCTTGAAGTGAAGGTAGTCACCACATCCCCTAGCTGGGAGTAAGTTGCAATCAGGTTGCCCTGTGCATCCATTGCGTAATAAGTTGTTTTGATCTGGGAAGTATTCACAATGTAAGTACTGCCGCTTAATACTTTCGGTTTTACGATCTTTGCAATGCGCTGCCCCAAGGCATTGTAACGGAATTCCATGTCCGGTTTGTCGCTGGCAGTGGTGTGAGTAATTTTAGATACCTTGTTCATCACGTTCCAGGTAATGGATGAGATCTTTTCCTGGTTGTCCCGGATCAATCTTCCGGAGGCGTCATATCCGTAATTATTGGCGGTGTTGATTGTGGCACCATATGTAAAAGGTCCCATATCTTCAATATCGTCAGTTGCTGTTCCTGAAGGACCACCATCTGTAAGATGGTATAAACGATTACTTTTTAAGTCGCCGACTGTTCCGCCGGTTAAATCATATTTGTAACTGAACTGATCAATAACTAAACCTAAATGATTTCTTCGGTTCAGACTTTTCAGGTTCCCGTTCAGATCAAAGCTGTAAGAACTATAGTGTGCATTTGTTGCTGCTGCACCGGTCCATGCATTATTGGCAACCTGGTTCGCCGCTGTGTAGGTTTGAGCTTCTTTGATCCGCTGCAGCTGGTCGTATTTGTACACACGTACCACGTTCCCCAATAAAGTGTTATCCGTTTTCTTAATGGAAGTAACCATAGCGCGGATATTCCCGTTATACAGATTCGCAGCAGCAGCTGTTCCAGGCAGGAAGGTACTTTCCGCGGAAGACAGCCAATTATTGGCAGCTGATGGTGTTACAATAGGCTTGTAATCGATTGCCGTACCGGAGTTGAAATAGGTCAAACTAAATCCGATCGCGTCCTGGGCCACATAGCGGTTCTTGTGGGTTTGCGTACCACCGTCTTTCCCAATATCGCGTGTGGCTATTCCGGAGTTACTGTTGATACCTTTCAGCCAGCCGTGAACGGTATACGCATAATCGGTTCCCTGTACTTTGTCTTCACCCAGTTCCATGCGTGCCACCGGACCGTGCAGGTAGTAATAATACCGTGCATCTGCATCCCATTTTATTCCGTCAGCAGAGGTTTGTACTTGGGTGAGGCGGTTGTCATCGTCATAAGTATATCGGTGCATGAACTGGTCCTGCTTGTCTTTCTGGTAGGTCACATTCAAGACTTTTCCGGAATAGACATCGTAGAGGTAATCTACTGTTTTGTAACGGTTGTTGGCTCCCATGAGCGGGTAATCCGTCAGGAGTTGTTTTACATTTCCATGAATGTCATAATTATAGAATAGTGCATGATCATAGGAAGCTACTGTTCCTTTGTAGATCTCGTATTTCAGGATGGCAGAAACCCGGTTGTTCAAGTCTTTGGGATTCCATCCCAAAAGCGTATTCAGAGCAACGCTTTGTTTGTGGTAAATGGTTTTTATCACATCGTAGGTTGGAACAGAAACGGTTGCTGCCGGGTAAGTATTGTCATCAATGGCTGCTAAAGCTGCCGTGAGATTTACAGGAGTAAATACTCCTGATTCATCTGTTCTTCCCAGTGCATCAAATCGGCTGTAGCTGTACTTGGTTTCAGCCAATTGCTGTGCTGTTTGAGAATAACGCGGCTGCTGGGCGCTGTTGTACCAGGTTTGCGTTATTCCATCATCAGGTGTATTGGTTTTAAACGCCTGGCCCAGTGAGTTGTAGCTGTAAATTGTTTTCAGTAAATGCGCAGGTTCGGTTGTTCCGTTCCACACTCCATCTGCATTAAACGCAGCCGGGGGCACAATGTGTACTCCTGCCGGAGGCACAGTTTGAACCAGGCTCCCGGCCTGGTCATAATAGTAGAGGGTATAGTAATACTCTTGTTTCGCATAAGTAATGGAGAACTGTTCCTGCAAATTACCAAAACAATTGGTGGAAAAAGATTGTGCCAAGCCGTTTAAAAAATCTTCGTAAGCGTTTGCGTATGCAATATTCCCAAGGGTTTCTGCTTCAATAAGGATATCCTCGATACAATCATTGATCCAATCCTCCAATGAGAAATCAGTTTCAAATTCACTTAAATCCGGATCACAATATTCGTAGGAAACGGTCTTCGGATCTTCTATTTCATCGATTAAGAATTGATGGGTAATCCCCGTTTTGGTCATAAGTCCAAATTTGTTGATCACATGTACCTGGCTGGTCCCATTCAGGAAGTCTATTTTCACTGTAAAATAGATTTTATCCAGGGTAGGTATTGTTTGTGGAACTACTTCATAGCTTAGTATTTGAATGTTTGCAATGGTATTTACATCATAAGACACACTAAATCCAGCGGTTGGATTCGATAATTTCAGGATCATGGCAGAAGAAGTCCAGTGGAGGTAGCTGAATTCTGAAGTATATGACGAAATAGCTGTAATTAGTGGTGAAGTAATAAAATTCGTGTAATGAGTAGTGGAACCGTTCAGATCTGCTGCAAGGCTGGTCAATAATGCCAGTTTTTTATTGAGGGCGCTTCCTAACTCGTAAACACCACTGATGGTAACAGTAACAGGGTTCTCACAAGTATTGTCCACCGCTATGGAATCAAGTGTGAATTCTCCGCAATGACTTTCCAAAAGCAATTCTACTTCATGCAAATCGCTATTGGAAGATAGATCACTCAGCTGGATGGCACCGGTAGGATTGGTATAACCATCAC
>CAMLFH010000033.1 GCA_946479285.1 uncultured Flavobacteriales bacterium | reverse complement strand
GGTCCCATTGGTCCGGTTGCACCGTCAAGTCCATTATTTCCATTAGCTCCATTCAAACCTGCTGGTCCCTGTGGTCCCATTGGTCCGGTTGCTCCGTTCAAACCTGCTGGTCCCTGAGGCCCAGGAGTAGAACTTCCAGAATTTTTTGCATATAGGGCATATGGAACACTTAACATTTGAGAGGTTCCTGAGATGGTGTAATTTGTTCCACCAGTAGGGTCCGTTTCAGTTTGTATAAAATAGATACCATTTGACCAATCAATAGTTGACCAATCACCCGAAACAACAAGCCCTGCACCAATTTCTAAAGACGTTAATCCGTTATTATTGGTTGTAGGTGTTTGACTTTCCTGATAAATAATTGTTCCCGGAGATGATCCTTCGAGAATGGTTATTCGCATTCCTACAGGTTGGTTAACAATTAAATTTTGATTAGCGTCCCTTATTACTGCCTGGTAACTCATCTTTTCCGGAGCCTGCGAATATGCTCCCATTGCGAGCATAAAGCTGGATACTAGTATGTAGATTTTCTTCATAGCATTTAGGTTTTATTGATTTTTAATAATTTTGAATGTTTTGATTACTGAATTGCTTTGAGATACTTTCAAAAAGTAAATTGCATTTGGGAGTTCAGACATGGCAATGACCGTTTTTTCTGAAGTAACTTGATTAGAACCAATCTTTTTACCCTGGAAATCAAAAAGCTCATAGGATAAGTTACTGTTGGCATTGTTTTCTATCGTCAACGTGATATTATTAATTGTCGGATTAGGGTAAGCTGCACATTTTAAATTGATTCCTATTTCGTCAATTCCTGAGGTGACTGAGATTTCAAAAGCTTGTTGAACACCTTGCGCAACAGTCCCTGAATTCCCACTATTTGTTGTATAGAATACTTGCCCCATACTGGAACTAGAAAAGCCACCCGTTCCCGAGGCTTCCTGGCCTGACGTTAGTATCGCTTCTTGAGCATTGACACCCAAGAGTGACATGCAAAGTGAAGCTGTACTAACAAGTTTCATTTTGTGTTTCATAGTTTCGATAATTAGTTAAATTAAATTCATCGGCATCTTTCCCGTTTGTTTCTATTGATTGCCTTTGATGTCTTCAAATCTATGATCGCTCTAATGAAATTGTTAATGATTACCCTTAGAATATTAAAGATTCAGGGTTATACTCTATTTCATTCTAAGTAGAAATACCTATTTCATTTAGATTTATGATCTTACTAAAATGGCTTTAGGAACTTTAGGGGTTGTTTGTTAGGGAAAAGCTAGACTTCTGGTTTAATAAATTACCCACATAAATTTGAAGCCGGATTCTAAAATGGATCTTGAATGCTTCAAAAGAGGAAGTTTAACTTTTAGGAATAGATGCAATAAAATGTTAGTCAGAAAGTAATGACGTAGTGGCTACGGATTTTTTTGTCACTATTCGCCCAATGGCTTGAAAAACTGAAGTATTTCTTCATTTTTCAGGAAGACGTATAATGCTCACTGGGTAATCTGATCAAAACATGAACCTGAATTCACCAAAAGGTGAATTTTATTGACGCAAGAGGGAACAGAAAGAAGGTTGGCTTTCTAAAACAAATAAAGAAGCATGTTTCGTTGGCCAGGTTTACGTAAATGAATATTCTGTGGCTATAAAAAGTCGGGGTATCACACCAAGAAAGTCATCAAAAGGTGTTTACATTGCCTCATTCTGCAGCGAATCATTTTATTTTAAAGGAATACATAGATGAAAACTTGAACCCTTATTTGGTTCACTTTTGATGACCATTGAGGCGTTTAAAATCTGAACTCTTCTTTTTATACTAATAAAGCTGCTTTTTGAATTAAGAATTGCTTTCGAGATACCATTTCCATCATCTGTAAATGTCAATTGAAGTTGATTAGCCTGAATTGAAAAACTCAGCTCAAATTTATTTGCAGCTGCATATTTCAATGCATTATTAAAAAGTTCCTGAGTAATTCGATAAATATGCATCAAATCGAAGTATTCAAAAAGCTGATCCATTTCTGCATCTTTTGTAAGCAGAACTTCCATTGTTCCTGTAGCTTTTACTTTCTGAATTAAACCTTCTATTTCAGCATAAAATCCGTTTTCAATTATTCTCTTAGGTCTGATATCTCTGATTATTTGATAACATTCATCTAAAGCAGTTTCTAAGGATTGATTCATGAAGACGGCTCTGGGTTCCTGAGCTAAAATGGTGGATTGTTCTGTCAAGAATGAAAAAATTAATTTTGCAGCAACTAGGTTCTGTTGAATACCATCATGCAATTCTGCTGCGAATTTTTCTTTTTCTTTTTCTTCGATTTCGATGATATTCCTATATGCAGTGCGCAATGAATCCTGAGTCTCAATAAGTTCTGTGATGTCATTTGACAACATAATGCAGCATGCACGATTATTTAATGTCAAATGATTTTGTTCCATTTGTACCTGGATTACTTTTCCATCTTTCAATTTGTGTTCCATCCTTTTATTGGAATCATTGAATTGTGGATTACTGAGGTCGTGTATTCTCTGTTTCTCTTCGTTTGAAAGCAGTCTTAAAACAGACATATTCAGAAATTCCGTTTCTGAGTATCCGTATTTTTTAATTGCTGCAGGATTAACGTTCACTATTTGAAGACTTGACGTTTCATAAACCCACATTGGAATTGGGCTTAGATGAAACAATTCACTGTATCTTTTTTCTGATTCTTTAATGTTTCTCAGGTGTTTTTCTCTCTCAATACTGAATAAAATACTTTTCTGCAACGAGTAAGCGGTGATTTCATCTTTCAAAAGGTATTCTGATATGCCTAGAGCAAGTGACGAGATACTAAAATCTAAGTTTTCATAACCTGTCAGAATAATTACAGGTGACTCATTAGCAAGACCTAAAACATCTGAAACAAGGATCAGACCCTGATTGTCGGGAAGCGTAAGATCTAACAGAATTAAATCGAATACCGACTTTTGATCAGATAATATTGTACATGCATCCAAATAACTGCGCGCTTGCGTTATGGTTGAATTGACGAGCATTTCTTCAATATATTCCTCCAAAAGGAGGAAATCGCCCGGGTTATCTTCAATTACCAGTATGTTTAACGGAATGGATGAGCTAATTCGTTTATTCATTATACACCTAGTCTGAAAGTTTACAAATCTGGAGCCAGAATTCTTCGATGGAAGTGATCGCTTTAAGAAATTCACCCATATCCAATGGTTTGGTTACAAAACTATTCGTATGTAGTTCATATGCTGATTTGATCTCCTTGGGGTTTGAAGAAGTGGTAAGAACAATAACCGGAATTGTCTTAAGCTGCACATCTTCTTTGATCTCTTTTAAAACTTCCATTCCACTTATAATCGGAATATTCAAATCAAGCAGAATCAGGTCCGGTCGTTCTACACCCTTGTACATCCCCTTAAAATTAAGGAAATCCAAAGCGTCTTTTCCATTCTTTACGACGCTGATGTTCGTTCTAATTTTGCTCTCTTCAAAAGCTTCGAGCGTTAAGACGATATCTCCCTCATTGTCTTCAACCAGTAATACATGTACTAATTTCATAACCTATCATTTATTTATCGTAAAATAGAATGTACTACCTTCGTTTAAGAAGCTTTCCACCCAAATTCTCCCATTGCATGATTCAATATTCTTTTTGGCAATAGATAACCCAATACCAGTTCCGCTATATTGGTCTTTGTCGTGCAATCTTTGAAAAATAATAAAGATTTTTTCAAAATAGCTATTATCTATTCCGATGCCATTGTCTTTTACCTGAATAATCCATTCAATATCATTTTCAGAAACTCTAATTTCAATTTGTGGATTTACATCTAATTTAGAGTATGTTATTGCGTTATCCATAAGACAATGCATGGTTTGAACAATTGGTGCTCTAAAGGAAGTAACTACCGGTAGTTGATCACTCAAAATGACAACATTTTTTTCTTTAATTTTTTTCCGGCGTAATATTTTATATTCTTCTACTACTTGATTTAAGTCGATAGGTATCAGATCTTCATTCAATTTTCCTGCTCTTGAGAAATCTAAAATATCCAGAATTATCTGCTTCATCCGGCGAGCGCCATCCGTAGCGAAAAAGATGTACTTGAGTGCTTTTTCGTCCAGATGACCTTCGTATTTTCTTTTGAGTAAATCCATAAAACTGGATATCATTCTCAAAGGTTCCTGTAAGTCATGTGAGGCTATAAATGCAAACTGTTCTAATTCTTCATTAGACCGCTCAAGTTCAAATGAACGTTCCTGCAGAGAAATGTTTAATTCATTTAACTGGATTTCCAATTGCTTTTGTGAAGTAACATCGGTCATTGCGCCAACCATCCGAATTGCTTTTCCATCCTTATTTCGCACGATTATACCTCTGTCAATGACATAAACTATTTTTCCCTGGTCATTAAATATCCTGTAATCTGATTCCCATCGATTGATTACCGGATTAGCGATAGCTGCTTGTACGGTATCCTTAATTCTGGCAACGTCTTCCGGATGAAAATCATCTTTCCAAAAGTTCTGTTCCTTCATTTCAGTTAAAACACTTTTACCGAAAAAATTTCCGATGGCTTTAGATCGGTAAAATACGTTGTTTTCTATATCCCAATCCCAGATGGCATCATTTGTGGCTTCAGTTACTTTTTCAAATCGTTCGTTTGCTTTTAAAATATATTGTTCTGCTTCCAAACGCTCAGTAATATTTAATACCACAGCCAGGAATCTAACTTCTCCATGATCTGTAACAAGCTGTAAATGCACTTCTACGGGGTAAACACTACCATCTTTACGTTCATGTTTTGCCAAAAAGACAATTTTTTCTTTTTCTTTCAATATTAATGGATCAGCCAGTTTTCTAAAACTCTCTTCCGTAAAACCTGACTTTATATTAATTGGTGTTAATTTTTTTATTTCCTGCTCAGAATATCCTAAGTTATTCAGTGCTCCTTTATTAACATAACTAAACAGAAGAGTTTCCTTACTGAAAATATAGATTTCATTCAAACTATTTTCGAGGGTAGTGATCAAGCTGTTTTTTTCTGCTTCTGCTTTTTTCCGCTGTGAAATATCTCTTATGAAGGCACAAAAGAACATTGCTTCACCTTGTTTGATTGGAATAACTGTTAACTCAATTGGGAATACTTCTCCATTGCTCCTCACTGCAGTTAATTCTAACAACCTGTTCAGTACTTTTTCATTGCCTGTTCGCAAGTAATTTTTAACACCTTCCTCATGGAATTTACGGAATGCTTCCGGTATGATCAACTGCGGTAGCAACTGTCCAAGCGCCTCCGACTCTTTCCAACCAAAAAGAACTTCAGCCTGAGGATTCCAGAAGGTGATTTCCTGGTTAGGCTCAATACAGATAATGGCATCCAATGCTCCCGTCATTATCAAGCGTCTTTTCTCTTCACTTTCTATGATCTCCTTTTGAGACTCCATTTGCTCTGTAATATCCCTCGTCACACCCAAAAGTGAAGTGATCTCACCTTTTTCATTTGTCATAGGAACAGCATGAGTCTCCATCCATCGGTGAGTTCCTTTTAAGCCCTTGATTTCAAAAATAAGTTTACCGGATTCTCCTCGGAAAACACTTTTTATAAGATTTAAAAAAGCCGATCTGTGTTCTGGTAAAATAATTTGCTGAACTGACTGATTTAGAATCTGTGTTTCATCGTCTGCTTCAATCATTTCTATACCGGCAGGATTCATCATGAGAATTTTACCCTGTTCATCCAACAATTTCACACATTCTGGTTCGGCCTCTAAAATGGTTCGCAACTTATTTTCACTATTGGCAAGTTCAATCTGCGATTTTTTGCGATCATCGATATCCTGTAAACTTCCGTAAACTTTGATGCGCTTGCCATTCGCTATTTCGCCCTTACCAATAATTCGTACCCATTTTGTTTCGTCATTCGCGGCATTTAAAAGCAGCTCTTCATCGAACTCAATTCCATTATGAATTAAATCGGTTACTGCGTTTTCAATACGATCTTTGTTCTCTCCAACAAATAATTCTAAACTACTTGAATAAGTAGGAGTGTAGCTCTGATCAAACCCCAACATTTCTTTGATAATCGGAGACCAATACATTACACCTCTATTCTGGAATAGCAAGTCCATTTCCCAACTCCCTATTCGTGCGATATTACTAGCCTGGATGATTAAGTTTTCATTCTTAACTTCTTGTGTAATATCAAGAATAATATTGTTGAATTCAATGGTCCCATCCTCTAAAAAATTAGGTGTTCCACTCGCGAAATATACCCGGATTTCTCCTGAAGGCATAACGTACCTGAACTTACTTGTCCATTTTGTTTTGTTTTCAATTGAATTAGCAACACTAACATTAACTTCTTCAAAATCTCCTCCGGCTTTTATGCAGTCCCAGATTAACTGGATATTTTGAATAACTTCTTCTGCAGAAAACCCCCATATATATTTTGCTCCATTTGTTGCATAGGTTATTTTTCCCGTTCCGTCAGGATGCATATGATATTGGAAAGCAACTCCCGGCAGGTTGGAAGCGAATGATTGCAATTTAATTTCTGCTTCTTTTAAATCCTGGATATTTTGAAAACTTCCATAAATCCGTGAGCATTCGCCATTGATGAATTCTGCATTTCCAATTACCCGAACCCATAATTCTTTCTTTTTAGTTGTAATTATTACAGCTTCAAAATCAAATGGCTCACCGGATTTTATACACTTTTCAAATTTGGCTGCAACTAAATCCCTGAAATCTTTCCGATAAAACGTTATTGCTGTGGTTACTTCAGGAACAAATGTATCAGGATCAGTATTATGCATCTGATGTAATTCATCGGACCAATACACCTGATTATTCAACAATTCAAGTTCCCAGCTTCCGATTTTTGCGATGCTTCGCGTTGCTTTATTTAATTCACGGAGTTTCTTTTCCTCCGTAATGTTCTTGGCAACTGCATAGACAATATGTTGTTCCAGATCGGATGTAGCGGTCCAGTTCAACCAAACAATTTCTCCTTGTTTTGTGATGTAGCGATTTTCAAAATTTCGAATATTTCCACCTGCATACAATCCCTTTTGGGTTTTTTGCGTGAGCTTTCTATCTTCCTTGTGAATAAATGAAACAATTGGCTGTGAACACATTTCTTCGAACGAATAGCCCATTAAATTTAATCCCGCAGTGTTAATTCGTTTTAAATAGCCATCAAAACCTGCAACGCAGATCATATCCGGTGTAGAATTAAATATCTGAGCAAGTTCAATTTCTACTTTCTTTCGACTCAATTCCGCACCAATTGACAATTTTAGTTTTTTGAACATCTCAATATATAGAGCGAGAGTGGATTTGTTCTTTTTTGTTCCAACAACCAGAACTCCAATCACTTCATCTTTGTGTTTTAAAGGAATTCCTACTAAGGTTTCAATATGCGCTTTCTCTGCCGCTTTTCTTGTGTTAGACAGGTGCCACTTCTCATCGTCCAGTGTCCAGATTTCGGTAGCCTTTTTCTTCCATACATAACCAGGCATCCCTTCTCCCAATTTACAGGTATCAAACTTTTTGGATTCTTTATAAAAATCTTTTCCTGATTTGTTTGCAGCGTATTGCGATACACGATTAATTTTTTCAGAATCAATAGCTGGCAACCACATTTCTGCAAAATCAAAATCACCAAACTCGGCAATACATTGACACAGATTGGTTAAACATTCTTTTAACTCATTATCAACACACTTATGGAAAATATCACTGATTTGATGGAGGAGATCTTTTTCAAGTTCTTTCATTTTCATTTCAGTAACATCATGCTGTATAGAAATAAAGTGAGTAAACAACCCACTGCCATCTGCTACAGGAGTTACATTGAAATTTATCCAAAATTCTTCTCCGTTTTTTTTATAGTTTATGGTGGTAATTTCAAATGACTCCGAATTTCTGAGTGCACGTCCGAGTTTCGCTAATTCCTCTTTGTTCGAGTTGGGGCCCTGGAGTATTCTTGGTGTTTTACCGATTACTTCATCCGCAGTATATCCCGTCATCTTCGTAAAAGCCTCATTTGCATAAATTATTCGGGGTCCGGGTTCATCCAGTGGTTCTATCTCTGTAATTAAAATAGCATCCTTTGCATTGGTAGTAACACTCTCAAGTAGTTTTAGTCGCTTTTGTTCTTCCACTTTATCAGTGATGTCCCTGAAATTATCTACAAATCCTCTAACTGCAGGATCATGGAGTAAATTGGTTACTACCGGTTCAATCCATCGCCAGGTACCATTTTTATGTTTAATTCTCGAAATGTGACCGGGTATTGGCACGCCTGGACTCGCGAAACATTGAGCCAGTATGACTTCCGACGGTGCAATATCATCCGGATGGCACAAGTTCCAAATGTTTATATCCATAACTTCTTCGGGAGAATAACCTAAAATCTTTCTAATGGATCCTGATACGTAAGTAGTTTTCCCTTCGGGTGAAATGATAACGATGCAGTCCATGCTGTTTTCAACAAGAGACTCAAATTGTTGTCGAACCAGTTTGTTTTTTTCTTCTGTTACAATTTTTTCAGTGATGTCTCTTGAATTGGCGACAATACCACTCACAGCAGGATTATCCAGCATATTTGTCAGGATAGTCTCCACCCATCGCCATTCATTCTGTTTGTTCTTAAACCGGAAAGGTTCGACACTAACTATTTTTTCAGTAGTCATTCGTTGCAAACATTCCAATACCCTTTCGACATCGTCGTGGTGTATGAATTCAAAGGCGTTCCTACCAATAAATTCTTCTGGTTTAATGCCAAGAATACTCGTGCTTGTTGCGCTTACATACGTGTAATTTCCATCAATGTCTAATATTCCAATCAAATCAGCTCCTTCTTGTACTAAAGCTTTAAAACGTTGCTCACTTTGCTGTATTTTCTGCTCTTGCTCTAATTTCTCTTTACCGTCTCTTGCAACACAATACATTAATTTTGATGCATTATCCCAGCGAGCCGACCATAAATTATAGGCAATGCCACCGTCTTTTTTCCAGTAGCGATTACTAAAAACATTCACATCTTTTCCACTGATAATATCAGCAGCAATTTGGTTTGTCTTTGGAATATCTTCTTCCAGTACAAAACTGATGTAAGGTTTACCAGATAACTCTTCTGACGTATAGCCCCAATGCATCAATGCTGCAGCACTAACATGAACAAAATTACCCGCCTCATCAATAGAACAAAAAACATCCAATGCCGTGTCCAACAGCTTATTCGTTGCCAGATTTAGTTTTACTATTCGTGTAATATCTCTGGATTGACAGGATACAGCGATCACTTCATTTTTCTCTCCCAATAAAGGCAGAAAGGATGTTTGAGAATAATGAACTTCATGCGACTCGGGAAGTGAGTGACTTTCTTCAAGTTCAAAACACTCACCTTTTAGAGCCCGACTATAATTGGATTTCCACTTTTCAACATCTTCCTTACCAAAAGTGTAGATGAAGGCTGGCTCGTTTAGTTTTTTTTCTATTCCAAAAGCTTCCTTCATAAAGCTGAAATAAGCAGTATTACCATAAATCAATTGGAAGTCTTTGTCAATAACCCAGATAAGGTCTTTGGTTTGATCTAAGATAATATGTGAGAACAGGGGGTGCATAATTAATAAGATTAAATCCTTTTTTTGAATTTTCTATATTTCAAATCATTTGAGATACAGTTAATTTCGTTCTATGGAATTTCAGTTTTTATATTCTAATAATACTTCATTAAAAGTAACCATGATCTCTCGACCAACTGCTCAGTTGAGCTGCATTTTGTAACTTCAATTTCTTTAATATATTATGCCTGTGAGTTTCAATCGTTCGCACGGAAACGAATAAATTTTCGGCCATCTGTTTAGAAGTTAACCCGTTTGCAATGCTTTTAACAATTTCAATTTCCTTTAAGGTCAATTCCTTAATTGAATCTTCATTTTTGGCTACGAATGCTTCGTTGAAAAGTTTGTCCCTTATATTTTCACCTAAATAAATTGAACCCGACATGACAGAATTTATGGCATGGATTAATTCTGCTCTGGACGAATTTTTACTCAAATATCCTCTGGCTCCCTTACTCATTAAACCCTTTACAATAGCAATATCGTCGTGTAATGACAAACCAATGACTTTAATTTTTGCAATTCGGTTACAAATCATTTCGGTGGCATCCATTCCATTACTATCATGCAAGTTCACATCCATCAAAACGACATCTGGCATTAAACTTAAGCATAAGTCCAGGGCAGCTTCGGCACTGTTTGCTGTGCCTACAACGGATAGATTTTCATCCAGACTAAGCAGAGCTGTCCACGCTTCAGTAACCAATTTGTGATCATCAACTAAAATAATTCTGATTTTTTCAGCCATGCAAAGTGTGTATTATTTTGTAAAATGGAACAATTTAACATTTTTTTTTAAATTGATAAGTCAATTTTCTTGATCGATGCCTGAAGACCTTTAATTACACTGCCGAATGTCTGACAGTGCAGAAAATAGTGAAGCCGAAATAATTGAACTTCCCCTGATATCATTTTTTCCGGATATTAATTTAAAGGGCAGGGCAGATGGGATAGAACTAACTTCTCGATTAACTAAAATCAATCGTGCATTTCAAATTTTAATTTTGCCGATGCAAAGTAGCAAAAACATATATGCTTAACACTTAAGAAGCTGGTGCTCAAAGTTTTGTTAGTAAGAATTTATCGGTGAGTGAAATCAATTCAGACATTGCAACAGTATTGAATGGTCAGTTTTATTTCAAATCTATTCATTCAGAATAAAAAAAACCGTGGAATTAATTCCACGGTTTTCACCTCAACTAGATTATGAGGTTACCTAACAACCTAACTACTATTACTACTATTACAACTTATCTCAACTATGAGATTACCTAACCACCTAACTACTATTACAACTTAACTCAACTATGAGATTACCTAACTACTATTACTATTACTACTACTACTAGTATTCTACTAGTATCTTTTTCATTTTTGTAAATCCAGATTTCAAATGAACCCTTGCAAAATAGATCCCTGGAGTTAAACCAGTTACTGTTACCTTATCGTCAATTGGATTTAGCATTTGAATCCTTTCCCCATTCACATTTGTAATCTCACAATTTTCAATGATTTGATTGCTTATTATGGTAATTGCATTTCCAAAACTCGCAGGGTTAGGAAACACGGTTATTTCAATTCGCTTATTATTTTCATTCTCAACCAGTGAAACAGTACTTGTATATTCTGTTATGTAGACGTCTTGGTAATTGTCATTCACGGAAGGAGTTGTTCCATTTCCTGTGCCACAACTATTGAACGTATTTGCCATAGTAACAGCAGCAGCAGCGTTTAGCCTTCCATTACCAATTAAACCAGCGTATTGAGGGTTTAATGAATCTATGTTTACAGATGTGGTATATAGAATTGTTTCAACGTCTTCAAAACTCAAACAAGAATCCACAGAGAGCATTAAAGCAATTGTGCCGGAAACAAATGGAGCAGCGAAAGAAGTTCCATTCCCAACAAGGTAATAATCTGGCGCTATTGTAAGTGGTACTAAATACCCTGGTGCTGAAATATCGACATCACTGTGGTGCTGATGCGTTGAATTTGTATCACCAATGTATAATTCATGATTATCGCTACTGCCGATTGAAGTTACAGATATTACATGATTACAAGCCGCTGGGTAAACTAAACTATCCGGACCACCGCAAGTACCACCATTGCCTGCTGCTGCAACAACAATAGAACCATTCTCATATACTTCGTCAATCACATTTTGAACATAAGCACTTGGTTCGCAGCCAGAAGTCCAGGAAAGGTTTATTACCCGATATCCACTGTATGTTGCCAAAAGTATATCGTTATAAGACATTCTGTATAAAGCAAGTTCCGAATTGTAACCAATTGAACTTTTACCTACTGAATTGTTTGTGTTTCCGGCCGCGGTGACTGCAACCGCAGTTCCATGGTACTGTGAATCTATATTCGTTGTGTCGTAATAATGTATTTTACCTATGAGCTCTTCATGCTCAACAGAAAAGTTTTGATCGGATATTGCAATTACAATTGAACTATCACCTGTTGTTATATCCCATGCTTCTTGCGCATTAATTAAATTCAAAGCGTAATCATCTGAAAATGCAATTGAATAATCATTAGGAAGCATTAACGTCTCGTAATGAGGACCGATTTCAGGATTTAAAAAAACACTTTTAAGTTTAGACATTGCAATCAATAAGTCTGTTTCTTCACAATCGCATTTGACTTCAACTACATTTTGTAATTTACTCTTTCTGGAGTTCGGAACGGCCAACTCAAATTGATATATTGAATAGCTATCTATTAATTGTTGAACATCCGTATTACTCGAATACAATTTATTATTCTCCTCTTTAATTTCTAGGATTCCTATGTCTTGAACCTCCGTCCAAACTACGCCATTTTGAGCAAATGAGTTGAAACTGAAGAAAAGGGAAGAAGCAAATATGGATGCTTTAAAAAATGAATTAAATAAGTAGTGTATTTTTTTCATAATTAAATATTTATAGAGTTTCCTTTTTATTTATGGTTCAAATTAGCGACAATAAAACCAGAGAAAAGGCCAAAGATTCTTCCGGTAATAGTTATTTACAGACATTCATGTAGGTGGAGATAAGTACCTTTAACTGAACCTCTAAGTAGAACTACGTACAAATCAGAAATACAGCGTATTTCAAACGTATTTTTTTAGCGAAGTAGGGTATCGGTTCATTACTGAATTGTTCGAGTGAAAAAATGCATAAATACATAATCTTCATCGCTGATTCAGAAATTAAATGCTCACTTTTTATCACATTTGGACTCCAGAATTCGCTGAATATCCTCCACCAAATAGTTCGAAATATCTGACATTAGGGTCACAAATAAGACTCATCAGAAATGGTGGTTCTTTTGTTTTTAGTTAAGTTGTGACTTCAGTTTGAGTTTGAAGTTTACTCTGCATCGGATCTTTACCTTGTATTCTTCATGGTTAAGTCTCAAAAGTTATCTGTTCGAAGCTTTAACTCACAAGTAACAAACTAATTTACAGCCCTTATTCTTATTGTCTGTGTTACTCTGTGGGTAAAATAACTTCCTTTTTTCACTTCTCTTGCGATTTTTCCAATAATTTTGAAGAGTAAGCGTTTATACATCAAAACAAATTTCATGCGAAGTCTTCTTTTACTGGGTTTAATGGGTTTATCTTCCGCAGCGTTCGGGCAGCTTGGGATGGGACAGTGGCGCATGCATGTGGCCGCTTCTCAGTCGATTGATGTGGCATATGGTGACGGACTTACCATGGCAGCATTGAAAACCGGCGTGATTGAATACGATCCGGCTGCAGGAGAAACGAAGATCTACAACGACCAGAACGGCCTTTCGGATATCATTGTTTCCTGCATTACTTACCATCCGGGAACAAAGTCTTTTTTCATCGGATACGACAATGGAAACATCGACCAGCTTTATTCAGACGGAAGTATCGTGAATATACCGGCAGTTAAATTGGCTCCGATTACCGGAAATAAACGCATCAACAGTTTCACGGCAAGAAATGGAAGAGTATACGCTGCTACCGGTTTTGCCATCGTCGTTCTGGATCCTGTGAAACACGAAGTAAAGGATACTTATAATCCGTTCACAGTTCCTAAAAATTACCAGTCAATCCTGTTTGTGAATGATTCCATTTATGCATTGCACAATGATGGAATGCAGAAAGCACTGGAAAACAACCCACTGCTGGGTAATCCGAATAACTGGAGCGTGGACAACCGGGTAGACGTGCCTGCCCTGGATGTTTCTTACACGAAAGGGGGTGTTTATAACAACGAATTATACGTGCTCGCAAAAAAAGAGGCTTACGGCGGCGATTCAATTATGAAAGTTACTTCGGGTGGATTGCAGGAAATTATTGGTCATCAGTTTAATATGGAGATCGCGAATTTTCAAATTGTCAATAATAAATTTGGCGTGAGTTTTTCCGATTCTTACTATCTTTTTAATGAGGATGTTTCTATCTACTTTGGCATTTCAAACTATTCGAATACGGCTCCGGAGATTCGCGCGGTTGCATTTGACGGAAGTGGTTATTGGGTTGCAGATTATAAAAACGGATTGGTGAAATACGATACTTTTGGAACGGCAACGATTATATCCACAGAAGGCCCTCCGAAGAATGATTTCTTTAGTATCAATGGAAATGAAGGTAAGATTGTAATAACTGCCGGAACAATTGACCGCGTAAATTTAAGCTACACCTCTCCGGCCGCTTATACTATGAAAGAGGACAAATGGGGTTTGTATGATAAAACGAATCAAACACCTTTGTGGGATAATGGAGTTTGGGCGATCGGAACGGCAGCTATCAATCCGAAAAATGAGGATGAAATTGCCCTTGGAGGATATTGTGAAAATGGTTTAAGTATCGTCACTGGTTCAACAATTACCAATGTGTACGGAGCTTCTAATTCCATTTTGGAAAATACTAGTTTGGGAAATAATATGACTTGCATCACCGGACTGGATTACGATGATGACGGAAATTTATGGATTGTGAATGCCTACTCTTCTAAAATATTGAAAGTTCGTACCGCGGATGGAAGCTGGTATTCCATGTCGTCCAATCCATTGATCACAAATGCATATGCTTCCGAACTGGCAATTGATTACAATGGTAACAAATGGGTGGGTATTTATGGAAAAGGATTGATGGGTTATAATGACAACGGAACCATTTCAAATCCGGCAGATGATATCATTCGTGTCATGCAAACCGGTGAAGGATCCGGGAATATGCCTTCGGATAATGTAACTGCCATAGCGGTTGATTTCGACAATGAGATCTGGGTTGGAACAGATAATGGTTTGGCGGTTCTGTATAACAGCGCAGGGATTTTTTCAACCTCCTCAGTTACGGATGTTTCCCGGATTTTGGTGACCTACGATGGAAATGTCGAACTGCTTTTAGGAACTTCCTATATCTCGGATATTGAAGTCGATGGAGGAAACCGGAAATGGATCGGAACGGCTGAATCAGGAATATTCCTGGTTTCTGCAGACGGACAGGAAGTAATTGCAAACTTCAATAAGGATAATTCACCCATGATCTCTAATGTGGTTATGGATATGGAATTCAACCAACTGACCGGGGAACTGTATATTATCACCGATAATGGAATGGTGTCTTACCGCACGGATGCAACGTATGAAGATCCGGATTATTCATCAACAAAAGTGTTCCCGAATCCGGTAAAACCGGAATTTACAGGACCGATCACTATCCAGGGAATTCAATATGCAAGTGATGTAAGAATCACTGATGCTGCCGGAAATTTGGTGTATAAAACTACTTCCAATGGTGGAACAGCAACCTGGAATGGCAAAAGACTTACAGGCGAGGATGTAAGTTCGGGAGTTTATTTTATCTGGACAGGTCCTTCGGAAGGAAAGGGTAAGAAAGTGGGTAAAGTAGTTGTGATCCGATGAAAATTACGGATAAAGCGGTTGTTTTATCCCGGTTGCCTTATTCTGAAACCAGTTTAATTGTCAATCTGTTCACATTGGAGTCCGGACTTCAAACTTTCCTGTTCCAGGGAGCTAAAAAGAAAAAAGGATTGATCCTCTTTCCGCTTGAACTGGTAGAGATTACCTATTACAAACGAAACGACAGCAGTCTTTTGAAACTGACTGAAATGCAGTCGCTGGAACCTTTGCATCATTTACTGGATAATCCACTCAAATCAAGTATTGCCTTCTTTGTTTCTGAGTTAATGATGATTTGCCTCCGGGACAACCACCAGGATAAGAGGCTGTTTCAATTTTTGAGTGAGGAGATCCAATGGATAAATGCAAGTGATGAACTCAGTAATTACCTGATTTGGTTCCTGGCACAGGTTTCTAAACTGGAAGGTTTTCAGCCGGAAATTCAAAGCAATTACCCGAAATATTTTGAATTGCAGGAAGGAAAGTTTACCAATGAATTGCCTTTTTTACCTTCGTATCTCGAAGAGCCCTGGCTGCATTGGCTTACGGATAGTTTGGCCCAAAATAAACTGGATTTTCTGGCACATGCCATCCCAAAAGAAGAACGCGTAAAACTCATCGATGCCTGGCTGGAATATTATCAATTCCACGTAAGCGGCATGCGCAAAATGAAATCGCTTGAAGTGATCCGCACAGTTTTTAATTAATAGGGACGAGACACCTCGCGAATTAATCACTCCCGATAGCTATAGTGATGACACCCGCTATTGTTTTTACCACAAATGCACAAATTATTGGCTCGGCTACCGCACTCGCTTTTGAACCATGTAAAACATGGTTTATTAGAGTTTGCTAGAGAAAGAGGCGACTGGTAAGCGCCTCAAACATTTGCGCATTTGTGGTAAAATAGAAAATATAGTGCTTCAAAAAATGACCTGGGTCCGAATAATACACAACGCCTCGCGTCCCTACAATGATTTAATTCGCTTTCCGTTCAATCTCCTTCAAATTCTCCATCTTCTTCGTTGCCAAAAAGCCGTTGATATCGTCAAAATGCGTTTTCACCTGCTTGTTTCCGAATTCATAAACTTTTGTTACCAATCCATCCAGGAAGTCTCGGTCGTGTGAAACCAAAATGAGTGTTCCGTCAAAAGCCCGCAAGGCATCTTTGATAATGTCCTTTGTTTTCATGTCCAGGTGATTCGTAGGTTCATCCAGGATTAACAAATTCACCGGTTCAAGCAGCAATTTCATCAAAGCCAAACGCGTTTTTTCTCCTCCTGAAAGCATTTTCACCTTTTTGGCTGAAGCATCCCCGCCAAACATGAAAGCGCCCAGCAGATCTTTTATTTTAGTGCGGATCTCACCTTCGGCAATGCGGTCAATGGTTTCAAAAATGGTTGATTCTTCATCCAGCAGCGAAGCCTGGTTCTGCGCAAAGTACCCGATTTGGACATTGTGGCCCAATTCCAGGTTTCCTTCAAAACCAATTTCTTTCATGATTGCTTTCACTAAAGTCGATTTTCCTTCTCCGTTTCTTCCAACAAAAGCTACTTTTTCTCCACGTTCGATCGTTACATTCACATCCGAAAAAACGACATGATTGTCATACTTCTTTTGAAGATCAGTAATCACAACCGGGTACGAACCTGCACGTGGAGCAGGAGGGAACTTCAGGCGCAAAGCAGAATTGTCAACTTCATCTACTTCAATAATGTCCAGTTTCTCCAACATTTTTACCCGCGATTGAACCTGTAGTGTTTTAGAATAAGTTCCTTTGAAACGCTCAATAAATTCGGTTGTTTCCGCAATGAACTTTTGTTGTTCTTCGTATTGTTTTTGCTGCTGGGATCTTCGGTCTTTACGCAATTCGAGGTAATGGGAATATTTGGCCTTGTAATCGTAAATACGTCCCATTGTCACTTCAATCGTGCGATTGGTAATGGCGTCTACAAATGCCCGGTCATGGGAAATAACGACTACTGCTTTCGCACTGTTTACCAGGAAATCCTCCAGCCATTGGATCGATTCGATATCCATGTGGTTGGTAGGCTCATCGAGTAAGATCAAATCGGGTTTTTGAAGCAGGATCTTTGCCAATTCAATGCGCATTCTCCAACCACCACTGAATTCGGAAGTAGATCGGGTAAAATCTTCCCGTTCAAATCCCATTCCCTTCAGCACTTTTTCAACTTCGCCGTCGTAATTGATTTCCTCAATCGAATAGAACTTTTCGCTGAGTTCGGAAACGCGTTCGATCAGTTTCATGTAATCATCCGAATCATAATCCGTGCGAACGGTTAATTGCTGGTTGATTTCCTCAATCTCATCACGCATGGCGAAAATACCGGCAAAAGCTTTACTGGTTTCTTCAAAAACGGTACAATTATCTTCTGTCAATAAATGTTGCGGTAAATAAGCGATCACAGCATCTTTTGGAGCTGAAACGCCTCCTTTTGTTGCTTTGTTTACTCCTGCAAGTATTTTCAGCAGGGTGGATTTCCCGGCACCGTTTTTCCCCATCAATGCAATTTTGTCTGTTTCATTAATGACAAAAGCAACATCGCTGAATAGTACCTTTCCGCTGAATTCTACCGTAATATTATCTACTGTGATCATGTTCTTAATTTTCGAGGTGCAAAGGTACTGACAACTTTGGAATTGTATAAACAAAAAACAGGAGCGGAAAATTTTCCACCCCTGCTTCGTTTTGGATAGTAGGTTGTTATACGATAAAAATGACCGTTATATCAACTAGTAGAGTGACAATAAATGCATTTAGGATCCATCTCATTGGAGCTACTGCTAAAAGTAGACTAAGGGTTGTCATTGTCGGAATGACTACTGCGATCAATGACCATGTATGGAGTGCGGCTCCGAAATTCATGGTAACGCCGCCTAAACACCCTATAATTAGTAAAGAGATCGCAATAACTCCGAATCGGTATTCAGTTGCCAGATTTTCCAGCTTCATCCAAGTGCTTTGTTTTATTTCTTGTGTTTTCATAACCTGTTGCTTTTTATAGTTCAAAGGTCAGAATGAATGAAAAGGATTAAAATGAGCCAAATCACAAAAAAAGTTGATTTTTATCATCTTTTTGGGATGCTTGTTTATATTTGATTTAACATTTAGATAAAAAAGTTGGTTATGAAGAAGGTAAAATTGATGCTTACGTTGGCAACAGTTGTGTTGTTGGCAGGCAATTCACAAGCTCAGGGCTTTGGTGGAAGTGGAAGCAAGTATTTGCAGTTAGGATTAGGTTATAATCAGCATTATTCCTTGTATTCCGATTATGATCGTTCCTACAACACAAGTTATGGGGCATTTAATCTCCAAATGGAATTTGGGGTTCACAAGTACATTGGTCTGGGATTCCTGGTAGGAGCTGAAGTTTCTGCAAGAACAACCGGGTATTATTATGGAGGTGTTTACGCACCTGGTTATCTTAAGCCATCTAAATCTCCTTATTGGAGTGTTGGTGTGCCGATTGCATTTATTGCCAATTTCCACTTTTTGCAATTAATTGCAGATAAGGCAGGAAAAGATTTCGCTAACAAAATCGACGTGTACGGAGGTTTGAATATCGGTTCCGGACCGGTCTTTAGAAATGTTCGCAGGGATTATGACGATGATCCTTATTACGATTCCCGTGTAGGAGCTCTTTTCTTCTTGGGGCCGCATGTTGGATTTAGATGGATTCCAACTGAAAAAGTGGGGCTTTATGCAGAAGCAGGATATGGAAAATCATTAATTACCGGAGGGGTAATTTTCAAATTATAATATAAATTGACATAAAAAAAGGGGCGCGATTAATCGTGCCCCTTTTTTTATAGATGAATATTTATCACATCTTAATAAACGATTCCGAGTATTTCTCTCCGTCTTTCGTTTGGATCACTAAGAAGTAGCGGCCGCTTGCTAAACCTGTCAATGAGATCTTCCCATCTTTTTTCTCCGTATTCAGAATGCGTTCTCCCAACTGAGTATAGATTTGAATGCTTGATGCATCCAGTAAATCAAAGTTTTGGATCGTTAAATAATCCGTTGTCGGGTTTGGAAACAAAGCGATTTTTTTCCCGTCAACTTCTAATAAACTCAATGGATGTGAACCTTCTACAACCGTAAGTGGTTGATTAATATTCGGATTATTTACCTGGTCAATATGTCCGGATGGCCATTTGATCATAATGGAATCAATTACCGTTGCAGTTCCGATCCCGAAATGTGCATTCAAGGTATTCATGTACCTGAATCCGTCACCACTTCTGATATCCCGAATCTGTTTCCCCCATGAACCGTAAATCTCTACACGTGCACCAATTGCATTGTAGTTACTTTGAATTCCCTGTAAATTAATAGTAATCCAGTTGTTACTGTTTTTGTTGTTCATGTAAACAGTATTCCCATTTCGAACATCCAGGAATCCGTCGTTGTTCATGTCTCCTACAGCTCCGCTTGAGAATGCGTAAACGATCGGGAAGAAAGTCATGTTTCCGTTTCCGAATAGGATTTTATTACCTCCGCCCATTACATCTGTAAAACCGTCGTTGTCAAAATCAAAAGAAACGTGCTCAATGCTCAAGCTGGGATTTGTATCCCATCCTGAACCTGTTGTGACATCGCTGAAAGTTCCGTCTCCGTCATTTTTCATCAGGAAGTGACCACCGTCATCAGTAGAACTTGCACCAATTAATGCGTCCATAAATCCATCATTGTTATAGTCATTCCATGCAGATGACCACGATTGGCTTGGATTTGCCATTCCTGCAGCCACAGAAACATCTGTGAATAATACGTTACCGTTATTACTGTCGTTTCTGTGTAATTCGTCAATTTTAGCAGTTGAAGCACCACCGCGACATTTTGCAATGAATAAATCCTGGTCACCGTCATTGTCATAATCCATCCAGATGGAACCGTAATTACCACCTTCTGTGTGATCACCTAATCCGCCGGTATGAAAGACTAAATTTCCAGTGCCATCATTCAAATAATAAACATTCGGATCAATATCGTGGCAGGAGAAAGCATCCAGGTTACCATCGTTATTGATATCCACAAAATTGGTGCGCTGACAGAATACGTATTCAGAACCGGCAACCTGGGTATACCCGGTTCCTGTTGCGTTAGCTTTCATAAATGTTACACCATTCCCGCTTCCGTAAAGCATATCGTTAAATCCGTTTTTATCGATATCTCCGATTGCCATACTCCAGGATGGTTCAAACAACGCTGTTGGAGTTGTGATATTGGTAGTTACATAAGCTCCGCTGATTTGTTGATAGAGAATCTGTACACTTGAAGACGATACCGTAACGATGTCATCCAAAAAGTCACCGTTCATATCCGTAGTTGCCAACCCGTAACTTCCGCTGATTGTAGGAAAAGTATTTGCTGTAAAAGTAACAGGAGGAGTAGGTTGAACCACAATTGGAGCTTCTGTTAGTTTAAAACTAAATCCGGCGGATGTCCAGCGATTATCAAATGCAATGGTGTAAATTGTTCCGCTTGTCACATTGAAAGAAGCAGTTGATGTTAACCCTGAACCACCGTCATCGTCTCCGGAAACACAAACTTGTGCGCCACAAGCTCCCGAGTAAACATGGAATCGTGTATCCGTACCTCCAGTTGCCGGCAAATCGGTTGTCAAAGTCACCGTGTAGTTCGCATTTGGTGTATAGGTATACCACTCTCCGGCAGTTTGGCCGGTCCCGTTTGTAGTACAGATTAAGGTTGGAACGTCAGTTCCGTCAACCGCAGTCACGGCATAAGTTGTTCCCGGGGTAATGGGCAGAGCCGTTGCACAGGTGTTTTGGGCCTGGGAGAGGAAAGGTGATCCCAGTAAGAGGAAAAAAGTAAAGTTAATTTTCATAATCCTTTGGTTTTAAAGTTCATAAATAGTGTATTAGTTACAGGTTTGTTTCCAGGTAATCCATTCTTCAAGGAGCTGCAGTCCTTCGTCGTGAACAATAGTTCTGCCTAATAATGGCATACGTTCGCTAGGCAGGGTAGAGCTCAATCGGTAATGCATCATCGATCGGTTTTTATCATTTGGTTTGATGATATATGCATAAGCACCACCACCAATATCTTCATCCGGTTCTACGCAGAGTCCGAGGTTAATCGGATCTGAAGTCTCTGAATAAGCCAGACGCATTGGTCGGTAGGAGCAATGTTTGTTTTCAGCATGGCAATGCGCGCAATTGATGTCTACATAAGATCTGAAACGTTCATCAACGGTTTTTGTCTGATCCATATAATTAACCGTGGAAACAATATTTCCGGGAAGATTATTCTGCAGGTAACCAACAGCAACTAGTTTTTGCAATTGATTTTGAGTCCCGTCCGGATATGCATAATCGATATTCAGGTTTTGTGGTTTGATACCGATCGGAATAGGTTCGTCATTTAGTTTATGACACGTGTGACATTCCGTTTGATTCGGAATGCGGTACGAAGTACTTTTTTGTATTCCGTTTTGCAGCCAGCTGATAGTTGTAAAACTTCCGTTCATGTCGAGGTAAGCCTCTGTTTGCTCAGTATTCCAAACATAATTGGCAAAGATCCACCCGGAAGATTTGCGGATCATGATCCGGGTTTCAATGATCCGGGTTGTATTGGATGGTTGAACATTGTCATAATAAAATGTTTTGATCAATGCGGCACCAACCGGAAGTTCGAGTACACTGTGATCACCGTTATAAGTCGCCTGCGTTCCGGAAGGCATCCAGATGAAACGTTTTTTATGGGCGTAATCAGTAAAAAGCCCGGATGCCGGTTCGTAAGGAATGACTTTTTCCGCAGGAGTTTGATTTTTCAATTCTCCCTGGAAAAACCGGTAATCGGATAACTTCGTGTATGGAACGGTCGTCAGATCCACAGAAACTCCCGTGGGTTCTTCCACAGGCGGGTCGATGGGCTCTACTTTTGGTTTCTTCTTACAAGCGGGAACTATAAAGATCAATAATGCAATTGCGCCAATAGCACACGCTGAAATAATCAGTCGGTTCGAATCAGTTCTTTTTCGGTTCATAAAGCGTATTCTGGCTTTTACCTGGTTGGTAAATTCGGAATAAGGTACTATTTATTTTGAATAACCCACTATTCCGTTAGTAATTGTTTCACAGTACTATAGATTGCTGTTTGATAAAAATAGTTGCCTGAAAAGTTCGATTTGTGAAAATTTTGTTGATTTATGAATTCAAAAATTAATTTTTAACAATTAACTACCAAGGTAAATGGTGGATAATCCTGCACTTATCCCGGGGAACAAAAAAAATCCCTGACTTGGCGAAGCAAATCAGGGATTCGGATTATTTTAAAATGAGATTAAATCAAATCAACAGTCAATGTTTCATCAATTTTTGTCACTTTCAGTAAGCCATGTTTCGTTAATCCTTTGATACTTGTATCCCAAGCCTTATTGCTCAGGTTTACAGATTCTTTCAGGCTCAGTAATTCCATTTTTTTCTCTCGCTGCATGATATCAAAGATCAATTGCTCGTTTTCGTTCAAAACAACTTTTGCCACTTTTTCAGGACGCATTTGAGGGAAGAATAATACTTCCTGGATGGAAGGATTGTTCGTTAAGTACATGATCAAACGGTCCATCCCAATTCCCAAACCGGAAGTTGGGGGCATCCCGTATTCCAATGCACGCAGGAAATCCTGGTCGATCAATCCGTTTGCTTCATCATCTCCTTTTTCTGCCAAACGTACCTGGTCTTCAAATCGCTCGCGCTGATCAATCGGATCGTTTAGCTCCGAATAAGCATTTGCAATTTCTTTTCCGCAAACCATCAATTCAAAACGCTCTGTCAATTCCGGATTTTCACGGTGTGTTTTACACAATGGAGACATTTCCTTCGGATAATCCGTGATGAATGTTGGCTGGATGTAATTTCCTTCGCATTTTTCACCAAAGATCTCGTCGATCAATTTTCCTTTACCCATCGTATCATCCACCGGAATTCCCATTCCTTTTGCAGCAGCTCTCAATTCGTCTTCTGATTTTCCATCGATGTCAAAACCGGTGAAATCAATGATCGATTGACGCATAGTTACACGCTTGTAGGGAGCTTTGAAACTGATTTTGTGCTCGCCGAAAGTACAATCTGCTGTTCCATTTACTGCTGTTGCACAATGTTCCAGTAAACGCTCGGTGAAATCCATCATCCAGTTGTAATCTTTGTATGAAACATAGATTTCCATGGCTGTAAATTCCGGATTGTGTGTTCTGTCCATTCCTTCGTTGCGGAAGTTCTTGGAGAACTCATAAACACCGTCAAATCCACCAACGATCAATCTTTTCAGGTACAATTCGTTGGCGATTCGCATGTATAACGGAATATCCAAAGCATTGTGATGCGTAATGAACGGTCGTGCAGAAGCTCCACCCGGAATTGCCTGCAAAATCGGTGTTTCAACTTCCATATAACCCGCGTCGTTGAAGAAATTACGCATCGCTGTAAATAACTTCGTCCGTTTTACGAATACTTCCTTCACCTGCGGATTCACAACCAAATCAACATAGCGCTGACGGTAACGTGTTTCCGGATCTGTCAATGCATCGTGAACATTCCCGTCTGCATCCGTTTTTGGAAGCGGAAGTGGTTTCAATGATTTACTCAATAATTGGAATTCTTTCACGTTCACGGAAACTTCTCCTACCTGAGTTTTGAAAACTTCTCCTTTGATTCCGATGAAATCACCCAGGTCCAACCATTTTTTAAACAGGTCGTTGTAAAGCATTTTATCTTCTCCCGGACAAATTTCGTCGCGGTTAAAGTACACCTGGATTCTTCCTTCCGAGTCTTGCAATTCAGCAAAAGAAGCCTTTCCCATAATACGCTGACTCATCATTCTACCGGCCAAACAAACTGTTTTTCCTTCTTCAAAATTATTCTTGATAGAAGCCGAATAATCGGTTACCGGGTAAAGAGCAGCAGGATAAGGATCAATTCCCGCATCGCGCAAGTGCTGCAACGTTTGTCGTCTCTGGATTTCCTGTTCTGATAATTCTTGTGACATTTTACAGTCTATATTTTATTAGTTAGTATTTATTTATTAACCGGTGACTTCGACTCCGCTCAGCCACCTTAAGATATTATTTAGTTCTTCTCCACAAAAGGTGATTGAGCGGAGTCGAAATCACCAATGCGGACAGCTATCACAGCCGTTCTTTGTTTTGATGTAGAACATCAGTCCCAAAGATACATTTGCAGACGCTAATCCGAAAGCTTGTTTTGCTCGTTGATTGCGGTCATTTGCACGTGTTTTAACGGCCGGAAGATGCGCGAAAGCCAATCCGCCTTCCGCTTGTATGAATACGTGTTTGAAAAATTCAAACCGTGCACTGGCATTTGCACCAATTCCATACCCGGAAAGCGCTGTAGATCGATTCGTTTGTTCGTTTGAAAACAGGAAGTTCGTGGTAGTCAGCATCGGACCGATATTCAATCCCACATTTCCAGTAATTGCAAACTGCCTTCTGTCTCCCAATTCAACCAAATCGAACGAACGCATCAATTCGATCCTTAAATAATTCAGTGCTCCGGAATGCTCATAATGGAAATGGTTCGGATCAACCAAAACCGATTCCTGGTTATAATTCCCATCCCAAATAGAATCTGCCGTCATATCGAAATGACCGTCTAAAGTCACTTCCTTATCGTGGCGCATCACATAATTGAAATGATCAACTCCAACAGAAAATGCCCATTTCTCCGTAAAATAATAACCAATCCGGAAGTTGTACTGCGGAATGGTCATATTCACCGGGTTCAAATACAGATTTATTCCTCTCGGCTGTCTGTCTGTTGCTTTTACACCCTGCAGTTTGAAATCATAATCTGATCCGGTGAAATGGATCGTAGACGGAGTATAAGCCGTGCGATTATAACCCCAGTAGAAGAAAAGCGTACCTGCATTGGTACTTCTCTTCCGCTGATGCTTTCTGATCTGAGCATCAACCGGGTTTGCAATAACTGCTAAAAGAACCAGGAGTAACAGCTTTCTGTGCATGTTGAATTATTTAGTCATTTTTAAAAAACTCACCTCTTTCTCCGTTAAATGGCGGTAATATCCTCTTGGTAAATCTTTTTTCGTCAGGCTTGCAAATTGAACACGGTCCAGTTTCACTACTTCGTAGCCCAATTTCTCAAACATACGGCGTACAATGCGGTTTTTACCCGAGTGGATCTCGATTCCAACCTCACGGCCAGATTTTCCATCCGTTACATATTCTGCTTTATCTGCCTGGATGCGTCCGTCTTCCAATTCGATTCCGCGCATCAACAATTCCAAATGTTCTTTTTGAACCGGTTTGTCGGCTTCAACATGATAGATTTTCGTTGCTTCGTAACGCGGGTGAGTCAGCTTTTTAGCCATATCTCCATCGTTTGTAAACAACAATAGTCCGGTTGTATCGCGGTCAAGTCTTCCTACCGGATAGATTCGTTCTTTACATGCATTGATCACCAATCCCATGACGGTTTTTCTTCCCAGTGGATCATCCATAGTGGTGATAAATCCTTTTGGTTTATTCAAAAGTACGTAACGCTTAACCTCCGCGTTAATGGTTTCACCATCGTATTGTACTTTGTCGTCTTTTTTGATCTTGTAACCCATTTCGGTAATGATCTCACCATTCACGGAAACAACACCTGTCTGAATCAATACATCTGCTTCTCTACGGGAGCAAACTCCGGCATTCGACAAGTATTTGTTCAAACGCACTTCGTCTTCATTGAAAGTTGGCAATGGATCACCTTTACGAACTTTCGGTTTGAAATAAGGTTTTGAAGATCCATCCGCACTTACCGGTCTTGGCCTTGAAGTACTGGATTTAGGAGCGTCTGATTTTTCCGTTCCCGGAGCGGGTTTTCCGCCTCTTGTAGGCTTCCCTGTTCTGGAAGCAGGCTTTGATCCTGTGGGTTTGGAACCTGTTGGTTTTGCACCTCTTCCTGTTGTTGTACGGCCTTTCCCTGTACCTGTTTTTCTTGTGTTCATCACGAGCAGAATTAAATGTTTACTATCGCAGTAGACGCTGCAAAGATAATACGTTTAATTGAGAAATGTTACAATGCTGGAAACCAATGGTTTTTAATGCAAAATGATGAATGTAAAATTCAAAAGGGAAATAGGTTAAATGCAGGCACACGATTAATCGGGATATATGTATTATTCGCACCCAAACCATTTTTAATATACAATCGTGTTATATTTTACCGCAAATGCGCAAATGTCTGAGGCGCTTACCAGTCGCCTCTTTACCCAGTAAACAATAGGAATAATATATTTGCAAGGCTCAAAAGCGAGTGCGGTAGCCGAGCCAATAATTTGTGCATTTGTGGTAAAAATTAAGTCTGGATGTCAATTGTGATTAATTCCCGATTAATCGCGTGCCTACTATTTTTTGCAATTATGTCACTATTCGGTTTTTAATCCGTTTTGATTAAACAAGTATTCTAACTCAAGGTATTGTTTGGATGTGAAATTCATCATACCAAGCTTTGATAAGCTGTAGGAATTAGAACACGCAAAACAGATTTCCTTTGCGGTAAAAACACTGTTGGTTTAAGTTGAAAACGCATCTTCAATATGCTCCAGTTTAGTCCGGAATTGATTGTGAACGATCGAAATGATATCGAAACGCACTTCATTGGGTAAATCCCTGGATTGGATGTATTCATTAGCGCAAAAGATGATCTGGCGCTGTTTCTTTTTGGTAACTGCCATCCACGGTTCTCCGATTTCTGCAGTTTGACGGGTTTTCACCTCAACTACCACAATTTTCTCTTCCTTTTCAGCAATGATATCAACCTCGAATTTTAAATACCGATAATTGATCTTGCGGATGGAATATCCGTTCTTTAAAAGGAACTTTTGAGCCATTTGCTCCCCGAAAATTCCCAATTCCTGGTCTGTCATGAGCCTTTTCTTACTTAATTTAAGAAAAAAGATGACATTTTGCAATGTTCAAATGTTCAAATGTTCAAATGTTCAAATGTTCAAATGTTCAAATGTTCAAATTTGTGATTAAGCCACTTTTAACTTTTTGAACGCTTTTAACTCTTGAACTTTCTCTATCTCGTTTTAAACTCAATATTACTTCCACCGGCGCCTTTAATTACCTGCTGACCGAATTCAAACTCCAGTTCTTTGGCTACTTTGCCGCGTTTGTCGTAGATTTTCATCTTTCCGTGCTTCAAGCCGTTTTTGTATTCGGTTTCCGAAACCAGGTTTCCCCTGCGGTCCAGTTCAGTAGATTTTCCATCCAGCAACCCGTTTTTATAAGTCGTTGTGTTACTTGGAATATGTCCGCCCGGCCAGTAAGTGTACCAAACTCCGTCTTTTTCACCGTTTTTGTAATCTCCTTCTTCGGTTTTTTTGTAATCCTTTTGGGAAAATGAGACCGCATGACCATCCTTGATACTTTCTTTCACATCGTAGTCTTTCAAAGGACCATTCTGGATCTTGGATTTTTTGGTAATGACCTTGTAATTGAAAACATCTTTCGGCTTTCCGTTATCGAAGAAGCTGGTCCATTCACCTGTTTTTTCTCCATCCTTATAATTCCCAAAAATATTTGGCTTTCCTGTGGGGAAGTAAGACTCCCATTTACCATGCAGCAATCCGTTTTTGAAAGTGGCAATGTTCTTTTCTTTCCCGGTTTCCCAGTAATTCACCCAGGTTCCTTCTTCCTTGTCTTTCTCGTATTTTCCGGACATGAGCAGTTTCCCGTTTTCATACCAAGTTTCCCACAGCCCTTCTTTCAGGTCATTCGCGTAGGGCGAACTTTTGAATTTACTTCCGTCTTTATAGAAATACTGCCAGGTGCCGGTTTTTTTGTCGTGATCGTATTCGGCGTAATTGCGAAGCTCTCCGGTTGGATACCAATAAGTCCATTTTCCGTTTTGCTGTCCTATGTCAAAAGAACCTTCCATGTCTTTGGTGCCTTTTTTCGTATACCAGGTCCACAAACCTGATTTTTCGCCATTCAAATAAGCACCTTCTACATTGACTTGTTCGTTGTCGTAAAAGTATTTGTAATCGCCGTTCAATTTTCCATTGACGTAGTTACTGATTTTCTCTTTCTTTCCGGTGTAATAGAAAAAATTCCAGGTACTGTCTTTCTGGCCATTTTTGAACTTCCCGTTGATGAGCATGTAGCCGTAAATGGAGAATTCTTCAAAAGGACCGTTTTTTAACCCGTCTTTGTAGTTGTACCATTCTTTTTCCATCCCAGTGTCGAACCAGGTCAGGTATTCACCGTTTCCGTTTTTTACTTTTTGAGTGTGTAAACTGTCAGGTAACCAGAATTCACGCAAATAGGTCGTGGAATCAATGATTTCCTCTATTTGTTTTTTCTCACCGCTCAGGTAGTAATATTCCCAAATTCCAACGGGCAGTCCGAATTTATAATTCCCCTGAACGCTTAACTTCCCGGTTTCATTCCATTCCCTGAAAACACTGTCTTGTTCTCCTTTTTTGAAATAACCTTCCTGTTTGTTTTTGCCATTCGAATGAAATGCTACGACTCTTCCGTGAAGTTTTCCGCGGTAATAATTGCGTTCTTCGATCACGGTTCCAAAACGATCATAGTACAACCATTTTCCGTGTTTGTCCTGCGATGTTCCCAGCGGATCTCTGTAATAACTTCCAATAGATTCCAATTGGGTTTGTTGAAAATCATAGTAATTCTTCTCTTTGGGAGTGAGGTTTTCCTTGTTGATCACCTGACCAATCAGAGTAAAAGAAAAGAGAGAAAAGAAGATACAAAGGAATTTCATGGAATTGGAATGATATTTCAAGGTAATAATCACTATTAAATGGAAATGTTACAAGACTTATTTTGCCATAAAGCCTTTGATCATTAACAAAACTCCTGTCCCGATAATAATCAGACCAATAAGCCTGTTGAGTCCCACTAATACATTTTCAGTAATGAATGGTCTTAGTTTTTTAGCGCCAAAAATCTTCAAAAGGTCCACAGCAAAGAAGGTTACCATGATGATCAGGATGTACAAATACGTACTTTCATCAATGGCTTCATCTGCATTTTTCTTTCCGTCGGCACCCAACGCAATGACAGTAATCCAATAAAAAATAACTCCGGGATTGGCAAAATTGAGCAGAAACCCTTTTAATCCCAGGAGAATCAGGTCTTTTTTAGTGCTGTTTAATTGTTTATCGGTTTCCTTGGCATCTTCCTTAGGCTTTTTCAGCAAAGTAACCAATCCGAAAATCATTAGAATAATTCCTCCGACAATGGAAATGATGTGCGCGTATTCACCGGAAGTGATTTTACTGACCTCGGAATAGAAAATGAGGGCGATGATGATGTAGATGAGGTCGGAAAGCAGAACACCCATGTCAAATGCAATAGCAGCGCGGACTCCCTTCCGAATACTCGTCTCCAAAAGAAGAAAGAATACGGGTCCGATCATTATACTAAGTATAAATCCGGTAAGGATGCCTTTGAGTGTTATATCTAGCAAACGTTTGGTTTTTCTGTTTATACAAATATAGTCATTCGTTCTAGGTATGCGCCCTAATCAGAAAAGAAAGCGGGTCATCTAAGTGGAAATTCGAAGGATTTTATAAAAAATCGTTATAGATGTTATTTTAACTGGTAAGAAGTCATTACATTTGCATGTCTTGAAAGTTGAAGTATGAAAACGGCCATAGCCAATAAGAAATTAGAAACGATTGTTTCCAAAGTAGAAAAAGAGGGGATTACTTACAAAGGTGTTGTAGACGATTTGAAAGAATTGCGTGAGCAGGCTTTGAAAGAACAAGATCCTTTGGTTGTAAAGGTTTTGCGTTTGTCGTACGAGTTTTTGTTGGACAGAAATTCATTTGATGTTCAGGCACAATACGAAGAAGATGAAGAAGGAAATGAATATCCTTTGGAGATCGAAGATCAGGAGAACTTTTTGTATTTACTGAACTTGTTGAAGAATGCAGAACACAAGATCAATAGAGAAGAAATTAAGGATTATCGTACAGCTTTAAAACAGGAATTGTACTAAATCATTAGAACATACCTTTAAACCCCGACCTGCAAGGCAGCGTCGGGGTTTTTTATTGAGGTTGAATTAAGAAAGCGTATTTTAGCACCACATTGGAAAAAGGGAAAAAACACCTGGGACATATAGAATCACTGCGTGCATTGGCCGCTTTGATGGTGCTGGTGTTTCATTTCCTTTCATTTAATGGTGTAGATGGGTTTTTAATTGGAAATGCGGGCATCCGTGAATCTTCACAATTTGGCGCACAAGGTGTGGAATTGTTTTACATCATTTCAGGATTTGTCATTTATTATTCCCTTTCGAATACCAATCCGGCATCTTACAATTATTTGAAATACATCTGGAAACGCTTTGCACGCATTTTTCCCCCTTTCCTGGGTACTTTGATCCTGATATGTTTGGTAGCATTGATCTGGAAGGGAAATTACGGATATAACCCCAGACAAATTTTGCAAAATGCTACCCTGACTGTCGATATTTTCCGGGATTCTCAGTGGATGAATCCGATCTTTGTAACTTTGAAAGTCGAATTCCTGTTTTACCTTGTAATCGGATTTTTAGTGATCTGGATGCGCAAAAGTCAATGGATTTATGGACTGATCTTATTTTCTAGCCTGCTCAGTGTCTTGTTTTTTCATTCCATAGATATTGTGCACAACATTCCATTTTTTGCCGCGGGAATAGCTTGTTCCGAAATCTATCGTTCGAAGAATATTTTATTGAATTCAGTTATCCTGGCTGGAAGTCTGTTCGTCCTAATCGCTATTTTTCCATGGGAAGATATCCTTGTTTTGGGCATAGGAATTACTTTTCTGCTTTGGGTGAAAATCAAATCGGCCTGGCTGGAATGGCTGGGGCAGTTTTCCTATTCGCTTTACTTAACGCATGGTTTATCCGGCGGACTATTCCTCTTTGTGTTTAAAAACGAGCATTACGTGAATTTGAATAGCTGGCATGCCCTGATCTTAGCATCGGTGGTTGCAATTATTTTTGCTTACTGCTATTACCTGGTGGTTGAAAGACGTGCGATAAGCTGGTCGCGGAAAA
This sequence comes from uncultured Flavobacteriales bacterium, assembly GCA_946479285.1. The sequence continues at coordinate 8,611 of CAMLFH010000033.1, read as the reverse complement.
TCAGGTATTAAAGTGTGATTTGGACTCCGCTGCGCCTATGCTGTAGCTCCCGCGTAAGCATTCAATCACCTTTGGGTTATTGGTTTAGGGTTCAATTGGTCACTGAGCGGAGTCGAAGTGCCAATTAGTTCGTAAAGCGGTACTTGATAATACAGTAAATAGCTCTGAAACCATCTTTCCAACCAATTTTCTTGCCTTCTTCGTAAGTTCTCCCGTAATAGGAAATACCCACTTCATAGATGCGAATTCCTTTGCGCTTTGCCAATTTTGCGGTGATTTCCGGTTCAATTCCAAAACGATTTTCTCTGATCTTAATGTCTTTTGCAATCGAACTGCGAATCAGTTTATAACACGTTTCCATGTCCGTCAAATTCAGGTTCGTCATTATATTGGAAAGACCTGTCAGGAATTTATTTCCTTTTGAGTGCCAGTAAAATAAGATGCGATGAGGCTGATGGCCCATAAAACGCGAACCATAAACAACATCGGCATTATCCACGTAAACCGGCTTTAAAAGCAGGTTGTATTCTTCCGGATCGTATTCCAAATCTGCGTCTTGTACGATGATGTATTCACCGGTTGCTTCCTGGATTGCACGATTGATGGCCGCACCTTTTCCCTGGTTGTGGGGTTGAGAAATCAAGCGGATATCCATTTCCGGATTGGCAGCCATGTATGCTTCTACACGTTCCACCGTATTGTCCTTGGAACAATCATTAACGATTACTAATTCTTTTTGAACGTTGTTTTCAAGCTGAACTTTTTTGATTTTGTCCAAAATAAGGTGAATGGTTGGACCCTCATTGTATGCCGGAATAAGAATGGATAATTTTTGAATCATTTGTGGATAACGTAAAAAAGAGCGATTTATTAGATATTCATTTCCGGTACAACATCAGGAACTACCAGGTCTCCTTCGGTTTTAGAAATGATTTCTTCGACACTTACTCCTGGAGCGCGCTCAATGAGGTGGAATTTATTGTCTTTGATTTCCAATACGGCTAATTCGGTTACTACTTTCTTTACGCAGCCAACACCTGTTAAAGGCAAAGTGCAGGTTTTCAGAATTTTCGATTCACCTGCTTTATTGGAATGCATCATGGCAACGATGATATTTTCAGCAGAAGCAACCAAATCCATTGCACCCCCCATTCCTTTTACCATTTTCCCGGGAATCTTCCAATTGGCAATATCTCCGTTTTGAGAAACTTCCATGGCTCCAAGAACAGTTAACTGAACGTGCTGACCACGAATCATAGCAAAAGAAGTAGCAGAATCAAAAATAGATGCTCCGGGTTGAAGTGTGACTGTCTGTTTTCCTGCGTTGATCAAATCCGGATCTTCTTCTCCTTCAAAAGGGAAAGGACCCATTCCAAGAATTCCGTTTTCAGACTGAAATTCAACCTCGATTCCTTCCGGAATGTAATTTGCAACGAGTGTCGGAATACCAATTCCTAAATTCACGTACCAACCGTCTTGTAGTTCCTGTGCAATACGCTTTGCAATTCCAGTTTTATCTAGTGCCATGTGCTTTATTTTAACTCAATAATCTGAATGGTCGGATTGATAAGCTTGAAATGCTTTCTTTCCGGGTTCCAAATATAAATAATCAAACGGGATTCTTCGTCCAGAAAATGCTTTGCGGCAACCGGATAGTGCAATTTAAACAGCTGTACGTTCTCCCCGTAATACCAGCGGAGGTTTTGATATTCGTAACGCAGGTTAACATTGTTGGAATCATTGGTGGAAATCACTGCATTGAAATCATTCAGTTCTTTATCCGTTTTGAAATCTGCTTTCAGTTCGATTTGGATCAGTTTGTTGCGCCATTCCGGGCGGATCGGACCATCGTAAAACAGGATGTATTCCTCGTTTGACTGACGTGTTTTACCTATTGAATCGAACAAATGAACCTGTTTGAACGGAACTTTTCGTTTCAGCGCTATATAAGAACTCGCCGGATCTTTTGCCACTACTTTGTAAGCGCTGATATCGTCTTTGGGGAACAGCCAGGTGGTTTTCGTCAGGATCAGATCACTGGAAGGAAGGAAATCTTTCTGAAGCGTCCCGATGTGTTTGATCGGATGCTGTGGATTTGTCCGTTCAAAATACGAATAGGTCAGCTGCTGGATCGGATAAATGCTTACCGTTTCATTCGCTTTCAGGTCTTTCACCGCATTTTTATAGAATGTTTCGCTCATTCGGTCGTCGGGGGAGAAGATGGAAGTGTTCAGGTTCAATTTCACGATAAAACTGATGGGGAAGAACAGCAGAACGAGTAAGAAGTACTTCGAGATTTTGTTTTGAGCAAAAAGGGTTGTTAATGCCAGAATACTCAAGGGAATAAGATACATGGCAGCACGGTCTTCGGGATAATTTACCTGCATGACTTTTGCCAGGAAAAGAATAGCAAAGATGTTTCCGGCAATCAGCATCGATAACCAGAAAGAAGTACTTGCCAGGAATTGAAGCCAGCTTTCTTTTTTCCATTGCAGGAACAGGAGAACAGCACCCGTTAAACCGATCAGCAGATAGGCAATTCGAAGCCAGTTTGCATCGTAGAATAAAATGTAGCGCGAAAGTGTTTTCCCGGTTACCCACCAAAGTCCGTCCAAACTTCCATAGTAAAGTGCCCCGGCTTCTTTGAGTTCAAAACTGAATTGAATAAGCGGAATGAGGGAAAAACAGAAAACAATCAGCAAAAAGCCGTGAAAAACCAATGATTTGATACCTATTTTCTTTGCGTAGATCAAAGTGATGAAAACGATATAGGCAAGGATGATTAAAGAAGTAATGAGGTAAGTGAGATTGGAAAGTACCGCCAAATAAAGAAATCCTAAAAGCAGCATCAAATGACCGGTGTGTTTTTCTTTCAGCCACAGAGATAATTGGAACAATGCTGCCATGAAGAACCCGATTGCAAGACCATATCCTCTCGTGTAGCTGAAATAATCAAAGATCCATGGAATGGTATTCAATGCGACGAAACAAAATTCTCCCCAAAGACCTAGATTCAGGTTGCGGGTTAGTTTTCTGCTCGACCAAAAATACAGGCAGAAACAGGCAACTGCGGGAAGTCTGAACAGAAAGAAATGTTCTCCGAACCAACGGTAGGAGAGATTCCCCAACCAGCTGTTGAATAAGTGGTTATTAGCATCCATTAAGGAGCGTCCACCCCGGATTTCTCCTGTTTCAATGTAATGAAAATACGTGGCAACTTCATCGTGGATTGGCTCAACGATCCAGGCCCTCAAAATGGCATAGACCAGTAAACCCAAAAATAGGATCCAGGTAATGAGCCGTTCCGAAGTATCGGGATAAATTGTTTTGGAGTTTTTTGGAATCAAAATTGTCGGGTTTAATTCGTTTACTAAGTTATCTCTTTTTGCTTGCAGCAAGGATAAAAAGAAAAAGTGGCCAAATCAGCCACTTCCTTCTTAGTCAATTTCTATTACTTATTTTGATCGAACGGTACGTTGTTCGATGCGTTTTTCAAATTTTTCTCCCTGGAAAATCCGTTGAACGAAAATTCCCGGAGTGTGAATGAAGTTCGGGTCCAATTCTCCTGCGGGAACCAATTCTTCTACTTCAGCAACTGTAATTTTTCCGGCCATGGCCATCATGGGATTGAAATTGCGAGCTGTAGCCTTGAAGATCAGGTTTCCTTCCGTATCGCCTTTCCAGGCTTTTACAATGGCAAAATCGGCCGTCAAAGCACTTTCTAAAATGTGTGGTTTCCCGTTGAATACACGTACTTCTTTTCCTTCGGCAACTTCTGTTCCGTAACCGGCAGGAGTATAAAACATCGGAATTCCCGCTCCGCCTGCTCTGCAGCGTTCTGCCAAAGATCCCTGCGGAATCAAATCTACTTCCAATTCACCTGAAAGCATTTGGCGTTCAAATTCTTCGTTTTCACCCACGTAAGAAGAGATCATTTTTTTGACCTGCTTCTTTTGCAGCAATAAACCCAAACCAAAATCATCCACCCCGGCGTTGTTGGAAATACAAGTCAATCCTTTTGTACCCATTTTCACCAATTGTGCAATCGAGTTCTCCGGAATTCCGCATAACCCGAATCCGCCGACCATCAGGGTCATATTGTCTTCAATACCTTTTAGAGCTTCCTCAACGTTTTTTACAACTTTATTCATGACTTTCTATCACATTTGTATTTGGTCAACAATCTCGGCTGTTGTATCGGCTACTGCAGGATCTATTTCTACACCAGTCAAATTAAAGACGGAATTATCAAAATTCCGAGGTGCCACAAAATCCGTTGTTGATATGGCTATTTTCGGATCTTTATAAACTTTGTTCATGTAATATCCGTAAATAGGAAGAGCTATTCTTGCCCCCTGTCCCAGATCGGTGCTTCGGAAACGTACTCCGCGGTCTTCTGCTCCAACCCAAACTCCTGTTGCCAAATCGGGTGTTAAACCAACGAACCAGCCATCCGAATTATTTTGAGTTGTACCGGTTTTTCCTGCTGTTGGATAAGCAATTCCTCCATACGCAGCACCTCCGCGTATTCTGCTTCCGGTACCACCCTGGATCACACCCTTCATCATTTTTAGAACAGTATATGCAACATGCTCATTCAAAGCTTCTTTTGAAACCGTTTTTGCACTGTAAATAACATGCCCGGAGCGGTCTTCAATCCGCAAAATACTCGTAGGCTTATTGAAGATTCCCTTGTTCACGAAAGTGGATTGAGCACCTACCAATTCATATAAGGAAAGGTCCATGGATCCCAGGCACATAGCCGGAACTATATCTCTGTCCAGCAATTCGATATCCATATCCCGCATCAGTTTTGCTACGGTTTTTGGTCCGGCAAGTGCACCCATCTGTTTCATCACATAAACGGCTACATTGTTTTTGGAAAGAGCAAGACCTCTCTGGATGGAAATAGTTCCTCCGTTTCCACTTCCGTCAGAATTTCGTGGACACCACTGTCCATCAGGGTTTCCGCTTGGGTCATATAAATCAACACAGTATGAAATATTCGGAATAACTAATCCCGGTTTCACGACATTCATTGTTATTCCGGACGCATAGATAAATGGTTTGATCGTCGAACCAACCTGGCGTTTCCCCAGTTTCACGTGATCGTAAGCAAAATGGTCAATATTCGCCCCGCCAACCCATGCTTTTACAAATCCGGTGCTCGGCTCTATGGAAATTAATCCGGCCTGCAGGAATGATTTGTAATAACGCATGGAATCCATCGGCGTCATGATTGTATCTCGTTCACCTTTCCAGCTGAATACACGCATTTGAACCGGTTCGTTGAAGTTTTTTCTGATCTCATCTTCTGATAATCCCGCATCAGAAAGCATCCGGTAACGATCTGACCGGCGCATAGAAGAATTCATAATGCCATTTACTTCATCCTCCGATAAAGAGTTAGAGAATGGCCAGTTTTTCGCTGACTTATTGTTCTTGTCGAATAAAGGCTGCATTTCATCCTTCAAATGTCTTTCCAGGGCGTATTCCGCATGAGCCTGCATATCTGCATTCAAGGTTGTATAAATGCGTAAACCATCTCTGTAAATGTCATACGGAAGACCATCTTCACGTTTGTAAACCAAAGAACCGTCTGCATTTTTAGTCTGCAATAATTCGGTTACTTCATTGCGAAGTGATTCTCTGAAGTATGGAGCAATTCCACGTTTGTGATCTACTACCTGGTAGTTTGTGATCAATGGCTTTTTGCTCAATCGGTCATATTCTGCCTGAGTCAGTTTCTGGCGCAGTGCTTCGTTTCCTTCATCTGAATTTTTCAACCATTGTTTCAAAACCTGGTTGCGTCTGGTCAATGCACGAAGACTATCGGCTGATCTGGCCTCAGAAATCTCTGCCGCTGTTATCGCCGACGGTTCAACACCTTTGTTTCGGGCCAAAGAAAGTCTGTAATTCTTGATCTTGAAAGTATAAGGATTGTACAAAGCCGGATTTTTACACATCCCTACCAGCATTGCTGCTTCTTCTTTGGAAAGTGCTCCTGGCTTTTTATTGAAATATACTTTGGATGCATTGGAAATTCCTACCGCATTGTACAGGAAATCAAACTGATTCAGGTACATCGTAATGATCTCTTCTTTTGTGAAACGTGTTTCTAAACGAGTTGCAATGATATTTTCTCGCGCTTTCTCATTCAAACGGGACCACATTCTTCCAATTCTCCCGGAAGAACCCGCTTCTACATCTTCTCCGTTTGCACGGGCCAGCTCAATTCGTTCACGTAATTGAAGGGTATATAATTGTTTTGCTAATTGTTGGGTAATCGTAGAGGCACCTCCGGCACCACCAACATTGATGATCGCACGTCCGATTGCTTTGAAATCTACTCCGGAATGTTCATGAAAACGTTCATCTTCCGTAGCGATCAATGCATCGGTTACATTCGGGCTGATTTTACGGTATTCTACCGAAGTTCGGTTGATCTTCCAGTAGCGCCCCAATTCTGTTTCACCATCATCGGCAATGATCACAGAAGCCAATAATTCCGGTGGATTGTCGAGCATTGCAACGGGAGGAAGGTTGTCTTCCGATTGGAACATCAACAATGCCCCGATGAAATAAAGCGGAAAAGTAGCCAGTAACCAATAGGCGATTGTTGCTCTTTTATGCTGTTTTTCTGAAAAAGACTCTTTTGCAGGTCCTTTACTTTTTTGTGCCATACGACTCATTTGAATGGTAAAAATAACGAAATTCGATTCGCAACAACAAATATCGATATTCGGAAGCAATAGTTAAATGGTTTAAGAGATACTTTCTAACAAAAAAATGCTAAAAAGATTGGTGGTTTGGGTATAAACAAGTAGGGACGCAATGCATTGCGTCCCTACTGATATTTGTAAACAAGAAAAAGTTTTACTTTATTCAACGAATTGATTCCTCTTTGAGAGCTGCACTACCGCTTGCTCAGAATCAAAAGTTTCACTTTTTCTTATTGTGTTCTTTAATAAAATTCTCAATTGCAGCGGTCATGCTTGGTGCGTTTGGCATGGGTGCATGAACGTCCAATCGCAGATTGTTTTTTACAACTGCATTTGCTGTTGTTGGTCCGAAAGCAGCGATCAGAGTTTTGTTTTGCTTGAAATCCGGGAAATTCTTGAATAAACTTTCAATTCCGCCGGGACTGAAGAAAACAAGCATGTCGTAGTAAACATCCTCTAAATCGCTCAAATCTGAAGCAACTGTTCTGTAAAGCATTGCTTTGGTGAACGGAATTTTAGCTTCTTCCAGTGTTAATGGAATTTTATCCTGCAGAATATCCGTGCATGGAAGCAGGAATTTTTCTCCTTTATGCTTTTTAATCGGATCTACCAGGTCTTCAATGGTTTGTTTTCCGAAGAAAATTTTGCGTTTACGGTAAGTAACATATTTCTGTAAGTACAAAGCAACAGCTTCCGAAATACAGAAATACTTCATCGTGTCCGGAACTTCAAAACGAATTTCCTCTGCTATACGAAAGAAATGATCCACAGCAGTTTTAGAAGTCAATATAACAGCCGTATGATCTTTAAAATCTATTTTCTGAGTGCGGAATTCCTGAACAGCAACACCTTCCACATGAATAAACGGCCTGAAATCAATCTTCAACTTATACTTTTCGGCCAAATCAAAATACGGAGACTTATCTCCTTCTGGTTTCGGTTGTGAAACCAATATCGTTTTAATGCTCAAGGTTTATTTTGTTTTAGCGTTCAACATTTATTTAACCTAACCAACTCGAAATTTCACTTGGGAAAACCAGTTTTACGGCAATCAAAAGAGGCAAAATTTCGAGCGTCCAAAGGTACAAAATTATATAATACCATGATACACCCAATTGGATGGCATGATAAAAAGCACGAATTATTCGTAAAACAATGAAAAACAAAAAGGTGCCTCCAATAATTAATTTGGATTCTGTGATGAGTTCCGGCTGGAAATAGATGAAAAAAAACTCGATTAGGATGACTATTCCGGCTGTTTGTGCCATCGTCAAAGTAAGCTGGTTAACTTCCTGGATAACCTGTGCGAATCCGGTAATTGTTCCTGCAAGCGAAATGCTGAAAAGATGATATACCAAAAGGATTGCCGGGAATGTCGTCAGCACAATAGTTTGATACGTATTGAAATCTACCAGGGAAAAATGATTGTACCAATAAATATAAGTCCCGCTGATGATTATGTACTGAAAGACTAAAAAAACGGACGAAAGCGCATTTTCACGGATACCGTTTTTATATTGTTCCGAAAGACTCTGGAAGAAAAAGGTGTTTTGTCCGAGAATTAAAAATATTTCGCGCTGTCTCAAGCGCGCAGCCGATATCAACAGCAGGCACAACCCTAAAGAGGCAATAATCAAAACCGAATAGTTGGTACTCCTTTCCGTCAGAACCATTGCCTGGTTTGCTGCAGAAGTAGCAAAAAATTGTCCGCTTAATTGCATGAACCGAAATAATTTTCAAATACAAAAGTACTATTTTGGAATCACAGCAGAAATTAAATCTTAGCAGCTTGATCTATTTTAGGTAAAAGTTCAAAATAAATTTCCTTAAACAACTTTGAACCCTTTGAACCCTTTGAACCCTTTGAACCCTTTGAACCCTTTGAACCC
>CAMLFH010000032.1 GCA_946479285.1 uncultured Flavobacteriales bacterium | reverse complement strand
AACATCACTTTGATGCGGTGGTTATCATTCGCGGTGGCGGTGGTGAAATCGGGATGCACTGCTACAACAATTACGAACTGGCAAAGGCAATTGCAACTTTTCCCCTGCCCGTTTTAACCGGAATCGGGCATTCCACCAATCTCACGGTCTGCGAAATGATCGCCTTCCGAAATGGGATTACTCCTTCCGACATGGCTTATTTTTTACTGAGCATTTTTGAAGAACTGGATGCGCCATTAGACGAAATACTCATCCGACTTCCGAAGCAGATCCAGCATTTCATGCAGGGAATGACGAACCAATTCGGGCAGTTAACGCGCACATTCCAACAAGAAGTACAAAACGCTCTGCAGACTGAAAAGAATGTATTCCTGAATACAGTAAAGGATTTTGAGTTCCATGTAAAGCATAAAATGACACATTCCACCCAGGTCCTTTCAGAACTTCGTAACAAAATACGATCTTCCTCGAATTATTTATTTGAACATCAAAAAGGCAGACTGAACAACAGCATCAACCTGCTTCAGATTCATGGGAAATCGCTGATAAATACCAATCGCCAAACGATTTCAAACCGGCAGGATCAATTGGTTCGCATTCTTCCAAGGACTTTTGAATCGGAAACAGCTAAGCTAGAACAGTCAGAGATACACTTAAAATTACTGGATCCTATCACGGTTCTTCAGCGGGGATACGCCATTGTTACGAATGGAAAAGGCGTGCTTTCTGCAAAAAATAAGGCGAAGACAGGTGACGAATTGAAAATTGTGACGGAAGCACAGGAATTGAAAGCGAAAGTGCAATCATCCTCCACCCCTTTGGAGGGGGATAAAGGGGGAGGATAAGGGATTATGCGGATTCGATCTTTGCTTATCCCTTTCCAAATGAATTACGTTTTTAAAATAATCATTGCGAATTATACGATTTTAGTAGGTCCTCCCCCTTGGTCCCCCTCCGAAGGGGGAAATTAAAATCCACATTTAAAAGTGACATCTCATCCAATAATTCCGTAAATTCGTGTAGTGAAAGAAGAAGCATTAACATACGAACAAGCTTACGAGGAATTGCAGCAAATCATTTCGGACATTGAATCCGGGGAAATTTCCGTGGACTTATTATCTGAAAAAGTGAAACGCGCTGCAGCTTTGATCCAGGTTTGTAAAAACAAACTTACATCGACGGAAAACGATGTACAGCAGATCCTGAACGACCTGAAATCCGATCAATAGATATACCACAAACAAGGTATTTCGACTATCACCTGCTTCCACTAATTTTGCAACTCAAAATTCATCAACAGAGAAATTAGTTCCATGAGAACACTGGCGCAAATTCCCGTGCACGAAAAAACCAAAGTACTTGGCATTGTGGAAAGTGAACTCAAACCCAAGTTATTGGAAATGGGCCTTTACCCGGGAAAAGAAGTAGAAGTTTTGTTCAAAGCACCTTTCGGAGATCCAATCGCCGTTGATATTTCAGGGTACACTTTATCCATGCGCCTTTCTGAAGCAAACCTGATCGAAGTCGAGTAATGAGAAAAATAGCTCTTTTTGGAAATCCGAATACAGGAAAAAGTTCCCTGTTTAACCGACTCACGGGGCTTCGCCAGCATGTGGGGAATTTTCCGGGAGTTACCGTCGACAAACTTTCCGGGTTTTTAAAAATCGAAGGAAAAGAAATTGAGCTGATTGATTTCCCGGGAACTTATAGTATTTATCCGAGGAGCAAAGACGAAGAAGTTGTCTACAACGTCATCTCTAACCCGAAAGACCCGAATTTTCCTGAAAAAGTCATCGTTGTACTTGACAGTACAAACATAGAACGTAATCTTTTACTATTTACCCAAATTTACGACCTGGGTCTCAGCACAGCTTTGGTTTTAAACATGACAGACGTTGCTGCAAAAAACGGCTTCGAAATAAAACCGGCGGCATTGGAAGAAGCATTTCCGGACGCTAAAATTATCCGCACTAATGCACGGATCGGAACGGGGATTCCGGAACTCAAAGAATGGATGGCCGAAGATTCTTTTCCACGTGAAACACAGCCAGGTTCTTTAAAGGGGAAAAACGATTTACAGGCTCAGATTGCAGATACGAGCGAACGCTTCGAGCGGATAAAGTCAATTGTTGCACAAGTGATTAGTAAAAAACCCACAGAAGCAGGTTTCTCCCTAAAACTGGACAAGTGGCTCATCCACCCTGTTTTTGGCTACCTCATCTTCCTGGCAATTCTCCTGGTCATCTTTCAAATGGTTTTCACCCTGGCTTCCTACCCGATGGACTGGATCGACATGGGAACCGCATCACTGGCATCGTGGCTGGGAAGTATTATGCCGGATGGTGTCTTTACCTCTTTAGTCGTTGATGGAATAATTCCGGGAATTGGGGGTGTTTTAATCTTCATTCCGCAAATTGCCCTGCTTTTCTTCATGCTCGCTATCCTGGAAGAAACCGGTTATATGGCTCGGGTAGTATTTATCACTGATAAGTTGATGCGTCCATTCGGACTGAACGGAAAAAGCGTTGTGCCGCTGTTATCAAGTGCCGCTTGTGCTATTCCGGGAATTATGGCTACCAGGACCATCAGTTCCTGGCAAGAACGATTGACAACTATTTTAGTAGCGCCTTTGATAAGCTGTTCTGCCCGATTACCTGTTTACACTTTGCTGATTGCATTAGTCATCCCGTCTAAAATCGTTCTCGGTTTTTTGAACATCCAGGGACTGGTACTTTTTGCTTTGTACTTATTGGGCGTAGTTTCCGCATTACTAGTGGCTTGGGTCATTAAACAGTTCTTCAGGAAAAAGGAACTAAGCGTTTTCCTGTTGGAAATGCCAGCGTACAAAAATCCGCGTTGGGGGAATGTAGGAATCCAGGTGCTTGAAAAGGTAAAGATCTTTGTGGTGGATGCCGGGAAGATCATTTTGGCAATTTCCATCATATTGTGGGCTCTGGCAAGTTTCGGTCCGGGCAATGACATGGAAAAATTTGCCAAAAAAATTCCGCTGCCTGCAAATCAAAGTGAACAGGCAATTACTGATTACGAAAGTGAAGTGGCCTCCGTAAAACTGGAGCATTCCTACATGGGTCACCTGGGAAAATTCATCGAGCCGGTTATCAAACCTTTGGGTTATGATTGGAAAATGGGAATTTCATTAATTGCTTCTTTTGCCGCACGCGAAGTTTTTGTAGGTTCACTCGCAACTATTTATTCCGTGCACGACGCAGATGATGATCCGAAACAATTGATGGACAAAATGAAAGCGCAGAAAAGGGAAGACGGAACTCCGACTTACACCCTTGCAAGCGGACTTTCGCTATTGGTCTTTTATGTTTTCGCGATGCAGTGTATGGCGACTCTGGCTGTGGTGAAACGCGAAACAAAATCGTGGAAATGGCCCATTGTTCAAGTTGGATATATGGGAGTTTTGGCGTATCTTGGAGCATACATTACGTATATTATTTTCAGCTGATGCAGATCGTTTTAGTCATACTGGCAATTTTGGGAGCAGGGTTTTACCTGGTCCGGCGATTTATTTTGACTTCCCGACGAAAAAAACAACCAGGCTGCGAAAAGTGTGGATTGAACACCAGTGAAAATCACTCCCTTTAAGGAAAACCTGTTCGCAGATAAATCAATCTTTCTTCAAAAGTTTGTAACCAAATTGGAATCACTGAGTTTGAAGAGTACAAACCCAATTGTTCCCAAACTTATGAAATCAATTCGACTCCTGTTGGCGGCGCTTTGCTGCATTCCCATTGCCAGCGCCCAAACCAGTTACCATTTACAGGTAATGACCAACCAAAACAAACCCGCTGCAAATATGTCAGTGCGTTTCGTAGAATCAAAGACCTTTGAACGCATTGAAAAGAAGACGAATGCTTCCGGAACTCTGGACATGGTTTTCGACCACGGCGAATTATGGATCGGATCTGTCGGTGATATGAGCAATTGTCTTTGGGTAGAAGCCTGGGGAAAAGGAACTGCCAGCAAACACCTCACGTACGACTTGGAAGTCTGGGAACGTGAAAACCGTATTTTACCGGATCGATCCACGATCGTTTTTAAAAAAACACCCCAAAAATATCCTACCATGCCACAACCGGATGCAACTCATTGTGCCCTGAAAGTGGCCGTAAAAACCCGTGAAGACAAACCACAGGCCAACATCCCAGTAACGCTTACCTGTTTTGCATTGGCAGAACAATTCACCGGTACAACGAATGCTATGGGAGAGTGCATTTTCCTGGTCCCAAATAAAAACGATTACGAAATTGATGTCGCAGACATTCCGTCTTTGGAATGGGTAGATTTCAAAGATGAGTCAACCGCCAGAACCTGCTTTTTGACTTATGAAAAAAAGGCGTTCACTGAAAAGCTCGAAGGAAAATATACTGTTCAAACCATTCCTGCAGGCATTAAACCGAGCAGTTCGCATGCGGTTGTTGATTTAACCATTCGCAAAGGCGGTTCTCCTATTGTCAACGAACCGGTTTACCTGAAAACTGTAGGCGGATCCGTCAAATACAAAGGCAAAACGGATGCTACAGGAAAAGTTTGGTTCATGCTTCCCTTAAAGACAAAATACGTGGTTGATTTCACTTTTCAGCGGGATGCAAGTGTTCTAGATCTCAGCAGAATGAAAGGATTTGCTACCATGGGGAAAACAATCAATTACATTCCGGATCCAAGACTGGAAAACATTGAATCCTTTATTCCCAGGGTAAAAGACCTGGTGACTTTGAACGTGAACGATTTCGTGACCGCTCAATATCCTTCCGGTGACAATGAAGTGGACTTATTCCTGAAATGGGGAAACAAATTCAATGCTTCATCCAAAGAAGCGGCGCTGGAAGTTGGTTTTAAAGTGAATGCCAAGAACAAAAAAGTATCCATCCCGAAAAACCTGCTCTTTGTAATCGATGTTTCCGGTTCCATGTCGAATGATAACAGGCTGGAGTTACTGAAACATACCTTGATTGAATTTATCAATCGCATGACTCCGCAAGACCGTATAGGAATTGTAGCTTTCGACGACCAGGTTTATAAAGTACTGCCTTCGCAGTTTATTACCAACAAACCGGCTATCTGCGACATTATCCGTGCATTGCAGCCAAATGGCGGAACAAATATCTCCATCGGTTTTGAAGAAGGTCTCAAACAATTATCGGCCGATAAAAAAGCGAACATGGTTAATCGTCTGGTTTTACTTTCCGATGGTTATGGCGGAGACGAACCCGAACTTTCTGTAAACCTGGCAAAAACCTATGCTGCTAAAGGATTGCAGATTTCCGCAATTGGTGTTGGATATGGATACAATGCTGCTTTGTTGGAGCAATTGGCAACAATTGGCGGCGGAACGATGCAAATGGCCGGTGATCCTTCTCACTACAGCCAGGCATTCCTAAAAACATTCGACGGAATCATTGACCCGATCGGAACGGATGTGAAACTGGAAGTTTTGTTCAATGACCAAATTGTTTATAAACAATTGCTGGGATATGAAAATGCAAAAGTGAATGCCGGAAAAGTGACTGTTGATATCGACCATTTATTCCCGGGATTGCAAAAAATGGCCCTGGTGAAAATGGACATCATCAACTCCACTCAAGCTATTGAACAGCAAAAAGTTGTTGCACGCATGACTTACACCGATCCGGTGAGCAAAAAGCAAAAAGTAGTAGAAAAAGAACTGCACCCGGAATGGAGCCCGGCAACCGGTTTGCTCGACATGACGCTCGACATGAATCACAAGCGCATGATGACGGTTGCAATTGTCAATCAAAGCATGAAATTAATGGCGGAACGATTTGGGGCCGGAGATAAAGCCGGCGCAGAAAAAGCTGCAAAAGGAGGAATTACACAAATCCAAAAGCTGTTTCCACAGGCAATTCCTGCAGACCTGAAAGGATTGTTTGAAAAATTAGAGGAATATGTAAGTGTGTTTGAGCAGCTGCGTGCAGAACCTTAAAAATTAAGCGGATTGAATTTAGAATGCAGGGATAAACCAATCTCTGCATTTTCATTTTAGTTCGGCACCAATTATTTGAGTACTTTTCCGTATGATTTTATTACTGATTGGAGGCTCACTGGTATTCCTCCTTCTCATCATTTTCCTGGTTCTGCGCAATCAGTTGATCCGGTCGGAAAACCTGGTGGATGCCGCTTTTGCAGATATGGATGTGCAGTTAGTGCGACGACATGAACTCATTCCTAAGCTTGTTGGAGTTGCATCCGGATATGCCAAACACGAGGCAGATCTGCTGGAAGAAATCGCAAAAAATCGGACAGGGATTTGGGACAAAGACGATGATTTTCCGCAAATTTTAAACAAAATCAACGTTATAAAGGAAGCTTATCCCGATTTAAAGGCAGATCAGACATTTGAAAAACTGCTTTCACAAATCACAGAAACTCAAAATCACCTGCTTTATTCCCGCCAATTTTACAATGGAACGGTAGAAGCCTACAACCGCATGATCTCACAAATCCCTTACAGCTTTTTCAGCTCTGCTTCCGGGCATACTGCCAAACAATACGTTCAGGCTGCAAACGCACAAAAAGAAACTCCAGTCTTATGATCAAACAACTTTTAGCAGTGCTTTTCGTCCTGGTTTCTTGTGGAACATTTTCCCAGGAAGATCCGGATTTTGCGCACATCATTCGTTTTGACGGAACCTACCAAATCAACAAAGATTGTTCGATGCTGATTACCGAACACATCCGGATTTATGCAGACGGATACGACATCAATCATGGTATTTACCGCGAAATTCCGCTGAGTTACGAATATGAAGGAGGCGAAACGACAGTAGATTTCTCTCTTATTTCCATTACCCGCAACGGGAAGAAAGAAGATTACCACACAGAAACAGTGGAAAACGGGATCCGGATCTATTTTGGAAACAAGGACATCAGTCTTGAGCCCGGGAATTATACCTATGATCTCACTTACAAAGTAAACCACGTTCTCCGTTTTTTAAAGGATGTAGATGAATTGTACTGGAATACCAACGGAAATGGCTGGAAATTTTCAATTGACACATTAACAGCGCGGGTACTTCTTCCATCCGGAATCAAATTCAACAAATTCATTGCTTATACCGGTTCTCAAGGAGATGCAGGCAAGAATTACATCGTGGAACAAGTGCAGCCAAACGAATTGCTTTTCAAAACGAAAGCATCACTTTTTGCTTACGAGGGATTAACTTTTTCAGCTTCCTGGGATAAAAAACAATTGATTTATCCAAGTGATTATGACAATTTTATTTATTGGATAAAAAGTCATGCTTTGTGGGTACTCTTGATTTTCATGGTGGTATTTCTATTGATTCGAAACACCATTCTTTGGTGGAAATACGGTCGTGATCCCAAACCGGGAACCATTATGCCGCAGTATGATGCTCCGAAAGGATTTTCACCTGCAGATGTCTCTGCCATTATGAATCGGGGTGTTGTTACTTCAACAGCATTTACCGGTCAAATTGCTTCTTTGGGAGCAAAGGGATGGATGAAAATCAAACAAGAGGACAAACAAGGTTCTCCAACTTATACTTTCACCAAATCTGAAAATCCAAAATACGATTTAACATCAGCGGAAAACCAGGTTTATCAAGCTTTCTTTTCGAATAAAGACTCTTTTACATTTAGTGAAAATACCTATAACGCTAACTTGAAAAAAGGAATGGATGATTTACAACAGAACATTACAGAAAGTCACCAGGAGAAATACCGAAAACTAAATGCGCGCATTAACGGAACACAATACCTCTTTCTATTCCTTTTCATTAGTATTGCCTTAGGTCTGAAATTCCTGTTTGGCGGATCCTACATTATTATTGGAGTAATGGCCGCACTGGGTTTTGGGATCAACCTGCTTTTCGGATATTTATTTGAACAACCCACACCGGAAGGACGAAAGGTCATGGATCACATTTCGGGATTGAAATTATTCATTGAATACGCCGACAAAAAACGCATTCAGTTCAACAATCCTCCCGATCTCAATTTTGAAACTTTTGAACGACTTCTTCCCTACGCCATTGTTTTGGGATTGGCCAAAGAATGGGAAAGTCAGTTTAATCCGGTGGAACTGCAAACAGGCTTCGGAATGACCGGTTATTGGTATGCAGGAATGGGATTGTATGGATTTTCACATTTCAATGCAAACAGCTTTTCCTCAGCGATCTCTTCTTCCTCTGTTCCGCCAAGTTCTTCTTCAGGAGGATCTTTCTCAGGTGGTGGTGGATTTTCCGGCGGAGGTGGCGGCGGAGGTGGCGGTGGCGGCTGGTAAAACAAGCGTCTTTTCTATCAGGAAATTATTCAACACCAACACATCCAACGCTGATTCCTGAAATAAAGCAATAGCTTGTTCCGGTGTCTCCACGATCGGCATTCCCTTCTTGTTGAAGCTGGTATTGAGCAAAACTCCTATTCCCGTTTCTTTGTGGAAGGCTTGAATCAATTGGTAAAACAGCGAGTTCCAGTTTTTATTTACCGTTTGAACCCGGGCAGTTCCGTTGACATGTGTTACATTTTTCAACTGTTTCAGGTATTCCGGTTTGGTGTGATCAACCAGTATCATGTACGGGCTTTTTCTTCCTGATTGAAAATAAGTGGAGGCTAATTCCGGAAGAACTGCAGGAGCAAAAGGACGAAAATCTTCCCGGAACTTGATATTCGCATTGATATGATCACCTAAACCTTCTATTCCCGGATGTGCCAGGATACTTCGGTGCCCCAAAGCTCTTGGTCCAAATTCACACTTGTCCCGGAACCATCCGACAGTTAAGCCTTCAGCCAATTTTTCCGCAGTCAAAGAAACAAGATCTTCGTCTGATAATTGGCTTGTTTTCCAACTTTCAGGAAGATCCCTGAATTCTTTTTGAATTTCTTCGTCCGAATAGTTTTTTCCGAAACACGTGCTTTCAGTGTGCATCACTTTTGGTTTTCCCAAAACCTCCAGCCAGCCGTAATACGCACAACCTAAAGCCAATCCATTATCTCCCGCAGCCGGTTCGATGTATAAATTTTCGACCACGTCATTATTCAGCAATTTTGCATTCGCTACCGCATTCAAAGCAACACCGCCGCTATAAGACACATTTTTATGCGGAAAGCGCGTTAAACGATCTTTAAAACACACTGAAACGGCTTTTTCAACCTGTTTCTGTGCCCAAAAAGCCACATCAGCATAATATTGAAAGTTCTCCTTAAAAAATGAATAGCTGCTTGACGGCATTTTCAATTCTTCCTGCCATTCGTTGCGAAGAAGTAAAGATCCATCTTTGAACTCAAAAGTCTCTTTGTCAATCACTCCTTCTTTTCCATACGGTGCCAAACCCATTAATTTTCCTACATCGTCCATATTTCCAAAAACGTAATGACTGATCGCGGCATAAAATCCGCCGATAGAATCTTTGGTCGTTGGAAGTTTCAATCGGGTTTGAGATTGATTTTCAACCGGGCTGAAATCTTTGAAAAGCGTGTTTAGTTTTTGTCCGTCGAAATAATAGAAACTGTCTTTTTCGCACCACATTCCTGATTTCGAAAGTTCATCCAGGTTCTCCGGAATGATTGTTCCGGATGAAACATCCGAGCATTGTTCGTAGGGACTTCCGCAACCATCAATCACCATGACCACGCATTCATCAAAATCGCAGGTTCCGGCTGCACTGTACGCATGTGCCAAATGATGAGAAATAGCAATCAGCTTTGGATTCTCAGTTCCTGCAAACACTCGTTTTCCGTGAAAGCGATCCCTGTCCGGAATTTCAAAATTGGCTGTTTGGACCACCAAATCTACCTCTTCGAGCGAAATTCCGGCTGCATCCAGGCAATACTGAATGGCTTCTGTATCGTTTCCACCATCGTGCTTAATCCTTGTAATACGTTCTTTTTCAATCGCAGCACAAACAAGTCCGTCTTTTAGCAGAACTGCAGATCCGTTGTGTGAAAGTCCTGTTCCGAGGACATAAATGGGTTTCGACATGAATAGTGAATAGTTCGTGGTTTCAGTTAATCCTCATCATCTTCCAGCCATTCGAAAAACGATTCCAGGTTGTCGCGGTCCTTGCGGGAAGGTCTTCCTGTTCCGTATTCCCGATAAACGCTTTGTGCTTCCCGGTAGGTTTTGAATTTTTCCAGTTCCATAGGATCTGTGATATCGATCAGGTAATCGCCAACTAGCTTTGCTCCCACTCTCCGGTCCAGCAGATCTTTGATCTTGTAACTGAATGTGGCATTGTTCTTAAAGATAGAAAGTGTATCACCGATTTTCACTTCTTTGGAAGCTTTCACCGGCGAGCCATTCAGTTTGATTTTATTCTTCTGTACCAAATCCGTAGCCAGTGTCCTTGTTTTTGCAAGGCGTACAAACCACACATATTTATCAATTCTTAAGCTCATCCTGTAATTTTTTTGGGAGTGAAGAAACCACTAAATCGTAAGAGTGTACGATTAACTCCTTTATCAAAGAATCATCAACCTGTCCTTGCAGTGAGACCGTATTCCAATGCTTTTTACTCATGTGATAACCCGGCTGGATTCCATCGTAGCGTTCCCGCAGTTCGACAGCTCTTTCCGGATCGCATTTCAGGTTAATACTTTTGGGATTCTCTACATCCACCAAGGCAAACATTTTGTTTTGGACCTTGATCACCAAAGTACGCTTATCAAAAGGAAAAGTTTCTGTTGCTCCGGGAAGCTGAAAACAGAAATGGATTAATTCATCGAAATGCATGGCGGAAAATTAGTAAATTCGATTGTCTTTTTCCCAATTGGGGATGGAAATAGGAATCAAACCTTTAATTTTTTTTAATGATAGCAATCGGTATTCTCGCAATTGTTGCTTTGCTGCTCTTCTTAGGTTGGAGATCTTACAACCAGGCTTCACATTCCAAATGGAGGGTTCCACAAGAAACATTCCCGGTTGAGTGGCGGACCATTTTACTCCGTGAAGTTTCTTATTACAACGCTTTGGAGCCAGAAGAAAAAACCCGTTTCGAGTTTAAAGTGCAGGAATTTTTGCTCAATTGCCGGATCACCGGGATCAAAACGGATGTTAGTTTAACGGACAAATTACTCGTTGCTTCCAGCGCTATCATTCCCATTTTCGGTTTTGATTCCTGGAAGTATACCAACATTCATGAAGTTTTGCTTTATCCGGCCATGTTTGATGAAAATTACCAATTTGAAGGAGAATCCGATCGTAGAATCCTGGGAATGGTGGGGAACCAAAGCATGGAAGGAATTATGATCTTGTCGAAACAAGCATTGGAGCTGGGTTTTAAAAATGAATCCGACAAGCATAACACGGCGATTCATGAGTTTGTGCATTTGATCGATAAATCGGACGGTGAAATTGACGGTCTTCCGAAAGTGCTGATGGACAAAAAATATGCACTTCCCTGGATTGATCTGATGAACCGGGAAATTGAACGGATTTATGACGGAAAATCAGATATCAATCCTTACGCAGCAACGAATCGTGCCGAATTTTTGTCGGTAATCAGTGAATACTTTTTCGAACGCCCGAAACTATTGGAAGAAAAGCATCCGGAATTGTATGCTTTATTGGAAAAGATTTTCAATCAGCACCTATCTGACCGCACTTTGAATCGGAAACGGAAAGAGATCGGAAGAAATGATCCTTGTTATTGTAAAAGCGGTGAAAAGTTTAAACATTGCTGTGGGAGTGTGCATTATAAGCGATAAGATCCTCATCGCTTGGAATCATTTCCTTAAATTGCCGATTATTACCTTCATCATGATGTTTCAAAGAAGCCTCTTTATTCTTATCGTTCTCATACTTACCTCCTGTGTAAGCGAAAAAGAATTATTACTTAAATGCAACAGAACGTCAACTAATTGTGAGCAAATTTCAGGTACTTATTCGGGCATTAATAATTTGGATTCAACAGGAAAGGCCCTTTCAAACCAGCTTTACGAATACGATCGAATTACCTTATTTGAACGCGATCATTTGGGCTGGGATTCTTTACCGGTAACACTTCATTATGACGGAAACAAAAAGCTATCTGTTCTAATTGGAGACAGCCTGCAACCCACCAAAGAATTCTCATTGAAAGTGAAGAATCGAGGAAATTATTTATCTGTCAAACAAAAACTGCTCTTCACACCCATTCCTTTTTTGCTTTTTATTTATAAGAATCGAAAAGCTCTGATCTATACCCAGGAAAACGGCAACTTAGCAATTATAAACGGACGTAAAGAAGTGTTTTGGATTTTCATTGCTGCCGGAAACAAATCATTCAAATCGTCCGGTTTTGTAAAACAAACGCCATGAGCCTTCTTAACCGCTGTCTTGTACGAATCTGCAGAACCAAACCCGAATAACTGCATTTTCTTCATCCGGAAAGTGCATCATTCGGAAAGCCTGAAAATCTAACGATCCACCTATCGACCACCCATTTAGCCATTTCGCAAATTCGCCAATTCGCCAAATAGCGAACCGAGCCATAGGAAGGCCTTTCAGGAAGAAATCGAAGAGTTAAACAATTTAAAATAAAATGCTTGCAGCAAATCATCTTTTTTCTTAAATTAAATAAGAAAGAAGCTATGGGCACAACTAAAATCTATCCCTATTCTGACCAAACTTTACAGTTGGCACAAATCGCCAAAGCACTTGGTCATCCAGCCAGAATTACAATCATCAAATACCTGTTTGAAAATCGTCAGGCAACGAATGACACCTTTCAAATAATTACGACTTTAACCAAATCAACGATCTCAAAACACATCAAAGAGTTAATTCATGCCAATTTAATTATATCCGATTACAGAGAATTCGAAGGTCATTACTATTTGAAACGCGAAGCCGGTCATCTTATTGAAATGCTTGTGCAAGAGATCAATCAGTAAAATTCATTGCGTACCTTTACTTTTGTAAAAACACTTTAATGTCTGAACAAACGGAATTCTGTAACGATCTTTTCAATCGCGAACGTTTTGAAACGCGGGAGGTGAAGATTGGAATTACGGCCATCGGAGGTGAAAATCCGATTCAGATTCAATCCATGACCACTACAGACACTATGAATACCGAAGGTTCTGTGGAACAATCCATTCGCATGATTGATGCCGGATGTGAATTGGTGCGCTTGACAGCTCCATCGAAGAAGGAAGCGGAAAACCTCGGGATCATCAAAAAAGAGCTTGTTAAACGCGGTTATAACACCCCGCTAGTAGCAGACATACATTTTACACCAAACGCTGCTGAGATCGCAGCAAAACTCATTGAAAAGGTTCGGGTAAATCCCGGAAATTACGCGGATAAAAAGAAATTTGAAGAAATTGATTATACAGCCGAAAGTTACCAGGCCGAATTGGTTCGGATAGAAGAAAAGTTCACTCCACTCGTTTTGCTGTGCAAACAGCACGGAACAGCCATGCGAATCGGAACAAATCATGGTTCACTTTCCGATAGGATCCTTAGCAGATTTGGTGATACCCCGGAAGGAATGGTTCAATCTGCCATGGAATTCATTCACATTTGCCGCAAGAATGATTATCATGATTTGGTTATTTCCATGAAAGCCAGTAATACACTCGTCATGGTTCAGGCTTACCGGCTCTTGGTAAAAACCATGAAAGAGCAATGCATGAACTACCCGCTGCATCTTGGCGTAACCGAAGCTGGTGAGGGTGAAGATGGAAGAATAAAATCGGCTGTTGGAATAGGGGCTTTGCTGGAAGACGGATTAGGAGATACGATTCGTGTTTCATTAACAGAAGATCCTGAATTTGAAATTCCGGTTGCGAGAAAATTGGTTGAAAAATTTCATAAAAAATCCTATCACAAACTAAATTATTCGTCAAAATTAAAATTAGATTACTTCAATCATAACAAGCGGATAACAAATCGATTAATTAATATAGGAGGAAGTAATACTTCAATCGTTTTTGCAGACATTTCAAAGAAAGAAAAAATAGTTTCAACTAATTTTTTCGGATTTGGCTATTCCTATTCTGAAAAGTTAGATAAATGGACTATTTCTGATCAGGCAGCCGATTATGTTTACCTGGGAGATCAAACTATTGATTTCGAAATCCCGGGAACTTTACGTTTGGTCCAAAACTATGAAACCTGGAAAAAACACTGCAGGACCGACTCTTATCCACTCTGCACATTGGCAGAATATTGTCAAAACTTGCCGAATGGAACTGTGTTTCTACTGCTTGATTTGGATTCTGAATTTGCTGTTTCAGAGCTTCCAACAGGAGAAGTTATTTACGTTGCTGAAACTAAAAAGCAACAGAAAACACAAATTATCCGCAAATTTCAATATGAATTAGCGGAATTAACAAATCGAAATCCTGTTATTCTTAAACTAACTTACGATCTACAGGAATTAGAGATGCTTCAATTGTATGCAAGTTCAGATGCCGGCATTCATTTCATTGATGGTTTTGCTGATGGACTTTGGATCACAGCTCCACGATCCTTAGTTGATTTGAATAGTCTGTCTTTTGGGATCCTGCAAGCTACACGCACACGAATCTCCAAAACAGAATATATTTCCTGTCCATCCTGCGGAAGAACATTGTTTGATCTACAGGAAACCACCGCAAAAATACGTGAACGAACTGCCCACTTGAAAGGTCTTAAAATCGGGATCATGGGCTGCATTGTAAATGGTCCGGGAGAAATGGCCGATGCCGATTACGGATATGTTGGAACAGGTCCGGGGAAGATTAATCTTTACAAGGAGAAAACCGTGGTGAAGAAAAATGTTTCTGAAGAAGAAGCTGTAGATGCATTGATCAACTTGATTCGTGAAAACGGAGATTGGATTGAGCCGAATATCTAAAAGCACCAAAATCTCTTAAACATTAAATAAAGAGGTCGACCTCTCGACTACGCTCGATGACCTTAAAAATTTTGAACTAATAAGTTAATAACTTTCATAGTTAACCATGATAAGTTATAAGAATCCAAAATGATAATTAAAGAGAAGTTGAAGGGCCATATTATTGAGAAACTGCTCTAAAAAGTTAAAAATTTCACTTGATTTCCTGCCAGATCCCCAAACACCCAAAGTATTTCCCTTCTAAACACAAAAAAAACCCTTCAGAGAGCTTAAAAACACTATTTCTTGCGGAAAATATAGATCTGGGAACTCGACAAACCTTCTTTCGCTTTGCTATTTGACAAAAATCCAATTCTCAGTGCTTTCAGCATGGAACCACCCTTGTATTTTTCGCTAAGCATTGAAACATAATAACTGTCAAATTTCATTGGAAGCATTTTTTCAAACTTCAAACCTTTGGATTCAACTAAAGGAATAATCGACTTGGGAGAAAAATGATACAAGTGACGTGGAACATCATAAGCCGCCCAAAACTCTTTATAATATTGCGCATCAAACGATGTATAATTCGGAACCGCAATAATAAGAACACCATTCTGGTTTATTAAAGAAACTATCTTCTCTAAATCTGCTTGCAAATTATACACATGTTCCAATACGTGCCACATGGAAACAATGTCGAATTCCTCGTTCAATTCATGCAGTAAATTCAAATCACGGAGTTCAACTCCACTTTCTGACAAAGCAACTTTTCTCGCATCCTCATCCGGTTCCAATCCCAGGACAGTATAACCTGATTCTTTAGCTTTAGCCAGGAAGTGACCGGTTCCCGCACCAATATCCAACAACTTCGTTCCGTTTGTTAATTGCTTCAACAAAGAAATCTTCTTCTTCAAAGTATATGAACGCACCAAGCTGTAAGCTCTATTGACTAATCCCTTCTTTGTAGAACTATGCGAAACATATTCTTCAGACTTATAGTAATCTCCAATATGCTGTAAGCTGGGCCGCGGATTGGTAAACAATAAAGAACAGGAATTACACAACTCCAGTTTAAAACTTTCCTTCGAAAGGAAATGATCGGTTACCGTCAAATACGTACTAAACGATTGTGTTCCGCAAGCGGGGCAAGCTGATTGGTTTAAATGTTCCACGTGAAACTATCTTCCTAAATGAATTAATAATACAGAAATATCGCTTGGAGAAACACCACTTACGCGTGATGCCTGACCGATTGTTACCGGTTTAATCCGTGTGAGCTTATCTCTGGCCTCCAAAGAAAGCGATTTCATTCCGTTATAATCTACCGAATCCGGAATTACAACAGATTCCAACCTGGATAGTTTCAAAGCCACTTCTTCCTCACGAGCAATATAACCCTCATACTTTAACAGGATTTCAGCTTGCTCCACAGCATCTGCATGTTCCACGTGTAACCTTTTCGCTAATTCTTTAACCTCTTCACTCATCTCAAGCACATGTTCCATTGTAACGTGTGGCCTGGTAAGAACAGAAGCTAATTTAACCTGTTGCGAAAGAGGGGCACTTCCAACTTCTTCCAAAATTGGATTTGCAATAATCGGAGTCACGCCTTCTTTTCGTAGAACACTCATCAGTTCATTTGCAGCATTCATTTTTCTATTTACCCTGTCCAAAGCTTCCTGATCCTGTAAGCCAAGTTCAACAGCCATTGGGGTCAAGCGAACATCTGCATTGTCCTGGCGCAACAATATCCGATACTCAGCTCGTGAAGTAAACATACGATATGGTTCTTGAGTTCCTTTAGTAATCAAATCATCAATCAAAACCCCAATGTAAGCATCACTTCGCGACAAAATCAACGGATCTTTCTCCTGAACCTTCAGAGCGGCATTAATTCCAGCCATTAAACCCTGGCAAGCGGCTTCTTCGTAACCAGTCGTTCCATTAATTTGACCGGCAAAATATAATCCTTCAACCAATTTTGTTTCCAACGTGTGTTTTAGTTGAGTGGGAGGGAAGTAATCATATTCTATTGCATAACCAGGTCTAAACATTTTAGCATGCTCGAATCCTTCAATAGAACGAAGTGCACGCAATTGAACATCCTCAGGTAAACTGGTAGAAAATCCGTTTACATATATTTCAATCGTATTCCAGCCTTCCGGCTCCACAAACAATTGATGCCTGTCACGGTCAGCAAAACGATTAATTTTATCTTCAATACTTGGGCAATATCTTGGGCCGCTACTTTTGATCGCACCGTTAAACATGGGCGAACGATCAAATCCTTCACGCAAAAGATCATGTGTTAGGGTAGAGGTATAAGTCAAATGACAAGCTCTTTGAATTTTCAAAGCTTCCGTGTTTCCGTAGGAAAACTTATTTGGGTTCTCGTCTCCTTCCTGGACTTCCATTTTGGAATAATCCAGGGAACGACCATCAATTCTTGGCGGAGTTCCTGTCTTCATTCTTCCGGACTCAAAACCCAAAGCAATCAGATCCTCAGTAATTCCTGTAGCACCCTTCTCACCAATCCTTCCGCCTCCAAACTGTTTCTCTCCTAAATGAATCAATCCATTTAGGAAAGTCCCATTCGTCAAGACAACAGATTTTCCATAAATCGACATTCCCATCGATGTTTTCACACCAACAACCTTTCCGCCTTCAACTATCAAGCCGTTAGACATATCCTGCCAAAAATCAACATTTGGATTTCGCTCGAGCAACAAACGCCACTCTTCAGCAAACTTCATTCGATCGTTTTGCGTTCGTGGAGACCACATTGCAGGGCCTTTCGATCGATTCAACATTCGGAACTGAATAGCTGACAAATCCGAAACAATTCCGGATCCGCCACCAAGCGCATCAATCTCCCGAACAATTTGCCCTTTTGCCACACCACCCATTGCCGGGTTGCAACTCATCTGAGCAATTGTATTCATATTCATTGTAACCAACAACACCGAACAACCCAGCTTTCCCGCTGCATTCGCAGCTTCACAACCAGCATGTCCGCCACCTACTACAATGACATCATAATTCTTCAACATATTATTTCATGTTTCACGTGGAACAAAATTACTATCATTCCAATCAAGCCCTCACATGTTCCACGTGAAACTTACGCAACATTAACACTTAGGCCTTCAAATTCTGAACAAAAAACATTCATTCCAGAAAAATGCTTGTTCCACACGGAACAAAACATGTCACTTCAAATGTTTCACGTGGAACTCACGCAAAACCAACATTTCATTTTCTTTGGAACGCATTAATTTCTCATCGCTTTCAGACTTATCCTTATACCCACACAAATGCAACAATCCATGCACACAAACGCGGTGCAGCTCATCCTGGAACAACACATCAAACTCGTCTGCATTATCATGAACACGATCAAGGCTGATAAACAAATCACCAGAAACCAAATCACCTTGTGTATAATCGAAGGTTATAATATCTGTGTAGTAATCATGCTCCAAATACTCCTTGTTCATTTCAAGCAAATGCTCATCTGAACAAAAGATCAATGAAACCTCTCCGAGTTCCTTTCCCTCAAGCTCACAAACATTAGCATACCATGCAAACAAAAATTCCGGGTTTACACCCGGAACTTCTTTTATATCGTCAAAAAAAACTTCTACCATTATCTATTAAAAAAAACACTCACTTCGTTTCCTCTATCATTAAACATGACTTCATCAGCCAGGTTTCGCATCAAGAAAATTCCTCTACCATTTTCCTTTTCAATATTCTCAGGAGCCGTGGGATCGGGGAGGTGAAGGTGATCGAAACCTGTTCCCTCATCACAAATTGTGAAACCAAATCCATCACTGGTCTCATAAAATTCCAATTTCACTTCTTTACTTCCGTGCATTGAGTTGCCATGAATAATTGCATTGTTTACTGCCTCAGTCACTGCGATCAAGACATTGCCATACATGTCTTCATCTATACCAACCGTCTGACACGCCTTGTCAATCATTGACTCAACGACCGGTAAATTATTCAACTCTGAAGGAATGCTTAACGAATCAATTAAAGTAAACCCTTCTTTCATTCTTATCATTTAATGTTCTACGAATACTAGAACTGATTGAAGTACTTGCCCGCTTTGTCTTTGTAATACTTTGTTAACAAAGGATCGACGGCACGCAGCAACTCAACTTGTCCAAGCTTGTTACGCTTATACTCATCAAATCGAATAAGGTTACCATAATTTGTGTTTTTTCCGGAAGTAGATTCCCTTTTTTCCTCAAACCCCCGTTCCTTCAATGCTTTCTCACTCTCCAACAAACGGGTAAGAATGTCCTGCTGGCGGCGAATCATATCCGGAGAGAATTGTTTATTGATCAATTGTTTCTCTTGCTCTTCCAATTCTTTAATCAAAGGATTCAATTGATTTCCCTTTCCTTGTCCTTCCTTGTTCATTTCATTGCGAAGCTGCTCCAAGCGCTGACGAATAGCAGTTTGCTGAGCGGCCATTTTGGCAACCTCCTTATTTCCTAAACCTGGCATTCCCTGGCTTCCCTGTCCGGGTTTGTCTCCGGGCTCTTTTCCACCAGGGTTCGGACCCTTCTTCATTTGCTCCAGCTGTTTCTTCAACATCTCCTTCATGTCTCCCGGAGACATTTCTCCGGCACTTGGTTTCTTTCCGGCACCTCCCGGATTATCACAAGAGCCAGAACCTGGCTTTTGTTGTTGTGCCTGCTGCTGCATGGATTGCAGACTCTCATTCAACATCAAAGCCAAATTATTGTAGCTCGTCATTACATACTGTTGGTGTTGCTGCATTGGTTTTCTGCTATGCTCACCAATCTCGTTTGTAATCAGCCCGAAGTTTGTACGGATCTCCTTTAATTCCTTATCAATAAACGGAGCAATCTTTGTTTGTCGTTTCGCTAGAGCCAACAAACTATCTTCTATTAGTTTGCTGTCATCAATAATGCTTCGCTGCTTTCTGCCCAACTTATTATAATAAGGATCCATGTCCTTTACCTTTCCAAATCGGTTCATCACATATTCCTGGTCGAAACTCAAAGACATCAAATTCTCCAGCAAAAGACGAATCAAGCCCATGTCTTCTTCGTTCTGCTTCTTGTTGGCAGCTTCTTGCTGGTTATTCAATTGGTCCGAAAGCTCTTTCATTTTCTCAGCAGCATTCTTCTGATTCTCTCCTGCCTTACTTTTCTTGCCCTGATCCAATTTACCTTTAGCATCATTCATCTCTTTTGAAATATCCTGTTGCTCCTGCTCAAAAGCATCCATTGGCATAGGTCGTTCCAGTTCCTGGTTCAGCTTCTGCATTTCCTGCATTTCTTTCTTCAACTCCTCAAACTTCTTGTTCAATTCGTCCTGCTTCTTGGATGCATCCTTTTCAGAAACTTTTTCTTCCTTAATATCCTTTTCGAGCTTTTCCTGCTCAGCAGCCAATTGGTCCAACTCTTTCTCTAAGTCGTCAATTTTCTCATTCACCTGCAAACGCTTCAGCATTTCCATCGTACGATCCAATTGCTTCTTCATCTCATCACTGGATGCGTCCAACTTTTCAGTTTCGTTTTTCATTTGCTGCTGATCGTTCTTTTCCATCAGCTTCTCCAATTCATCCAGAAGCTTTTTCAGCTCGTCGTCCATTACTTCTTTCAGTAATTCTTCTATCAATTCCTGCTGCTTCAACAACTCTTCATCCTGTTCGCTCAACTTGTTCTTTTCTTCGTTGCTTGCGTCCAGTTTATCTTTAATAGATTGAAGTTCTTCCTGCAAAGATTGTTGCTGTTGTTTCAGGGATTGCACCTGTTCCATATTTTTGAAATCACTCTTCGATTTATTCATCAAAGATTTCTGAAGTTTGTTTACATCCTTTTGGAACTGTTCCGTTTTCTTGAAGACATCCTTCAATGAATTCTTCAATTCTTTCTGTACCTCGTCACGTTTCTGATTCAAATCCGTAAGTGTCGGCAACTCGTAAACGAAGTTCTGAGAAGAAGTGCTTTTCGATCCGTTCACACCATCGTTATCGTAAACCTGGAAATGATAAGAAATCTTGTCTTCCACATCAATATTATCGCGACTAAAGTCTACAGCGAAGGAGAATTTATTATTAGTCGAACTGTATTTGTCTACCAACATTTTTCGCTTCAACTCAGACCCGTTCTTCTTCCTGATTGTGTACATAAAATACAGCGAGGTCAACCCGTAATCATCAGAGATCAATCCTTCAAACAAGCGCACCGAGGTTTTCACAGAATCCACACTTTCAGAAACCAGGATAGAAGGGAAAGCATCTTTTATTACATGCACCTGGATATTCGATGTGTCAATTACATTTAGGTCCTTATTCTTTAGAACAAAATTGATAGACCCGTCTTCTTTATAGGTACCTTGAAAGTTTCCGTTGGAAGCATTGAACTGCTTCGAGAATCCCTTACTAAAAACTTTAAACCAACTCACATTCCGTGCTTCCACATTCCAATCTACTTTTGTTCCTTCCGGAAGATCCAGATCAGCAATGTTTAATAAACGTTCGTCTTTCTTGTGCAGGTATTTGGGATAGTGAAGTGTTGCTACCAATTTTCCAAGAGAGGAATTCCCTAACACTTTTACCTGGAATTCTTTCGATTCATACCCTTCGCTTTCGAAATGAAAAACAAAATCCGTTTTCAAATTCTCAATAGGGAAGGCCAACCTGTTCTTTCGAACTTTTCCCATCTTATATCTTCCACGATTCGACACAAGGAAAACATGTTCCGGAACATACAGTCCGTTAATATCAACTTCTACATTGTATGAACTTCCTTCTCGCAATTTGTCCTTTCTATTCACCAGGGTGAAATCAAACGGAGCTTCCTGAGCCTGCGAAAAATTCACCACATTGGAAGACCCTTTTGAAATCCATCCGGGAGCAAAAACCGCGATCGCTCCGAAAAGAAGAACGATCGGAATGACGTACTTCAAATATCTTTTTGATTCCTCATAGCGAACAGCTTCTTCAAACTTCACAGCCAATAATTCATTCGATTTTTGCGAAACACTCGCACGGATCAATTCGAAGCTGCGGTCGTTCTCGTTTACGATTTCATTTAACTGAAGGGTGTTCAATAAACGATCTGATACATTCGGGAAAAAAGATCCGATGATTCGCGCAGCCTGTGTTCTGTTGATCCGCTTTCCAAATGAGTACAATCTCATAAACGGAAGAGCAAAATAGCGAACTAGTAAATAGCCGTTTGTCCCAATAAACAATAACAGGAGAATAAGTCGTACCGAACTCGGGAAACGACCAAAATATTCCAGGACACTCACTGTTAACCAGGAGGCCAATAAAAAGCCAACGACGATTAAAACACCCTTCAAGATCTCACTCTTGTAATACTTGCGGATGAAGGCGTCTATTTGCTCAATCAAGCGATCAAATGCTGACATAAAAACAATTCTTATTCGAATAACTTACTAAAGTAGAAAAGTTCATACAGAACATCTTACTCAATTCTGAATGTCTGTACACTTATCTCATAAAAATGGTTAATCCGGCACGTTTTTAACACATTACCATTTTGCCGGATGAGGGCATTATTTAATTACTTTTGCATAAAAATTACAAGCATGAGTTCGTCAAACATACGTGTTCGTTTCGCACCATCTCCAACCGGTCCTTTGCACATGGGAGGTGTTCGAACAGCACTTTATAATTACCTTTTCGCCAAAAACAATAATGGAACTTTCATTATTCGAATAGAAGACACCGACCAAACACGTTTTGTTCCGGGAGCTCAGGAATATATCATGGACTCTTTGAAATGGTGTGGAATCATTCCGGACGAAGGTCCAGGAATCGGTGGTGAATATGGCCCGTACGTTCAAAGCGAGCGCAAGGAAATGTATCGTCCGTATGCAGAAGAATTGGTTGTGAATGACAAAGCTTATTATGCTTTTGATACTCCGGAAGAATTGGAGGCTGTCCGTGAACAGGCTAAACAAATGGGAATGCCTAACTGGCAATACAACAGTGTAACACGCACAAACCTGAAAAATTCATTGACACTTCCTGCAGATGAAGTGAAGCGTCGTTTGGAAGCAGGAGATCCTTATGTCATTCGTTTCAAAATGCCTAGAAATGAAGATGTTAGGCTTGAGGATATCATCCGTGGATGGGTTGTAGTGAACACTAATAATCTGGATGACAAGGTACTATTCAAAAGTGACGGAATGCCGACTTATCACTTAGCCAATATCGTAGATGATCATTTGATGAAGATCTCACACGTAATTCGTGGAGAAGAATGGTTACCCTCAGCTCCGATGCATGTGATGTTATATCGCGCTTTCGGTTGGGATGAACCAAAATTCGCACATTTACCTTTATTACTAAGACCCGATGGAAACGGAAAATTATCCAAAAGAGACGGAGATCGATTAGGTTTCCCGGTTTTCCCGGTAAATTGGGTAGCTGCAGATGGTGAAAAATACTCCGGATACCGCGAAAACGGATATTTTGCAGCTTCGTTCATCAATATGCTTGCATTCTTAGGATGGAATCCGGGCACAACACAGGAAATTTTCTCCATGGATGAATTGATCCAGGCGTTTACTTTGGACAGAGTAGGGAAAGCAGGAGCAAAGTTTGATCCTGAAAAAACGAAATGGTTCCAGCAACAATATTTAAAGAATACTTCTGAGAAAGAACTGGCTCGTTTATTAAAGCAAGAGTTCAGTTTAACGGATTCAGAAGAGCGTTTGGAAGCATTCTGCAGATTGATGAAAGAAAGAGCAACTTTTGTGAAGGATATGATGACGGAAGGATCGTACCTGATCAATAAGCCTGCAACATACGACGAGCAAACGGTTTCCAAGAAATGGAAAGAAGATTCTGCTGCATTAATGACCGAATGGAAAAGTAAATTAGAAGCACTTTCTCCGTTTGATGCACCAACAATTGAAACAGCATTTAAATCGTTCCTGGAAGAGAAATCTTTAGGGATTGGTGCTGTACTGCCTTTATTCCGATTGCTGCTTACAGGAGCCGGAACAGGGCCTTCCATGTTCGAGATTTCATCTTACTTAGGTAAAGAAGAAACGTTGACACGCATGAATGACGGTTTAGCAAAATTAGGATGAATCACATCATTGAAGTAAACGGAATAAAACTCTATGGCTATCATGGCTGTTTGGAGGAGGAAGGAAAGATTGGCGGCAACTACCTGGTAGATGTCCGCATGAAAACCGACTTTCAGCAGGCAGCTTTGAATGATGAATTGAGCCAGACTATTGATTACGTGCATATCAATGCGATAGTAACCCAGGAAATGGCGATCCGTTCCAAACTGATCGAGCATGTTGGCCAGCGCATTGTTTCACGTATTGAACAAGAAATCAACGGATTAATCGGTTTACGGGTAAAACTCACTAAAATATGTCCTCCTATCAACGGAGACGTAGATAACGTTGCAATTATTATTGAGACGGGAACTTGGTAGAAAAGGGTTCAAAAGTTCAAAGAGTTCAAAACTCCTATAATGAAGAATGAGTTAACAAAAACAAGCATTTTCATTAGGAATAAAGAATAATTTACTATTTTTGCCCTCACAATACGGTCTCGTGGCCGAGCGGTTAGGCAACGGTCTGCAAAACCGTCTACTCCGGTTCGAATCCGGACGAGACCTCAGAAAGCTTCACATAATGTGGAGCTTTTTTGTTTTATATTCAAATCCTGCAGGCACGCGACGCATCGAGTGCCTACAGGAAATCACAACAAATGATTAAAACAAAAAACACCCGCCGGAATCGACGAGTGTTTCTCTTATTATTTCAGTTTACGTGTAATTATTAGCGTTTTAATTCGAACAACTGGATGTCCTTAAAGCGTTTACCGTTTTTATCTTTACCGGTAACAACTGCGGCGTACATTCCATCCGGTGCTCTGTCTCCGGAAATTGTTCCGTCCCAGCCTTCATTCGGATCATTCGTTTTGAAGATTGTGTTGCTGTTTGATGTATTGCTGATAATGATCAAATTAAAGTCTTCAATATTGCTCACCGTCACTTTATAGAAATCATTAATTCCGTCTCCGTTTGGTGTAAATATATTCGGGAAGTCCGTTACTTCAGCTTTCAAATCTGCAAAAACCGGTTCCGCAATATTCTCAGGATGCTTAACAGCCGGCATTTCTTTCTTAGTATCTGCAGGTACTGCCTTTTTTGAATCTGTTTTCTCTGTTCCGTCTTTCTTGCTGTTGTCTGCAGGAGTAGTTTTCTCAATAATCTGTTTATCCGTTTTAGGAATCTGCGTAATACCTTCTTTTGCTATTACAACATCTTTATTGATTTCCTTTTCTTTAGATACATCCTTAGGATTAGAATTCCCAAATGTTTCTTCATCAATCACAACAGGTGCAATATAACCACCGGTATGCGGAGCCCACGTTTTTTCTTTCGTTGGCTTTTCTTCCGTACTTGTTACAGTTGTATTCTGAGCGATCTCCTTCGGAGCATCTGTCTGTTTACTTGTTCGCTCTTCACCTGAATTCAAAGCAACAACAGCAGTGACAACACCCACAGTTCCCACTGCAGCTGAGCCAATGATCCATTTCGTCAAAGCAGAAAGCCCTTTTGTTGCAACAGTTGCCGTTGAAGCAACCCCTGCAGCAGCCATCTTAGCCTGAACACCAGCCCACAGATCCGGCTTTACCGGAGCGGTTTGGTTTTCAAATGCCTTCGAAAACAGTTCTTGTATATTATCTTTTTCAATCACGTTCTAATAGTTCTAATTGAGTGCGTAGAAAAGCTCGTGCACGCGAGTATTGTGATTTGGAGGTATTCTCCGTCACTCCCAATGTATCTGCAATTTCTTTGTGTGAATAACCTTCTATAGCGAACATGTTAAATACAACCCGATAACCATCCGGCATTTCGTTAATTAACTTCATTAACTGGGCCAAATCCATTCCATCAAACTGATGATCTGTGTAGGGCATTTTGTATTGAACTTCTTCAACCTGAACGTCATCCAATAATTTCTTGTTCTTTCGAATCGTATCCAGAGCCGTATTTACTACAATCCTTCGTATCCATCCTTCCAGAGACCCTTCCATTTTGAAATCAACAATCTTCTGAAAAACCTTTACAAAACCATCTTGTAAGACGTCCTCAGCTTCCTGGCTATTTCTCAGATAACGCTGGCAAACTGCCAACATTTTGGGAGCAAACTTATCAAACAACGCTCGCTGTGCTTTTGAATTTCCTTTGGCGCATTCATTTACCAATGTTAAATCATCCATAGCACTTGCTGTATCAATAGACTCTAAACTACCAAAAAAGGTTGCATCAGTCTAAATTCTTCGAAATAAAAAATTAATTTAGTAGCACTTTAACACCCCAATGAAAATAAGTTTTGCCTCCTTGTTTTTGATCCTGGTATCAGCAACAACCGTACATTCTCAGAAGATCTCTCTTCTTCCCGGATCCTATTCCGCTTATCTTCAATTAAATGAAACAACCCAATTACCTGTTCATTTAACCGTTGAGAGAAAGCAAAAAAGAATCCTCCTGGTTGTTCATAACGCGGACGAAAGAATCGAATTAACCAACGGAATAAAAAAAGGTGATACGACCATTTTACCTTTCCCAAGTTTTGATTCCGAATTGAGATTCATTACTGACAAGAAGAAAGAAATCCGCGGGTTTTGGTTTAACTACAATAAAGGTGCGAACTACAAGATCCCTTTTTTCGCGAATTTCAATCTAAAAACACGAAAAAAAGAAGCTCCTGGCGGAGATTTGAATGGCAAATGGGAAACTCACTTCTCTCCAAGATCGGACGATGAAGAAAATGCACTGGGAATTATTGCTCAAAAAGAAAATCACATTACAGGAACATTCAGAACAGAAACCGGCGATTACAGATTCCTCGAAGGAACGATTGAAGGGTCTAAATTTTACCTTTCTGCTTTCGACGGATCACACGCTTTTCTATTAAACGGTACTTTAAAAGATCACGGCATCCAGGGTTATTTTTACAGCGGAAAGCATTATTCAACTGATTTTGTAGCGAACTATAATCCGAACTACGAACTGCGCGACCCTGATTCAATCACTGTTCTGAAAAAGGAAAATACTTCCTTAAGTTTTAACCTGAAAACGATTAATGGAACTGATTACTCTTATCCAAATCCGGATACGCGGGGAAAGGTTGTTATTATCCAAATCATGGGAACCTGGTGCCCGAATTGTATGGATGAGACGAATTATTACAAAGAACTGTACGACAAATACCATTCGAAAGGACTGGAAATTATCTCGATAGGATATGAAGCTGCCGATTCTTTTGAAGAGCAGGCAAATAAAATCCTGACTTTAAAACAGCGCAAAAACCTCGATTTTACTTTCCTGGTTGGTGGTAAAGCTTCCAAAGGAATTGCTTCTGAGCAATTTAAAATACTCAATGAAGTGATTTCCTTCCCCACATCTATCTATATAGGAAGAGATGGTGAAGTAAAACGCATCCACACCGGATTCAATGGTCCCGGAACCGGTGAAGTTTACACGGAATACATGAATAAAACAAATGCTTTGATCGAATCCTTGTTGGGAATTACCGGTTCAAAGTAAGTCTTTTTGAAGCATCTGCTATTTCCCAGGCTGTATAGTAAACCAAACGTGCTACTTTCTCCACTTTCGAGAAAATGATCTTTTCCACGTCATCCGTTGGCTGGTGATAATCTTCGTGAACCCCGCTGAAATAGAAAATAACAGGAATGTTGTGCTTAGCAAAATTGTAGTGGTCTGAACGGTAATAGAACTGATTCGGATCCGACAAACTGTTGAATTTATAATCCAGTTTCAACTGTTCATACTTAGTATTTACCCGTTCGTTTGCATCGTGCAAATCATTGCTCAACATGTTTGAACCAATAATGTAGATGTAATTGGTGTCTTTTTCGTGTGCAATATCGTTTCTGCCGATCATATCAATATTCAAATCTGCAACCGTATTCTCTAAAGCAATAACCGGGTGAGAAGAATAATAATCAGACCCAAGCAATCCTTTTTCTTCACCGGAAACCGGCATAATTAAAATGGAACGTTTTGGTCCCTGACCGTTCTTCTTTGCTTCCATAAAGGCTTCAGCCAATTCCAATAAAGCAACAGTTCCTGTTCCATCGTCATCCGCTCCGTTGTAAACAACGCCATGATCCACACCAATGTGATCGTAATGCGCAGTAATCACCACAACTTCCTTTGAAAGTTTCGGATCGCTTCCTTCTATATACGCCAACACATTAGAACTGGTCAATCTTTCTTCCAGCGAATTCAATTGCGCATTTAATGTGAATAAGGGCTTCGGACTTTCTGTTTCTTTAAATTTGCCAGTTCCAAACAGGTATTTGTTCGACTTATTCTTCAAAGAACTAACAGCAGAATCATTCACAAAAAGGATCGGGAATTCTTCCCTCTTCTTTTCATCTGCAAGGTACATGGTTTTTGTTGTTGCATAATGCTCCATGTACTCATAAAGTGTTCCGTATTGTTCAGAAACCAGGATGATCCCTTTTACATTTTTTCCCAGCTGCTTCTTTAATACTGAAACTTCTTTTCGAACCTCCATGCTTTTCATGACGTAAATCACATAGCATGGTTTTTCTCCAACCTTTGGCAATTGCTCTACACTGTAAACCGGTACATTCTCTAAATTCGTTTTAGACTTGCAGGCATAATAGATAAAGTCTGTTTTGAAATTCAATGACTGATTATTCAATGACATTGTTCCACCGGGAGTACTTTCAATGACATCAAAATATTGTTCATAACCCGACATTCCCGGGGCAAACGAACAGCCCAGCTTCTTAAAGTAAGCACTTAAGAATTCAGCTGTCATTTTCTGTCCCTGCTTGCCGGTTTCTCTTCCCAAATAGTCATCGGAAGCCAAAACTGTGAGGTTTTTTTTCAGGTCTTCTTCATTAATATAGGAACTGTATTTTTTAGCAACATCTGCTTGCTGCGAAAAACAAACGCACAAAGCACTTGAAAATAGTAGGCTGGTGATTCCTTTCATACTTAATATATATAGTTGAAATGTTCAAAAAGTTCAATCGTTCAATATTTCGAACATTTGACCATGAATTATTTACACATCGGGATTTTATCAATACGATTCTGATGTCTACCGCCTTCAAAAGCTGTGCTCCAAAAAATATCAACCATTTCAAGTGCTTCTTCTACTGAAATAAATCTGGCAGGTAAAGTCAGAATGTTTGCATCGTTGTGTTCACGTGCCAATTGAGCTATTTCTTTTTTCCAGCAAAGTGCTCCGCGAATTCCCTGGTGTTTATTAACAGTCATGTTAATTCCGTTTCCACTTCCGCAGATCACAATTCCTTTGGAACCTTCATTTGCTTCTACATGATCAGCAACCGGGTGGCCGAAATCAGCGTAATCGATGCTTTCCTCACTATAACATCCGTAATCTTTTACTTCGTAACCTTTTGATTCCAAATGTTTAATTACTTCTGATTTCAATTGAAATCCTGCATGATCTGCTCCTATAGGAATGATTTGTGACATAATACTGAAAGTTTTTCCAAAGTTAAGGCTTATCAACAAATGGAACAATCAATTAACAATAAGAAAAAAGTCATTCACTGAAAGCATTGATTTCGTTGATCTTATTAAAAGTAGTTTTACACACTATTCACAGTAGAATTGTCAATAGCTGTTAGAAAGATTCAATAAGTATTTCTAGGATATTCAAACTATTTAGTCATATGTACAAGTTTTCGAATTGAGCACCATAAAGTTTGGTCAATTTATCGCTCTTTTATCCCCATGTTAAACACATATTAACGCAGTTAAAACAAACTATTTTATACACATTAACAATTTGAAGCAATTTGTTCATATCTGCGTAAAGTATTGTGATAGAACTTCAAAAGGTGAATTTTCATTGTCAATAAACTCGTTCAAATAACTCATAAGTTTAAAAAACGAATCTTTCGAATGAAAGTTTTGCACGAATTAACACCCTTAATAGATATAATAAATTTCTTATTTAAAATCTTATATATTCTATTTATTAGTTTGACCTTGTTTTGAAGACTAATTTGCACAATTCATAGTTAAAGTTTATATTCGAATAGACGAACGAAAGTTAAGCGTCTACTAAATATTTAGAACAGATAGTAATTAACGCTCAAAATTAATTACTTTTGACTCCAAAGCTGTAAAGAATGACGAAGGCTAATGTATTAGTTGTAGAAGATGAATTCATTGTTTCGAAGGATATCCAGTCCAGCTTGAAAAAGCTTGGTTACCACGTTGTTGGGGCTGCTCCTTCTGGTGAAAAAGCATTGGAATTATTGGAAGCAAATCAGCCTGATATTGTCCTGATGGACATCATGTTGAAAGGGGAAATGAACGGAATCGAAACAGCAGAAATTGTTCGAAACCAATACTCCATTCCGGTAATTTATTTGACAGCTTATGCAGATGAAGCTACCTTGTCAAAAGCAAAAGTTACCGAACCATACGGTTATATTTTAAAACCATTCAAAGAAATCGATTTACACACATCGATTGAAATGGCACTTTACAAACACAAGAAAGAACAAGAAGTGGAACGCGAACGCGA
Organism: uncultured Flavobacteriales bacterium; assembly: GCA_946479285.1. Next base: position 12,153 of record CAMLFH010000032.1, on the reverse strand, counting down.
TATGCTTTATTCACTTGTGGAAAACAAAGAAAAGGATTCATTGAATGAGTTCATCTTTGTAAAGTCCAACAGCAAATTGGTGAAATTGAATATGAACGATATTTATTTCATCGAAGCACTAAAAGATTACGTAGTTATCAACACCAATGAAACGCGTTATACGATCCATTCTACCATGAAGGATATCGAAACGAAATTGGGGACAGATCAATTTATCCGCGTCCATCGTTCGTTTATTGTTCGTTTAGACAAAATTGCATCGATCGATTTCCCGAATCTTCAATTGGAAAATGACCGTAAACTAATCCCGATAGGTGGTTCATACAGAGATGAATTGACCAACCGCATTAAAATGCTTTAAGCATTATAACCAATTTCACTGTTTCTTAATTCCCTTTCCCTCAATAGTTTGTTACGTACACACTTTAAATGAAGTTGGTAATGAATTATTTATTAGCATTGGTGAAAATACATGACTTATGAAGATTGTTTTACTCAGCATAATCTCTTTTTCCTTTTTTCCTGCATTTGCTCAAACAGAAAAACCTCAGATTTTACATGTAAAATTTGAAGATGGAGCAGCTATGTATGCAAGTTCCGGAAAATTAATCTCTGAATTTGGAACAACGACAGATATAAGTGAGTACGGATATTGGGAACCGTTTTATACTATTCCGGCTGAGAAGCTTCAGAAGTATTACCTGAAAGCGAAGCAAAATTTAAAAAAGAATCTGGCAAATCCATTTAGCATTTTTGAATTTCATGTAAATCCGGGTGTTGACATAGAAGCTGCTAAGAAAGCAATAAAAGAAAGCACTTATGGGGTAAAGTATATCAGCGTACCACCAAAATTGAGCACTCCTGCGGCTCCAAACCTTCAGCCAACACAGCTTTATTTATTTGACCAGGCTCCGGGAATTCATGTAGAGGAATTTTGGACTGCTTATTCCACATATGGCTCCGGAGTAAAGGTTTGCGATATCGAGTACTTCTTCAATGGAAATCATGCCGATTTGCCTCTGGTAACTATTATAGGCGCTCAACCGGAAGATCCTGGTTATGGACCAAATCACGGTACAGCTGTACTGGGAGAAATTGCTTCCTTGAATGACGGGGTGGGAACTACCGGAATTGCTTATCAAAGCCAGTTGTATTTTGCAGGAGCTTATATCAATGAAACGTATTACCTGGAAGAAGCATTGATTAGTACTTTGGGTGCTTTGGAAGAAGGAGATGTAGTACTTATTGAACAACAGATTGGTGGTCCGAATGCGAACCAGGATTATGTACCGGTAGAGTGGTACGAACCTTTTTACGACGCCATTCAATTGATTTCCGGGAACGGATTGATCGTAGTAGAAGCAGCCGGAAATGGAAATCAGAATTTGGATGATCCTATTTTTAGTGCAGACAATGGGGGACATTATCCTTTTTTGGAAGAAAATTGGTCGGAAGCAATCATGATTGGTGCGGGTGCTGTTGGAATTGATGATGTATCACGCTCCAGGTTGTGGTTCTCTAATTACGGAAGCCGCATTGATTTGCAGGGAAATGGGGAAGGAGTTGTAACAACCGGTTATGGTTCTGCATATCTGGCAGAAGGACCTGACAAAGCTTATTCAGATGATTTTGGCGGAACCTCAGGCGCTTCTCCGATTGTTGTTGGAGCTGTTACACTTTTGCAATCACTTTACAGGACCTACACAGGAAACTCATTGACAAGAGATTACATGTGTGATTTGCTGGTAAATACCGGTAAACCGCAGGTAGCAGGAACACTTTTTCCGGTATCTGAAAAAATAGGACCTTTACCAAATATATTTGCTGCCGGGAATTACCTGGCAGATCAATTGGGTGTAGAAGAAGCGTATGATAAAAATGCTGTTTCTGTTTTCCCGAATCCCAATAAAGGATTATTCTCTGTTTATGTTCCGAATGAAAAAGTACAGCAGCTAAACCTGAGAGATATTTCCGGGAAAGAAATACAAATCAGTCCAATAAAAACGGATATGGGATTTGAACTGCACAACCAAAATCTGGAAGCTGGTGTTTATTACCTGTCGGTGATTTACAAAGACGGAACGGTGGTAACGAAACCGGTTCAGATTTCCAACTAAGAGACCACTTTTATTTTTCACCGCAAAGAGTGAAAGAACGCAAAGGAATAAAATTTAAACTTTGCGCCCTTCTTTTCTTTGTAGTAAATTGCAATATGGAGCATCTAATTATCACATCAGACAAGAACAAATTAGATCTGGAATACATCACGGAATTCATTTCTCACTCTTATTGGGCAAAAGACCGCAGTTTGGAAAACATGCACACGTGTGTAGACAATTCTCTAAACTTTGGGGTTTTCCTGGATGAACAGCAAATCGGGTATGCGCGGGTTGTAACGGATTATTTCCAGTTTGCTTATTTGATGGATGTTTTCATCGACGAAAAATACCGGGGCAAAGGTTATTCAAAAGTTTTGATGAAACACATCCTGGAATGTGACTCGTTGAAAGATGTAAAAGTGTGGCGCCTGGCAACTGCTGATGCACATGAACTGTACAAACAATTTGGGTTTACTGAATTGTCGAAACCGGAGAATATGATGGAATTATTTAGATAAACAGGCAAATGAAAAAGAGATCTATTTATAATTTAGCCATTACCACCATAGTCTTTTTGGCTGTAAGTTGTTCAAATTCGGTCCCGGGGATGAAAGACAATCACAAATTCAAAAAAGAGCAGCTCTACAAAGGCTATTCAAAAAGTGGCTTTTATTTGTGTTATCTGAAAATTTCACCCGATAATAAGGTGGTTTTCACTTATCAAACAGATGGAAATTGGGTTTACGGAGAACACTCCGGAACGATCAAAGCACTCAATGACAGCACGTTCCATGTAAGTTGCAAACTTACTTTCGGACAATTTGCCTGTAAAGCCCCGGCACTTGATACCCTGTCGATCTTTGTGGATCCGCCTTCGCTGATCAGTAAAAAATCAATCCTCGTGCGCTACGATAATGAAGATTTAATGACGAATGCGAAAATCACTAAATCCGGACTTGCTTTTGGGTTCAATGACCGATTGTTCAACGAGTACACACCAGCTTATATCCTGACCGACCACTCACACCCAATTACCGGGGAAGCATTGACGATCAAAGCAAGTTTCGGAAGTGGGTATGACTTTGTACAGGGATACCAGGAAGAATTTGACATCGTCATTTCCGGTGATTCCCTTTACACGATTAAAGAGGATGCGGTATTTCAAACAGGTCCTTTTCGATTGAAAAAACAAAAGAGATGAAAGATGTTTTTGTGAAAACAGTTGTCAACCAGCATCTCTATTCAAAAAAAGATGAAAAAACTGATTTTTATACCATTTATAGTTGCTGCACTAACGGGATTTTCCCAACAAGTCGATTCGCTGGCTTTTTTATATCAAATATCGTATAAGAGCAGCCCGAAAATAGACGGGGAAGAGAAGAGAGGAATCAGCAGCAGGAGTGAAGAACTTAGGTTTAAAAAGAAAAAAAGTGCATACAGCATAACATCCACAAAATCTTTGGAGCTTTTTTACGAATGGGACGGCGGGTTCGGACTCAATCTCATAAAAGATAGTTTGGGTAAACCACGGTATTTGATAAACCGGCGAATAGATGGAAAAAACCTCAATGATTTTTTAGCAGAAATAATTACCATCGATTCCAATACGGCATTTCCATATACACTGAAAGACATTCCGAAGGAATATTTAAAAAACCATGCGCTTACCGATGAAAGTGAGAAAATAAAAGTTGATTCTTTGCTCCGGGAAGAATTTTCTTCATTTGGCATGTCGAACGTAACAGGGCACTTTTTTATTCAATTTAATTACAAAGGAATAAAGTATGAACTGCACAAAGACACCAATAATGCTTTTTGGCGGATCCGGGTTGATGAGAGATCTATCTACTTTTTCCATTTCGCTTTTGATGCATTTTTAAGGGAACATCTTCCTAAGAAATTTTCGGGCTTAAAAGTTTTAATGTAACTTTCAGACATAGTTGAAAAGTATGACCATCCAAACAATTTTTACCTGCAGCCTGCTTGCGTTATTAAGCCTTGGTTCCTGCGAATTATTCGAATCGGAAGAAGAAAAAGCGCCTTATTATGTTGTCAAAACAGATGAATCAAAAGACCTCAATAAGCTGGGGAAGCTGATCAACCTGGAAAATTACCGACCGGAAAAAGCACAGTTTCAGCATATTTACATTGAGACAGTCAATGGAAATGGTTCGGAAGAGCCAAAAGACGATTATTTGCAGGTGGTACTTTATTTTGATGCACAAACCTTTCGAAAGTTGCAGGATAATCTGCAAAAGATGTCCACAGCCCTTCGCAAGCATAATAGAAGCCAATTTGAGTTTCCCTGGTTAGATGATTCCCTGCTCACCGAATTGAAAAATTCAGAGGGCAAATACTATAACGGTTATATGGGTGGCTTTTTTGGAGAAAATCAGGCAAAGTTGTGGTTGCTTGACCAAAAAGTATTGTTATATCGCGAGATCAAGTAATTTTATCAAAACCCAATCCAAAAAAGAGAATGAAACGAAACCAACTTGCTTACGCCTTTATCTGCCTGATCTCCATTTCCTGCAACGGACAAGTCAAAACAGAAACACCCAAGGAAACCCTTCAAAAAATAAGCCAGCCAAAACTGATTCGAACTCAGGGAACAGCTGAATATGCCAATGTACATTGTTCACTGGAAGACCGAGGCGGCAATTTGTGGTTCGGAACTATCGGCGAAGGACTTTACAAATACGATGGAAAAAACTTTACGAATTTCCTGGAAAAAGAGGGTTTGGCGGGTAAAAATGTTTGGTGTGCCTATGAAGACAAAGCCGGTAATTTATGGTTTGGAACAGATTTCGGGGTTTGTTTGTATGACCCGGCGTCAAAAACACTTCAATCATTTTGGGTCGGCGAGTCGCTGGTTGTCTCCGGAGATCCTTTAACCAATCCGGTGCATGCTATTTTCCAGGATAAAGACGGGAAATTTTGGTTCGGGACGGATCAGGGAGTTTACACATCCAATGAAACACCCGGTGAATCAACAGAGTTCAATCCGTTTTTCAAAACAAATAACTTAATAATCAACCAAAAAAACCTGCATTTGAGAGGTGTTTCGGACATTCTGCAAGACCAGGCAGGGAAAATGTGGTTTGCTTCCTGGAACAACGAAGGAGCTTGCTCTTTTGACGGGAAAATACTGACCAGCTTTGAACCGAATGGTGACAACATGGTTTATTCCTTATTGGAAGACAAAGAAAGAAACCTGTGGTTTGGAACCCGCGAACATGGTGTTTGCAGATACGATGGAATCGGTGCTCAGAAATCCTACACGAACTTTGCAGATATCCCAACCTTCAGCGCCAGTTGTGTTTATTCCATGGTACAGGATAAAACCGGTATGATTTGGTTTGCAACCGAATTTGGAAGCGGCTCTCCAACAGACAAGCAGGGCGGAGTTTGGCGCTATGATCCTAGCACAAATGGATTTACCAACTTTACGGCAGCCGGCGACGGATTGACAAACAATTCAGTTTTCACCGTTCTGAAAACACGCTCAGAAGATTTTTGGTTCGGAACCCGGAATACGGCGTTGTGTAAATTTGACCCAATGGGAAAAAAACAGAAGTTTATCGTGTATTCGGAGTGAAAGGAATAATCTTATCATTAGTGTTTTTCATTTTAGTTGGTGGAAATCACTTTTTTGCGCAGGAAATGACGCTTGATGAAATGCAAAGAGCAGATTCAAGCAAAATTACACTGTGGGAATCTGTTATGAACGGTTGTGTAATTAGTCCTGTAAATTTTTTGGAATTTAAGTTCTATCCCGACTCTACAGTAATAAAATTCTGTCCGAGTTTAGAGAATTCCATGCAAGGAGGTGAAGATGAATTCAAATTTGCGGTCGTTCCTTATAATTTGCGGAATAAAATTCACAAGTATGAGGAATCACTGGAGCGTGAAGGCAGACGAATTGATTATAGGAATAATCCGCATTATCGTATTGAATTTGATAGATTTATAGGATATGCTGAATACAGACTGAACCTGGAGGAGCACCTTGTTTTATCCAAATGGTTTGAAGAGCTTTCAAAGGAATCCCAGTCGACACATTAAAACGCTATCAAATCTCTGGTTTCTTCCGCGGAAAACCCCTATGTGTTCTATGTGAACTATGTGTTAAATCATTACTCCGCCACCGAAACCAACTCCAAATCGATCGTCCGCTTCTTAGGACTAACCTCTGAAATCTTCACACGTACATTATCCCCGAAATGGAAGGTTTTCCCCGTTTTCTGACCCACAATTGTCATCGTTTTTTCGTCGAATGAATAACGGTCTCCCGGAAGTTCCTGGATCGCAACCATTCCTTCACAGGCGTTTTCAGTCATCCGTACAAACAACCCGAAGTCTGCCAAACCGGAAACAATTCCGTCAAACTCCTCCCCGATCTTGTCGTGAACAAATACCACCTGGAAGTATTTATTGGATTCGCGTTCTGCTTCCGTTGCTTTGCGTTCCGTGCGGGAAATACGTTTGCAGATATCTTCCAAAGCATTGTTGTACTTGTGCGGACGGTTTTCCAAACATTCCAATAAAATGCGGTGAACCATCAAATCGGCATACCGGCGGATTGGTGAGGTGAAGTGCGTGTAATACTGAAAGCCCAAACCGTAGTGACCGATGTTGTCCGTATCATAAGTTGCTTTCGCCATGCTGCGGATCGCCATTTGCTGAATGATGCTGAACTCGTTTTTCAAACGAATATCGTTCAATAATTTATTGATGCTCTGAGCGGCTTTTTCCGGACTCGTAAATTCAAGTTTGTATCCGAATTTATCCAAAAATAAACTGAATAATGCGATTTTCTCCGGATCAGGCTTATCGTGAACGCGATAAACAAACGGAACAGGATCTTTTCCTTTTTGCGGCATTCCAACAAACATCGCCACGCGCTTATTTGCCAAAAGCATGAACTCTTCGATCAGCTGGTGTGCATCTTTCGAAACCTTCACAACCACATCAACCGGCTCTTTGTTTTCATCGAGTTTGAAACGGATCTCTTCCGAGTTGATCATCAAAGCACCGTTCTTAAATCGCTCTTTTCGATATATTTTTGCGATATTATCCAAAATATGCAGTTCCTCTTTGTATGGGCCTTCTGCACCTTCCAGGATTTCCTGAGCGTCTTCATAGGCAAACCGGTGGTCAGAATGGATGACTGTTTTCCCAAACCATTCATTATACTGCTTGCCATTTTCATCCAACTCGAAAACTGCCGAGAAAGTAAATTTATCTTCCTTCGGTCTTAGGGAACAAACCATGTTTGAAAGCTGTTCCGGAAGCATCGGGATCACGCGATCGACCAAATAAACAGAATTTCCGCGTTTGTACGCTTCTTTGTCCATAGCAGAATCCGGTTTCACATATTGGCTCACATCAGCAATGTGCACACCAATTTCATAATGTCCGTTTTCCAGTTTCCGGATAGACAAAGCATCGTCAAAATCCTTCGCATCCACCGGGTCAATGGTGAAAGTGAGAATATCACGGAAATCCCGGCGCTTAGCCACTTCCACCGGATCAAGTTCCAGTGTAACCTGCTCAGCTTCGTTCATGACGTCCGCTTCAAAATCGATCGGGATTCCCTGCCCGATCAAAATCGAGATCATCTCGGTATCGTGAATAGAATTTCCACCCAAAGTCTGGACCACTTCTCCAAACGGGAATTCGGCAGACTTGGGCCAAACGGTGATTTTCACCAACGCTTTGTCCTTATTTTTTGCTTTATTCAGTTTTTCAAGCGGAATATAGATCTTCACACCTGTCTTGTTATTGTCGGGAATTAAGAAAGCATGTTTGTCGAGCATGTGAATGGTACCAACAAACTGCGTTCGTTCGCGGGAAACAACTTCCAGGATTTTACCTTCCGGCCGGCTGCCGCTTTTCTTAATCAGCGCAACCTTGACAATATCGCCGTGAATGGCGTGACCTAAATTATGCGGAGCAATAAAAATATCCTGTTCTTTTTTACCAATAGAAACAAACCCGGAACCGCGCTGTGTCAGTTCCAATTCTCCTTCAATGGTTTCCGTTTGATTCGAATACTGGTAGGTTTCATGCCCGCTTTTGCGAACGAATCCTTCTGTTTCCAGTTCACGCAGTAAAGTCACCACCAATTTCCGGGACTCGCTGTCGTGAATATGCAGCAAGGTGCACACTTGTTTGTAGTTCAAAACTGCATCGGGGTGCTGCTCGAACGTTTTTCGAATGATATGGTAGAAACCGGTTTTGAGTTTTTTATCTCCTTTAAATTTTGGTTTTCCGGGTTTTCCTTTTGATTCGCCTTTTCGGTGCTTCTTTTTATCCATAATTCGTGTTGTTATGTAAAAATACGATTTATTGCAGGCAAGATGTTCAATTTAAAGCTTAAAATGATAACTTTGAGTAGAAACAGAACAAAATTTAGAACAATGAATAAGCGAATTGAAGCGGCATTAAATGATCAAATTCAAAAAGAATCTTCTTCATCTCATTATTACCTGGCAATGGCCTCCTGGGCTGAAACAAAAGGGTTGAATGGTACAGCAAAATTTATGTACACACATTCAGATGAAGAGCGTTTCCACATGTTGAAGCTGATCAAGTTTGTCAATGAGCGCGGAGGTGTTGCTATTGTTCCCGCAGTTCCTGAACCTCCCGTTGAATTCGATTCACTGGAGCGTGTATTTGAATTGTTGTTGGAACACGAATTAATGGTAACCGAAAGCATCAATGGCGTCGTGGATATTTGTTTGCAGGAAAAGGATTATTCTACGCACAATTTCATGCAGTGGTATGTTTCCGAGCAATTGGAGGAAGAAGCGTTGGGTCGCAGCATCCTCGATAAATTGCGTTTGATTGGCGGAGATAAAGGTGGACTTTACCTTTTTGATCGAGACATGGAAACTGCAGCTGCAAATGCGGTGAAGGTAGCAAGTGCGGATCAAAAGGCTTAGGAAGCTGAGAATGAAACTTTTTCGGTAAATTATTCGTTGAAATAAACGAAATTAAATACTCTATGCTCGTTCGATTACTAGGAATTGGAGCTGTTGTTGCGTTTGCTACTACTAGCGCGGTAAGTCAAGTCTCGTATCGTTTTAGAAATTTTTCTATTAACGATGGACTCTCACAGAGTTCCGTGACTACTATTGTGCAGGATGAGGTGGGAACCTTGTGGCTTGGAACGCAGGATGGGCTCAATCGTTTTGACGGACAGCAGTTTGAAGTCTTCACTTCGGATGATACTCCCGGCCTTGCCAGTTCCTATATTCATTGCGGCTTGAAAGACCAAAGCGGTCAATTGTGGTTCGGAACAGCAGACGGAATTTCTATTTACGATCCTAAAAATGAATCTTTCCGCTCATTGCTGGCTTCAGACGACAGCAACCTTTCCATTGAAAGTATTTCGGAAGAACAGAACGGGAATATCTGGGTTGGATCTTCTACACACGGATTGGCAAAGTACGATCGGGCAAGTAAGAAAATTTCCTTTTTAACCGGAGAAATTCCTTCAAAACGCATTCACTATATCAAGTTTGTTGCTAAGGAGCAGTTAATCGTTTCGTTTGAAGATGTAGGTGTGTATGTCTACAATGTGAAAACGAAAGGCTGGAAAAAACTTACTCCGCCCAAAAACAAAAAAACCTGGCTTGTCTCCGACGTAGAAGCTTTTACCGAAAGCAGTTTTATCTTATCCAGTAATGAAGGATTGTGGTTGTTTGATACTCAAAGCCAAAAGCTCTTTCCTTTCTTAAAGTTCATCGGGAAAGATTACGGGATCGAAGAGTTCTCAGATGTTTATGTAAAAAACACGAATGAGTTTTACATCGCCACGGTAAATAATGGTTTGATCAGTGTAAACAACTCTAAAGACGGCTATCGGATCACGTTCAGTAAAAAAGATATTTTCCAGAAAAACGGCATCTTTTTCAATGAACTGAATGAGTTATTTTGTGATGAGAACGGAACCATTTGGATTGGAACATTACGAGGACTGAGCGGCTTCAACCCGAAAAACGATTCTTTCTTTGGTGTCGGACCGGCTTCGAATATCAACCTGGGACTTCCTTCGGAAAGCGTTTGGGGTTTTGCAGAATCGGATGATTTTTCCAAAGTTTACATCGCAACGGATTTCGCCATTTCCGAATTAAACAGGAAGACCGGCCAGTTCAAACACTACTACATTTCAAAATCCGAGGATTTTAACGAAAACAGCATTGTTTCGATTCATCACATTACAGACAGGCACTTTTTGATCGGAGCGAATGACGGTTTATACGAATTTAGACTCAATAACGGGCAGGGAACATTTAAAAAGATCAACTACAAAGGAATTTCCAATCCTGCCGGTTTCCAGCGGGTTTACAAAATTACTCCTTATAAACAGTCTCAATTTTTCATCGCTACAAAAGGCGGTGTTCTTTTGTATGATATCCAATCAGGAGAATTTAAACCCTTTATTTACGATCCGAAAAAACCAAAAAGCACGATTGGTGCAGGAGTTTGCCGTGTTGCTTACAAAGGGTTGAATGATACGTATTACTTTGCAACAGGAGTTGGAGGCATCAATATTCTGACGCTTGATAAAAACGGGGAGGAACAAATCATTCCTTATCCGATGAACAAAGAAATTCTGAAGGCAAGCCGGGATGTAATCTCCACTATTTACCAGCAAAATGAAACCACGATGTGGCTGGGTTCTTCCGGATCAGGCTTACTGAAATTGAATTTAAAAACCGGGAAGGTTGTTGCGTATACGCGCAAACAAGGCTTGCCGAATAATTTTGTTTATGGCATTCTTCCCGATAAACGCGGGAATTTGTGGTTGAGTACCAACAAAGGATTGTGTAGATTCAATACGGTCCTGGAACGCTGCACCAATTACTCCGAAGTAAACGGTTTGATGAGCAACGAGTTTAATACCGGCGCTTATTTGCTTTCAGGAAATGGAGAAATGTATTTTGGCGGAATTGAAGGGTACAATTTCTTCAACCCGGAAAATTTGCAGGAACTGAAGGAAAAAGTCTACGTCAATTTTTTGAAATTCCGTTTTGATGATCAATGGTTAAAGCCGGGTGACAAAGAAGCTCCGTTTAGCCAATCATTTTCTTACCAGCCCAACATCAAATTGGGATATGACGAGCGCAGTTTTACGATCCGTTTTTTGCCTACAGATCTGATTAATCGGGAACTGCTTCAATTCAAATATGAATTAGAAGGGTTGGATGAAGGTTCCGTCTTTTTAGGCAATTCCAGTGAAATTCATTTTACATCACTCACACCGGGATCTTATGTGTTGAAAGTTTATGTGAAGCGAATAGACGGAAATTGGGTTCAGGCGACTTCTAAAATGACTATCGAAATTGCTGCTCCCTTTTGGTGGAAATGGTGGTTCTGGGTGCTTGTTTTAGTTGTTTTAACCCTGATTATTATCATCTTCATCCGTTCCAGAATTAACCTGGCAAGAAGAGACCAGGTGCGCTTGGAGATGAAGATCGTAGAGAGAACGAAAGAAATTCGTGCTCAAAACATGAAGATTGAATCCCAGAAAAAAGTCATCGAGGAAGAAAAAAATAAGGTGGAAGAGCAAAAACGCCTGCTTCAAATTGAAAAGGATAAAACAGAAACCTTACTTCGAAATATCATCCCGGAATCAACAGCAGAGGAGTTAAAAACGAAAGGACGAGCTTCTGCCCGCGCTTATAAAACTGTTTCGGTATTGTTCACGGATTTTGTTGGATTTACCAAAATTGCGGAAGGGATGAAACCAACAGAGCTGGTGAACAAACTGGATGTTTACTTCCGAAAATTCGATGAGATCATCGTTAAAAACAATCTGGAGAAGATCAAAACCATCGGCGATGCATATATGTGTGCAGGAGGTGTTCCGGTAAGAAATAATACCAATCCGATTGATGCGGTTCTTGCAGCACTTCAGATCCAGGATTATATAACTACGTTGAAAACAGAAGCGCTTGAAACAGGCGGAGAATATTGGGAATTGCGTCTCGGAATTAATACCGGTGAAGTAACTGCTGGAGTAATTGGTTCCGAAAGACTGGCA
>CAMLFH010000031.1 GCA_946479285.1 uncultured Flavobacteriales bacterium | reverse complement strand
TGTTCAAATGTTCAAATGTTCAAATGTTCAAATGTTCAAATGTTCAAATGTTCAATTTTTGTAACCTTAAAGACAAACAAAAATTTTTAATTAATTGAACCCATTGAACCCATTGAACCCATTGAACGTTCTCTAAAACAATTCCTGTAATTCTTTTCGCAGGTATTCTACTGTAATTTCCGTGGGAAGTTTCCCCACTTCTGCTACAATCTCAAATATTTTTGCAGCTAAATCCGTTGAAAGTGCCGTGGCATCCATTTGTTGTCCGGCCAAATTGATAATCTTAATAGTTTCCTCTTTGGAGTTTTTGACCATCTCCCAGGATTGAGGAGAAACAAACATTTGTTGGGAAACGTTGTGATCGTATTCTTCCCGGATAGCAGATAAAAGATCTGTTTGAAGTTTTCTCGCCGGAAGTCCCGGATTGTGAAGACGCATGACTAAACTTCCCGGATGGATCCGTTCCATTAAAAGTGCTGCTCGCTGGTAAGCTTCCACCCGCATCGGAAGAAAGTGCTTCTGACGCTCTTTTTTTAATTCTATTTGGGCTGCTCTCACCTCACGATCTCCTGTTTTCTTTAAGAACAGGTAAGCCATAAATAATACTCCGCCACCGGAGATTATAGAAATTAGGATAGGAAAGATGATTCCAACAAATACTTGCATATGTTTGTGTTTCTAGTAGAATTCGTTTTTTAGTAAAAGTAACAATTCCCATTAAATGAATTTCGGATCTGCTTCCATTTGATGTCCGCAAACTGAACAGGTTCTCATTTCAGCCGAATTATAAAACTCTTTAAAACGTGGAAGAAAATCCTTTTCGATATTATCAAGCTTGAATCGGTAGTGTTTTAATTCGTGATTGCATTTTTCACAGAACCAAAACAGGCCGTCCTGCATATCTGTGTTTTTGCGTACACGTTCAATGACCAAACCAACTGTGTTTTCTCCGCGACGCGGGTTGTGAGGGACACGTGCAGGCAATAGGAACATTTCGCCTTCTTTGATATGAATATCTTTCGCCTTTCCTTCGTGTTGAATCCCAACAGTTATATCGCCTTCTATTTGATAGAAAAGTTCTTCGCTTTCGTTGAAATGATAATCTTTTCGTGCATTTGGACCTCCAACGATCATAACGATAAAATCACCTGCTTCTTTATACAGGTTTTTATTTCCGACAGGTGGTTTCAAGAGTTCCCTGTTTTCTTCGATCCACTGATGTAAATTAAATGGCATTAACATATCCCGCGTGTTTTTATCAAAAGTACCAAATGAACTGTCGATTTGCAATATAAAACAGCATAAAAAAACCCCGGCGATAAATGCCGGGGTTTCTGTATCAAAAGCAGTGCTTTCTCTTATTGAATAACTACTCGGAATACTTTCTCAGCGTTCTCAGTAGAAAGTTTAAAGAAGTAAGTACCTCTTTCAACTTCTTTCAAGTTTACTGTGTTTGTACCTGAAACGATATTTTTACCTGTTTCGATTGTACGACCATTGATGTCAGTAACTACTAAATCAAAGTTTCCGGCAAATGATGATTCAACGAATACAACACCTGTAGAAGGGTTTGGATAAAGCGATACTTCTTCTAATGCTACCTCGTCAACTGACAACCAGTTACAGTTAGCAACAGTTACAACAACGTTTGCAGTATCATCCGGACAAACTCCGTTTCCTGAAATATAATCGTAGTTATACTGACCAGGGAAGTTTGCTGTTGTTACTTGTGAATTTAGCATCAATACATCAGATGGATCATACCAGTTACCGTTCAAATCAGCATTTCCGTTCAATCCAGCCAATAAGTCTACAGGCTCATTTCTACAAGCTGTAATCGAACCGTCTTGTCCTGCATTTGAAGGAGCATAAACTTTCACTTGAGATACGATTGAATCGAAAGCACATCCGTCAACAACACGGTATTGTAAATCGAAAGTCGTGTAAGCTAATCCATTTGACTCAAAATCTGAACCTGTGATGCTTGCGTTTACTGCAGGAATTGCAGAAGACCATGTACCACCAGTGTTGTTACCAGTAATTGTTGTAAATAGATCAACATTCGATCCGTAACAGATCTCAGTTAATGGAAGAGCATTACCTCCTTGAAGAACTATCTCAGTTACACGTAAGCTGAAGTTACCTGAAGTACCGTCAAACTTGTCATACATAATGTAATAAGTTGAACCTGGTGTTAAACCACAAACTGTGAAGTTTGGAGCAACACTTGAACCACCGATTTCATTATCATTAGCTGCTCTTAACGTGAATGTGTTAAAGTCAGCACAGTTTACAGCTGAGTATACAGCAGCCTGTCCGTTGTAAGAAATTGCATTTGAGTTAACTCTAACCGAACCGGATGGAGGCGCTACGAATGTATACCACAATGTTCCGTTCAATGTTGAATTGATCCAACCTGTTGTTGTTTGAGCACCTGTTGCAGGAGGAGCGATGTTTGTTTCGTTCAAAGAAACTGCAGCTCCGTTATTATTGAATGTATAAACAGTATTCAATTGAAGCGCTTCCTGCGTACAAACGATATCATTTGTCAAAGGCATTACCAATGAAATTGGACCTACCCAGTTAGAAGTGTCAATTGAAGTACCGTTATCACACTCAGCCTGAACATAAACCTGGTAAACACCAGACCCCATCAATGCTGCGTTGAATACAGTATCAGCGAAGTTAATCCCATCTGCATCATCAATGAATCCGCTTCCAAGAGCAAATCCTGTCATTCCGTACTGAATATTGAATCCTGTTACAGGGAAAGCCACACTTGATGGAGTCCAGTTCCAGGTCAATTCTAAAGAGTCAGCATCTGTCATTCCTGCAAGTGATGTGATATCAGAACAGTATGGTTTTGTACAGAAGTTTACTAAGAAACCATCAGAAGTTAAGTTGTCTGACTGACACTCAGAGTAAACATAAGCATCATAACAAGTCAACTGTGTCAAAGTACTACCAAAAGTTAGAACATCTGATGTAGTAACGGTTAATGTGTCAATTGCCTGCCCCGGTACTGTTGGATCAAATCCGTCTAAACCGTAGATTACTGTCC
This sequence comes from uncultured Flavobacteriales bacterium, assembly GCA_946479285.1. The sequence goes on along the minus strand of CAMLFH010000031.1, from coordinate 40,756 downwards.
AGTTAGTTTCTCCGTATGCACCTGCATCCCAGTTCAAGGTAGCATCGTCAGCAGTTGTAATTGTCACCATGTTTTGAACATTCGGACAAAGTGCAGTGTAGAATCTTACACAAGAATTGTTTTGCAGGTATGTCTGACTGTTGTAAGAAACAGTAATTGTTGACATTGGCCCTGAAGCAGAGATTGTAGCGAAGTTACCTGCAAAGTCATATGCACTTTGAGATCCACCGAAAACCTTATCATCGTACAAGTAGTAAACTTCACCTGTAGTTTGGTTAACTGCGATTTCGAAAGTTACATTTTGTCCTGAAACAGTAGAGAATTTTGGTCTGTTGTACCACTCAACGATGAAGTAGTTATCACCACCGATAGCAGTTTCTCTCCAGTAAACGTTTCCTTCTTCATCATCTAAGTCGACGTTCCATGCATTTAAAGTTACTGCACCGAATTGAATCCATCCGTTGTTACTAACAGTAATGTTGTTTGAAGTAACACCCTGGAAAGAAATAGGGTTAACAGTTGTAATTCCAATAGATGCATCATCAGCAAGGTTCAAAGCAGTTCCGTTTGTATGGATTGGAGTGAATCCAGGTCCACATTGGCTATCCCAAGTTGAGAAAGGAACATCTGTTGAGAAAGAGAATGGTCCGGCCCAAGCAGAAGATGCAGTACATCCAGCCTGAACATAGAATTCGTAATCAGTATCCGGAGTCAATCCTGTAAGTTGAACAGTATCGTTAGTTACACCGTTCAAAGCAGGGATTGGACTTGATCCAAGTGTGAATCCAGCTGGTCCGTATTGAACGTTCCAGGTTGTTTCAGCTCCTTGTGGAGTCCATGTTGCCATTCCGTTAAAGAAAGTAACGTTGTAAGCATTCAATGCTGTAGGAGCAATTGGTTGAGTAATGATTACCTGAGTTGGCGCGCTAATTCCACCTACGTTATCCTGAACATAGAAGAAATAAGTACCAGCTGTAAGGTTTGTTGGGATTGGTCCCCAGGTAATTCCATCTAATGAATACTGGAATGGAGCAGTACCACAGCTAACAGCCGTTTGTGTAAAGCTTCCGTTTGCCAAACCGTTACAAGTAACGTTAATTGGAACAAGAGTTACCGCTACAGCAGTTACGATTGCATCAATATCTGCACGAGTAGAAGACGGACATCCCGCGTAATCTTCCTGAACATAATAAGTTGTTGTAGATGTCAATGAAGGAGTAGTATACGAGTTACCTGTTCCTAATTGCATACCACCTACCGGAGAATCCCACCAGCTGATAGTTGCAGCTGCATAAGAAGGCGTACCAGTAAATGTTGCAGCTGTACCGGAACAAATTCCCTGGTCAACAGCTCCTGTACCTGTAAAAGTAGGACACTGAATATTGATTGTGTAATCTTCAGTTTCACCCCAAGTATAAGTACCACATGATGTTGTAGTTCCAGTTTCGTTTTGTACAACACGCATTCTTGTCAGACCTGTCATTGCAGTCAAAGGAATGTTGATAGTTGTAGTCCAGTGTGGTCCTGTAGTTATTACACTAGCTGGCCCTACTCCTGTAACAGCTTCTCCCGGATCAGTAAACAATCCGTTGTGGTTGTAATCGATGTATACCCCAAAATCACATTGGTAATACGATCCGCTGGAGTTAATTTGTGTAAGTGTGAATGGATAAGAAGCTCCTAATACTGCATTAATAGGCCCAAGAGCCGTATTGTTTGTGTACATATTAGAAGACGAAGCATTGGAAACCAAAGGTGTTGGAGCAGTTGCAGGATTTGCAAAAGTTCCGAACGTGATTTGACCGATATCATCATCAGCAGTGCTTGTTGCTGTACTTGTACAGTAACAGTTAATGAATGAGTTTGTAGTAACAAGAAGAGACGCAGTTGTGTCAGACATTCCCGAACAAGTCAAATAAGCACGGTAGTAAGTATTAACCGTTTGTGAACTTGCGTAAGTAGCTGCAGTAGCTCCAGCAATGTTAGCAAATGTACCAGGAGCACCTGTTAATGAGCTTTGCCATTGGTAAGTCATACCTGTTCCTGATCCTGCACCAAGCAAAGAAAGCGTGTTGCTTACAGAAGGACAGATTGGGTTGTTTGCAGCTGAAACTGTTCCTGCTGTTGGAGGAGCCGTACAAGGAAGAACGATTGTTCCGTTAATTGTAAAACTTCCCGCACATGGACTTGGCGGTGCCGGCCAGGTGTCAAACATAATGTAGTACTGTACGCCAGCAGTTAAGTTAAATGCAGCTGTAGTTAAAGATGTACCGGAAGTAGTTTGACTTGTTACAAGTGTTCCACCTGACGTAGGACAACCTTGATAGATAAAAATTCCTATCCAGGATTGACCTGTATAGGAAACAGTTACGTTGCTGTAGTTGGACGTCGGTGTCCAGGTGTACAGCGCTTCCAATCCGTTGTCGTAGTTTGAAGCGAAGTCGATGTCGTTCGTCCCACCACAAACCACAGACGGATCTGTGTAAGGTAAGGTAGGAGTAGCGGGAAGTACAATCGCAGATGGACACGTTGTCGCAAATGCAGATTGAATTCCTACTAATAGTCCTGCCAGACCAAGTAGTAATTTTTTCTTCATAAAGTATAATTTATTTACGTTCAGGCAAATGTAAAGAATTAACGGTTCAATAACATTTTTTTATTTTATTTTTTACTCTAAAGACATTATGAGTTTCTTAAATGTAAGGTTTAGTTGATGAATTACCATGGCAACTTAAACCCCTTTGAAATTAAGGGTTTTCCGGGCTTTTGTTTTACCGCTTCTTTTCATTGACCTAACAATTGAGTTGTTAAATTTCATATCAACTATTGTTTCAATAATTGATTAATCAACAAAAGGGAGGCTTACAAAACATAAGCCCCCCTTTTTTAAAATAAAACGATAAAAATCAATTACTGAATAACCACTCGGAATACCTTTTCAGCATTGTGAGTTGAAAGTATGAAGAAGTACGTTCCTCTTTCTATCTCTTCCAGGTTTATGGTGTTTGTTCCGGAAGAAATATTTGTTCCTGTTTGAACAGTACGTCCGTTAATATCCGTCACCACTAAATCAAAACTTCCCGAAAATGATGATTCAATGAAAACAACACCTGTGGAAGGGTTTGGATGAAGTGATACTTCTTCTAAAGCGCTTTCAGCAACCGATAACCAGTCACAAGTTCCAATTACATTAACCACCACGTTTGCAGTATCATTCGGACAAATTCCGTTTCCTGCAATGTAATCATAGTTATACTGTCCGGGGAAGTTTGCAGTATTTACTTGTGAGTTCGGCATCAGAGCATCAGAAGGATCGTACCAATTTCCATTCAAATCCGCCATTCCGTTCAAACCTGCCAATAGATCAACAGGCTCATTCTTACAGGCCGTAATAGAACCGTCCTGACCTGCATTGGAAAGAGGGAATAACTTTACTTGTGAAATGATCGAATCATACGCACATCCGTCCGTTACACGATACTGAAGATTATATGTGTTGAAAGAAATGGCTTCTGAATTCAATAAAGAATCACTAATACTGATATTGACTGCCGGGATTGATGAAGACCAAACTCCGCCTGCATCATACCCCGAAATCGTATTGAATAGATTGACGGTATCACCTGTACAAACATTTGTTAATGGGTTTGCTGCACCTGCATTCAGAAGAATGTCTGAAATTCGGACTGCAAAATTGCCATTTGCCGCAGTGAATTTATCCACCATTAAATAATAGGTAGCTCCGGGTGTTAGACCACAAACCGTAAAATTAGGTGCCAAATTAGTTCCGCCAATCGCATCATCATTTGCTGCTATTAAGGTGAACGTATTAAAGTCTGCACAATTTACTGCCGAATAGACAGCCGCCTGTGAATTGAAGTTATTAGCTGTTGAATTGATGCGCAGTTGTCCGGATGCCGGGGCAACGAAAGAATACCAAAGTGTACCGTTCAAAGTGGAATTTACCCAACCTGTAGTTGTTTGAGGACCTGTTGCAGGAGGAGCAATGTTTGTTTCATTAAGAGATACGCCTGCTCCGGCAGTGTTGAAAGTGTAATCTGTATCAAATAATAAAGCTTCCTGGAAACAAACAATATCATTTGTAGCAGGCATTACCAATGAAATCGGACCAACCCAGTTAGAAGTGTCAGTTGAAGTACCGTTATCACATTCGGCCTGAACATAAACCTGGTAAACACCGGATGCCATTAATGCTGCGTTGAATACAGTATCCGCAAAATTAATTCCGTCTGCATCATCAATGAATCCGTTTCCAAGATTAAATCCTGTCATTCCGTACTGGATATTGAATCCTGTTACAGGAAAAGCCAAACTTGACGGCGTCCAGTTCCAGGTCAATTCTAAAGAGTCAGCATCAGTCATTCCTGCAAGTGATGTTACGTCCGCACAATAAGGTTTTGTACAGAAGTTCACTAAGAAACCGTTAGATGTTAAGTTGTCTGCAGTACATTCAGAATAAATGTATGCATCGTAACAAGTCAATTGATCCAATGTATTACCGAAAGTTACATCTGAAGAAGTAACAGTTAATGTATCGATGGCCTGACCTGGTACTGTTGGATCAAATCCGTCCAAACCGTAAATGACTGTCCAGTTTGTTTCTCCATAAAGACCTGCATCCCAATTTAGTTGTGCATCATCCGTTGATGGAATCACCAACATGTTTTGCACATTCGGACATAATGCATAGTAGAAATGAACACAAGAATTAGTTTGCAGGTATGCTGCATTGTTGTTGGAGACGTTAATATCTGTGATAGGACCAGATAAACCGATGTCTGCATTCGCTGCGAAATCATCTGCGGTTTCTGTTCCGCCAAATTCTACATCATCGTAAACGTAATAGATTTCTCCTGTCGCCTGGTGCATTTGGATTTGGAATGTAACCGAACCGGCCCCATTGCTAAAGTTGTTCTGATTATTCCATTGGAAAACAGCTACCTGGTTTGGTGCAGTACCGGTTACCTGGTAATAAACATTTCCGGTTTCATCATCCAAATCATCTCCCCATGCAAACAAGTAGTCGCCTGTTATTGTAGTCATATTTCCTCCGTAACCAACAGCTCCTGTTAAAGTTCCCAATTGGATTCCTCCATTGTTTCCAACAGTCAGGTCAGTTATTGAACCTCCCTGGTAAGGGAAAGCAAAAGGAAGGGTGATTCCAACTTCTCCGTCATCCACTGAATTCAAATCAGTCCCTGTTCCTGAAATGTCAAAGAACCCAATAGCCGGACATTCATTATCCCAAGCCAGGAATCCGGGGTCGGTAGCAAATGAAAAAGGACCTGCCCAATCAGAAGAAGCGGTACAACCTGCTTGTACATAAAACTCATAGCTTGTGTTTTCTGTTAATCCTGAAACAAAAATTGTATCATTTGTTGCATTGATTATTGGGAAAGGGCTTGAACCCGGAGTAAATCCTGCCGGGCCATATTCTACATTCCAGCTGGTTTCATTTCCTTGAGGCGTCCATGTCAACTGACCATTGTAATAAGTAACATTAAATGCATTCAGGTTTTGAGGTGCACTTGGTTCGATAATCACGATCGTATTTGGAGCACTGACAGCCAATGCTGCATCTTGTGCAACAATCGAGTAAGTTCCTGCAGCTAAATTCGTTGGAATTGTTTGAAAAGGACCATTGTTGATGGAGTAAAGGAACGGACCGGTACCGCAATCTAAGCTGTCTAAAGTGAACGAACCATTTGTTAAACCATTGCAAGAAACATCAACAGGACTTAAATAAAGGGAAACTGGGTTTACATTTACAGTTACCAATGCACGGTTTGTACTGTAACAGCCACCAAGAGTAGATGCCGCATAGAAATTGTATGATCCGGTAGTTGCCGGTGATGCTAAGATCGAAGAGCCAACTGTTTCAAAGGGGGTTCCGGTTCCGACAATATTTCCTCCTGTCGGCGCATCAAACCAGGTTGCTGAAGAAGGCATTGGAATCGTGTAATGAACGGTACCGTTAAACCCTCTGTTAGCATTTAATCCTCCAAAAAGAGAACAAAGTCCTGCTCCGGTGGTAATCGTCAAATCTGCGTTGGTGTAATTGGTTGCCCCGGTAATATTGGTATACTGTGCACCATATTTTACATAAATACCGTAAAGTGAAGAAGACGGAATCAGTAAGTCTGTAATGTCAATATTAATAGGTGTTCCGGTGGTGGATGTAATCGCATAAGTACCGTTTGACGTCCATGCTCCCGCAGTTGTTTCGCTTCCCAGGTATGTACCTGTTTTGTAAAACACTTCAACCGTTTGAGCTCCGTTAACATTTGAAATAATATCCAAACTTGTTATGTTCAATGAATTTGCATTGGTAGTAATATTGAACATCGCACCACCACCACAACCGTTTCCACCTGCTGAAGTTGTTGTCAAAGAACCGGCAGCGTTTGAAGTTGTTATAGTTGCGATCATTCCAGTTGTAGCTCCTGTGCAAATATTTAGATAGGGAGTGCTTACAGTTGGGTTATTAGGAATTTGACTGTCAACAGTGACCGTTAAACCAGTAGTCGGAGACCAGCATTGAGAAGCGGTTTCATACGAGGCAACATGATAGGTTCCTGTAGCAGTTATGTTAAAAGGAATAGTTGCAGGGTTTGCGTTACTTGATCCGTTCACTACAGTTCCTTGCCAGTAATATTCAATACCCGCTGGTGCTGCCGGCATGGAAATAGTGGTTCCGGGAGCGCATGCGGGATTTGCCGCTGCAACTGGTGTTGGCGGTGCTACGGCAACCGGGAAATTTGTTACTGTAATGGAAGATTCAGCAGACCAAACATTCAAAAGCGGATTAAATGCGCGTACATAGTACGTTCCGTTAGCAAACACAGTCCATGGAGATGAAGCCGGATTTGTTGTGCTGGTGCCTGTTATACTTGTTTGCCAGTACCAAATCTCATCCGTGTTAGCAGGTGATCCAATCATATTTAAATCAGATCCTCCTGAACAGGTAGGAGCCCCTGCTGCTTGAACCGGTGCAGGTGGAACAGTGGGCATTGTACCCCAAATGTAATAACTACCTGATGTTGGAGGCGTAACTGTTCCGCTAATTGTGATTCCCTGGCTATTTGCTGTACCTGCTGTTGTAGCTAACCAGGAAGTAGTCGAGGTGCGGTTGTTATAATCAGTAGCTACTGTGCCGCCAAGACCAACATGAGTGCTGGCAGAAGAAGTTGTACCGAAAGTACATGCACCAAACATAATTTGGACATAATTAGATGTTTCAAACAGGCGAATTTGAAAATTAAGCAGATCGCCATTCCCTGTAGTTCCGGAACGTTTGTAATCTGTCCATTGAACCACGCAAATGCGGTTTGGAGCTGTCCCGATAGTTTCTACTCGAATCTCGGAACCGGTCTGTGCTGCTAAGTTACGCGCCATTCCCGCAATACGGTTACGTAAAAGGGTTGGAGTATTCGCAGCAGTTGATGACAACGCGGTGTATGCACTCGTAGAAGCAATATCTACCGAAGGAGTCAGCGAGGATTGCCCAAGTGAGATCCATCCGTTGGCATTGATTGCAAAACGGTCAAATACAATACCATTATAGGTAAAGTTAAATCCGATTGGAATCCCTACACCCGTAAGTACTGTTCCTCCAGCAGGAGTTGCAGGATCCACAAAACGCTGTTCATCAGTAGTGATTGTTCCATAAACTACACCACCTGTAATGGGTGTGTAAGTTCCGGCAGATTCATTGAACAAGTAGCTCGAGACCTGGGCCTGGGTTTTTTCTCCAAAGAGGACTAATGCAAATAGCACAAGCCAGGAGAAAATCTGATGGTAATTTTTCTTCATAACTTAGTTTTATAAAATAATTAATTCTTAGGTGATTATTTTAAGGATGGAAGAACCGGCAGCCTGTTAAATTATTTTTTGATAATTCAGTGAGTTTTTAATTATTAGTGAGCAAAATAGACTCTTAAATCTACTAAAATCATAGTTTAATCAATCAGAAAAAACAGCTGGGAAATTAAATTTTTTAGAAAACACACAAAGTTTTAAAATCTAAACTGTTTTAAAACAAAATGCCCCTCCTTTTAAAGGAAGGGCATTTTATATAGTAGGATCTTATTGAATTACTACTCTGAATACTTTTTCAGCATTTTCAGTTGAAAGTGTAAAGAAGTAAGTTCCTCTTTCCACCTCTTTAAGGTTCACAGTATTCGTTCCTGCAGAGATAGTGTTCTGAGGAGTTTGAACTTTTCGCCCATTTACATCCGTTACTACTAACTGGAAGTTGCCTGTGCTGAATGTAGATTCAACAAATACGACACCGGTAGAAGGATTTGGATAGATAGTAACTTGTTCCAATGCATTTTCATTAACTGACAACCAATCACAATTTCCAAGAACTGTAACAACAACATTTGCTGAATCGTTCGGACATACCCCGTTTCCTGAAATATAATCGAAATTATACTGACCCGGGAAAACGGCAGTAGTGATTTGTGAATTTGGCAGCAATGCATTGGATGGATCATACCAGGCTCCATTCAAATCTGAATTTCCGTTCAAACCAGCCAATAAATCAATCGGCTCATTTTTACACGCAATGATTACACCATCCTGACCTGCATTTGAAGGTGGGAAGATTTTCACCTGAGATACTATTGAATCGTAAGCACAACCATCCGTTACACGATATTGAAGGTTGAAGGTCTGGTATGCAAGTCCTGAAGTATTGAACATAGAGCCCATGATACTTGCATCAACGGCTGCAATAGAAGAAGACCAGTCTCCACCTGTATTATTTCCGGTAATTGTAGTGAATAAATCCACCATTGTACCTGAACAAACATTCGTTAATGGAAGAGCAGATCCTCCTTCAAGAACAATTGCAGTTACATTCATGCTGAAATTTCCGGATGTTCCATCGAACTTATCGTACATAATATAATAAGTAGAACCCGGAGTCAAGCCACAAACCGTGAAGTTTGGAGCTAAACTTGTTCCACCGATTTCATCATCATTAGCAGCAATCATGGTGAAAGTGTTAAAATCACCACAGTTTGCAGCTGTATAAACTGCAGCCTGACCATTATAAGGAAGTGCAGTGGAATTGATTCTTACAGAACCTGATGCAGGAGCCGTGAAAGTATACCAAAGTGTACCGTTCAAAGTAGAATTAATCCATCCGTCTGTAGTTTGAGAACCAGTTGCCGCCGGAGCGATGTTTGTTTCATTCAAAGAAACTGCAGCTCCGTTATTGTTAAAAGTATAGGTTTCTCCCAATTGAACCGTTTCCTGGTTACAGACGATATCATTTGTTAAAGGCATGACCACACTAATTGGTCCTACCCAACCGGATGTATCTAATACACTGCCATCGAAACACTCAGCCTGGATATATACCTGGTAAACTCCCGAACCCATTAAGTCAGTATCGAAAATAGTATCGGAAAGGTCAATTCCTCCTGCAGGAACGATTTCTCCGGATCCAAGTGTAAATCCTGTCATTCCATATTGAATATTGAATGCTGTTACAGGATATGCAACACTTGATGGAGTCCAGTTCCATGTCAATTCCAATGAATCCGCATCTGTTGTTCCATTTAATCCTGATGGATTAGAACAGTATGGCAAAGTTGTGAAATTATGGACCAAAGCCAAAGAAGTATCACCGTTTGCACAATTTGCATAAATGTAGATGGTGTACTGAGTCAATTGAGTCAAAGACGTGATACTGGAGAAACTACTTGTCTCATTCAGGAATGTTCCCATACCAGGAGTAAATCCTTGAGCACCATATTCGATAATCCAGTTCGTTTCATTTGAGGTACCGGGAGTCCAGCCAAATTGGATTTCATCCGGACCAAGGAAGGTTGTTACGAAATTCTTAGGTTTGGGACAATCGGTATAGTAAAAATGAACACACGAGTTATTTTGCAAATACGTTGAACTGTTCATCGATACATCCAGGTTTTGAGCACCACGAACACCGATTTCAGCATCAGCACCATTGTCATAGAAAGCATTGTCATGGTTTACATCGTCGTAGACATAATAAAATTCATTTGTTGCTTCGTCAATGATTAATTCGAAAGTTGTTCCGTCTGTACCTAATGAGGAGAAGAAATGAGCCACATCAGACCACATAACAACAAATTTACGGTTTGGTGCAACTCCAAATGTTTGGTAATATACTCCGTCGTATGGCGTATTCATATCCTGAACATATGGGTATAAACCATTTCCTGGAACCATGTTGTATCCTACCTGAGCAGTTTGAGAACCAAGCACAATTCCTCCGTTGTTACCAATTGTAATGTCATTGATTAAAGATCCCTGGTACAATACCGGGAAAGGAAGTGCCATTCCAACTTCTGAATCATCCGTTGTATTTAAGTTCGTTCCTGTTGTGGAAATATCTACAAATCCACCGGAAGGACAATCTTCAGACCAATCGATATATACACCCTGATTGTAAGTATTGAATGAAACAGGTCCAGTGTAGTAAGATGAATCTGTTGCAGAACAAATTGCCATCACATAAACCTGGTAAAATGAGTTTGGATTTAAACCTGTCAATGTGAACGGGTTCGTTCCTGCCACCACAGAGTCACCTGTTCCAAGCGCAAATCCCTGAGGGCCATATTGAATTTGCCAGGAAGTCTCAGCTCCGCCAACGGTCCATCCAAGTTCTATTTCTGTATTTGTTGCACCAAGGTTGGTCACCAAGGTTGGTTGAGGACAGGTTGGAGCCGGTGCGATATTCACAAAATAATCTTCTGTTTCACCCCATGTATATGTTCCACATGGTGTAATAGATCCGATAACAGTAGTTTCAACAGTAATAACACGCATGCGCGTATTTCCTGGAGTTGCTGTTAAGGGAATCACAACAGTTCCTGATTCCAAATGAGGGCCAGCTGTAAAGGTTGGAGAAGCATATACCTCTTCTCCCGGATCGGAAAACAAACCATTTTGGTTATAATCAATATAGACTTTCGTCATGTTGTTGAAACTTCCTCCACAGGTTCCTACCTGAACGTTTAACGGATAACTAACAGTTTGAGCAAGATTGGTTGCAGGAAGTGCCGTATAGTTGGAGTATTGATTTTGCACGGATCCCGGACCACCTGTCGATGAACAGGTAGAGGCATTGTTTAAAGTACCGATGCTAACATTGGTTATTTCTTCATCTGCCGTACTGGTAGAAGCACTGTTACAATAACAGTTAATGAAGTTACTTGTATTAACGAGAAGTGCAGCACTTGTATCGGATAAACCTCCGCAAGTCATGTAAACACGGTAATGCGTGTTTGCAGTTTGGTTAGCAATATAAGTACTGTTTGTTGCTCCTGCAATATTTGCGAAAGAACCGGGTGCTCCTGTTGAAGAGCTCTGCCATTGATAAGTTTGTCCTGTTCCTCCTGTTCCCCCTAAAATAGAAAGTGTATTGTTTACAGAAGGACAAATTGGATTATTTGCTGCAGAAACTGCACCTGCTGTTGGGGGAGAAGTACAAGGTACTGCCGGAATAAACGTGATTCCACCAATTAGTCCGCGCGGATAATTTGCAGGTGTGGAGGGGTAAACGACCCCGCCCCAGGAAATTCCGTCACCGGTAATGAGGTTAACACCGCCGCCGCTAAATGTATTAATTCCGCCCGTTAGGGAGGAATACTGCATGGTTGTCGCTGAGAAGCCTAATTGGTAAGTTGCCCCCGCAGGAATTGTTAATGACAAAGAAGTTAATGCGGGAACGATTCCGTTTGCCGTATTGGAATTGGAAACAAATCCTGTTCCGGCAGAAATCCATCCGTTTTGCCCTGCACCTACTGTCCCGAAATCCCAGGGAGGAGCATTGTCTACAAATGGTGTTGTACGATAAAGTAGTTCCAGGTTATTGGTTGCAATAGAACCTAAATGACATTGGATACCAGTAATAATGATATCGAATCCATTGGTGTTTTGAACATTGAACGTGACGGAACCATTTCCGTTGTTGTTCGGGTGATTAGTGTTTATCACGGTTTGACCGTAGATAAAACAACTAAATAGGCAGAACATGCCCAGCCATAGTAATTTTTTATTCATAATCTTCAGTTTCCACCAAAAGTAGGCAAAAATGAATGGCACAAAAAATGTTAAAGGCCAATTCAACTAATGGAAAGTGAGATTGTTAAGTGCTGAAAAAACAATCGGATTTTGTATTTCGTGCCCCTGATTGAATATTTAGTCGGTTTTATTGACCATTTCATAGATTAACAAATAATGAATTTTTTATCAACAAGTTGTTTATTTAACAAAAAACAACTTGATCTATCAATAAATAACATTTACAATGAAATAAATAAATAGCAATTTTAGATTAAATCACCGAGAATCCACCAGCAGTTTTTTGAAGAAAAATCGCCTTTAAAAAGTTGCTGCAGGAAGCACAGAATGATTAATTTTGTGCTGATGAAAGATCTGATTGGTAAAGTTGCTCTGGTTGCAGGAAGTACTCAGGGTATTGGTAAAGCAGTTGCTTTGAAATTAGCAGCTATGGGTGCTGATATCGTTTTATTAGCCCGCAACGAAGAGAAATTAAAAGGTGTGAAAGAAGAGCTCCCCCGGGAAGGAAATCAGAAACACGATTACCTGGCTGTTGACTTTACAAATCCCGCAGACCTAAAAAATAAGGTTGCAGCGTATATTTCCGGCGGGAAATCAATCGATATTTTAATTAATAATACCGGTGGGCCTAAAGCAGGACCAATTATTGATGCCGAAATCAGCGAATTTCTTTCAGCGTTTAACCAGCATTTGATCTGTAATCATATTTTGGTGCAGGCTGTAGTGCCGGGGATGAAACAAGCGGGAGGAGGAAGAATTGTAAATATCATTTCCACCAGCGTAAAACAGCCTCTTCCCGGATTGGGTGTTTCGAATACCATTCGTGGGGCGGTTGGAAACTGGAGCAAAACGCTGGCAACCGAACTGGGACAATTCAACATTACTGTTAATAACGTATTACCGGGTGCAACGAATACTACGAGGCTTCAGGAAATTGCTTCCAATAAATCGGCAAAAACGGGTGATTCGGTAGATGCTATTTTTGACGAAATGGCGGATGAATCACCAATGAAAAGAATCGCTCAACCGGAAGAAATTGCGGCTGCTGTTGCTTTCCTGGCATCTCCTGCAGCGAGTTATATTAATGGGATTAATATTCCTGTTGACGGAGGAAGAACGAAATCACTTTAAGACATTTACGTGACCAATAATATTCCCATGGAGATTTGATCTCGTGGTGAAGTTGATCTTATAAGTAAATGTTCCGTCCGGAACCAGCAGGTCTTTGTAGGTTCCGTCCCATTCAAACCGAAGGCTCGTTGAATGGAATACTTCGAGTCCCCAGCGGTCATAAATCGATACTTCAATTTCACTGATATTAATCATCGAAGCTTTGAAGGTATTATTGAACTGATTACCATCCGGCGTAAAGGTATTCGGAACATAGATCCAATATTCTTCCTGAATCCTGATTGGTTTGGTGATAGTATCTTTACAGCCCAGGTAATTAGTGGCAATCAAAGTCACATAATAAATTCCGGGAACATCATATGTATTGTTCGGATGAACCAGTGTGGATGATTGACCGTCACCAAATTCCCATTCATAGGTGTTTCCACCAATTGTGAGGTTCTGGAAAGTAATTGGTAAATCTTCAAATAAAGTATTACTTGAAATCACAAAGTTTGCAATCGGCTCAATAACTGTCACTGTGGTTGTTCCTTCAACCGTAAAAGTCTGACACTCATCGGAAACAGAAACGGTATACGAGGTCGTTGTGTAAGGATTTACCGAAACCTGCGCGGTATTCTCGCCGCTATGCAGCCAATTGTAAAAATATTGCCCGTATCCTCCGGTTGCACTAACACTGATTGGAACGGTATCTCCCGGACAAATAGTCTGATTCGGAGACATCGTAAGTACTAATGGAGGACTCGTAATTGTGTATAAGACACTATCGATGGAAGAAACGTCACATTGGTCGGTAACCTCTACATAATACATGGTACTTGTACTTGGGATAACATCCAAAGTATCATTGGTTCCCAGAACATGTCCATTTGAAAGTGACCACGAAAAAGTAAAGCTCCCTGCTCCTCCGGATGCCTGAGCCGTTAATTCTTTCGGAACGTAAGGACAAATCTCTGTGATATCCGGTGTTGTAACCAATCCGATCGGCGGATAGACAGGAACAGTTACTGTTGCAACTGCCGTTGCCGTTTGATTTAAACAGGCATCTGTCACTGAAACTGTATAGTTTTGCGTTGCCGGTGGATTTACAGTAATGGAAGCCGTGGTTTGACCGGTTGGTGTCCAGACAATTGTATAAGGACCAGAACCTCCGCTTGGCACGGCTGTCAGATCTGCATCATCCTGCGGACAAAGTTTATCTACCGAGTTTACAGTTACCTGAACCGGCTGAATATCATTGATTTTGAGATTTATTTCTAACGGATTTGTACCTCCGCAGGGATCTGGTATTGCAAAAATTAAATCAACGGTTTCTATTCCTTCTGTTAGTCCGTCTGCCAAAGCGCTGAAATTGAATGAAACCGTAGACTGGCCCGGAGCGAAAGTAACTGAATTGGGAATGTTGGAATAATCAACTCCTTCAGTAGCTGTTCCTGCAACGGTAATTCCTACGTTTGTTGAAACCGCAGTAGAACCATTTCTGGTTAAAGTTACGGTTGTATTTACACAGCCTTCTGCCATGGTAACTCCATCGTTGAATGCATCGAATGACATGGTGTAATCTACTTCAACCGGAACTTTGGAAGTTAAACTGTTTGCTTCCAGGAAAATTCCCGAGTCAAAAATTCCGTCACCGGCATCTGCAATAGCTATGATGAGGTGATAAGTTTGACCACACTGAACTTTTGAAACAGCTTCCAATACTTTTGTAAAACCATCGTATTGAATATAGCTAGAAGATCCGTTGTATGGAGCCTGGTTGCCGTTTCCATTGTTTACATAGTAAGCCGGATTACTTGCTCCGCATGCCCCAACACCACTTCCGGTATTACCGGGATTTCCGCCGTTTACGTTGTTGATCGTAACCGTTGCTCCTGATGGCAGTTTTGCCATGTTTTGTGTCCCTCCCGGTATTCCGGGTCCGGAAATGAAGAAGGCAAAAGCATCGTTGAATTGGGAACAAACATATTCCGGATATTCTTCCGATCCGAAAACGTATTTAAATCGTACGGTATCTGAATATGGAACGAAATCAAATTCCAAAATAGAAGCGTCGTGAGTACTGCTAGCACCTGACTGCGCGGTTAATGCACCAAAGCCTGGTAATCCATTATCTACTCCAGAATTGGAAGAATTATTTGGCCCCTGGGGCCCGCTTCCGTTATTGGCAATGGTTCCGGTTGTGATTACCACACCTGAATTGATTCCAAGGTTTGTGCCGTTTGCCGTAAATCTTCCGATTGCTGCCGGAGCTCCGGAGTAATTAATGTTTGAAACGGTAACTCCCGGTCCAAGAAGTGTATTCTGAACTAATGACGCAGCACTTTGGGGTGTTGTAACCAATTGACCCATCAGGGAAAAAGGAAAAAGAAGTGCTATAAACCAAATTAGCTTCATATGTAAATAACGTTCCTTAAGTGGAATAGTTGTTTCCCTGAATACAAAAAGCGAACCAAAGTGGAAATATACTGATTAAACGGTAGGGATCAATGATTTATCAGTTAAAAAAATCATAAAAATCAAGAGAAAATTCCCTGGAGTCCGCACAGATTTGCATATGTTCCCCCCAACGCAATTAAATCGCTGTGTTTTCCACGCTCAATAATCTGACCTTTTGATAATACCAAAATCTCATCGGCATTAATAATCGTACTCATCCGGTGGGCGATGATCAAAGAAGTTCTGTCTTTCATCAGTTCGTCCAAAGCTCCCTGAACAATGCGTTCACTTTCCGTGTCTAATGCGGAAGTTGCCTCGTCTAAAATCAGGATGGATGGATCCTTTAAAACTGCTCGTGCAATGCTTAAACGTTGTTTCTGGCCACCTGAAAGTTTATTTCCGCGTTCACCGATTACTGTATCGTATCCGTTTTCCAATTGTTCGATGAAACTATCTGCATGTGCAATTTTTGCGGCCTTAACGATCTGTTCCATAGATGCATCGTCTCTTCCGAAGGCAATGTTGTTTCGAACGGTATCATTGAAAAGTATGGATTCCTGGGAAACAATTCCGATGTTTTTATGCAGGTCTTCCAATCCGTATTCCTTGATATTGATACCATCAATGTAAATCGCACCTTCATTCACATCGTAAAAACGTGGAAGCAAATCTGCAATTGTCGACTTTCCACTTCCGGATTCTCCTACCAAAGCAATAGTCTTACCGCGTTTCAGATCAAAGTTGATGTTCTTTAGCACCCATTCGTCTTTGTATTTGAAACTCACACCATCAATTCGGATCTCGTTCTTCAAACCTTCGAGTTTTTTTGGATTTTCCGCTTGGTAGATGTGTTCGTCTGTTTCCAGGATTGCATTGATCCGGTCCCGGGAAGCTTCTGCCTTATTGAGGTTTCCGACTGCTGTTGCAATTCCCTGGATAGGTCTCAATAATTGGGAAAAGACAATAATAAATGTAATGAATTGTGCACCTGTCAAACTGTTTACGTCCTTGTCCAGGATCATAACACCACCAAACCAAACCAGGCTGATCATTACCGATGCACCCAGGAATTCGTTCAAGGGCGGAGAAAGGTCTTTCTTACGGAACGTGCGTGTGATCAACTGCTGATGTCTCAGGTTGATTTTTCGGAAACGTTCCATCATGAATGGAATGGCATTGAATGCTTTAATAACCTTGATTCCGCCAAGAGCTTCTTCAATGGTTGAAAAAACAATCCCGTTTTGTTCCTGTCCCAATTTGGCAGTGCGTTTCAAGCTTTTACCGATCCGTGAAATCACAAAGGCGGAGATCGGAAGCAAAATAAAGGAAATCAAGGTCAGTTTCGGACTGAGGTACAATAAAGTACCAACTGCTGTAATAATTGCAAAAGGTTCTCGGTAAATCAATTCTAAAATAGCAACAACAGCAATTTCGATTTCTCCCACATCACTGTTCATGCGCGACATCAGATCTCCTTTTCGTTCCTCCGTATAGAAGGAAAGAGGCAGTTTCATTGCTTTGGAGAAGATCTTGTCTTTTACATCACGAACAACGGCCATCCGCAACTGGGATTGATGCCAGATTGCACCATAGCGGGTTAAATTCTTTAAGAAAAATGCAGCAAGTACGGAAAGGCAGACAAAGAAAAGGGCATCCTTCGGATCATCTTTGACCATTTCCTGCATGGTATAATTGAAAAGATCCATACAGTAATCGAAAAATGCAACGAACCCACCATGATATTCCGGTTTTGGGTAATTCGTAATCTTATCCGGTTGGAAAATCAACTGCAGGAATGGAATAAACAACACCATGGAAAGCAGGTTGAATATCACATAAAGCAAGTTGTAAACAATCGTAAGTATAGCCGGAGCTTTATACGAAAATGTGTATTTATGGAATGCTAATATCGATTTCATGCACTACAAAGATATGTTTTTGTTGTTCTTTGTGGTTGAACGAGTTTACAATTCTTAACTTTGCAGCATGAGTTCAATTAGACAAAACCGGATTGAGGGGGTAATTCAAGAGGAATTAGCTACTTATTTTCAACGCAACGCAAGTGAAATTTGCTTAGGTGCAATGGTCAGTGTAACGACTGTGAGGGTGACTTCCGATTTATCATTGGCGCGTATTTACCTTTCTGTTTTTGCAGGTCCTGATAAAAAAGATGTTTTAACTAATATCCAGCAAAATTCACGCAGAATTCGCGGTGAAGTAGGAAAACGTTTAAAGAATATGCACAAAATTCCGGATCTTCAATTCTTTATTGATGACTCATTGGATTATGCCGAAACGATCAATAAATTATTGAAAGATTAAGGTTTCATTTTTCATAGCGAGAAGATACCTTCGATATACCCGAAAGCAGCGCAACCTTGTTAATTGGATTACGCGGATCTCGGTAGTCGGGATAGCAGTGATTACGGCTGCATTGGTCATTATCATATCAGCCTTTAACGGAATTGAACAAATGGTTTCGAAACTGTATTCTGATTACGACCCTGCAATCACTATGCGCTCGCTGGAAGGAAAAACCTTTGACTCAGCCACTGTAAATCTGCAGGATCTGCGCAAAGTTCCCGGTGTTATTTCCGTGTCAAAAGCCATTGAGGAAACGGTGATTGTGAAGCATGGAAAAAAATGGATCAATGGCCGGATGGTCGGCGTGGATTATTCATTCGTAGAAGCGTGTCATTTAAGTGAACACATGGTCGACGGATCTCCATACCTGGAAGAAAACGGCGAACCAACAGCTGTTATAGGTGCGGGTTTGCTGGAAAAGATCGACGGCTATATTTCAGAAATGGGCGAATACGAAAATCTCATGCTTTATACTCCGCTCAGAGATGCTTCCATGACCCGGTTGAAAAGTCCGTTCAAAGTTTCTCCATTAAAAGTGGTGGGAAGAATGAATTACAACAAAGACGTGAACGCAACGGATGTTCTCGTACCGATCAACTATGCCGAAATTCAGCTCAACTATGGGTCGGATATTACAGCACTTTATTTACACATCAATAAAGAGAATATCGAGTCTGTAAAGGAAATTCTGGATGCGAAGTACGGCCGGAAATTCGCGATTAAAACGGCTGCTGAAAAGAATGAATTGATTTTCAAGACGAGTGAAAGCGAAAAGAAGATTGTTGTTCTGATCCTGCTGTTCATTTTTGTTTTGGCGGCATTCAATTTGGTGGCATCTCTAAACATGCTGTTCATAGAGAAGAAGGAAAACATGGAGACCATGGAGCGCTTTGGGGCCACTAAAAAGTTCATTTTCCAAATCTTCTTTTTTGAAGGGATCCTGATTGCATTCAAAGGAATAGTTATTGGATTGGTATTAGGAGTTGGTATCTGCCTGCTTCAAATGGAGTTCGCCCTTTTAGAAATGCCCAATTCAGATGGAGAACCATTTCCCATGATCCTGCAGGTGAAAGATGTGCTCTTTATTTTAGGAATGGTGGTTCTGCTTAGTGTGCTCTCATCTTATTTCCCGGTGCGTTATTTGGTGAAGAAAACAATTGATTGAATTTACAATTACTCTTCTCATTCTCCGCTCTCATTCTGTTTCCGGTACTTCTTCAGCCCGATAATCGTAATGTCATCCGTTTGCTCATGTCCTTCAGACCAGTTAGACCAGGCATTCTCAAAATACTTTTTCTGCAGGGGCATCGATTCCACCTTGATTTTCTCCAATAATTCACGAATCCGTTTAAAGGAGAATTTCTTATTCCGGATAGACCCGAACTGCTTCTGGAAGCCGTCTGTGATCAAATAAAGCTGATCTTCGGCTGCAAGAGAAATCTCCCTGTTCTCAAAGATCTGCACTTCCGTATCTTTTTCAATTTTCGTAGATCTGTAAAGATTGAAATCTTCCTGGTGAATGTGAATAAGAGCCACTCCGCTTGTTGAAAACTGGATCGAATCATCTTCGAAAACAACTACCAAAGCGTCCATTCCGTCTGTTGTAAGCGTATTTGTTCCGTGATGCAGCAATTTGTGTAATTCGTTGTTCAGTCCGTTGAGAATTTGTGACGGATCATCTATTTTCCGCTCAATAACCAATTGGTTCAACAGGTTAATTCCAAGAATAGTCATAAAGGCTCCCGGAACTCCATGACCTGTACAATCGGCTAGTACCAGGATCAGTTTACTGCCGATTTGATGCGTCCAGTAGAAATCACCGCTGACGATATCTTTTGGTTTGAAAATGACGAAATAATCTTCGAAATGACTTCCAATCTCGGATGCTTTCGGCAACAAACTATATTGAATGCGTTTCGCTGAATTAATACTCGAAGTAATGTCTTTATTTTGCTGTTCGATCAACAATTCATTCGCCCTTTTCTCGGTAATATCACGGGCGAGTGCGGTAAATCCGATAATGCGTTTTCGGGAACCCGGTTCAAATACAACAGATGCATTTTGCCCGAGCCAGATAATACGGCCTTCCTTGGTCCGGATCGGGAATTCCAGGTAGGTATTCTGAATGCGGTTAATGATCTGGTTGCGGAAGAAATCCTTTACGATTTCCCGGTATTCCGGATGAACGACCGAAACGGAATCCTTACCAACCAGGTTTTCGTTTTTATAGCCAAAAGTACGGCTGCTCATCTCATTCAGATAGGTGAAGTTTCCATCAATATCCGTATTGAAGATCATATCGTGTGCATTTTCAACCAAAGATTGATAGTTGGTCGTCAACGTCAATTTTTCCGTTACATCTTGGCCCATAATAACACGGACAGAATCAGAGAAGTATTTACAAGACCATTCGATCCAAACTACTTCTCCCTTTTTATTGTACATCGGTACCAGGAATATTTTTCCGTCTGAAAATTCTTCTCCCAGGGAAAATTCACGCATTTCAGCTGAAACGACAATTGGATTTAGGGTAGAAAGTGATTTCCCGACAATCATGTTTGAATCAATGTGCAGCAAAGTGGATAAGTTCTTACTGCAATAAGTAATGATTCCTTTCTGATCAAAAGAGATCGCCATCATGTTTCCTTTGTTCAAAATGTTACTCACAAAGAACAATTTTTCAAGTGAGTCGTTTCTCAAGTAAGTTACCATCACAGTCAGAGCAGATGAAACACCCATGGTGAGAATGAAAAGAACCGTATTATAAGCCGGGTTTTCTATCCAGATTAGCATTAAAACCGAGGCGAAAATCTGGAGCAGACAGATGATGATGATCGAACGGATATTGTTGATCATGTAAGGCAGCGCACTTGAAATAAGTACAATCGCTACAACCGGGTACGGATGAATATTGGTAATGAAAAGTAAGTAGAAGAACTGTACAAACAGGATCAAAAGCGAGACATACAGACTTAAGGTATTGATAGTATCGAGCCTGTTTCTGCGCCCGGAAATTTTATGAGTGACGTATCCAACAATCAGTACCGAACTGACAATGAAGTTGACCGTCATATTTCCAAGACTTTTGTCTACAAAATAATGAACGATTAGTCCGGTGAGTGCATTGGTCAGCGCTCCGAATAAGAGTAACTTGGGAACAAACCTCGGATCCAGTGAATTGTAGCTGATCTCATAAAGATTGATCCGCATTCCGGTTCGTGTCCATTCCAGGTAGCCGATATTCAGTAATCCCAGGAAGAGAATGATAATAACAATGAACCATTTGGACTGCCAGATCGGATTATGGATCATGATCGGGTACTGTGCAGTTTCAGAATAATTGATTCCGTCAAAACTGGAGCGTACTTCTAATCGATAAGAACCGTTTTCAAGCTCAGGCAGTTTCATTTCTCCGGAACTATTGAGTTTGATCCAGAATTTGTGGTACCCGCCAATCCGGTAATAATATTCCAATCCGCTGTTTTTGGAAAGAATTGTTTTGAAAGTCAGGTATTTTCCCTGGTCCACATCCCGGATCACACCATTTTGGAACAAACGTCCTTTAATGATGATTGGCTTCGGAGGAACCGGGTAATTCTTTAGTATTTCTGTATTGATTAAAAACAATCCTTCGGTTGTTCCGACGAACGATTTGTTTTCATCCTGGAAAACAGCGCGCATATTGGTTTCGTAACCTTTGAAACCATTTTTTTCATTGTAGCTTTTGTGGTAAACAATTTTACCGGCTTTGTCCATTTTGAGAATGTGAATTCCCAGGTTGGTACCAATGATCAGGTTCCCCAATTTGTCTGAAGAAAGCGTGTAGAAAAGGTAAGATGGCAGGATCTTCTTATCCTCAATCAGGATTAAATGGTGATTCCTGTCGATTCCTGCAAGGCCGCGATCGAGTGTAAACCAGAGGTTTCCATACATATCCACCGTTGAGTTCCCGGCATAAGCGCCAATTGGATTGAAGGTCTTGAGGTGTTTAATTTCATTGGTAGCCAGGTTCAGTTTTTTAATTCCCTCGTTGGATCCGAAGTAAATAAATTTCCCGTCGGCAGACTTTTGCCCGCAATAGAAATAATCCGGGAAACCTTCCATTTTTAGTTTCGTGCTGGCCCCGGTTTTCGGATCGTAGCTGTAAAGACCTTTTCCGGCAGGAGCGAACCACAGCTTCTCTCCGTCCCAAATAGCAAATTTAATGCGATCGCCTTTTTGGTTCGGTATGGCGGTTTCTCTGATTTCTCCGCCTTTTAATTGATAAATCCCGGTTTCAGAACAGATCAGCGTTCCCAAAGGACATTCCAGGATGTGATTTGCCCGGAAATTTGTTTTTAGTTTGAAATCCGGAGAATAGAGCGGGCCGTAATACAGTTCATTCTTCCCGTTCCCAAGTAAAAACTCGTTGTTTTTTGTGCGGAAGATCTGGAGAATCAGGTCGTCTTCGAAAATAGGGCTCAACTTCACTTTAGTGAAAGGTTCAATACTCACTTTGGTAATTCCCTTGGAAGTATTCAGCCAATAATCGCCCGAATTATCAATGAAAACGTGGTAAATATTGCCCAGATTTTTTTCGTAATTAGGAGCTATCCGCTTCAGTTTATCCGCTTCAATAGAGAAGAGCTGATTTTTCGAATCGCTGAATAACAGATGATTACTTTTTGAAGCAATATTCTCAATCGAATTTTCAGAGAATTCAAAACCGGTAGTTTCTTTCGTTTCCCTGAAAATACTTCCGTTATTGGAAAAGTAGTAGGTGTATTTATTCTTTCCCGTTTCATCATACAGGATCAGCTTCTTTTGATAATAGGAAGCAATCTTGAAATTTGTTTTAGGTGAATTCAGCCACTTGTTTAAAGGAATGATCTCGGTTGCACTAATGAAATAGGAATCTTTGTCTGTGATCAGGATATTTCCGTATGGAGTTTCCAATAACTGAACACACTTGCTGATGTACTTGGATAGGTACGGTTTCTTTGTGATCAGTTTACCATTGAGATCCGTTACAATGATGTTATTACTGGTAATTATGGAAAGTTTACTCTGACATTTGGCAATACGCAGGGCAGAGCCGTCGCTAACAGGATTGATTTTATAGAATGTATGAATCCCGTTATTGTAATAATTTAATATCCCGGCATAAAGTGTAGAAAAATAGATCTCGCCGTTTACAATGGAAATACCTGTAACGTGATAGGGGCGATCCAGACCTTTGGAGCTGTGAATGGATTCAAAAGTAGTTCCGTTGTACCGAACAATCCCATTTCCGTCAGTTCCGATGAGTAAATGTCCCAGTTCATCTTGCGTAGTGGTGAGCGTGGTGGTTATTTTTAAACCATCCTGGTGTCCAAAATCCTGAAATGTATATAACTGGGCATTAAGCTTTTGACTCAATACAAGTAGTGAGAATGCAATAATAAGTGCGCGCAGTTTCAATAGTTCTTAAATGGGGGTTAAAGGTAGTAATTAAAGAGTAAATAAACGTATTTAGGCTTTGATTTTTAATTCTTTAGCAACCATTCTTCCTGTTGATTTTAATTCATCCAGGTTTGGGCCGTAAATGGTTACATGTCCCATTTTCCGAAAGGGTTTGGTTGTTTGCTTTCCATAAAGATGAACACTCACCCCTTCTCCGGCAATGACTTTTTCCAGGTTTTCATATTTAGCGATTCCTTCATACCCCGGTTCTCCCAATAAATTGATCATCACTCCCGGAGTAATCAGTTTGGTGGATCCAAGCGGAGCATTTACGATACTTCTCAAATGTTGTTCAAACTGGGAAGTATAGCAGCACTCAATGGTATGATGACCGCTGTTGTGCGGGCGTGGAGCTATTTCGTTGATCAGGATTTCATCTCCGGCAGTCAGGAAAAGTTCTACCGCCAGGATCCCTACCATCTGGAGTGAATCGATTACTTTCAGAGCTATTTCGCGTGCTCTTTTTTCTACTTCTTCCGAAATTTCGGCTGGTGAAAAAAGGAATTCTACCAGGTTTGCCACCGGACTGAATTCACATTCCACCGTTGGGTAAACAACACTTTCTCCTGCTTCATTCCGGGCAACAATGACCGATAATTCTTTGCTGAAAGGAACTAATTGTTCAATGACGTATGGTGTATCGATCAGATTTTCAAAATCAGCTGCAGATTTCATGATTTGTACACCTTTTCCGTCGTATCCGCCTTTTCGCCACTTCAAGACGTAAGGAAAGGGGAGGTTTTTGGAGATTAATTCTTCTTTTCCTCCTACAAGAGTGAAATCTGCTGTGGGCAGCTCGTTTTGCTGATAAAATTCTTTTTGCAATCCTTTATCCTGAACAATAGCCAGTACATTGGGCTGCGGAAAAACCTTAATTCCCCTGTCTTCGAGTTCGTAAAGTGCATCTACGTTGACATGTTCTATTTCTACGGTTATAACATCTTTATCGCTTCCGAACCGAACAACCGTCTCATAATCCTGCAGGGAACCATGTTGAAAAGAAGTGGCCAAATGCCTGCACGGAGCGTCTGCATCCGGGTCCAAACAATGCACGTGAACATCATAATTAAGCGCTTCCTGGATAAACATCCGGCCCAACTGACCGCCGCCAAGCATTCCAACTTTATACGTGTTTCCGTTCCATTGTTTTTTCATAATGCAAAGATAGTTCGTTTAAACATATCTGATTTCAATCAGTGTGATTTCATTGATGTTACCGAATTGTTGTGTAAGATTCCACGAAATAATTCAATTTTGAGCTATTTCTTTGTCATTTAAGCCGATAATTGGGACAAAAATCCTACTTTTGCACTTAAAATTAGACGACAAAGTGCTTCAGCTCAACGATAAAACATTTGAGATTTTTATCCAAAAAGAAAAGATCCAGCAAGAGATTTCTGCTTTAGCTGCGCGATTAGAGCAGGATTATGCCGGTAAGGACGTTGTATTCATTGCAGTTCTTAACGGTGCATTTATGTTTGCCGCTGATTTGATGAAAAGCTTCTCTTTGCCCTGCGAAATTACCTTTGTAAAAATGAGCAGTTATCAGGGAATGCACTCTTCTGGTCGTGTGGATGAGGTTATCGGTTTAACGAAATCTGTTAAAGACAAACATGTCGTTATTCTCGAAGACATTGTGGACACCGGGATCACTATGGAGAAGTTGTTTACCCTTTTATCAGTGGAGAAACCGGCAAGTTTGGAAATAGCAACTTTATTATTCAAACCGGAAGCATTTAAAGGAACACATACCCCAACATATATAGGTTTTTCAATTCCGGATAAATTTGTAGTAGGTTACGGCCTGGACTACAATGAATTGGGAAGAAATACCGAACACATTTATCAACTAAAGGGAGAAGGATCCCATTAAAAGAAAAACGTATGTTGAACATCGTACTATTTGGCCCTCCCGGAGCAGGGAAAGGAACACAATCGGAAAGATTGATTGGTAAATACAACCTGGCTCACTTATCGACAGGAGATATTTTCCGTGCAAACATCAAAGGAGAAACCGAATTGGGTTTATTGGCAAAAAGTTATATGGATCAGGGAAACCTGGTACCGGATGAGGTAACAATTAACATGCTGAAGAGTGAAGTGTTGAAGCATGAGAGTGCAAAAGGCTTCATCTTTGACGGTTTTCCAAGAACAAATGCACAGGCGCAGGCATTGGATGCTTTTTTGGCTTCCATCAATACCGGAATCACTATGATGATTGGTTTGGAAGTGGCAGAAGATGAATTGCGTGAACGCTTGAAAAAACGCGCTGAAGTAAGCGGAAGACCGGATGATGCAAACCCGGAAGTAATCCAAAACCGAATCAATGTTTACAAAAATGAAACAGCTCCGGTGAAAGATTATTACGAAAAACAAGGAAAATATACTGCAGTAGACGGAATCGGAAGTATCGATGATATTACGAACAGATTATACGCTGCAATAGACAATAATTAATACATAAACCAATTGGGACGTTAACCGCATTCGAACAGAGTGCGGTTTTCAAGTCTTAGGAGGTTTGCAAACAGTTCAAACAAGTTCAAAAGTTTAAGCGTTCAAACGGGTTCAAAAGTTGAACTCCTTCAACCCTTTAACCTTTTGAACATTTTTCAAAAGAAAAATTATGGCATCAGATAATTTCGTTGACTATGTGAAAATCCACTGTACTTCCGGAAACGGAGGTGGCGGTTCAGCGCATTTTCGACGTGAAAAGTACATTCCGCAGGGAGGTCCGGATGGAGGTGATGGAGGACGTGGAGGCCATATTATTCTTCGCGGGAATAAACAGTTGTGGACGCTGCTTCATTTGAAGTACAATAAGCATATGAAAGCCGGTCATGGTGAACATGGGTCCGGTCAGTTGCAAAAAGGTGCTCAGGGTCGGGACACATTCATTGAAGTTCCCCTTGGAACTTTGGCGAAAGATGCTGAAACAGGAGAAACCTTGTTCGAAATCACGGAAGAGGGAGAAGAGAAAATTTTAGTTCCCGGTGGCCGCGGAGGTTTAGGGAACGATCATTTTAAATCGTCTACTTACCAAACACCGCGCTTTGCACAACCGGGAGAACCGGGAAGAGAAAGCTGGATGATCCTGGAAATGAAAATCCTTGCCGACGTTGGTTTGGTTGGTAAACCGAATGCCGGAAAAAGCACCCTGCTTTCTGTTTTATCTTCCGCAAAACCGGAGATTGGAGATTATCCGTTTACTACGCTTCGTCCAAATTTGGGAATTGTCCAATACCGCGATTACCGTTCGTTCGTAATGGCAGATATTCCCGGAATTATTGAAGGAGCTCATGAAGGAAAAGGTTTGGGACTGCGTTTTTTACGTCACATTGAACGCAATTCGTGTTTGCTTTTCATGGTTCCTGCTGATTCGGACGATATTCATCAAGAGTACAAATTATTGCTCAACGAATTGAAACTATATAATCCGGAACTCTTGCACAAAGAGCGTTTGCTGGCAATTACAAAATCAGATATGCTGGATGATGAGTTGAGGGAAGCAATGAGCAAAGATTTACCCAAAATACCACATGTCTTTATTTCTTCTGTGGCACAGCAAGGCCTCACAGAATTGAAAGATATGATCTGGAAGCATTTGAATCATGTTTGAGTACCTGGAATCCATTGACAGAAGTATTGTTCTGGGAGTGAATGGGTGGAATACCCCATTTTTAGATCAATTTTTCTGGTATGTCACACAGACGGTAACATGGATTCCTTTTTACATACTGCTCATTTATTTTATTTGGAAAAAGAAGGGAACGAAAACAACATTGATCTTCCTGGTGATGGTTTCATTGATGATTGCAATCGTAGATAGTACGACCACTTTATTTTTTAAAGATACGATTATGCGTTACCGCCCTTCTCATAATTTACTGCTGGAAAAACACCTGCACTATTATATGGAGGATGGGCATACATACCTTGGAGGCCAATACGGTTTCTTTTCCTCGCATGCTTCGAATAATGCTGCTGTAGCTTTATTGGGTTGGTTGTTCTTACGCCCGTTTTACCCGAAATTAAAATGGATCCTGATCTTTTGCGTAGCTTTGATTGGACTCAGCAGAATCTATTTAACCATGCATTACCTGTCGGATGTGATCTGCGGCATAATTTGGGGAATTCTATGGGCTTTCGTATTTTGGAAGGTATATCATTTGATTTTCGCTCGTAAATCGGTTTAAGAATGAATGTGTTATACGTTTTCCTCGGAGGTGGAATCGGTTCCTTGCTGCGTTTTGGAATAAGTACTTTGGTTCTTAAATTCCCAAAAGCTGTTTTTCCGTTTGCAACACTGGTTTCTAATCTTCTTGCCTCTTTCTTAGTTGGCTTGTTTTTGGTGATTATGATGAAGGGAAAACCCGCCAATGCAGAAGCTTTCCAGGCATTTTGGATCATTGGGATCTGCGGCGGATTCAGTACGTTCTCTACTTTTGCCAAAGAGAACCTGGAATTGATGGAACGAGGGCAGTGGATCATTGCGACTCTAAATATCCTGATCTCTGTGATTTTTTGTATTGCGATGGTTTATTTGGGTCGAAAATTAGCCTGAATAAAATGTTAAACTTAAAATATAAACCATTCTAAGTCAATAATTTGCCTATAAATCTGTTCGCAAATTTGCGAACATGCGAATTTTGAAATTCGAGAATACTCTAACACTAAAATTGTTCTTAAAAACTCGGATAAATGCTTTTATTTAAAGAGGTGGCGTAAAGTCAATCACAACCCGATCCCAAAAACACAAATATCATCCACCTGCTCCAAATCGGATTTCCACTGACTGAATGTCTCCCGCAAAATCGAATACTGCTCATTTTCTGACTTTTTACTGGTGTTCAGAAGCAATTCCTTTAGCTTGCTGTATTTGAATTTTTTACCTTTTAGTCCGCCAAATTGATCGGCATAACCATCTGTAAAGAGATACAGCCAATCTCCGGCCTGGTGTAATAAGCGATGAGTTTGGAAAGTATTGGTTTTAATTCCGTTTCCAACCGGCATTTTATCATAAGGCAGTTCAATGATCTCTTCGTTGCGGATAATGACAGGCCCATTATTAGCTCCGGCATATTGAATCTCGCTTGTTTCCAGGTTCATGGAAAGGAGAATCCCGTCCATTCCGTCAAAGTGTTTTTCCTGGTCCAGGTTTTCGATCAGGCGATTCCGCACAAAGTCAAGAATCACTCCCGGATCGGCAAGCTGCTTCTCGGTAATGGCTTCTTTGAGAAAGTTGATGTTTAATAAACTCATGAATGCTCCCGGAACACCATGTCCGGTGCAGTCACAAACAGCCAGGTAGAAGTGTGTTTGTGTTTTAATGGCCCAGTAAAAATCTCCGGAAACGATATCTTTTGGCTGGAAGAGAACAAAGTGTTTCTTTAGTTGCGACTCCAGCAGGGAATCATTTGCCAGCAGGGTATACTGAATGCGCTTGGCATAATTGATACTGCTCAGGATTTCCTGCTGTTTTTCTTCAATGATGGTATTCTTTATGGCCAAAAGCTGATTAGTCTTGTTCTTTCTGCGATTGGATTTCAACAGGAAGAAACCTGCACCGACAAATAAAATCCCTGTAAACCCGAACCCCCAGATCATAAACTGCTTGCGGTCCAGTTCACTTTCATTCAGGGCATTTGTCTTACTCAATAATAGGATTTCAGCGTCTTTTTTTTCGGTTTTGTATTGTTCTTCAATAGAAAGGAGCTGCTGATTACTCGTTTCGTTGAAAACACTGTCCTTGTACTGCAAATGCAATTTCAGCGCATCCACGGATTCTTTGTATTGATGATTTTTATCGTAAGCTTCCGACAAAGATTTGCTGAGATCTGAGATGTTGTGATTGGCTTTGTCTATAAGTGCCAATTCGAGCCCTTTTTTATAGGCAGGAACGGCTTCAGCGTATTTTTTTTCAACCATTAACTGGTCACCGACTTCTAAATGAAATCCTTGTTTCGCATAATTATTTTCGCTCAACAAAATGTTTTTCTCAGATTCACGAAGCATCTTTTTTGCTTTGCCCATCTGCCCGAGTTTGCGATAATTCGCGGCAATATTTACGCGGATAATCCCACTTGCCAGGTCGTTATGGATCGCGTCGAATTGTGCTAAAGCTTTGTAATTCCAGCTGTTTGAGGCCTTGTAATCTTTAATACTGTTGTAATAGTTTCCCAATCCGGTTGCTCCTACAGCAATAGTCATCTGATTTTTGAGCTGAAGACCTATGTTATAGCAATCCTCAAAGCTTTCCTTTTGCTTTTTCTCATTTTTTAAAGCCAGGTAAGTGTTTCCCATCAGGCTGTAGGTTGTACCTAACAGATGAGTCAATGGAATCCGTTTCAGACGTTTTTCTGCAACTATTTCGTATTTCAGGGCCTGGGAATAGTTACCTGTGTTGTTGTATTTGCTTCCAATGAAAATAGCAATCTGGGCAATGTGCCGATGACTTTTGGTGGACGCAATAAATGCATAAAATTGTTCCGCTTTTAAAACTACCGACTCCGTTTCCCCTTCATCCTTTTTGATCTTTTCCAGGAAAGTATTGATCGTAGTTGTATCTGAAGGACTTCGCCTGATCCGTTCAAAAAGATCCTTGTAGCTGGCAGATTGCCCGAAACAGCTGATGCTTAGACAAAGCAGAAAGCAAGTGAGTAATAATCGGCTCAAGGTATTTATTTTTCAGTGTGCATGGTAAATTTAATCTTTCTGATGGATTAAGCAACGGGAACCAGTTTTTTGATTCGTTCCGCCAGTTCTGCACGTTTCTCTACAAATTTTGACAGATCCACCGATTTCATTTTTCGTTTGATCTGAATTTCCTTGAATTGATGTGCATATTCATAACTCAAACGCCACAATACCGGGATAATGAAAAAATACAAAATCCCCAGCGACCAATGAGGTAAATACCACTTAGTAACCAAAACAATAATTGGAATTGTGCAGATACAACCAATAATGATAGCCATCATCATTTTCACCGAACCCCAGAAAACTTTCCGTTTCATGATCTTTTCGGTCAGTTTTTTAGCAGCAATATAGGGAATAAAGCCGTGAAGAAAACCCGCTATTGCAAAAGGCCACATGAGGATTAAGTAAGCCCAGTTTTTCAAGGTGCTTACAAGTTCCGGCTGTTGTTTGGCAGCTACAAAACGATCCTGGACTTTCAGGCGTTTTTCCAGGTTGAAGTATGCGTCAAGATCGGTTTGAAGCGCTAAGATTTCCGTATTTTCATCGCTTACGTTTTCATTGATCCAGCCAGCAAGATTTTTGGAATATTCCCAGCGTTTAATCAACGGGATAGAATCGTCGTGGTTTGCATGATTATACCCCTTACGCGTAATTTGCATAATTCCCTCCAACAAGGAGGAATAACGAGCAGGATTTGCTACATAAATGATACAATCCTGCATGTTTTTCTCTACCAGTTTCGTGATTTCATTGAGCACCACATTTGGATTCTCAAGATAAGCTTCTTTGTAATCGTTTAAACAGATTTTAGGGCCGTTGTCCAGTACGAATTCAGAACCCATCATGTTCCTGTCGGTATAACTTACACCAATTCCTGCAATGTAAATCTTTTTGCTCCAGTTAATGGCTTCAAGGGCGCCAAAACCCATACGCGCCGGACCTTTTTTTACCGATTTCAATCCTCGGATCGGAATATCATCCGTAAATCCTTCTCCAAATATCAGGATATTGCGTCCCTTTTTCAGGGATAGATTCACTTTATTGAAAACGTCTGTATTCTTTCCTTTCATGTTGCCGCCATCGTGTTGACGATAGATAGGAAGCATATGTGCCGACCATAAGATGGGTTTCAGCCACCAGACAAATACGTCGGAGCGGGTCATAAAATGCACAATCGGATAGTTGACCGTTCCTATCAGGATCGGATCCATGAATGAGTTCGGATGATTACTGACGTAAATCGTGCTGCCGAATCGTTTTTTGTGTTTGTGTAATACGATGAAACGTTTGTAAAAGAGCCTGAATGAAATATTTAATGAAAATTTCAATAACAAGTAAAACGGACGCATAGTGAGTGAACTTTTTACAAAATTAGTAATCCTGGAAAATTAGCATTTATTCTTGCGGTGTTTCTGCAGGTTTTACTTCTTCCGGTTGCGGATTTGCCTTTTCGTCCTGTCTGAATTCTTTCTCCATATTTCTTTTATGACCGAATATGAACCCAAGACGGATTTCATGCGAAGTATTCCCGAATTTCTCCGTAACCCCGTTTCCAAATTCAAAAGAGTAAGAAACGTTGAAACGAGCCAGTAAATTGATCCCGAAACCGACACCAATAGCAGATTGTCTTCTGTAAGAAAGACTCAGCCAGCCCATCCGCATGTAATGCAAACGCATTGCAACGTCATAACTTACCGGAGCATGTTTCACGGATCTAAACTGAACGATTGGCTCCAATCCATATTTTTTGCCCAAATCGAAGCGGTAACTTGCCAAAACGAAAAGATGCGGCTGGAAATTACTTTCTGTAGTGACGGTGCTCAACCGGGTTTTATTGTTAAAAATCTGACTACCGCTCAAACTTACCAATAGACGATCATTGTAAACGATCAAACCGGCTTGTGCATCCAGGTAATTTTGAGATGCGGAAATTCCGATATAATTCGCATAAGCTTTATCATTGGCGGTTCCCAATGCTACTTTCGAATTATCAATCCCGAAATTTGACCAGCCGATTCCCAGTCCGATCCCGGCATTCAATTTCTGGGAGAGCGGAATATGAACTCCTAAATTAGCTTTGACGTTGGTGCGGGTAAACGGACCGATGATGTCATTGATGAAAGTCAAACCTGCAACCTGCTTGTAAGAAACGGTTCGTTGCGGTGTGCTGTAGAATGTTTGTCCGATCGAAGAAAGTTCATTCAGCAAAGCTTTCGATTTACGCTTTTTGAAGCGGACCATGCTTTGAATTCCGGCAAAAGTGGTCATAGGTCTTCCTTCAACGCCGGCATATTGCAAGCGGTTTCCAACCACCACTTCTGCTACGTTCATTAATCCGCCTGCAGCAGGATTGATTAAGAAGGGAGAAGATGCCGTTTGAGTAAATTGGATGTCCTGTTGCCCGAATGCTAATCCTGCAACTGAAACAAATGATATAAATAGAATTTTTTTCATGAGTACCTGGGATTAACGGATAATACTGATTGAACCTTTGATTGCTTTAAATTCCTCGTTGGCAGAAACAATTTCATAGAAATAAGTTCCGAATGGAAGATCGTCTCCTTTGAAAGTTCCGTCCCAGGGCTCACCGTATCCGGTAGATTGGAAAACCTTGGATCCCCAGCGATTAATAATCAGGACCTTAGCATCCGGGTAGCTTTCGTGAAGGTTCGGAATGAGGAATAAATCATTGTCTCCGTCATGGTTGGGGGTAAAAACTGTTGGAATATCAAAATCAACTTCCCCGCAATCATCCAGTTGAATCCGCAATGTATCCTGAGTAGCACCACAAAAATCGTGTGTATGCCTGTAAAGAAGTACCAATTCCCCGGTTGAGGCGCCCGTAAGCGTAGTATTGGGATTGTATTTATTAGTGATTGTTCCGGAACCTGCAAGCTCAATCCAATAAGTTGCCTGGTCACCACCCGGTTGATTTCCCTGTAAGTTTACCGGCAATTGGTTCAGACAAAGCGTGGTGTCGGGCGTAAGGACCTGGGCTACAACCGGCGCATATATAATACAACTATCCACTGTACTTGGGCATCCATTTGTGGAAATCGTCCAATAAAGCACATGATATCCGTTCGGAATGGAAAGGATGGTTGCAACCGGTGCGTGAGTATTGTTGAAAGTGATTGCAGAAGGGCTCGACCAGGTTCCCTGTGCTCCTGTTCCGGGGTTATTTCCCTGGATAATGTAGTTGGTTGTAGCACAAGCATACATTGAATCCGGAAGATTGGCTGGCGGCGGCGGCATATTCACAACAATTCTTACCGTATCTCTTCGTGAACCGCAAGTTGGTGATGTCACCAGCCATTCGAAAGTGTTAGAACCTAAGGAAAGGTTTTGAACCGTTGTCTGCAGGGAATTCGGATTAGTGATCGTTCCACCCCCTGTGAGCATACTCCAGGAACCTGTCCCGGACTGGATTGCCTGAGCTTCAATGCCCGTTGTAAATGTATTGCACAGGTAGATCAAACTGTTCGGAATAAAAGCGGTATCCGGGTATTGAAGTACTTCAACGGTAAAAGAACAGCTGGCAGTATTCCCGGAAGAGTCTTCGACCTGGTAAGTTTGTGAGGTCATTCCAATAGGGAAAATATCACCGGAAGACAAACCGGAAAGATCCGTCTGTGAAATCGTAAAGAAGCAGTTATCTGTTCCAATCGGGTTTCCGTAATTCACTAAAGGATTACAGGTCGAAACATTGCCCGGACAAGTAATCATCGGAGCCTGGTTTTCTATAATCGTAAAATTGGTAGTACAAGATGAAGCGTTTCCGGCAAGATCAGTAACGGTAAGTGTCACAACATGCGTTCCTGAAATTAAATTCGTTCCCGGAGCCGGTTGTTGTGTTAAGGAATATCCCGTACAGTTATCAGTTACAGTTGCAAGTGATGTTAAATCAGTTATTATTCCGTAACAGGAAACCCCGATATTGATGGATTGTGCCGGCGGACAAGTAATGTTTGGATTGACCGATTCGATTGGAACTGCCTGTGTGATGCATGTACCCGCATTTCCGGAAGTGTCTGTATAAGAGATTACAATTCCAACCGGGTTTGTTACCACTGTTCCCGGAAGCGGGCTTTGTGAGAAAATAAGCAGGTTAGACGGTGTACAATTATCTACTGCGCTGTGAGTTCCTGCAAGGTTTGGAATCGTCATGGAACAGGTTCCCGTAATTGTCAAAGCAGTATCACTCAAACAAGTAACAACCGGATCTAAAGTATCGATTGCAGTAATGAAAATCGTACAGCTTCCAATATTTCCATTTAAATCAACTGCAGTCATCAGAACCGTAATGGAATCTGAAAACAACAAGCTTCCCGGTATATTTTGTGCAAATACAAGCGAACTGCTCGCTGTACAGTTGTCTGTTGCAGAAACCAAAGGAACCAAATCACCAACCAATGCCAGGCACTGATTATTTACCGGAACCGAAATAGTTGGCGGACAATTGATGATGGGAAGAACCTGGTCCTGAACGGTTAGATTGAACTGGCAGACAGTTGAATTTCCTTCCTGGTCGATTGCCTGGATAGTAATGCTCGTTACTCCGGTTGGTAAACTGTTTCCAACCGCCGGACTTTGGTTTAAAAGAAAAACCGTTGAGCAGTTGTCAATTACCGTGGCTTGTGAAGTGAAACTGGCTACATCATATGTACAGCCATTGTTGGTCGAAACCGTTTGGTTTGCCGGGCAGCTTATCTGTGGAGAAATCGTATCGTAGAATAAGACATGTGTAAAACAAGTTCCTGAGTTTCCAGCCAAATCCGTTACCGTAACAAATACGTTTTGTGTTGCAGTTATTGTTGTTCCAGCTGCAGGTACCTGGTTGAAAACCAAAGATGGAGGAGGGGTGCAGGCTTCGTTTACAGTTACCATCGGAACTAAATTCGGAACAATTGCAGTACACGAAGCAGAAGCGTAAACACTGTCCAAAGCAGGACAGGTTGGTTTTGGGATCACTGTATCCAATACGGTCAGTAAAAAATTACAGCTGTTAGTATTTCCGGATGGATCAACAGCATTGATTGTAATGGTTGTATTGGCGCTTACAGTTGTTCCGGCCGGCGGACTTTGAATCGTAGAAACAATTCCACATCCGTCGTTTACAGTTGCCATTGCGGCGTAATCCGGTAAAGTAAACTGGCACAGGAATTCGTCCGTGTATGCCGTTGATGGCGAAGGGCAGGTAATGGTGGGCGGTGTTACATCGTTGGATGTGCCCTGGATTCGGAAGTTATCGATTGCCGGAGCCTTATTTCCGATGTTTGAGTTGTTGTATGTGAACCGGAAACCCAGCCAGAATTGCGTATTGTCGTAAGCTCCCGGAAGTAATTGGCTAAATCCGGAATAGTTAACATTTGCTGCCAATTGGGTAGAAACGGGGATCCATGTTGCTCCGAAATCCGAACTGTGCACCAATTCCACGTAATCCGAACCAATTTCGCCTTCAATCTGAATATCCGCAAGAACCGTCATGGCGCTGTAACAAGCTGCATTTACCATCCGGTAAACAATAGCAGTCTGCGTTCCCGAAGCAGCATTCGTATAGCCGTAATGGGTAATTCCTGTTGGAGTACAATCATTGGTAACTCCACCCGATGTGATATACAGAGCTGAAGTCCCACCGTTACTGGTACAATTTCCCTGAACCCATTGATTTGGTCCTGAGGTGCTTACTGTAGTCCACGAAAATGCTCCTTCAAAATTGTCGGTTACAAAAGTAGTTTGGGCAAATAGGTGTGAGTTCCATGCACTAAAAATGGCGCACACAATAGTGAGTATCGTTTTATTCATAATCTAAGTTGGACGAGGTTCAAAACTAACAGAAAATTCAATAAAAACGGGAGGAAATACTTCACAATGAGCGAATAGTTTTCAACGATGGGGATTAATCGTTAGATTTGCAAACAAATTAGATGGAAATGGTTGGAATTATCATGGGCAGCACTTCAGACCTGCCAATTATGCAAGATGCTGCAGATATTTTAAAAGAGTTTGGAATCCCTTACGAATTAACCATTGTTTCTGCTCACAGAACTCCTGAGCGCATGTTCGAATACGCAAAAACTGCTTCTGAAAGAGGAATCCAGGTGATCATTGCCGGAGCAGGAGGAGCAGCACATTTGCCGGGAATGACAGCGAGTTTAACACCGCTTCCTGTAGTTGGAGTTCCAATCAAATCAAGCAATTCCATCGACGGATGGGACAGTTTATTGTCCATTGTTCAAATGCCCAACGGAATTCCGGTTGCTACCGTAGCGATCAACGGCGCGAAAAATGCGGGCATCCTGGCTGCAAAGATCCTGGGAGCGACCAACAAGGATTTACAGAGAAAATTAAGCGATTATATGGAATCAATGAAGGAAACCGTATTGGAAGGCGCTAAAAAAGTGGAGCAATCAACTAAATAATTTGATCCTCCCGTCATTTCCTGAATGTGGGAGGTTTTCATCTTGAAGACAAATATAAATAGTGTTTTCAAACAAATAATTTCAATATCCAAAACGGGTAAGGAGACATAAGTCTATTTCCGGCTTTTTAATAGCCATAACTTACCTCTTAAATTCTTTATTCTGCTTTTCACGATCTTTCCTGATCAGGTGAAATACTACATTTTCACTATAATTTCAGTTCGTCGGAATAACTTTTTTTAAAATCAGGGGGTTACCCTTGCTCTATCCGTTCAGCAAGGTTTTTAGAGGGATAATTTATCCTTTTCATTGATTTGTCAAGGGAAAGCCAGCCTGGAACGATATCTGAAAAATTGTTACCCCAAACTTAGCTCTACCTTCGCAGCAAATAGTTTCAGCCACTGTTACATCCTTGTTTGAGACAAAAACATAAATTATGAAAAGAAAAGTACTTTTTCCACTAATCGGAAGAAAAGATTGGCTTGCCGGAATGAAAATTCTTCTACTCCTGCTCGCTGTATTTTTATGGAGCGGGAATACCTTCTCCCAAAACTGGAATCAACTGATTAAAACGGTCGCTGCCGACAGGACTTCCGGTATGTACCTGGGTTTTTCTGTAGCTATTTCAGGAGATTATGCCATTGTAGGCGCTCCCCAAGGCGGTTCAGGTTCTGCTTATATTTTCCAAAGAAGCGGTACTAACTGGGTACAGATGCAGAAAATTGTTGCTTCAGACGCTGATTCCGATGACAATTTTGGGACCAGTGTAGCAATTTCAGGCGACTATGTGGTTGTTGGGGCTGTTTATGATAATGGCGACGCCACCAATACCAGTTTTTTAAACGATGCCGGTTCTGCTTATATTTTTAAAAGAACAGGCGCAATCTGGGCACAAGAGCAGAAAATTGTTGCTTTAGACAGAGAAGATTATGATTACTT
Organism: uncultured Flavobacteriales bacterium; assembly: GCA_946479285.1. Next base: position 3,182 of record CAMLFH010000031.1, on the reverse strand, counting down.
TGGATATTCAGTAGCTATTTCAGGCGACTACGTTGTCGTGGGTTCTTTCCTGCAAGATTTAGATGATTCAGGGGGAACTCCAATTTCTGATGCGGGAGCTGCTTATATTTATAAAAGATCCGGTACAACCTGGGCACAAGAGCAAAAAATCATCGCTTCAGAGAGGCTCAACGATGATAATTTCGGTGTCACGGTAGCTATTTCCGGAGATTATGTAGTTGTTGGTTCTGCAGGAGAAGACGAGAATGCTGCAGGAGTTAATACACTTGGAGACGCAGGAGCTGCTTATGTTTTTTTCAGAACGGGCACCACCTGGACGCAGCAACAGAAAATCGTCGCTTCGGACAGGGGTACTTCTGACCGTTTCGGCATTTCGGCATCCATTTCAGGCGATTATCTCATAATCGGAGCTTCAAAAGATGATGAAGATGCCGCAGGTGGAAATGCAGTTGTCGACGCAGGATCTGCCTATATTTTTACAAGAACAGGTACAACCTGGGCACAGCAGCAGAAAATCGTTGCTTCAGATAGAGGTTTAGTTGATAATTTTGGGTTTTCCGTATGTATATCAGGAGACTATGCCATTATCGGCGCTGTTTACGAAAACGAGAATGCATCCGGAACTGCTACACTTTCCAGGGCAGGTTCGGCTTATATTTTTGGCAGATCAGGAACTACCTGGACACAAAACAATAAAATTGTGGCTTCAGACAGAGCGGCAGACGATAATTTTGGTAGATCGGTAGCCATTTCCGGAAATTATGCAGTTGTTGGTTCTCCTTATGAAGATGAAGATGCTGCCGGAGCAAACACTATGGCTGAAACAGGTTCTGCTTATTTTTTCAAAAATTGCGGAACCATTACCGGAACCACTGCAGTTACGAACGTTTCTTGCAACACCGGGACAAACGGAACAATTAACCTGACACCTTCAGGTGGAGCACCTGGTTATACTTATAGCTGGGGAGGCGGAATCACAACAGAAGACAGAACTGGTCTTGCTGCCGGATCATACTCCGTAACAATCACGGACGCCATCGGATGTACAGGAACAATTTCCGGAATAACGGTAACTCAACCTACAGCAGTTTCAGGAACTACAGTTGTAACAAACGTTGCTTGTAATACGGGTACAACCGGGGCGATCAACCTGACACCTTCCGGTGGAACACCAGGTTATACTTTTAACTGGGGGGGCGGTATCACTACCGAAGACAGAACAGGACTTGCAGCAGCAACATACGCAGTAATAATCACAGATGCAAATGGATGTACGCGTAATGTTACCGGAATAACAGTAACCCAACCCACGGCAATTTCGGGAACCACTGTTGTAACAAATGTTGCATGTAATACCGGGACGAATGGAGCGATCAATTTGTCGCCTTCAGGTGGAACTCCTGGTTACACCTTTAGCTGGGGTGGAGGTGTAACCACAGAAGACAGAACAGGCCTTGCTGCCGGAACGTATTCAGTTACTATTACAGATGCCAATGCGTGTACCCGCACTGTTAGCGGTATTACCGTAACACAACCTACTGCAGCAGTAGGCGGAACAACGACTGTAACCAATACTACTTGTAACGGTGGAACAAACGGTGTCATTGACCTCACGCCTACCGGCGGAACACCAGGATATACTTACAGTTGGGGCGGTGGAGTCACTTCACAAGACAGGATAAGTCTTGCTGCCGGAACATATTCGGTAACGATCACAGATGCAAACGGATGTACAGGTACTGTTTCCGGAATAGCGGTTACACAACCAACGGCAGTTTCAGGAACAACAGTTGTAACGAATGTTGCATGCTTTGGTGGAAACACGGGTGCAATTAATTTGACTCCTACCGGGGGAACTGGTCCGTATACCTTTAACTGGGGTGGTGGTGTTACTACAGAAGACAGAACGAGTCTTGCTGCGGGAACCTATTCAGTAACCATTACAGATGCAAACGGATGTACAGGAACTGTTTCACCAACAGTAACACAACCTACAGCAGCAGTTTCAGGAACTCGAGTTGTAACCAATGTTTCCTGTTTTGGTGGAAACAACGGAGCAATTAACCTTACTCCTACAGGTGGGGTGGGTCCATATACATTCAACTGGGTTGGTGGTGCCACTACAGAAGACAGAACTGGTCTTACTGCCGGAACATATTCGGTAACGATCACCGATGCAAATGCATGTACGGGAACGGTTTCCGGAATCACGGTAACCCAACCAACCGCAGTATCAGGAAGTACTGTTGTAACAAATATTGCCTGTAATAGCGGAACAACCGGTGCAATTAATTTGACGCCTGCAGGAGGAACCGGCCCATATACTTTTAGCTGGGGTGGCGGAATCACGACAGAAGACAGAACAAATCTTTCTGCCGGAACTTACTCCGTGACAATTACTGACGCAAATGCATGTACAGGAACAGTTTCCGGAATTACAGTAACTCAGCCAACTGCGCTTTCAATGACAGCTTCTTCGCAAATAAACTTAGTTTGTAATGGTGGTGCAACGGGAGCTGCTGCAGTCAATAACGCGAATGGCGGTGCAGGCGGTTATACTTATAACTGGACTCCGGGAAATCCGACAGGTGACGGGACCACTTCCGTAACGGACCTCACAGCGGGAACTTATACTGTTACAGTAACAGATTTAAACGGTTGTACTGCTTCACAAAGTTTTACGGTGACTCAGCCACCAGTTCTTTCAATGACAGCTTCTTCACAAACAAACGTGGCTTGTAACGGCGGTTCAACAGGTGCTGCTGCAGTCAATAACGCGAGTGGCGGTGTAGGTGGTTATACTTACAACTGGATTCCGGGAAATCCAACAGGTGACGGAACTACTTCTGTCAGCGGGCTTACAGCAGGAACTTATCTTGTTATGGTAACAGATGCAAACGGTTGTATTGCTTCACAAAGTTTTACAGTGACTCAGCCACCTGCTCTTTCGATGACGGCTTCTTCGCAAACAAACGTGGCTTGTAACGGCGGTTCAACGGGAGCTGCTGCAGTTAATAACGCGAATGGCGGTGCAGGTGGTTATACTTACAACTGGACTCCGGGAACTCCAACAGGTGACGGAACTACTTCTATCACAGGTCTTACTGCCGGAACATGGACATGCACCGTAACTGATGCAAACGGATGTGTTGCTTCACAAAGTTTTACAGTGACTCAGCCAA
>CAMLFH010000030.1 GCA_946479285.1 uncultured Flavobacteriales bacterium | reverse complement strand
CGGTGGAGGGACTCGAACCCCCGACCTGCTGATTACAAATCAGCTGCTCTAGCCAGCTGAGCTACACCGGCATTAAAGTTTGGTTTTTATTACGATTTTAAAGAACGATTCTTAAAGTGTTTTCCCGTTTGGGTTTGCAAATCTAGTAAATAATTAAATACCTACAAGGGTTTCAATGAAAAAAAATCAAAAAAAAATGGATGACCTTTCTGGTCATCCATCTAAAATCTTCATTTTCAATTACTAATTCGCTAATTTACCTTTGTATTTTTTTACTTGCGTGCGCAAGGCATCTACACACAAATCTGCCGCTTCTTCAAAAGATTTACATTGTTTCTTTGCAAACAATTCTTTTCCGGGCATCAATATTTTCACTTCTGCTATCTTGTTTTCCTGTTCAGAATTCTTATCCAGCCTTAAAAAAACTTCCCCAACAATGATGTGATCAAAAAAAACCTGAAGCTTTTCTACTTTGTCATTGATAAAATCAATCAGCTTTTGATCCGCTTTAAAATGGATAGAATGCACTTTAACGTCCATGACTTTTACTTTTTGCGCCCACGTGGATGAGCATGTGAATATATCGAGTTTATTTGCGCAAACGAATTGTGGGTGTAGATCTGAGTGGCTGATAAATTTGCATGCCCCAAAAGCTCTTTTAAAGTTTCCAGCCCGGCACCGTTGTTTAACATGTGTGTTGCAAATGTATGACGCAGGATATGAGGGCTCTTTTTCTCCACATTCGTTACACTTCCAAGGTATGTATTAATTTTCCGATAAACAAACTTTGATGATAATTTTCTACCATCTTTTTTTACAAATAACATTAATTGGCTGTCAGGCCCGGCAGGCTTGATTTTCTCGTAAGATTGGATGATCTCATAAAGGTCTTTTCCGATCGGGACAATCCGTTCCTTATTCCTCTTTCCCAGGACTTTTATGCTGTTAATGGTAACATCCCGGTTTTTCAATCCGATGAGTTCACTCAATCGAATTCCCGTCTGGTAAAACATCTCAAACATCAATCGGTCACGGATACCTTCAAAATTGGACGCAAACAGCTGCTCGATACGAACAGCATCTATTTCTGACTGTTTCACGAACTGAGGCAGGCGTTTCTCCACTTTCGGGCCGCGGATACGAAGCATCGGATTCTGTTCAACCTTTCCGTTGGCAAGCAGCCATTTAAAGATCGAACGTAAACAGGAAATCTTCCTGGACACCGTGCGATTGCTTTGTCCGCTTTCCAGTAAATGAACGATCCAGCCGCGAATAAGCTGATAATTCACTTCGTTCCATTCAGACGACTTGTTTACTTCAGCAAATGCCGTGAATTGATCCAGATCTTCTTCGTAAGCCAAAATGGTATGCTTCGAGTAACGTTTCTCGACCTGCAGGTAATGTATGAAGGAATCCTTGTAAGACATATCAAACTACAAGATACGAAAAAGATGATGATGCAAAAAGATAAGAAATGCAGTAAATCTAAACAGCACCTACTTTTTAAGCTTCTCTTTTACCCATGCCTCCAGTTTGCCTTCCGTATCCATAGCAACAAGTTCATCCATTTTCTTGTCTTTCTTCAACTTTCCGGTTTTATAAACCTTGATCATACTTTGAAGCCCGGCAAGATTACATGGGACCTCATCTTTGGTATATTCGTTTTGCAAAGCATACTTTGTCCAACCACACATGAAAACAACCAGCAAATCACTATTCTTCTTGGTGTAATCCATCACATAAGCGTTCAACTCAAGCGTAACTGTCGGTGAATTGGTCATCCACTGAATCAACAAAGAATACTGAAACTTGTGCATTTCTTCGTTTTCATCCATCGGTGTATTCTCAATCCAGTCAACCGAAGCAATAACCTGTGGTTCGCTGGCTACGAATTCTTCTTTGGTTTCAGGTACTTTGCTCAGCAGTTTTGATTCTTGCGCCGTTAATTGAAACGCACATGCAGCAAAGAGACTCAGGATGGTAATTTTTAAAGATGTCATAGCTATCTGTTTAGATGATTAATGGGTTAAAAATAGAAAATTAAACGCATAAAAAAAGCCCTGGTAAATACTACCAAGGCTTCTTAAGTCTTTTAATACGAACTATCCGGATTAAATCTCTTGAGATTTCATTTTTTGAGCATAAGCTGCACGAATATTCGACTGACGATCAATAACAGATGGCTTCACGAATTCTTTACGACGACGTAATTCTTTCATGACATTTGTTTTGTCATATTTCTTCTTGTACTTCTTAAGCGCTCTTTCGATGTTCTCGCCTTCTTTAACTGGAATGATTAACATATCTATTTTAATTCTATTGTTAGCTTTATATATTGCCCATCCGCTGATAGGGAGCGCAAAGATAATTGTTTTTTCTTTTCAACAAAGCGTATTTCAAAAATATTTGCTGAAAACTTGCAAATTATATCATATTCCGGTTGAGCTAACGCTCAAACCTCGTTGAAGCAGTGTTTCAACTACTTCAAAAGTTCTCTTGAAATAACCAATTTTTGGATTTCGGAAGTTCCTTCACCAATGGTCATCAATTTCGCATCGCGTAAGAATTTCTCAGCCGGGTATTCTTTTGTGTACCCATACCCACCCATAATCTGAACAGCTTCATTTCCACATTTTACAGAAACTTCAGAAGCGAAGTATTTTGCAAACGCCCCCTGAGTAGTCATTTTCTGGTTTCTATTCTTATAATCTGCCGCCTGGAAAGTCAATAATTCAGCTGCTTCAACTTCTGTTGCCATATCAGCAAGCTTGAAGCCTATTGCCTGGAATTTCCCGATCGGTTGTCCGAACTGCTCACGCTCTTTCGCATATTTCACAGAAGCTTCGTAAGCTCCGCGAGCAATTCCGCAAGAAAGTGCTGCGATAGAAATACGACCTCCATCCAAAATGTGCATTGCCTGTTTGAATCCTTGTCCAACCTCACCGATTACCTGTGACTCATGTAAACGCACATTGTCAAAGATCAACTCTGCTGTTTCAGAAGCACGAACACCCAATTTATCTTTAATTTTCACTGCTGAAAATCCGGGAGTTCCTTTTTCAACGATAAATGCTGTAATTCCATTTGAATCCAACAATTCACCTGTACGGATCAATACCACTGCAACGTCTCCGGACAATCCGTGAGTGATCCAGTTTTTAGCTCCGTTAACCACCCAATGATCTCCGTCTTTAACAGCAGTACATTTCATACGCATAGCATCCGAACCGGTATTTGACTCCGTCAATCCCCATGCACCGATGAATTCTCCTGAAGTTAATTTGGGAAGGTATTTTTTCTTTTGTTCTTCGTTTCCGTGGTAATAAATATGTCCGGTACAAAGAGAGTTATGAGCAGCAACGCTCAAACCAATTCCTCCGCATACTTTTCCTAATTCCATCAATGCTGTTGCATATTCCAGGTAAGAAAAACCGCTTCCGCCATATTCTTCCGGGATGTAAATCCCAAGCAGTCCAAGTTCACCCATTTGTTTCATGACATCTACCGGGAAATACTCATCTGCATCCCATTGATTCATATTCGGGCGAATTTCTCTTTCTGCAAAATCACGCACCATTTGCGTGATCATTCGTTGATTATCGTTTAGTTCAAAGTTCATGTTTGACAGTTGTTTTCGGGGTGGGGCGTTATTTTTTTTTCGATTATAAACTTTAATAGGCCACTAAATTAGTAATATTATTAGAGTAGTTTTTCAATTTCTCGTTGCCATTTAGAAAATTTAATCCAACAAGGAAATTAAAGCCGGCCACTTCACCTCCGCATTTCTGAATTAATTCAGCGGCTGCTGAAGCTGATCCACCGGTTGCCAACAGATCATCATGGATCAAGACCCGCTCTCCTTTTTGAACAGCATCTACATGCATTTCAACGGTTGCCGAACCATATTCCAGGTCGTATGAGTGACTGATTTTATGGTAAGGGAGCTTACCTGCTTTACGGATCAAAACAAACGGAAGTCCTAATTCCATTGCCAAAGGATATCCAAATAAAAATCCACGGCTTTCAATTCCCGCAATTTTATCGAGTTTTTGATCTTTATAAATAGACACCAAATGAGCTACGATTTCTTTGGATAAAGCAGCATCCAGCATAATAGGAGTAATGTCTTTAAATACGATTCCCTCTTTAGGAAAATCAACCACATCTCTGATTACACCTTTAATTTTTTCTTCTATCATGATTCTGACATCAATTAATACCTCTGTTTTGAGACCGCAATTTTACGGAGAATTTGACAAATTCCAAGAGATAGATGGATGAACTCCTAATTCCTTTGTATCAGCGGTATGAATTCTGAATTTCCTGTATGGTTATTTCCGTTCAACCAAAATCAGTAATTTCTGTCCAATTCATTTCCATGAAACAGTTATTTGTGCTGATTCTGCTTATTTAGAACCCGACAAGAAAAGTCAGCAGCCTGCGAAAAGAATTAAAGATGCAATAAACGATTATTCAACTACCAGGTAATGCTTCAGCTTTTCGTAAAGTTCATCCGTCATCAAAACTGATTTCTTAATCTCCCGAAGCTCTTTATAGAATCCGTTTTGTCCCCTCAATTTTACCAGAGAATTGGCCAAATTCCAGGAAATATAGGGATGAAAGGACAATTCTTTGATGCTTGCCGTGTTGATATTGATGGTTCGAATGTTCTCCGGATCGATCTCAATGTACTTTTCCCAAACCGCCATTTTCTCCGGAGTTGCCTGCCAAACTTCGCTCAGCTGACTCACTGAATAAAACCCGCCGAAATTGTCCCTGGCTTTAATAATTTGTTTCGCATCAAACAGGGCAATATCCTGAGCCTGCAGCAAATCGTCTAAACTTGCACGATTTATCGCCACGTGAACCAGTTTCTGTTCCATTTTGTATTCCGTCTGACGATCCAGGTCTTTCGTCCTTTCCGGGTAAACCGTAGAATCTTTGATCAAAAGGTACAATTCTTCCGGGATGACAAAAATGCGTTTCAGCTCTTCGTTGGAGTAGATTTTTCGGGAAGTATATTTCAGTACTACCGCACTTTGCTTTTCTGACAGCCCCAGGGCCATCCATTGCTCAAGCGTGTAATCATTCGGGTTAAAACGCGACAAAGGCCTTGCATAGCGTTTCTTGCTCCAACCTTTGTGGTAATTGAATCCGGATTCCCGGTTCAACTTCTCGGTGACTTGTTTTTCCGCATTCGACCATTGTTCGATTCCAATTTCAGGATCTGGTCTGAAATACTGAATTACATCCGGGCTAACGAAAATAACGAGCAACAAGCCTGTAAACAGGAAGATTCCTCGTTTAGTAGATTTTGAATAGTGGGTCATTTTTCATACTTAACGATAGTAAGTTAAGTTTTTTTTCAGAATTGGAATAGTTTCCTGAATATCCATCGGTCGATAATCCAATAATTTCTCTGCTTTCGATAAGTCAAATCCTGTTCGTGGCGGTCTTTTTGCCGCTTGATTCAAAGTTGTGGAAGAGATTGTTTCTATGTTCAGATTTGTAAGTCCGAGTGCTTCACCTACTTCTTCAACAATTTTATTAACGGGTCTTGAAACCGGCCCTGAAAGGTGAAAAATCCCGGTTTGATTTCTTAGAACGATTTCCACACAACCGTATGCCAGATCATCTGCCCAGGTTGGAGCGCGGAATTGGTCATCCACCAATTTCATCACTTCCCCTTTCGGAAGAGCCTCCAAAGCCCAAAGGATCATATTTGAGCGCGACAAACCGAAACCTGTTCCGTAAACAATAATAGTTCTGGCAATAGACCAGTTTTTAAATTCATCTTTGATTAAAATCTGCTCTGCATCTACTTTAGATTGTGCGTAAACACTCAGCGGATTTACAGCGTCTTCTTCTTTATAAGGTCCATTTTCTCCATCGAACACGAAGTCGGTCGAAAGCAATTCAAAATGTGCACCAATGCTCTTCGCTGCTTCAAACAGAATTTGAGACGCCACCACATTCACCTGGTGACATTCCTCCGGATTCGTTTCACAGTAATCTACGTTGGTCAGGGCCGCAGTATGAATAATCGCCGTTGGTTTTTGGATTTCTACCAATTTTTTCACTTCCTCCGATTGTTGCAGGTCGAGCGGAATGTAATACTCTTGCGGACAGTCCGGATTTCGGTTGCTTCCTTTAGACGTTGCAATAAACGGAATGCCATGTTTTAGGCATCGCTTGATAATTTTTTGCCCCAATAAACCATTGGAACCGGTGATCAATATTTTCATGAAAGTCAAAGCTTATAATTCCCAAATAGATGCCCGTTTAGATCTTCTAAAACCAAAATAATGTTTATGCTCCAGGATCCAGGCCATGATGAGATATGGAATTAAGGGAGAGCCCAAACCAATGCATGTTGCATAGATAAAACCCAAACGTACTTTGTTTGTTTGAATTCCCAATTTGGTTGCCCACCAGGAGCACACTCCGAAAGAGCGCATCTCAAAGAAAAAGGCTATTTTTTGAAGAGTTCTTTTCATCTTTAATTCCTAGCTCAAAATTACGACATTTTTAAATTGAAAATGTAAAATTGATACTTCGACTATGCTCAGTGTCCTTTTATCAAAAAATCTAAGGTGGCTGAGCGTAGTCGAAGCCCCGGATTACGACAACAGAACTAAGGAGACTGAGCGGAGTCGAAGTCACCTCTTCAAAACAGCATTCCCGATCACACACTCCAAACATTTCTTTTTCAGGCAAAATTCGTTGTGCAGCTCAATAAGTCCCTGCGATTCCAAAGCATCTGCCGGAATTACTCCTGCTTTTTTCCAGGCATTGATCTTTTCATTCTTTTCGGGCGGAAGCAAAGACAGGATTTCGAATGCTTTGCTGCGGTAAGAATCGTCGCTCAAACGGTACGACAGCCACCATAAAAAAGGAATCACGCTATTTACTATAATCGTATTTGCTGTGGCAATACTCAAAGAGGACGGAGCTTTTTTCTCTTTCCCGAAATCAAAATGTGTTTCCCAATATTGGTGAGCAGGTTTTAGTAATTGGGTCTGCAGCATCGACAGCAATTCTTCTGCGGGCAAATACCAGCTGTCCGAATCCCAGTTCATTTCATGAACGAAGGTTGCAAATTGTGCCAGTCGCTGCGTGGGAAAACCGCCAGGCCGGCAGCCTTTGAACTTCCAGGAATACACGTTTCTGGATTCCAGTTTGAGTCGATAGCGCTGAAAATCCCATTCTTTTCTCAATTCCTGATGGTATCCGATCTCCTTGTCTTCTTCCAGGAAACCACCCACTCCGAAAGCAATGGCCATTTTTTGTTTCTGGCTTGCTTTGATGAACTTGTCGAAAGGAATCCCAATAGCCAATTCCTGGAAAGGAAGCTGATTCACTTTCATTCCAAATGCTTTTGAAATCGTGTGGAACAATACTTCTTTGAAAGACATTTTTCCATCCTGGCATAACTTTTCCAACTCCATCATTTTCCGGTTGATGCGCTGGAAAAATGCTTTTTCGATCTGATTGACTACCAACACTTTTTCAATCTCACTCAAAAAAGGTTCACACAAAACAGGCTGCGTTCGTTTATAGTACGCTGAAAACCACTTGTAATGATCCCAATCAATCAACTTTTTTAATTCCACGGTTGGAATCGGAATTCCTTCCACGAAAATCAATTGATCGTGCTCATAAACCACATGGAGAATTACATTGGAATAAGCTTTATCGAATTGATGCCCGTGTAAATTCCAATCAGACGATTTGATATGCATTTCGATGTTTCCGGAATGCGTCAATCCATCTAAGCGAATTTGGCCGTTGAAAAAATCCGGTCCGGAATCGTGATTATGAATTCCTACCTGAATAATTTCAACATTTTTTCCTTCAATGGTTTGTAGGTTATTTAACGGAAGACGCTTATTCTTCCACAGAAAATGCAGGTAATTTTCGTTCATTTGCATCATTTTCCTACTTAATTTAAGAAAAAAGATGATTTGAAACAAGTGTCAAATCGTTAAAAAACAAGCCGTCATTTGTATTCCGGAAACAATTCGGTCAATCCTGCTTCACTTGCCGCACAAACTCCGCGTTCGGTGATCAATGCGGTTACTAAACGAGCAGGCGTTACATCAAATCCGTAATTGCTTGCCTGCGTAGTTTCCGGGCAAATCAGTACCTCATCCAGCTGGCCGGAGATTTTGCTTTTCCCGACCACATAACGCACTTCATTCTGGTCGCGCTGTTCAATCGGAATTTCTTTCAAACCGTCGCGAATTGTCATATCTAAAGTAGTGGAAGGAAGCGCCACATAAAACGGGATTTGATTGTCATGCGCGGCCAATGCCTTCAGATAAGTACCGATCTTATTCGCTACATCTCCCTGGCGCGTTGTGCGGTCCGTTCCAACAATACACATGTCCACCATTCCGTGCTGCATCAAATGTCCGCCCTGGTTATCCACGATCAATGTGTGCGGAACATCGTGTCTTGTCAATTCGTAACAGGTGAGGTTTGCACCTTGCAGGCGCGGACGGGTTTCATCTACCCAAACGTGTACTTTTATGCCTTTCCGAATTGCCTGGTAAATGGGAGAAGTAATCGTGCCCCATTCGATGCAGCCCAGCATTCCTGCATTGCAATGCGTTAGAATATGCACCGTTTCTCCGTTCTTTTTCTTCGAAATAGCTTCAATGAGAGGCAAACCATGAACACCGATCATGCGGCAGGTTTCTACATCATCTTCCACGATTTGAGCAGCTTCTTCCCAAGCCGTTTGAACCAAATCAGCTGCAGTTGCCAGCTTCGCTTTCATGCGGTCTAAGGCCCAAAACAAATTCACTGCCGTTGGACGTGAAAGACGCAGATCTGCGAAAGCTTCTTCCAGGTTTGCTCCTTCTCTTGCTGCCAAATAAATTCCATAAGCTGCAGTTGCGCCGATTAACGGTGCTCCGCGAACAACCATGTCTTTGATAGCTCGTTCCGCGTCTTTATAAGAAATCAACTTCTCAACAACCCATTCATGGGGTAATTTACGCTGATCAATTACTTCTACGTACTTATCTTCGGTTGTCCAAATGGTTCTGAATGCGCTCATGTTATTTATTTTCTGCTGCAAAATTAATGGTTTTACGCCAAATCAAATTAATTCCACGTTATTCTCTTATTTCATTTGCTATAGTATCTTTATTTCAACCAATTGAAACAAGCGTGCTAAAAAATACCTCAACGAATTGGAGAATATTGATTCTCTGTCTTTTCATGTCCCAGTCAACTAACTTTTGGGGACAAACAGTTAAAGGATTTTATATTGACGGTTTCCAAACCATTCTCGGCAATCCTTTACGCGAAGACAGTTTACTGAGATTTGCCAAAAACAACGGATTTAATTACCTGATGCTCTATAACCTGCACAACATAAATACACAGCATCCTCTCACCAATATAAGCACCTCCGCTGTGCTGGCAAATTTCATTTACAAAGCCAAAACCCAATTTGATATCGCCGAAATTGGCGGCGCATCTGAAAATTTTGAGTTCCTGAGGGATGTTATTCATGTGTACAATGAGCAACACCCGAATCCTCTTGAAAAAATAGATGTATATAACCTGGAATTTGAATGGTGGAACGCTGCTTCTGTTGATACAGGCGGATATTACTGTCAGTATTACCTGGCACCCAATGGAGATACCTGCAGCGTTGACGGAGCTTTTAATTACTACACAGAAATGCTTTTTAAAATTGATTCCATGGCAAACAGTGCCGGTCATAAATCGGAAGCCTATTTGGGATGGTTTGATGATCCACAGGGAGCCGGGCTTATCAATGCGGGAGTTGACCGGATTTTACTCCATATTTACATGCCATCCGTCAATTTCAATCAAAACAGCCAATACAATTACGTGGACGATCGACTGCGTTCTTTAGGACTGGCAAATCAACCCATTAAAGTACTTCCTTTGTACAGCAGCGAACCTTCCTTCATGCAAACATGGGTTACCACTAATGATTTCTTTACTCCGTTCAATCTCCTGGAAGCCAGCCTTCAAAATGAGACAGCCTCCTGGAAATCTACCATTCAATTAGAGGGGATTCAATGGTTTACTTATTCGGATATGCCGCGCAAGAATATGGATCTTTCGGTAGCAGAAATAAGCAGGCAGTTCTCCGTGTTCCAAGACTGGACAGCAAATTCCATTACCATTCAGAACACCACTGATTCTCCGGTTAATTACCAGTATCAATTAGTTGATCTATCGGGTAATTCAGTAATGATCGGTACGCAGGACAATCCTGTAATAGGCCTGAATCCGTTTGCATCCGGAAGTTACATTCTTCGAATCCAATCCGCCGGTGCTACTTCCAATTTTCGGTTTGTGAAATAAGCTGTTTATTCATGAGCTACAAGGAACTTTTTGATAGAAGTCCCGTTTGCGTCGCTTACTTTCAAAAGGTAAATCCCATTTGACCAGGTGGAGCAATTGATTATTTGGTTTTCCTCAACGTTCAATTCCAAAACCCTGCCATTCAGGTCGGAAATGCCAATGCTTCCGTTTCCTGTCGATCCGTTTATTTCAAAAGATGAATTTGCCGGATTTGGAAACACCGAAAGTGAACTTTCCAACTCATCCAACCCTAATGATCCGTCAAAAGAAACATCGTCGACCATAAATCGCGTTCCGAAAGTGGGTTGGTTCCCATAACTGCTCGTGGCAAAACTGATTGAAAAACTTTCCACCGGCCTCAAATCCGAATAAACGATCGGAGTACTCACAAGCGTGTAATTACTAACTGTTCCACCCAATGTAACCAGCGCTTCACCGACTTGAATTCCATCCACATCAAATAAATTGACCACTGCCTGTGCAGAATCGGTAGCCAAAGGAAAATACTTGTAATAAAAACTGAAAGCTGCCGGCAGGATCGGGCTGCAGGGAATAGGCACTTCGAAACCAATGGAATAGGATTCTTCAGCAGACAGGTGTGCACCGCCTGCGATCCCTGAATTGGATGTAAAGTTGAATGCATTCCGCATTTCAAGTGCGTACTGTCCGGAATGCGCATCGGTAGTTGGAAGATACAAGGCATTGTTCGGGCTGTCAAAAACGATCGAATCTCCGTGAAATTCGCCGGTAGAATCAATCCAAATGACTGTTAGAAAGGTTTTGGACCATTGACTCACATTGTTAGTTGCATTCAAGGTTTCAAATCCACTGTTGGGAATTTGCGCAGACGCTGTAAGTGCAAAAATCCCGAATACCGAAAGTGTAAACAATTTTTTCATAAGTAGTTTCTTTTCTTCAAGACGCACTTTTTACGTAAACCAATGCGTGGCTTCAATCAAAACATACTAAACTGCATAAGTTATTGATTGTTCGGTATTTATTCAAAGATTATCTCGTCAAAAGAAGCTACAGCCTGCTTCCATGAAGCGACCATTCCTTCTCTTGCCAATTGAAGCGTTTGAAATCCGTTAGAATCTGCCGCTTCCAATTCTTCGGCAATATCGCTCAGGAAAAGAATTTCCGAAGGAACTGTCTGCAATTCTTCGGCAATTTTCGCATAGGTTGCTGCTTCTCGTTTTCCACCGGTATTCGTATCAAAATAATGAGAAAAAAGCGGCGTAAGATCTCCTGCAACGCTGTAACCAAAGATCAGTTTTTGTGCAGGAACGGAACCCGAAGAAAACACTCCGAGGTGAATTCCCTGTTCTTTCCAGTTTTTAAGATTGGCAGCTACTTCCGGATATACATGTCCTTGTAGTTCCCCGTCGCGGTAACCGCTGTCCCACAAAACTCCCTGCACCGTTTTAAGAGGAGTAATCTTACGGTCTTCCACGCTCCATTGATACAATTTATCAATGATTTCCTGGTCGGTAGAAATTGTTTCTCCGTCTTCCGATTTTGCCAGACGGATAGTTTCATCAAAGGCTTCTTTCACCACCAAACGGTCTTTAAGTGCCAGCAGGTCTGAGATATTATTCCGGAAATAAGGGAATAATTCATCTGCAACAAAAGAGATAGACGAAGTAGTTCCTTCGATATCAGTCAGAATGTATGTCGGGCGTTTTATGGTCATCTTCTTTTAGGATTATCTGTTTACTCTGAAATCGCTGAATCGCTGCTCCAGTTTCGACTCCGTATATTCCGGGATCCAGCCGCTCATATCAATAAAAATACGAATGGCCTTCACAAAGGGATTTGTTTCTCCGGCATCAAACCAATGCTTTGTACCTTCGGGAACGGAAATTAAATCTCCCTGTTCACACAAAAGATTAAAAACCGGTTCATTTTCCAGGTTGAACCAAAAAAGCCCTTCACCATCCACAAAAAAGCGGATCTCATCTTCGGAATGTGTATGTTCTGCCAAAAACTTCGCGCGGATAGCTTCGTAATTTTCGGTCAGCTTATTGATGGTAATCACATCAGCGGTTTGATAACCACCGGCTTTCATGAATGGGCTCAAACTTGATTCGTACGCCTTCAGGATTTCCTCCTGGTCCGCACTGTCTTCAAAAACCACATCTGCCTGCCACTGATCAAAAAAGATCCCGCGTGCATTCATAAACTCGCGAATCTTTTGGGGATCGCGCTCGGTAAACTTCAAATCGGGGATAGATAAAACTGCCATGAAACAAATTTAACCAATTACGAATTACGAATGCCCAATTACAAATTGAAAAATTGGGATTTTGTCTACATTTGAGGAAATAAAAACACGCTGATCAAATTGAATCTCAAAATCAATCAAGCTATCAAGTTATATCCGGAATTGCTGCTACCTTATTTGGTAATGCTTTCATGCCTTTTTATACCTTCTGAAATCATTATTACCCGATTCAGAATCGATGAAACAAGTGTTCAACTTCCTTTCGGAGCTTTCAAAACAGTTTTATTCGGATATGAATCTAAGATTCTGATATCGCTGATCGGTTTGACACTTTTGAACCAATTCTTTGCTCTTTTTAAAGCATCTTTTGCCAAGTTTATAGTGGTATTCAGCGTCTTAATCTTTCTGTTATTTGCAGGCTTTCAACTCTGCTTAAATACACGTTTTGTGGATCTTGGGATCTATTTCAGTCTTTTATCCTCCGGGTTCATTCTTCTTTTCAATCTGAAGCAGCGATTTTGGTAAATGTGGCTTAATTAGGTTGCATCTTTATTTCACAATTAAACCTAAACTATCCTAAAAAAAGATAAAACCTTCGGTCATTTTTGCTTGATTTCCTTTCTTTATTCGAACCAATTATAAAAGAAAAGTTATGAAAGTATTCAACAAATCCATTCTGATGGGCGCGCTAGCCATTGGAATGCTGGCAGTATCCTCTTGTAAGCCCATTTATAAATGTGGTGACCCGGTTCCGGAGAAAAAGAAAGGTGGGAAACGACTTCAGGCAGTTGTTTCGGAACGAGACTCTTTATGTACGACACTTTCTGACCAACAAGCAGTGAATGCTCGTCTTACATCTGACAACAAAAGTCTCCAGATGAAATTATCAGGGCAGGAAAACATCAACGAAAATCAGTCTGCACAATTGAACCAAAAAGATCAGGACTTAATGAACAAGAACAAAGATCTGCAGGAAAAAGAGCGCATGCTTCGTGAAATGCAGGCAATTATTGCACGCCAGGATGAACTAACTAAAAAACTGAACCAAACTCTTAGAGATGCTTTGGTTGGATTTAACTCGGATGAGTTAACGATGGAAATCCGTGACGGTAAAGTGTACGTTTCCATGTCCGACAAATTGCTTTTCAAATCCGGGTCCAACGCTGTGGAACCAAAAGGAGTTGAGGCTTTGAAAGTATTGGCCGACGTATTGAATAAAAACCCGGACATCCAAATCCTGGTGGAAGGTCATACAGATAATGTTCCGATCAAAACAGCTGTTTACAAGGACAACTGGGATTTAAGTGTTGCCCGTGCAACTTCTATTACACGAATGATGAACGAGAAATACGGTGTTGCAGCAACCCGTATGACCGCTTCAGGCCGTGGAGAATACTTCCCGAAAGCTCCTAACGAAACAGCAGAAGGAAAAGCAAAAAACCGACGAACAGAAATCATTCTTTCTCCGAAACTGGATGAGATTATGAATTTGCTGCAGAGTTCAGGTAAATAAATACCGATCAAAAAAGCAGGCATGCGATTGATCGCATGCCTGCTTTTTTTCAAACCGGTAATTCGTATATTTACCTGAAACAAATCACCTCATGTCTTTTATCAGAACTATTTACAGAGCTCTTCGTCCAAAAGATACTTCCGGACCCTGGAGGCAATTCGCTCAGAAAAATACCGGTGAATATGTCTATCAATGTGGAGATACCGTGATTTTCCATCACAATCAGTTTAAGATCACTTTCCAGGTTCACACACATTCCACCGTTGCGGGGTCAAGCAGTTATGAACGTGAATATTTCAGAGCAATTGCAGCATTCATTTCTCCCGACAAGCTTCAAATGAAAATACTTCGCCAGGATCTCATCGCATCCATCGGAAAATTCTTCGGGGCGCAAGACATTGAAGTTGGAGATTGGAGTTTTGACCCGGAATTCATGATCAAAGGAAATGACCGGGAGAAGATCCAGTTAATCCTTTCCGACAAGTCCATCCAAAAAATGCTTTTGGAACAAAGAGATGAAATGCTGCGCCTGGAAGTGACCGATGAATACGGACTTTTTAGCGAGAAAGCTCCGGAAGGCCAATCGATGCTCTATTTTATTTCGGAGGAAAAGATCAAACAAGCGGAACAATTGGAACGTATAAAAGAACTCATCACCCGTTTTTTGGACCTCCTGGGTAAAACCAATTCCGCAAAACCGGTAAACGAACTAAAACCATAACTTTTGTCAGCAATTATAGATTGATCCAATGAAGATGCTACTCCTGATTTTCACATTTCTGGCAGGTTCTAATTTTTCCTACAGCTTTTCGTCTTTGCCAGACGAAGCTTCAGTCTTTCCTCCGCGGCGGACTAGTGCTTTTTCTAAATCCGAATTAAAAGAACCCATTCTAAAACAGCTTGGTATCACCGAAACGGAATTGAAGGAGGAATTTTGGGCCGAAAAAGCACTTCCTTATGCTCCAACGCAAACAGTAGTGGTGGTCCCTAAATTGATCGGTGAAGATGAAGGAATGTTTACACTCGATGCAATTATTGCAGTTGTGGACAGCAAAACAGGAAAAATTCTTCAAAAGTTCGAAGAAACGAACTCTGTCTTTTCGGATGCGGTGTACATTTCATCCTTTACCATTGATACAGCGCCGTATATGCTCACCAAAGAAATCCGGGCATTTGGGATCCGGGCCAATTATTACGGAAGAAGTAACGCAAATCCCTACTCAGAAGTGCAGCTTTCACTCTTTGTTCAGGAAGGTCCAATTCTACGGCGAGTGCTTAAGGATTATGTAGTGGAGTCTTCTGCCGGAGAATGGAATATGGATTGTGAAGGGAGATTTGAAGAGCTAAAAGCCATTCTTTTAGTTGAAACTGAAAAAACCAAAGGTTATTTTAACCTGGTTGTGAAGGAACGCAGTTCTGTGAAACTAAATGAGAGAATCAAAGGCAAATGCGAAGAAAAGACCACCAACAAACCCGAAAAGAAACGTGTTTTGAAGTACGACGGGGAATCGTATAATTAGTAATGAAAGGATTGATGGAAAATTCTCGCATCTTTATCGGAGAAAAAATATAAATTGATGGCAGAGAAAAAACTATTTTTGATCTTACTGGTCATTCCCTTTTTATTCCAATCATGCGGCTCCATGTTTGACGTAATGGGCAAAGGTGCCAAAACACAATGCCTCAGTCTAAATACGGAAACACGAACAATTGTATGCAATTGTGAAGACAAACAAATTTACAGTATCACTCTTTACAAAAACAAAGATGAAAAAGAGTTATTTGGCATTAAAACGAATCATTTTTTACTCAATCCAACAGCCATATCCTTCACTTTACCTGTGCAGAAGGATTCTTTGGACACCTGTTTCTTCCAACTGGAAATTCATTTAACGGGAACTCATTGGCGGGAATCTTATTACATTGATACAAAACCTGGTGATTTCTCTAAATCACAGACAATTTATTCCCGCTATTTTAGTCACTAACTAATGAACTATCACAACAAAAAATTCAGACCGGTGAGCAACACCGAAAATGGCGAAACTTCCGAAGACACGCTTTTTCAGTATCAACAGGAAGGAAACATTTTGACCTGCTCTTACTCCGGCGGACAAATTATTAGTGGGCAGCTGATTGGTTTGGTAGATGATCAGGGAAATATCGACATGCGCTATCACCAGGTGAACCAAAAAGGCGAATTGATGACCGGGATTTGTCAATCTAAACCCGAAATTTTACCCGATGGTCGAATCCGCCTGCATGAAACCTGGCAATGGACTTCGGGAGATCAATCGAAAGGGAATTCAATATTGGAAGAAGTGGATTAAACCATAACTTGTATCTTTGATCCTATTAAATGATCGTATCACGATGAATCCCACAGATCAATTATCAAACAATCAAACTGAAATCATCCTAAAAGTCGACATCGAAGATTTACGGGATATCTATTTCAGCAAGCGCCAGCACATTTATTTCTTTGGGCCGCAAACAAAAGATATCTCATGGGGCTTAGTTGCCGGCATAGTTCTTTTTCCTTTGGTCACAACTTATTCATTAAATAACCGTGTGGGCGGAATGTTTATTTTTTCCTGTATAGTATTTATTTCTTTGATTTATGGTTTTTGGCAAGCTGCCCGACCTATTATTGCCTGGAAAAAATCCGTCCATGAATTTTTAAAAATGGCTGAAAATGTCAAAAGCCTGAAGATTATTTTCAACGAAAACTTCATTCTGCACATACAGGATGAAGAGGAAATCAAATTAAATTGGGATGCGGTGAAGTATGCAACAATTAGTCAACGATCAATTAGTATATGCTCCGACATTACGAATATGCTCCTGCCAAAAAGTTCCATGAGTGATGAAGAATACTCCATTCTGAGTGATAAAGTCATGGAAAAAGTGCAGGAAGTTCAGAAAATTTAAGGGGCGGTTTACGAATTCTTTTTTTGAAAGAAATTCAAAAACACAGAAAGCACTGAAATTCCTGCCAAAACGGCTGAAGTGCCGAACCCAATTTCAAAAATCGGGATTTCTTTTTCGGGGCAGGTTCCCTCATCCAGGGGGAATCCGAAAAAGAAATAGAAGAGAAATCCCCAGAAAAAACCGCAGATAGAAACCAGGTAAGAAAAATTACTTCCGGACCTGAATTGCCTAATCAAGATAATTAACTGCAGAAGAATCAGCAATAAGTTAAATCCAATAATAAAAAGGCTCCAATTCATCCTATTCCTTCACCAGCTTCCTAACTGCGGTTGAAGACCCCGATCGGATCACAACCACATACATTCCTTTCGGATAAGCTGTTAAATCGATTTGATTTCCATTTTCAACAACCAGAACATGCTGCCCGTTTAGCGTTGAAACTTCCATGGAGAACTCAGAAGCCAAATCTCCGGAAACTTCAAAGATCCCATTCCCCGGATTCGGGCTGATTTGGATTGCCAATTGTTCGTCCTCATCCAATCCGGCAGTATTTGTTGCAAGGCGCAAAATCGTTCCGTTCAATCCGCAAGTATAACCAATTCCGTTGCCCGGAAAGCAAGCTGCCAACTGGCGTGAAGAACTCGAAGCAACCGGTGACCAGGAAGCTCCCTGACCCGTTGTTTTTAGAATCACGCTCGTATTTCCGGAAAAACTGCCGCCCACTGCAAAGCCCAGGGAATTATCCGGGTAGAATCCCAAACCGTTTAAAACAGCCCCTGCAAAATCATCGGAAGTCCAGACAGAACCGGCATTGGTTGTCCTCAAAATAATGGCTTCGTTTGTACCGGTAATTCCACCTGTAACTATTCCGGTGTTACCATCGGTGAAATAAATGTCTGTCAGTGAATGCGTATTGGTGCCGCTGGTTTGAAAATTCCAAGCCTGACCACCATTGATCGTTTTCAGGATCGTCCCACCGTCACCTACTACATAACCAGTGTATTCGGAGACAAAAAAGATCTTATTCAATTTAAAAGAGATTCCGGTATTGGTTGCTGTCCATGCGTTTCCGGAATTCGCTGAAACGAGAATTGTTCCGTTCATACCTGTAACATAAACATTCAAGCCATTGACGAAAATTCCGGTCAAGTCGTTCGTTGTTCCTGAATTAACAATAGACCAACTCGTTCCGGCATTTGTAGTTTTGAGAATGGTCCCTCCTTTTCCTACTGCCAGGTAGGTAGATCCGTTTACATGCGCAATTCCGGTCAAATCATAAGCCACTCCCGAAAAGCAAGAAGTCCAGTTCAATCCTGCGTCGACCGTTTTACGGATTACTCCAAAACTACCCACAACTATTCCAACGGAAGGACTTGAAAAATCAATCGCATTGAGTTGATTGGCCACACCACTATTTTGAGGTGAGAATGTTTGTCCGATAGCAGACAAGGTGGTTAATACAAGCGAAAGAGTCAAAAATAATTTCATGAAAGATGTCGTTTTGGTCAATTTTCCCGTTTTCGTTTAATTGATACTATCAATTAACAACGTCCGGCAAACGTTGATGGTTGGCTATTTATTGGAAAATTTCCAATCTACTTCAAATAAATATTCTGCGGTTTCCAGGTGGCGTTTTGCTTCGAAGAGGTTTCTTCCCCAGGCGTATGTTCCGTGCTGGCGCATAATGAATGCAGGAACTGTGAGTCGGTGTTTTTCGTTTTCCATTACTTCCGCAAAAGCAGGCATGTCTTGTGTATTGTCGAAAATTGGAACATCCACACTCGTTTCGTGTGTTTTTATACCTTCAAAACCTTTCAGAACTTCATAGCCGCTCAATGAAACAGCTTGCAGGTTCTTCATGGATTGCAAAACCGAATACACCGAATGACTGTGAACAATGCACATCATTTCCGGGAACAATTGGTACAATTTGCAATGGATCAGCGTTTCTGCAGACGGACGGATTCCTTCAAATGCGGGAAGAGCCATTCCATTCAGATCTACTTCCATAAAATCAGCTGTGGAGAAAACAGATTTATCGATTCCCGATTTGGAAACGATAATGACTTCCGGTCTTTCTGCCAACCTAAACGAATAATTGGTAGAAGTAGCCGGCGACCATCCTTTTTGATGATACGCCCGAATCACATCAGCCAGTTCTTTTTTTACCTCCTCCATACTAATCATTTTGTGCTTTGATGTGATCGCGTAATTCTTTCGAGGTCATAGTGCTTCCATCGTGGCTCCAGCCGGGTGGTTTTGTCACATACAGCCATTTATTCTTCAATCCTTTCGTTTTGCTTACATCCTTGTAGATAGAAACCCATTCGTGGAATATGATGTTCGCCGGATTATTGTCGACCTTCTTTTCATACAACCCGAATTGAATGGGAAGTCCGTCAATTTCTTCCTGGAAAGTACCGAACATTTTGTCCCAAACAATCAGGATCATTCCCATGTTCTTATCCAGGTATTCCACATTGGAAGCGTGATGCACACGGTGGTGTGAAGGAGTTACCAAAACATATTCTAAAACGCCCATTTTTTTCACAGTCTTGGTATGGACCAAAATTCCATAGGTTTGAGTAATCGAATACATGATAAAAATATCAAACGGTTCGAAACCTAAAAACACCAATGGAATGAACCAAATAAAGCGATAAACCGGTTGAAAAACCGAAGAACGGAAACCGGTCGTCAGGTTAAACCGTTCGGAGGAATGATGCGTGACGTGAATGGCCCAAAAGAAACGCACCATGTGATCAATTCGGTGAATCCAATAAAAGATAAAATCTTCCGCAAAGAAGAGCAAAGTCCAGTAATACCAGGAATGTGTGTTCCAGGTAATCAATCGGTGATCAAAGAAGGATAAGAGAACAAACAGCGTGATTCCCCGCATCAATACATCGATTCCCATATTGGAAATCATCAGGTACAAGTTCTGAATGGTATCGCCAACCGAGTATAAATTCCGGTTGTGCCAATTACTCAGGATAATTTCACCAAGGATCAGGAACACGTAGATCGGTGTACCAATGAAAATGATGAGCTTTTCGAAGTAATCAATCATAAAAATTCCGTTTTAGAAATTCTTCGCTGTCAAAATTTGAGCCATTTCTTCCTGCAGTTTTTGAGCTTCCTTTCTAGCAGCAGCCGCAAAATCATCTGCCCCTGATGCGTAAATAATCGATCTTGAAGCGTTTACCAGTAATCCGCAATCGTTGTTCCAACCGTATTTTGCAACATCTTCCAAACTTCCGCCCTGAGCACCAACTCCCGGAACCAGGAAAAAGTGATTGGGAACCAATTTACGCACTTCTGCAATTCCTTCTGCACGTGTTGCTCCAACAACGTACATCAGGTTATTTTCAGAACCCCATCTGGAGCTTTTCTTCAATACTTTTTTATACAATTCTTCACCGGAAGCATCCGTTGTGAACTGGAAATCCAAAGCGCCTTTATTGGAAGTTAAAGCCAATAGGATCACCCATTTATTTTCAAATTCCTGGAAAGGAGTAACCGAATCTTCTCCCATATACGGAGCTACCGTTACGGCATCACAATTCAAATATTCAAAAAAGGTTTTTGCGTAATATGTAGAAGTATTCCCGATATCTCCGCGCTTTGCGTCCGCAATGGTCATGCAGTGCGACGGAATATAATCGATCGTTTTTTTCAGTGATTCCCAACCTTTCGGACCGAGAGCTTCATAGAATGCAATATTCGGTTTGTATGCCACGCACAGATCTTTTGTAGCATCAATAATTGCTTTGTTGAATTCAAAAACAGGATCTTCTGTCTCTAATAAATGAGCAGGAATCTTATCCAGGTCGGTGTCCAAACCAACACATAAAAAAGATTTTTTTTCGCGAATCTGCTGAATCAATTCCTGTCTTGTCATTTCTTCATTTTTAGCCAGCAAAGATAAGCAAATAGAACTACAAATTCCTGCTACTGACCAACTATAATTGTCCGGGTATCAAAAGTTCTTGCCGAGAAATAACCCACGCATCCGCCGCTCAGGTTAGAGATCGGATTGGCTGGTGTGGCGCTGCTGGATGAGTTTGATCCCAATTGTTTGAAATAGGTATGAATCGGTTTGTCGATGCAGAATAAATCCACCCGGACCGTATCTCCAATTTCCACTTCCGAAACAAATAAAGGTTCCACCACCAGGTTTCCGTCCGTAAACTGATCATCCTGGATGAATATGCTCTTGTCCCGCTCTCCGTTTCTATAAACATGAAATTGGTAGTAATTCGAGATTCCCTGCTGGTCAAAATGAGCCGGAACCACGGAAATCAATGTATCCGGACCAAAAGGATAAAACTCAACGTACAAGTCCTGGAAAGGCTGATAAAAAGCCATGGTACTGCTTCCTGTGTAGGAATTCCCGTCCACAACAGCCGTCAAAGTATAAGTTCTTCCTTCCACCCCCGGGTAATTGACTGCTTCATACCAACCGTTTCCAACGGAAGTAAAACTTACCGCATTTCCCAGATCATCAATGACCGTCACGCTGGCATTGTCGACCGCCGGAGGAGCTGTACTTTCGTCAAAGTTCTGGGTTTTTGTGATTCGAATACGCTGAACAGTATCACCTCTTAAAATAAATCCTTCAATCACCACTTTTTGTTCGGTGTCATTCAGGTCCACATCTATGACTTTTTCACAACTTGCAAAACCCAAAAGAACTGCAAAAGATAGGAGTGTAATTATGAATTTCATCTTTGTCGTATTTATATTTAATTATTCAATCCACTTCCGTGGATGCCCATCGAAAGCTATGCTTTCTCTTACTTGAATTTAAAATTGTAAGTAATTGCCGGAACTATTCGAAACAGGGTTGTTTGAACTGCTTCCGTTTTGGATGGATCATCCGCGTTCTCCCTGAATGTAATGGAATAAGCGTTCTCATGCGCATAAGCGTTGTAGATAGAGAAGTTCCAACTGCTTTCAAATTTCTTGGTGTTCTTGCGCAGCCACGTCACGCCTAAATCCAATCGGTGGTAATTCGGCATGCGGTAACCGTTTCGCTGCGTGTAAATGAAATAGGTCTGACCGTCCAACTGATATTTTCCGGAAGGGAAAGTCACCGCATTTCCGGTGTAAAACACAAACAATGCCGAGATAGACCATTTCGGTGTAATGTCATAAATCCCTACGATCGACAAATCGTGTGTTCTGTCTTGTTTGGCCAAATACCATTTTCCGTCGTTGATGCCGTCAATTCTGCGTTCAGTGCGGGAAAGCGTATAACCGATCCAACCGGTAAATTTGCCGCTTTTCTTTTTCAACATGATTTCCAAACCGTATGCCCGGCCGATCCCTGAAAGCAATTCTCCTTCCAAACGCTCATTAGCCTGCTCGTTTGCACCATTTTTATAGTCCAATTGGTTCTGCATCCATTTGTAGTAAATTTCGGTGCTTAGTTCCAATTTATTATCCAGGAAGTTCTTGAACCAGCCCAAAGCGACCTGGTCTGAAACTTCCGGTTTGATATTCAAGCTCGAAGAAAGCCACACATCTGTTGGTGAACCGGACGTGGAATTGGAAACCTGGTGAATGTTCTGCGTATTTCTGGCATAAGCTGCTTTGATCGACTGACCTTTTAAATACTGCCAGCTAAAAGAAAGTCTTGGTTCTACGAAGAAATAAGACTTCAGCAGTTTGTTTTTTACCCAGGTATCTGTGGTAGCAACTGTTCCGTCAGGATTGTAAGTGTACATTTCGTCACCGCTTGCCAGTGCCATTAAGTTGGAACCGCGCAAACCGTAACTCATTGTAAAGTTTTCAGTAATGGTGTAATCATTCGTGATGTAAATTGCATTCTCAATGGAATTAGTTGGTTTGAGGCGCTTCACATTAATTCCTGATTCTTCATTTGCATCAATTTGCCCGGGAGTAATTCCGTGATTGATCACATTCAAACCTAACTTCACCTTGTTCCTGTTATTGGGAAACCACTGGAATTCCTGTTTCAGGTTGAAATCCTGGATTTGTGATGTAATATCGAATTTCACATCTCCACCGGAAATAGAGATTTTATAATCGTATTTGCTGTAAATGAAAGAGGTGTTTGAGAACCACTTTTCGTTGATAATGTGGTTCCAGCGTAATGTTCCGGTAGCATTTCCCCAGTTAATTCCGAAGACATCTCCCAATCCCAGCTTATCTCTTCCGAAATAGCCGGATAAAAATAAGCGGTCTTTCTTCCCGATACGGTAGTTTACTTTTGCATTCAAATCGTAGAAAAACAATTTGTTGTCCTTGAATCGATCGGATAACTTCAGGAATAAATCAGCGTAAGTTCTTCTTCCGGAAATCAGGAAAGATGCTTTATCCTTTGCAATGGGGCCTTCTACGATTAATTTGGAAGAGATCAAACCGATCCCACCGCCCACATTGAAGCGTTTTTGGTTCCCGTCATTCATTTTGATATCTAACACAGAAGAAAGTCTTCCACCATAATTCGACGGTTGGTTTCCTTTGTAAAGCATGGCATCTTTGATCGCATCGGAATTGAAGGTGGAGAAGAATCCCAATAAATGGCTGGCATTATAAACCGGTGCTTCATCCAGTAAGATGAGATTTTGATCTGCACCACCACCGCGAACATAGAATCCGGAACTTCCTTCACCGGCATTTTTCACACCGGGAAGCAGCTGCATAGTCTTGATCAAATCCTTTTCCCCGAAGATCACCGGGATCTTAGAAATTTCCTTCGGATCAAGTTTCTCTACACCCATCAAAGGATCGCGCACGTTTCCATCCGGTCTGTCTGCGGAAACAACTACTTCATCCAACTCTTTTTCGTCCTGTTCGGTTTTCAGCTGAAAGTCGATCGATTGCGACACCGTAAGATCTACTTCCTGTTCCAGCAGGATATAACCAACCGATGAAACCTGGATGGTGTATTTTCCAACGGGCAAAGTCAGGGAATAGAATCCGTATTCATTTGTGATAGCTCCCAGTTTCTGGTCTTTCACCCGAACCGTTGCTCCAATAAGTTCTTCTCCTTTTGATTTATCTTTAACTGTTCCGCTTAGGGTTGCGTTCCCCTGACCGAATGAAAGGCTGGTGAATAGAACAACTAAAATGAGTACTCCTAATTTCATATTGTTGAGTTGTGGTGCAAAATTCGCATTTATCTTCTTAAAACTTCCAAAAAAATGGCGAATGGTTGTCATTATTCGGTTAAAGGTAACTATCATAAAAAAAACGCACTGTTAACAGCACGTTTTTTTATGATGTTCAAAGAGTTCAAAAGGTTCAAGAGTTTAATCCATTGAACTTTTTGAACATTTAATTCATATCGGGATTTGAACTTAGTTTAGCTCGCCTTTCATTTTCTCGGCATTTTCTGCCATTTTCAGCGCATCAATCATTTCCTGAACATCGCCATTCATAAATGCTCCGAGGTTGTAGATCGTTTTGTTAATCCGATGATCTGTAATCCGACCCTGTGGATAATTGTATGTTCTGATTTTTGCAGAGCGGTCTCCGGTCGATACCAAAGTCTTTCTTTGAGCCGCACGTTCCTGGTGAACGCGGTCCAATTCTGCCTGGTATAAACGGGAACGCAATACAGATATTGCCTGAGCAAGGTTTTTATGCTGTGAACGACCATCCTGACATTCCACTACAACTCCGGTTGGAATGTGTGTTAATCGAATAGCGGATTCTGTTTTGTTAATGTGCTGACCTCCTGCTCCTGATGCCCGGAAGGTATCTTTGCGCACATCATTCATATCCAGTTCGAAATCCACTTCTTCTGCTTCCGGCAATACAGCTACGGTAATTGCAGAGGTGTGCACACGACCTTGTGATTCTGTTTCAGGAACACGCTGCACGCGGTGTACACCAGATTCAAACTTCAGCATTCCGTAAATCCCGGCACCTTCAATACTCATGGAAATCTCTTTGTATCCTTTTCCGGATGCTTCCGAAGAATTCACAATTTCGTATGTCCAGCCCATTTCTTTGAAGTACATCGTGTACATTCTAAAAACATCTTCCACGAAAATACATGCTTCATCACCTCCGGTTCCGGCACGTAATTCGAGAATCGCATTTTTATCGTCTTCCGGATCTTTCGGGATCAATAATATTTTTATTGCTTCTTCCAGTTCCGGTTTTTGCTGCTCCAGGTCATTGATCTCCATCTTCGCCATTTCACGCATTTCAGGATCTGTTTCCACTTCAAGCAGTTCTCTGGAACTTTTGATATTATCCAAAATATTCTTGTAGGACTTGTAAGCATGGTCTACTTCTTCCAAATCCCGGTATTCTTTATTCAATTTTACATAGCGCTCCATATTCGAAATGATTTCCGGGTCGGTAATCATTTTACCAACCTCTACAAATCGAAAGTGAATTGCTTCCAGTTTATTTAATAAATCCTGCATTTAATCTTCGTAATTTATATTAATGCTCTCTGATGACCGCACTAACGCTTGTCATGTTATCATTAACCGGGGCTAATTCTTATTCTCGTATAACATCATGTAGGGGTAAGTCGCGACTTTACCCCTACATGAATCAAACGCCAAATTTATCTTTATCCGTTGTATACGAATTCTCCCACTTCCGAGCGAACCGTTACCTGTTTCCCGTTCATTTTTTCTACTCTCCCAATGATCTGAGCATCAATTCCGAACGATTTAGTAATCTCAATGATTTGCTGCGCTTCACTTTCCGGCAGGTAAACTTCCATACGGTGTCCCATATTAAAGACCTTGTACATTTCTTTCCAGTCTGTACCGGATTCTTCCCGGATCATTTTGAAAAGCGGCGGAATCGGGAATAAATTATCTTTAATCACATGTACATCGTCTACAAAATGAAGCACTTTTGTTTGCGCTCCACCGGAACAATGAACCATTCCGTGAATCGATGAACGGCATTTATCCAAAATTGCTTTGATCACCGGTGCGTATGTTCTTGTAGGAGAAAGTACCAATTGTCCGGCGTCTACCGGAACTCCGTCAACGGAATCCGTCAGGTTCTTCGATCCGGAATACACCAAATCAGCAGGAACTGCCGCGTCAAAACTTTCCGGGTACTTTTCTGCCAATGTTTTATTGAATACATCGTGGCGGGCAGAAGTTAATCCGTTGGACCCCATTCCACCGTTGTAAGCGGTTTCGTAAGTTGCCTGACCGTAAGATGCCATTCCCACAATTACATCCCCATCCCGGATCGTATGATTGGAAATGACTTCCGAACGTTTCATGCGGCAAACAACGGTAGAATCTACTATGATAGTACGGACCAAATCACCCACATCAGCTGTTTCACCGCCTGTGGAGTAAATCCCGATTCCCTGCTCGCGCAAGGTTCCCAGCAATTCTTCAGTACCGTTAATGATTGCGGCGATAACTTCACCGGTAATCAGGTTCTTATTTCTCCCAATCGTGGAAGAAAGTAAAATATTTTCTGTTGCTCCAACACACAATAAATCGTCGATATTCATGATCAGGGCGTCCTGTGCAATTCCTTTCCAAACGGAGATATCACCGGTCTCTTTCCAGTACATGTATGCAAGGGAAGATTTAGTACCGGCCCCATCCGCATGCATCACGATGCAATACTCTTCATCACCTGTCAGATAATCGGGTACGATCTTGCAAAATGCTTTCGGGAACAAGCCTTTGTCGACTTTTTTGATCGCATTATGTACTTCTTCTTTTCCTGCGGAAACGCCACGCAAATTGTATCGAATATCTGACATAGTAAAATTTGAAAGGGCAAAGTTACAAAATTCAATTGAGAGGAAAGGCCACAAAAAAAGGCCTTTGAAACAAAGACCTTTTTTCTATGATTTTTTTGAAACTACTTCGCTTTCGGAAGTGGTTTGTATATCAGGTAATCCGGATTGGATGGTGGGTAGGAATTAGCATCGAACTCCAAAGTAACCACTCTTCCTTCCGTACGTCTGTTGAACTGCTGCAATTGCTCAAACAATCTCTTGTTTGTTTTCTTGAACTGGTTCATGTACGCTTCTTTCAATACAATCGCCTGAACTCCAGGGATTGGATTTCCTTCCGCATCTTTCGGCTCAGACTCCAGGTATTTACCTGCAGACAAGTAAACTGTTCTTGGCTCGCGCTCTCCTTTTCCTACAGGGATGATTCTACGAGGATCAACTCCTTTTTCCTCTACTAAGTACTTGTAACAAGCTTTAGCACGGTTTTCGGAAAGAACCTGGTTGTAAACATCGTTTCCACGTGGATCGGTATGTGAACTCAACTCAAGAACCAAGTTAGGGAACTCATTTAATAAGTTGTAAACGAATAACAAGGAATCTTTAGAGTTAATAGTTGAATCAACTAACAAATCCCATTTTGCCAAAGGATAACGTACCTCCGGAAGACGGATTGGTTTTTTGATCGGGAACAATCCCATATCCAATACGAAATCCTGGTTGTATTTCAATCCTTTTGTGGAGATAGAAGCTCCGTTCTTGTCTTCGTAGTATCCTTCTTTAGAAATCGTGATCTTGTAATCAGACTCTTCTGCAATGTAACGATCTCCGTTCGGTTTTTTATCCCAGAATACAGATCCGTCTTTTGCAGTTAAACCTTCCCATCTCTCGTTTGCATTAGATCCAACAACCACAACCTTCACACCTTCAATCTTCGTTTGACGTGATTTATCCAAAAGATCGAATACGTTTACTTTTAAAGAGAATACATTAGGAGGTAATTCGTACATCCAAAGATCCGGGCTGAACTGCTCACCCACGTTTCCTTTACGCTCTGAAGTAAAGTATCCTTTGCGGTCATCCACTTCAACCATTGCATAGTCGTTAAATTCAGAGTTTAACGGAGAACCGAAGTTTGTTGGTTTTTCCCACTGATTTTTGTCTCCTACTTTTTCAGCACGGAACATATCCAATGCTCCCATTCCCGGAAGACCGTCAGAAGCATAGATCAAATCTCCGTTTCTTGCGAAGCTTGGGAATAATTCGTTTCCTGCTGTGTTGATCTCAGGACCCATGTTTACCGGAATTGACCAGGAATCTCCTTTTTTCTCGTAAGTCGTGTACCACAAATCGTGTCCACCTTGTCCGCCCGGCATATCAGAAGCAAAGATCAAAAACTTTGCATCGTCAGTAACACATGGGTGACCAACAGAAAGTGTATCGTTTGGTTTCAAAGAAAGTTTCTTCGGACGTTCCCATCCTTTTCCACCTAATTCGGACATGTAGATGTCACAACCTAAATTTTTCTTTTTTGTACTTGGACAACGTGTAAAGAACATTGTTTTTCCACGTGCATCGATACACAAAGTACCTTCGCTGTCTTCTGTATTGATACTGTCACCAACAATTGGCTTAGGCTCTAACCAGTTTCCTTTTTTATCCAATTCAGAAACGAAGATATCCATGTATTTTTGACAAGTCAACGGATCTTTTGCTTTTCCTTCAAGGCCTTCACGTTCACTGGATGTACCGAAAGCGATTTTAGTGTCTTTCTTGTCAACGAACATCGGTGCCATCTCAAATCCTTCTTTATTCAGGGCTTTTACGTTGGAAACCGTGTGACGTGTTCTGTTTTCTTTGAATTCTTCGAACATCTTGCAAGAAGCAATACCAACGTCTGCTCTCGGATCGTCCGGAACCAAAGCTTTATATGCTATGTAGTTCTCCTGAGCCTTTTTCAATTCGCTCATTTGACGAAGCATGTTCGCATTGTATAATAAAACAAGAGGTTCTTTTTGTTGGTATTTTAACAGAATAGCTTTTTCGTACCATGCGTTAGCATTTTTGAACTGGTCTGTCATTCTGTAACTTTCCGCAGTTTTAAATGCCATTTCACCCTTCAGTGCTAGGCCCGATTTGGACTTACGTTTGATTTTTGAATAGGCTAATTCAGTTTTTGAAGCTGCTTCACAGTAATTCCCACTTCTAAACTCAGCATTTGCATCTTTAATTTGTTTCACTTGTCCGAAAGACACGCTGGAAACAATTAAAAGTCCAGATAAAATAAGCGTTTTAATATTCATAGCAAGGTGCAATCTTTTTATAATAAACACGGTGATGATAGAGCGACTATTGGCTTAAAGGTATAGTTCATCAGCTATCATGATTGCCGAAATTAAATTAAAATTTTGAATACGCACTATTTATCACGGAAAAAAAAACGTCTAAATTGCTTTTTGTGAGATTTTACTCAGCGACGTATCTGTCCCATTTCTGTAGTAAAACCTGAAATCCTTCGGGTAAATCGGATTCAAATTGCTTCCATTCACCGGTTTTCGGATGTTGGAATCCTAAGGATACAGCGTGTAAAGCCTGACCGGGTACTAAATCGAAACAGTTGGAAATGAATTGTTTGTATTTATCGTGCGTGGTACCTTTTACGATGCGATCACCGCCATATTCCAAATCATGGAACAAGGGATGTCCTTTCCATTTCAAATGGGTGCGAATCTGGTGAGTTCTTCCGGTCTCCAGCTTACATTCAACTAAAGTTACCAAACCATAACGCTTCAAGACTTTCACATGCGTTACTGCATGTTTTCCATAATCACCTTCCGGGAAAACGGTCATTACTTTTCGGTTATTCAGGGATCGTCCCAAATTTCCTTCAATGCGGATATCCTCTTCCAGATCTCCCCAGACCAGCGCCTGGTATCTTCTTTCGGTCGTTCTATCGTAAAATTGTTTGGCCAGTTTTGTCAGCGCGTCTTCTGTTTTCGCCACCACCATGATCCCGGTTGTGTGCTTATCCAGGCGGTGAACTAATCCGGGTCTTCCGAAGTAATCTGTTTTCCTTTCCGGCAGGTTGTCAAAGTGAAACACCAAAGCATTTACCAAAGTCCCGGTATAATTCCCGTATCCTGGATGAACAACCATATTTGAAGGTTTATTCACTACAATCACATCGTCGTCTTCGTAAACAATATCGAGCGGAATATCCTGCGGAATTAATTCCAATTCACGCACCGGATAAGGCAGTACAATTGCCACTTCATCCTTTGGTTTGACCTTGTAATTTGATTTTACGGGATTTCCGTTTACAACAACGCTGCCGTTTTTAGCGGCCGACTGGATCTTGTTCCGGGAAGTATTTGGTAGACGATCCAGCAAGTATTTATCTATGCGAACAGATTCCTGTCCCGGATCTGCAGTAAAACGGTAATGTTCAAAAAGTTCTTCTTCTTCCTGCTCAACATCCTGAACATCTTCATTCATCTTATCGGATAATTTTTTTAACTATTTGCGAATTGTTTAATCTCAGGAAATAGATTCCGCCAGGAGCATCGCTCAAATCAAAACGAAGATCTTCTGCCGTTACATTTAACAGTGTACGTCCTTGCGAATCTACTAAAACAGCTCCCGGGAAAGATCCTTCTGATCTCCATTCAATATTTACGATTCCGGTGGTTGGATTCGGGTACACATTCCAATCGATTTCTTTTTCAAATTCATCTACGGCAAGATCCGGATTGTCCAAGGTTTTAATGATCGGACGAATCATCGGAACTCCCGGTTTAGCCGAATTATTCCAGGTAACACCACCATTCAAAGAGAAAAATAAATTCGCTTGCTGCGGGTTATTCATATCAAACCCAATATGCAGCGGATCCGCATCAATTTGTCTCATTCCTACGTAAAACGCACCTGAACCCAATGGAAGACGCTCACCGTCATTTAATAAATAATCGGTGTAAACTCCTCTTCCTTCCTCGTAAATAGGTGTTCTCGGGTAGAAAAACTCATCCTGGTAAATGACTGTGCCTGGTTCACCGCCATTATCAGACCAAACTGTAAGCAGGAACAATTTATTGGATAAATCCTTGATACTTGGAACAAAACACATTCTAACTCCAAGCAGTGTATCTGACTGGTACGGTTCAAATCGAAGGGCCAATCTGGCCTGTATTTGTGAAAGTCCGTACACCTGTTCAGCCGACCCATCATCGTAAGCATACACGTTCTCAAAAACCTGCTGCGTGTAGGATGAATCGTTTAGAGCTAAATTCGGGAACTGAGCTCCTGCACTTCCAATGATATCAAATGTTTTAGTAGTCGAAGATGGTGTTGTGGAGAAGGTATAACCTCCCGTAAAATTATGCACGCTGGAATAGCTTGTTCGCGGTGCATAATTGATTTGATTACCTGATAAAGTCTGAGCATTTAAGGTAAAGCTCCCTTCTGTTGTTCCATTGAAGTTCACTTTCACACTTCCGTTCATGTTATTCTCAGAAATGTTTGAACCGTTTCGAACCGTTACTTTAACATTCGGGTTCATATGAGTCGGTTGATTTACCCAATGTTCCCATGGAACTTCCGTATACTTCTCAATAAGCGATCCAACCTTATACACAAATGCATAATCTTTAAACAGCGTATCCTGGTAACCACTTCCATTTCTTAAATGCACATAATCCAAATGGAATACATCCAGCATTCCGGAAAGTGCTCCGTAATTCTTGAATCGGAATCTAAATCCATTGGTAAGATACATAGCATTGGTAATTCTTAAGTGCCCCACTTTGAAAACACCCAGGGCGCCGCCACCTCTTGTTGACCAAACGCGGTTCCATTCTGATCCGGCAGCATCATAAAACTCCAGAACCAATGAGTCCTCGATTTCAGTCGGATCATTAAAACCCTGACTTTGAACTAAAAAGCTCAGATAAATTGAATCATTCGGAGCATAGGAAGAAAGGTCAATTGTTTTAGAAGTCAGATAATCCGCATAACCAACCTGTATAGTATTGATCGCATACGGATAACCGGTTTCATCCAATCCGTCAAAGCTCACTACTCCCAATGTCCACGGATTCACTGCATGCGTATAATTATGGTAGGCAGACAAATCTGTCCAGTATTTATCCGGACTTACATCGTGTGCGAAGAAGACAGTAACAGAATCCTGTTTGGTATCCGGGTTTGTCAAATAAACCGTATCAGACAGCGGAATCACATTCCCCGAAACATCCAGTGTGTCGTAGATATTATAAGGCGGATACAACTGAATCGTAGAGTAAACTACGGGATAATGCTGAAAGTCAGCTATTTTTATGGTTGTCAGCGGTAAATCCACTTGTGTAGTGGTTCCGGTAGAAGAGGTTGTACTGCGTCTTGTTGGAGAAGTCGAGAACATTTTATCGTTCGTCAATGGAACATTGGATACATTATCCAGCAAGAGGTGAAATTCCTGTTCCGTCACATTCGGATCTCCCGGCTGCGCATCCAGATTCGGAAATTTGGAATGAGAAAACTCATCCAAAAGCGGCAAAGACAAGGTGTCAAACGAATATATAAAAGTGCTGTCAATATTGGTTATGCTTTTGAGATTCATAGATCTCCTTGGAGAGACTTCTCTTTTCATTGCACCTATCGGAGCAAGAACTTCCTGTCCGAAGGAAACAAAACCAACAACCAATACAAAAACGGATACTAAATTAAATTTCATCTAATCAAAAATTACCTACTTTTTTTCAGCTGAAACCATAATTGTAGTACCAGACGGAACAGTAACTCCTTCAATAAACTCAGGGCTTTGAGAATAAATCTGGGCATTGGCTGAATCGGCTGCATTTGTACATCCATCACACGCGCCAACTGAAATCTGTAGCGATATTCCACTTAAACGTGCTTTCGCATCAGATATTGTTAATCCCATCAAATCAATCACCGTAACAGGTTGTGCTTCGTTATTCTGACCTACAACCAAAGTAATAGTGCTTCCTACCGGTATTTTGGTTCCTTCCTTAATTTCTCTTCCGTTATAAAGCTGTTTCAATACTGCTCCATTCGACTCGCTGGTTGGAACATATGTTTTACGGCATTTTAAACCACGATTCTTCAGGATACTTTCTGAAATGCGTTCGGATTTATCAATCAGGCTTGGCATCTCTACCAAACGTGATTTTTTGGAAACCTGTACACGGATAATGCGACCCGGTTTTACAGAAACCTGTGATTTAGAAGTTGGAAGCGGATCCTGTGAAACAATTGTTCCGGCTGGTAATTCCGGCTTATAAACCGAATCAAGCACTTCGATTTTCAATTCCAAAGTTTCCAGTTTCGATTGTGCACTGCTGGTTTTCAAACCCACCACATTCGGAACATCAATTTTCACTCCGTTGTTCGTATACGAATCCAAATAGAATACTAGGATCGTAATCACAACAAAATAAGTAAGCACAATGAAGAGAGAATGCTTCAAAAAGTGCCTGCTCCAAACAAATGCTCTAAGCTTCTGAAAAAACTTCATAAATCGATTGTAAGTTGCAACAAATATAGAAAGAATGTTTCTGCAAGCATGCAACCCGGAACCGAAGCTTTTAACAATCTATTCTGAAAACTTTTCCGGCTCGCTAAAAAGACCCGTTGAATAAGCGTTAATTTTGTAAAAAAGTAATGATATGAAGTTGGTTGGTTTGTTTTGCGGCGGGTATTCTTCGGAGTTTGAGATCTCTTTGAAAAGTGCTCAAACCATTATGGATAATTTCCCGAAAGAATACAAAGTAGTTCCGATCCATGTGCTTGAAAGCGGGTGGTTTATTCCGGAAGGCACGGAGAAGCTGCCGTTTTCCATTGAAAGTATGAGTTACAACTCTAATGGAACAGAACATAAAATCGATATCGGATTAATCTACATCCACGGAAATCCGGGTGAAAACGGGAAAATCCAGGCTTTATTGGACATGAAAGGAATTCCATACGTGAATTCGAATGCACTTGCTTCCGAACTGAGTTTTGACAAATGGTTCTGCAACCAATTCCTGACCCGTTTCGGCATTCCTGTAGCAAAATCTCTTTTCTTAAAATCCAGGAACCACTATACTTCCGAAGAAATTTTGAGCGAATTGGGACTTCCCTGTTTCGTCAAACCTTCCGATTCAGGTTCCAGTTTCGGGATCAGCAAAGTTTCCAGGGCTGAAGATCTGCAAAACGCTCTTGACAAGGCCTTTGAAGAAGGAGACACCGTTGTGATCGAATCTTTTCTAAAAGGAACAGAAGTAACGTGTGGGATTTATCGTTCGCCAAAAGGATTGGTTCCTTTACCCTTAACAGAAATCGTAACAGAGAATGATTTCTTTGATTACGAAGCAAAATATTTGGGACAATCCCAGGAAATAACACCTGCGCGTGTTTCGGAAACGATCCGGAATGCTGTCTGGGAAATTTCGAAAGAAGTTTACAGTTTACTGCAATTGAAATCCATTGCCCGGATTGATTTTATGGTGGTGAATGATATTCCGCATGTAATCGAAGTGAATACCACACCCGGATTCTCGGCTGCAAGTTTAGTTCCTCAAATGCTGGCTGAAGCAGGTATTTCTATTTCGGATTTCTGGACACAGATCTTTGAGGTTGAACTCGCAAAACAATAATTTAAACCGCAAAGACAAGAAGAAAAAGAGGTTACAAATATTGTGGAAATATCCACTTTGCGTCCTCCTTATCTTGCGGTGAAAAAGAAAAAAGAGGATTTTTTTTTAGGAAACCTATAGAAAATGAAAAAGGGTACAATCCAAATAGTACCCTTTTCCAAACCTAAAACCCAATTTACCAAACCAATCAGAGAGATTTCTGATATATACTTGACACCCCTATGATGTCCTGTTTTTTAAAAGGTTGGAAAAAAATTGAAAAAATATTTTTTTTAATTAAAAAATTATTCCACGCAATGACATGGCGGATCAAAATACCACTTTACCTGCGGCATCCCTTCCTGCCATTTCTGCTGAAAATGAGGCCCAAGCATGATAGCTCTCATATCTACAGCCTCCAGTTTTTTCAGGTTTGAAATTTCTTCCGGTAAGGTGTTCATCGGATTATCCCAGATATCCAATATTTTTAAATCTGCCAGGTAACCGATACAAGCCGGCAAAGAACTTATTTTATTTCTGGCTAAGTGAACTCTCTGGAGCTTTGGAAACTGACAAATCACGATCGGGCTTTCTTCAATATCATTCTTTGTGGCATCCAATGTTTTGAGTAGTTTAAAAACTTTCATTTCCATCGGAAGTTCCTTCAATTTGTTTTTAGAAATATTTAAATACTTCAAATTTTTAAATGCGTAAAGTTTTTCAGGAATCTGTTCCCATTTTAATTTGGATGCATCAATAGCATATATCGTATCCGGATTGGCCTTTTTAACGGCATCCCAACGGTAAATTTTTAAGCTGTCCTGCGTGAAAGCAAGGTTACTTATATAAAGAAAAGTAAGTACGAGCAGTAATTTCATCCAGTTGAATTTGATGTTTTAAATCTTCTATATTCTCAAAACGTTTTTCATCACGTATATGTTGCATTACTTCCACCTTGATCTGTCTGTCATAAATTTCAGTAGTAAAATCAAACAGGTAAATCTCAATAGTAATCTGACCGTTGTTTGCAACTGTTGGTCTTGTCCCGATATTCATGACACCAAATACTACCTCATCATCCAAATAAGCCTTGGCAGCGTAAACTCCGTTTTTCGGGAAAATTTTCTCGGTGTTTTCCAGGTCGATATTCGCCGTGGGGAAACCAATGGTTCGACCGATCTGTTGTCCTTTCACCACTTTTCCCTGAAGCACAAATGGGCTTCCCATTAATATCGAAGCATATTCCACATTCCCTTCCAGGATAGCATTCCGGATTTTTGTGGAGCTGATAGTGATTTCGCCAACAGCAATTGCAGGAAGCTGAAAGACTTTAAAATTGTACAATTCACCCAATTCCTGTAATTCCTGGAAAGACCCTTCCCTATTTTTCCCGAAATGATGATCGTGGCCAATATGCATTTCGCTGATACCAATTTGATTAACCAATACGTCCCGAACAAATCCCATCGCTGACAAGCGCGAGAATTCTTTCGTAAAAGGAAAAAGAATGACGGTATCCAAGCCCAATTTTTCCAGTTTCGCCAATTTTTCATCGACAGTATCGATCAATTTTACGGAATAACTCTCCGGGTAAAGTACTTTCCTCGGATGCGGTTCAAATGTGAAGAGAACGGATTCTTTGTTTTCTCGTTTTGCCTTTTCAACCAGCGAACGAATAATTTCCTGATGTCCCAAATGGACTCCATCGTATGTTCCCAAAGTAAGGATGGGATTGTTGAACTTAATATCCGGATTCAGTTGTCGAACTACTCGCATATTGCAAATGTAGTTAAACAAAAAAAGACTGCATCAATTGAGAAATTAATTGCAGTCTTTTTTGATCGAAGTTTCGTTCTTATCTGATCAATTGAATATCTCCGTGTCCGGTCAATACTGTTCCATTAACTCCTTCTATTTCATATTTAAAGAAATAAACACCATCTGAAGCTATATTTCCGTTAATACTTCCGTCCCAATAACCTTGTACATCATCGTAATCACACATTTTATCTCCCCAGCGATTCACGATCACTACTTTAACCGATTTGACATAGCTCACGGTAATGAAGAAAGTATCATTGTTCGCATCTCCGTTTGGAGTAAAGATATTTGGAATACGGATTATCGGATCAGGGAGCGGGCTTACAATGATGGTCACGGTATCTGTATCCACACAAGCTCCGTTTGCTGCAGTAAGAATAACGGTATACTGTCCGGGACTTGTATAAATATACTGTTGTCCGGAAGTATTAGTGCTATTCACCTCAGACCCGTTACCAAAGTTCCAGTGATAAGTGGAAGCATTCGTTGAATTATTATCGAAATTCACCGTCAAATCCGGGAAACCTGTTGTTTGATCTGCAAAAATATCCGCTGTAGGCATCGGAACGATTGTAACGGTAATTTGATCCGTGTTTACACATCCGTTTACATCTGTACCGGTAACTGTATATGTTTGAGTAGATCCTGGTGTAAAGGAAACACCATTCGACACGCCATTATTCCAGGTGTAAGAAACTGCTCCGAACCCTGAAAGAGTTACTGTACCGCCAATACAAATTCCCTGATCAGCTCCTGCATTCACATTTGGAAGCTGATTCACTGTAACCACAACCTGATCCGTACTTTGACACCCATTTGCACTTGTTCCGGTTACGGTATATGTTTGAGTGGAAGTTGGCGTAAATGAAACACCATTGCTCAAACTATTATTCCAGACATAAGACTGACTTCCGGTTGCGGTTAATGTAATAGTTCCTCCCTGGCAAACAGCCTGATCGACTCCTGCATTTACGGGATTCGCCTGATTGACCGTTATCGTAACCTGATCGGTATTCGTACAACCATTCGCATTGGTTCCCGTTACCGTATAAGTTTGTGTAGAACCCGGCGTAAAGGAAACACCATTGCTCACTCCATTATTCCAGCTATAAGAAACTGCTCCCGAACCATTCAATGTAACTGGAGAGCCTTGGCAAACAGCCTGCGGTGATCCAGCATCAACCACCGGAAGCGGATTTACAGTAACCACTACCTGGTCTGTTCCCTGGCAGCCATTCACATCTGTTCCTGTTACCGTATAGGTTTGAGTAGAACCCGGTGTAAAGGAAACATTGTTGGTAATACCATTGTTCCAGCTATAACTGACTCCGCCTGAACCTGACAAAATAATCGTTCCACCCTGACAAACAGCCTGGTCAACGCCCGCGTTTACAATTAAACCTGTATTTACGGTAATTGTTACCTGATCCGTATTGACACAACCATTGGCATCTGTTCCTGTTACAGTATACGTTTGCGTAGAAACCGGCGTAAATGAAACACCGTTACTTACACCATTATTCCAGGAATAAGCCTGCGCTCCTGAACCTGTTAGAATAACAGAACCTCCCTGACAAACAGATTGCGGTGAACCTGCATCAACCACCGGAAGCGGATTTACAGTGATGGTAACCTGATCAGTTCCCTGGCAGCCTCCTGCATCTGTTCCGGTTACCGTATACGTTTGAGTGGAAGCTGGCGAAAATGAAAGACCGTTGCTTACTCCATTGTTCCACGAATAAGTTTGAGCACCCGAACCCGACACTGCAATATTGGCACCTTGACAAATAGTCTGATCCAGTCCGGCATTTACCGTTGGCGCCGGAGTTACGGTAACCGTTACCGCATCCGTAGAGGAACATCCGTTCGCAGCTGTTCCGGTTACATTATAAGTTGTTGTTGCAGCAGGAGAAACAGAAACTCCGTTTCCTGCACCAAGTCCATTATCCCATGAGTAAGTTGCTCCACCACTCGCTGTTAATGTAGCACTTGCTCCGGCACAAATGGAAGTATTTGTTCCCGCATCAATTACCGGAGGTGCTCCCACTGCCACAGTTACCTGATCGGTTTCTGTTCTTCCGCATTGGTCTGTTGCAGTAACTGTGTATGTCGTCGTTACCGCAGGCGATACGATTACGGAAGCAGTTGATCCGGCGCCATTATCCCAGGAATAAGTCACCGCACCGTTTCCATTCGTAGAAGATGCGGTTAATGTCGTGGATGCAGCCCCGCCACAGATATCGGTATCCGGTCCGGCGTCTGCTAATAATGGAGCGGCATCATCAATATTGATAACAGCTGTACCCATATCGCAAACACTGATCGGATAATTACACTCAATAGTTTCAATTCCCTCTGTCAAACCATCTGTAAAAACATTGATCGGAAGATTGACGGAAGTTTGTCCGGCCGGAATAGTAATTGTTGTTGGCAGAGAAGAATAATCTACTCCACTGGTTGCAGTTCCTCCCCAGGTTACATTGAACGAATAATTGGATGCCTGAGCCGTTGGAATAGTAAACGTAATGGTATTTGTATTGAAACATTCTTCGTAAAGAGCAGTTCCGAAAGGATAGGTTGCAGCCAAAGAAAGCGGTGGATTTCCTACGGCAAATAATCCGTTTTCCGGAATAAAAACCCATGAATCGTAAATTTGATCTCCCCCATC
The DNA here is from genome assembly GCA_946479285.1 of uncultured Flavobacteriales bacterium. The sequence goes on along the minus strand of CAMLFH010000030.1, from coordinate 17,633 downwards.
CGCAATCATCAGTCGGATGTGATAAGTCTGACAAGGCGTTACCGCTCTGTTCGCAGTTAACTGAGCTGTATAACCGTCCATTACATTCGGATTATTCAATGAGATATTGTTTCTGTACAAAGAACTGTTTGATCCCAGGTTTATATTATCAATAGTTACCGGAATATTGCCAGGTAAAACTGCCAGGTTTGGTGTGCCGGCAATTCCCGGACCTGAAATATAGAATGCAAATGCATCATTGTATCCCAAACCTACCCATTCGTTGTACTCTTCAGAACCGAATACATAATTCACGTTAATACTACTGGTGATCGGAACAAAATCGAACTCTAAAATGATTCCGTCAAAGGTGTCATCCCCGGCAATTCCATCTAATTCATTGATGGTTACTCCGGTATTATCTCCGCTTAAGAATATACCCGGACCTCCCTGGAGTGCCGTAGCAGTATTCACAAAACCGGTACTCAAAACTACCCCGGAATTCATAGAAGTTCCGATTCCTGCGGAAGTTCCTCCCAAAAACTTGGCAATCGCCCTGGTATCTCCCGTGAGCGAAACATTGGAAAAAGAAATTCCGGCACCACAAATGTGCGAAACATAATTATTTGGAATATCAGAAGTCAACGTGATCTGACCGTAAGCAGAACCGGCCAGAATAAAAGTCAATGACAAAATACCTGTCAATTGAATTCGTTTCAATAGATTTTTCATAGTAGTATGTAGTAAGTAGTCGAAAAAGAAACTCCTCCCGGTTTCATGCAGAAGGCCTCTTTTTCTTTAGTAGTAATATTTAAAAGTACCGAATTTTAAGAATTAATTAAATCAAAACCAAAAAATCGTGTTTTAATTAACAAAAAGAATTTCAACTGTTTAAAAAAAGAGGCGCATCTTAATGACGCACCTCTTCTTATTGATTAGATTCTAAAAATTAATCTCTCATCAACTGAATATTACCCTGTCCGGTCTGAGTACCTCCATCCAAACCTGTTGCAGTATACTTGTAGAAGTAAACTCCTTCTTCAGCTAAATTTCCATTTACACTCCCATCCCAGGAACCATTCAAACCAGAGTATACGAGCATTTTATTTCCCCACCTGTTTACAATAGTAACTTCTAAAGAAACAGCGTTTTCCAGGCGGATAAAGAATACATCATTATTTCCGTCCCCATTTGGAGTAAATATATTAGGAACCACAATATTCATTGGTGGAAAAGGAACTACTATTACTTTTAGTTGGGCAGTATCCTGGCAAATACCGTTACTTGCAGTAAGGACTACCGTATAAGTTCCGGGCTGCTGGTAGGTAGCGTTTGGCGTAGAAGCAATATTGGTTGTTTGGAAAGTACTTCCGTTACCAAATTCAAAACTATACGATTGCGCGTTCAAACTTGAATTGGTGAACTCAACAGTCAACCCGGGGGTACCGGAAAGTGGAGAATCAGCTCCAAGAACAGCAGTTGGAACAGGTACAACTGTTACAATAACCGTATCGGTATTTTGACAACCGGCAGCAGTCGTTCCTGTTACTACATAAGTGTTTACTCCCAAAGATGGTATGAAACTTACATTATTAGAAACCCCATTAGACCAGGAATAAGTTGCGGCTCCCGAACCGCTTAAAGTAATCGGACTTCCCAGACAGATTGTTTGGTTTGCTCCTGCACCCACATTCGGAATCAGATTGACGGTTACCAGCACCTGATCCGTTCCCTGGCATCCGTTGGCATTTGTTCCTGTTACGGTATAAGTTGTTGTTGAACCGGGAGTAAATGAAACTCCATTTGTAATTCCATTGTTCCAGGAATAAGACTGAGCACCTGACGCTGTTAATACGACATTTCCACCCTGGCAAACAGCCTGATCAGCACCAGCATTCACTGTAGGTGAAGGATTTACTGTAACTGTTACCTGATCGGTATTGGTACATCCGTTTGCATCCGTTCCTGTCACAGTATATGTTTGGGTTGAATTCGCAACAAATGGAACTCCGTTAGTGACTCCATTATTCCAGGAATAAGAAACTGCCCCTGAACCATTCAAAGTAACAGAGGTTCCCTGGCAAACTGATTGTGAGGAACCTGCATCAACGGCAGGAAGCGGATTTACCGTTACAACAACCTGATCTGTTCCAAAGCAACCAAAAGCATCTGTTCCGGTTACCGTATAAGTTTGTGTGGATACGGGATTGAATGCAACTCCATTAACAACACCATTGTTCCACGAATAGATTTGCGCTCCGGAACCAGAAAGTGTTACAGGAGATCCGATACAAATAGTTTGATCCGGGCCTGCATTTACTATGATTGTTGTATTTACAGTTACCACGACCTGATCCGTATCCTGGCATCCATTTGCTGCAGTACCAATTACTGTGTAAGTTGCAGTTGCACCAGGTACAAAAGGAACGCCGTCAGTTACACCGTTGTCCCAGGCATAAGTTTGTGCTCCGGAACCCGAAAGTGTTACAGGAGTTGTTATACAAACCGTTTGATCCGGACCGGCATCAACTGTAGGGTAAATGACATTCACACTTGTTGAAGCCGCAGAAGTACATGTTGTGCCCTGGTAAGAAGTTGTTGCCGTCTGAGTGAAATTGGTCACTCCTGCCGGCAATCCATTTGCAGATGCGGATGTAGAAGTGTTATTCGCAATTCCAACACCTGGACTAGCTGTCCAAAGTAAGCTCGTAGCAGCAGTAATGGTAATCGGAGTTGTCAAAAGGGGTGAAACCGGTACCTGGAAGATCGAAGCAGAAGCTGCAGTGCAGGAGTTATCATTAATTACCGAACTAATAGCACCGGAAGCATATGAAATAGAAGTTGCAGAACCACAAATCGAGGTCAAATTTGAAAAGGTAATGTTTGCATTCGTTAATGCACCTACATCCGCACCGATACAGTCGTAAATCTGTACTCGCCAGCCGCCAGCAGCAGCATTACATCCAATCAGGCTCGACCAGTTGATCGGAGTATTGGAAGGACCATAAGTACTGTATGTTCCTCCTAAAGATGCCGGAGCAGGATTACACACGTTAATGTTTCCGCTCGGAGCAGTTGTAAAACACAAGTTATTTACTCCATCAGCGCTGTTACAGGTAGAACCCTGACCAATTGCACCCGGATTCGGAAGCAATAAAATAGTAGGCGAACCACAAGCCGGCGGACCAACGAGGTAAAATGCCAAATCAGATACAAACGTATGGTTTGCTGAAAAACAAACCTGGATTTGAGTATTTACATTAATCAATGATTGCGGCGGCGGCGGATTATAGTAAGAAAAAGAACCCGTCGTATTTACGGTTGACGACAAAGATGCATTGTTACAATTAGCAAGTGAACTTGAAGCTGTAACTTCCGTATTTAAGTTCCAAACCCAAGCTACAAAACAATCAACCAGGACATTTGCAGCATCACGAATCTCCACACGGTAACCGTCGCTTGCAAGGCTTGAGATAGTGGAAGTGCTTACACCAGCTTCATTAGATAACGATTGCCAGGAAGACGTTCCCTGATCGTGGTAATACCAATTAAAGGTAAAAGGGCCAACTCCACTTGTTGGAGTAGCTGTCAAACTTCCCTGCTGAGCTCCTAAAGTTGTTCCGCACCAAATATAGATCGGATCACTTGGAGCACCGTTGGTGTAACTAGTAGTTGAAGCCCCCGAATTGCCATTTGCAACCAATTGAGCATGACTATATACTGAACTTGCAATTGCAAGAAGAATAAGCAATTTTTTCATGATTAATTGGATGATTTAAGTTCGACAATTCGCTGATCGATTTTTGTTTTTTCGATCAGGTAGCGCTCACGATCCGATTCCGAAGCTTCATTTAGTTTCATCATAACGAATGGAAGTGCATCAATGCATTCTGCAAGAGTCCAATCCTGAATGGTTCGAACTTTAACATGTTCAGTACTGCCGGTAGAAACAGTTCCTTCAACCCCTTGTGCAGAATGAACAACTACGCCATTTGGTAATTGATTGGTTGTTGATTGCGAGTGGCCATATATCGATGATGCACAGATACATAAGCCCAAAATGACTATTTTTTTCATTTAGTAGTAGAATAACAAATTATATGGTTGTTTTCAGTGTTCTTTGTAACTAAACGGCTTGGATTTACAAAAAGTTGCACACTTTCAACGTTTTTTTTCGTTGATGTATCAAGCTGAAAACTCTTTTACAGCAAGGAATCCGGGAAAATAAACACCTGGTTGAGCACCTTAAAACCTCTTCCGTTCAAGCGATGCATCCTTGAACCTTAAAACGAAGATTAACACTTGATAAATCAAGTACCCGAAGCAATTTTTAATTTAAAATATACTCTTTGGGCTAATCCGGAAGTTAAAATTCAAACAGTTGATTGATCACGCCGGTAGCGATTTAGAATAAAATAACACCTGCACTTAAGAATCTTCATCATTTTATTGCACCAATACCATAAATGTGGTATTTTTGTCAACGAAATACAGCTTTATTTAAAATTAATCTAAATAAAGATCTCAAGATACTTGTCATGATTACAGTAACAGAACAAGCAAAGAAACAAGCGATTCGCTTGATGGAAGACGACGGCAAAGCAGGCTATTTCATTCGGGTTGGTGTTGAAGGGGGCGGCTGCTCCGGATTGATGTACCAGCTAACATTTGACAATCAGGAAAACCCAGACGATAAAAGTTTTGAAGACAACGGAATCAAAGTTGTTGTTGACAAAAAGAGCTTTTTATACCTCATCGGTACGACCCTGGATTTTTCCGGAGGATTGAACGGAAAAGGATTTGTGTTTTCTAATCCAAATGCGGGTAGAACTTGCGGTTGCGGAGAATCTTTCTCATTATAATAATAGTACAAAGTTTAAATGGGTTACACGGAAAACGACTTAGCGAAGGACTTAGAAAATTCGGAATATAAATTCGGATTTACCACCGATATTGAATCGGATAGAGCTCCGCTTGGATTGAATGAAGATATTATCCGCTTTATTTCAGCAAAGAAAGAAGAGCCGGAGTGGTTATTGGAATACCGATTGAAATGCTTCAAGATCTGGTCAGAAATGACTGAACCTTCCTGGGCACACATTTCTTATCCGAAACCAGATTTCCAGGGAATTTCTTATTACGCTGCTCCTAAGCAGACCAAAAAATATGAAAGCTGGGACGATGTGGATCCGGAGATGAAAGAAACCATGGCAAAATTGGGGATTTCACTGGAGGAACAACAACGTTTAACAGGTGTAGCAGTAGATTTCGTAATGGATTCCGTTTCTGTAGCTACCAGTTTCAAATCCAAGTTAAAGGAATTAGGAATTATTTTCTGCTCTTTCTCTGATGCGGTGCACGAACATCCCGAATTGGTTAAGCAATACATGGGATCTGTAGTTCCGGCAACGGATAACTTCTATGCAGCTTTGAATTCAGCCGTATTTACAGATGGTTCGTTTTGTTACATTCCAAAAGGTGTAAGATGCCCGATGGAATTGTCTACTTACTTCCGAATTAATGAAGCAAATACCGGTCAGTTTGAACGCACATTGGTTGTTGCTGACGAAGGATCTTATGTTTCTTATTTAGAAGGATGTACAGCTCCTCAGCGCGACGAGAACCAATTACACGCTGCTGTAGTTGAATTGGTTGCATTGAAAGATGCTGAAATTAAATACTCAACGGTTCAAAACTGGTATCCCGGAGATAAAAACGGACAAGGTGGAATCTTCAACTTTGTGACCAAACGAGGGATTTGCGAAACAAACGCTAAAATTTCCTGGACACAGGTAGAAACAGGTTCTGCGGTAACGTGGAAATATCCTTCCTGTATTTTAAAAGGAGATAACTCGATCGGTGAATTTTATTCTGTGGCTGTTACCAACAATTATCAGCAGGCAGATACCGGAACTAAAATGATCCACCTGGGAAAAAACACCAAGAGTACCATCATTTCAAAAGGAATTTCAGCCGGAAAATCTCACAACTCTTACCGTGGATTAGTCCAAATTCATAAAAACGCACACAATGCCCGCAACTTCTCTCAATGTGATTCATTGCTGATGACTGATGAGTGTGGCGCGCATACTTTCCCCTATATTGAATGTAAGAACCCTAGTGCAAAAATTGAGCACGAAGCTACTACTTCAAAAATCGGGGAAGACCAGATATTTTACTGTTTACAGCGTGGTATTTCGGAAGAAAAAGCAATCAGCCTGATTGTAAACGGATATTGTAAAGAAGTATTGAACCAGCTTCCAATGGAATTTGCCGTTGAAGCACAAAAACTATTGACGATCAGTTTAGAAGGATCGGTCGGATAAAAATAATTAGGGAGATCCTTCCCTTTATCCCCCTCCTGCTCCTACGCTGTAGCTTCAGCGCAAGCATAAAGGGGGGAATTTGAATTAAGAAGTATGTTAAAGATCACAAATTTACACGCGTCGATAGACGGAAAAGAAATATTAAAAGGATTGAACCTGGAAATAAAAGCGGGTGAAGTTCACGCGATCATGGGACCAAACGGTGCCGGAAAAAGTACTTTAGCAAGTGTTTTGGCTGGTCGTGAAGAATATGAAATCACAGAAGGTTCAGTTGATTTTGACGGAACGGACCTGCTTGAAATGGCAACGGAAGACCGCGCAAGAGAAGGCTTGTTCTTAGCATTCCAGTATCCGGTTGAAATTCCGGGTGTATCGAATGTAAATTTCCTGCGTACTGCTTTAAACGAAATTCGCGAATACAGAGGAGAATCTGCTATTTCAGCGAAAGAATTCATGGCTTTGGTAAAAGAAAAATCTGCAATTGTGGAATTGGATGCAAAATTGGCTTCCCGTTCTGTGAATGAAGGGTTTTCCGGAGGTGAAAAAAAACGCAACGAGATCTTCCAAATGGCGATGCTGGATCCGAAGTTATCTATCTTAGATGAAACTGATTCAGGATTGGACATTGACGCGCTTCGCATTGTGGCAAACGGAGTGAATACTTTGAAATCTGACAAAAATGCAACGGTTGTCATCACGCATTACCAGCGTTTATTGGATTATATCGTTCCGGATTTTGTTCACGTACTATACGATGGAAGAATCGTAAAATCAGGTCCTAAAGAATTGGCTTTGGAACTGGAAGAAAAAGGTTACGACTGGATTAAAGCAGAATTTGCTCAATAATTAAATCATACAGATGCAAACCATTGAAAAAGAATCGGCAGCAAGTGTGAATTGGCAATTAAAAGGGGCCTTTCTGCTAAACTCCGAACTGCGTCACAAAGCACTTGAAGTTTTAGACAATACTCCGTTTCCAACTACCCGAACGGAAGCCTGGAAATATACGCGCGTTGCCAAAATCAAAAACAGTAATTTATCTGTTCAGGAAAACCCGGTTTCTCTTTCGGGAAGCTTTGGTCTATCGGCAAATTCCATTCAATATGTTTTTGTAAACGGACATTTTTCGGAAACACTTTCTTCCAAATCTTACCCGGAAGGATTAAAAGTACTTGCTCTTTCCCAAATGGACGAAGCAGAAGTAAGCGTACTGGGAGGAAATGTATTGTTGGACGGAGAAGTTTTTTCTGCTATCAATACAGCTTATGCTACTGACGGATTATACGTTCACGTTTCTGCAAAAATGCAGATCGAACCTGTCATTGAGATCATACAGATCAATACAGATAAAAATATCCTTTCGAATTTACGTCACGTACTAGTTGCAGAAGCATTTTCGGAAGTTCAACTCATTCAGCGTTCAATCTCGGTAAACGGTTCTGAAAACTTCACCAATGTGATTTCTGAAATCCACGTGGGGAAGAATGCAAAAGTGACCATCGACAAATTGCAGGAGGAAGATGAAAGCTGTTCCCAGATTTCCACAGAATTGGTCAATCAGCACCAGGATTCTAATTTCACCATCAACACAGTTACTTTAAACGGTTTATTGGTCCGAAATAACCTGACGATTGAAGTAGATGGTCAAAATTGCGAAACCCATTTGAATGGAGCGTACATTTTGAACGGGAACCAACATGTCGATAATCATACGATTGTAGATCACAAAGTTGCTAATTGCGAATCTTTTGAATTATACAAAGGTGTAATCGACGGAAAAGCTACGGCTGTATTCAACGGGAAAGTATTCGTTCGCAAAGACGCTCAAAAAATCAACGCATTCCAGTCGAATGGAAATGTATTGTTGAGTGACGATGCTACGATCAACAGCAAACCGGAATTGGAAATCTATGCCGATGATGTAAAATGCTCGCATGGGTCCACGACCGGCCAGTTGGACGAAGAAGCCGTTTTTTATCTTCGTGCAAGAGGATTAAGCGAAGCAAGTGCACGCCAGTTAATGGTTGGTGCTTTCATCGAAGATGTGATCCAAAAAATTGAGAACGAAGCGGTAACAGATCGCATTCATGAAATATTAAGAGAACGATTCAATTGGGTGATTGAATAATTGAACTTCATAGAAACTAAAAAGCCCCGAAGCAGATTGAATGATCACTTCGGGGCTTTTTTATGTCTTGTATTTTAATCCGGTTTTTTAGCCGAACTAACTGTTGTTTTTTCGGGCTGCTTCTCCGTAGTTGATTCAATTTCCTTTGATACGGGAATTATTTCAGACTGGATACTTCTCGAAGAGGAATGCAATACAGCTACGCTATCCGAAGTATTAACCGGTTGAATTTGCTCATTGCTTTTACTCACAGGTACTGCAGATGCTTTTCTTTCACTTGTAGCTGCCTGTTGTTGTGAGAAACTAACTGTTGCAAACAAACTAATTCCAAATGTAAAAATGAGTTGTCTCATAGTTTTCTTAGTTTAAAATTAAGATAGACAATTCACCAGGGTTTACATCTGCCGCAGAGTTTCCACCGATATCAACAGAGCTTGTACCTGCACTGCGCAAAGTTCTCAAGTCAATGGTATGTGTCCCGGCCGGAAGCGAGATCATCGTATTAATCGCACACGAGTTAAACCCGTTTGATACCGATGAGTTAACTACTGAAAATCGGTTCCATCCTCCATTTGCCAAAAAGTTGTTGTTCAGATAAATAACCATATCCACATTCGCATAGTTACCACTTCCCGTTAATGTGGTTCTCCCTCCGATAGTTGCCCAAACAACCACTGTTGCAGGAGCCGCTAAAGTAAATGTTTGCGTCATTCCGGGCTGCATAGTTGCAACGGTTGAAGTAACTGCCAATCTCCCGGCCGTACCGTAAACATGATATTTATTGATCACTCCGGAAGGGCCTTGCGGTCCTGTTGCACCTGTAGCCCCTGCTGCACCATTTGTTCCGTTTATTCCATTTGCTCCCGCCGGGCCTGCCGCGCCGGTTGGACCCGCCGGACCTTGAGGACCTGTTGCACCCATTGGTCCTGCCGGACCCGCAGCTCCCGCTGCACCGTCAATACCGTTTGTTCCGTTCGCTCCTGTAGGACCTGCCGGGCCAGTTGCACCCATTGGTCCTGCCGGACCTGTTGCTCCCGGAGCACCTGCTGCGCCATCAATACCGTTTGTTCCTGCCGGACCTGCCGGGCCTTGCGGACCAGTTGCTCCCATTGGTCCTGCCGGACCTGCTGTACCCGGAGCACCTGCTGCACCAGCAGGACCTGTTGCTCCTATCGCACCCGCTGGGCCTGCTGGGCCCTGAGGGCCAGTCGGACCAACGCCGCCAGCATTACATAAGTTTTGCCAGGATGTAGAACTGCTTTCGTAAAAGAAAAAACAATTCACATCAATATCGTAAACAAGCAATCCTTCTGTAGGAACTGTGATGGCATTTCTTTGTACGGTTGTCATTCTTGGTACCAATACCCCTTGACTGGTGGATTGCATTTCCAAAATGGCATTCGGATTTGGTGTAGTAGTACCTATTCCGACGTTGTTCTGAGCATAAACCGCATTTAATCCGAAGATGAATGCGATAGCTGCAATAAAGTTTTGTTTTTGTTGCATAGCACTTTTTTGATTAGTTTCTGATAACTGTTACGTTACCCTGATAGTTGTATTCTTTTGAAGCAGATGAAGCCTTCAGTTTATAGAAATAAACTCCTTCATCTACTGGTTTCCCGTCCACTTTTCCATCCCAGATGTGAGACGGATCATTTGATACGAACATGGTATTCCCCCATCTGTTTACAATGACAAGGTTATAAGATTTGATTCCTGCTGTTTTAATTAAGAAAAAGTCGTTGGTACCATCATCATTTGGTGTAATAATGTTTGGAACCGTAATATCCTGGAAAATTTCAATGATCTGCATCATACTGCTTAAGCAACCATTTGCACCTGTAATCTGCAATGTCACCTGGTAAGAATCGCCGTTATCTAAGTAAGTATGCGTCGGATTTTGATTGTTCGATCCCTCTCCGTCTCCAAATGTCCAAATCCAGGATACTGCTCCGGTAGATCCATCCGTGAAACTATAGTTTGTTCCTTCTTCCGTATACGAGAATTGTACTACAGGAGAAGGATTAATAGTTGGCGTGCATGTTCCCGGCTGAGAGCTGCATCCGTTGTTTCCCATATCAATAACAGTTACTTGTCCTGTTCCGGTAGTCCAATCTACAAAAACACTGGAAGTACCCTGACCGGAAGTAATAGTTCCATTCGAAGGAAAAGTCCACTGAAAATTTCCGGATCCACCCACTACGGCAAATACATTGTTAAAGGAATTCTCACAAACAGACGGACAATTCAATGTTGGAGGTCCTGGTTTTGCAGTCGACAAAATATATGGAAATCCGGGATTTGTAAAATTCCAGCCTGTTCTTGTCCGGGTTGTAAATCCGCCGTTAATTGCCGAAGTATTCGCATTCATATCATTCCAATTGGTACTTGCATTTCTCCAATGAGCCATACCTGTCCAATCCCCCTCATCTGCAATCACATAAAATAAGCGAATGTCAGTTGGTGCAGTACCTATTAAACGTTCAATGGAATGATAATAGGTTGGGTTCAACCCACACATATTTCCATCATTATCCGTTCGATCAAATGCGTCGCCGTTGGCATCGTAATTATTGAAACGCACGGTATACTCTGACCCGATATTTGTTTGAGGAGTTAACTCAACCGGGCGAAAACGTGTTGTGCCGACACTAGAACCCGTTGGGAACATATAAGTGCTTGCAAAATTGGTAATTCGGGATAGTGTTCCTGGTGCCTGGCTGCTGACAAAACCCTCAGAGCCAAAAGTATTGGTAAAAGTAATTGCTGCAATAGCAGGATTCGTAACAAAAAAAGTATTCGTCTGAGTTTCCAATTCTCTTCCGTTCAGTTGAAGTGTTCCGGATGTACCGGTGGATGCGTTTACACCCTGAAGGGTTTTCTTCCGGTCATTTCCGGTTCCTGTTCCGGTAAGCACCAAATTATTGAAAACCGTTGCGGTTCCATTGGTCGAAGTAATGAATTGCTGGGTATTTCCAAACAAATTCACGGTAGAATTTTCAAAATTGAAAACCCCGTCGTTGATCCAATCCTGTTCCACCCGGTAAAGTCCATCTCCGTCAACTGCGGAGTTCGCACCAATCTTAAATGATCCGGCATTTGGAAAAGTAGAGTTTTTAGTGATCGTTACCGAACCTTCATTGGTCAAATTTGATATTGCTGATAATTCTGCTCCGCCATTTACATGTACTACTGCACCCGCAGAAACAGAAAGCAAAGCACCATTTGAAAAAAAGATTTGTTCATAGGAACCAAACGGAGAAAGGATCGCCAGTAGCAGTGCGCCAGTTAGTAGTCTCATCGTAGTGTTTAATTAGTAGAGTGAAGCAAATATAAATTAACTTATCCATAAACAGACGATACAATAGCGAAAATAGTTGCCTATACTCCTGATTTTATTGAAATTACAAAAAACAACGATTTAGTTTGTTAAATAAAAATTGTTCCGTTTTCAGATTTTAATTAGACAGTTAAATAATCTACTATTCTTTCTCACAATTCGGAAATCAGGAATTCGTAATTGGGAATTATATAGCTAACTTTGTGCCATGGAAGAACGTTTGGATAAAATATTGTTTGACCGTGGTTTGGTTACCTCCAGGACACGAGGTGAAGAACTAATTAAAAACGGCGATGTTTTGGTAAACGGTATTTCTGTTGAAAAACCCGGGAAGAAAATCGCACTGGATGCCAAGATCCTGCTTTTGAACGAAGAATTGACCTGGGTTTCGAGAGGCGCGTTGAAATTGCTGAAAGCAATCGAGTATTTCCAAATTTCGGTTACTGATAAAACGTTTATCGACCTGGGAGCTTCTACCGGCGGTTTCACAGAAGTATTACTCAGTAAAGGAGCAAAACACGTTTTTTGTGTAGATGTGGGCCACGGGCAATTACACGAACGCATTCGCAGCAATCCTTCCATTACCAATTTAGAAAAAACACATATCCGCGAATTGACAACGGCACATGTTCCGGAACCGGTAGACGGAATAGTAATCGATGTTTCATTCATTTCCTTGGAAAAAGTACTTCCATTCACAGGATCGTTTGTAAAAGAGGGCGGAACATTGGTTGCTTTGATCAAACCGCAATTTGAATTGGAGAAACGCCTTTTAAATAAGAGCGGAGTTGTGAAAAGCGCGGTAAATTACCCGGGAATCCTGCAACGGATCCAAAAAGCGGCAGTGGATTCCCATTTTGAAGTAAACGGGATTATTGATTCTCCGATTATTGGAGGCGACGGAAACAAAGAATTCCTGATGTACGCGACGAAAAAGTAATTTTTACCGCAAAGAGAAGAAGAAGCAAAGAAAATGAATTTTATTTTCTTGGGTTAATAATCTTCAGTAATTAGACAGAAAGTAAAAAAGAACACAAAGAATCCTCTTTGCGCCTTTGCGGTGAAAACTAAAAAAGTCCCACTTTCGCGGGACTTTCGTTCAAGCCAGTTCTACCTTGCCTCGACTATTTCGTTATCGTTTGAGTTGTAGTAATTTTTCAAACTCCGGAGAGCTGACAACGAAATAAATATCTTTCTTACCCCTTAGATGCAGAACTTATTAAAAGGTTGGAAATTAAAATGAATATTTTATCTGGAGCTTCACGCCCTGGATATCATTGAACACCGTATTCTCACTTTTCAACTTAGATACCAGCTGGTATTGCAGTCCAAGTCCAAGTGCAGTTTTATTTCTAAACGGCGTGAAATGATAATCAATTCCTGCTGTTGCACCCACTTGTAATTTTTTCGAATTGTACACATTCGTGATCGCTGTTCTGCTTTCTTCGTAGCCGTTCAATAAACGATTGACCGAAATTCCCCCGGAAATAGTTACTCCTCTAAATGTGTATCCGACCGTGGAAATTAAATGAATGGTATTCAATTTTTGGTCGGAACTCGTATAACGTCCGTTTATATAACTTCCGTTCGACTGTGCGTATTGGCTGAACCCAAGGTCCTGCGTAAATCTCCAGTTTTTCAGGTATCCGTGGTATTGCACATCTGCCGCGATTCCCATAGACGGAAGTGAACTGGAGAATGCGCTTCGGTTCTTTTCATTGATAAAGGAGAACTGTCCACCCACCAATACACTGAATCTTGGTCTGAAAGGTGCTTTGAACGGCATAAAGTCAAAATCCGCAATAGTTCCGGTTTCACTGAAAGCAGTAATTTCTCTTGCAGGAAGGGGTTCCAAAGCTGCCAGGTCATTTGCGCTAGTATTCACCGATTCGTTCCCAGGATTTGAAGTATTTTCATTCGAACGATTATCCAACGGATTTTGGTTCGCGATCAACTCGTTGTTCTGAGGAGTATTCTCGTTATTCGGAACAGAATTGTTATTCGGATTGTTGGCCGTATTATTCACAACTACCAATCGGTTTTGAATAGCTGTATTTTGAGGAATGTTGTTCCATACATCATTTACAGAAACCGGTTGATTTCCATCAACTGCCTTGTTTTCCGTTCCGTTAGAAGCCAGATTTTTGTCTGCATTTTCGTTTGAACCGGCTTTGCTTCCTTCAACTGCAAACGCACCAGGCTGCGATTCCTTATTAGGAGAGCTAAACTGGTAATCGGTATAGAATGCTGTGAAAACGAACAACAAAGAAGCCGCGGCCATTTTCATCCACGGAATACTTGTCGTAATTGGATAGCTCAGGGTTGTATTCAATCGCGTCCAAACACGTTCTCTGGAAAGCTGCTCTTCCAATTTAGACCAGCCATCCCCGTAATTATTCGGCGACCAGTTTTCGTAAGAATCTACCAATGCTTTATCTGCTGAACTTCCGTTAGCTTCCAGTGTTTCATCCAAACGGTCCCAAACGGCAGAAACAGCCAAATCAGCCTCCAAATTTTCCCAGACATCAGCAGACGGAGAATCCGCATCCCAATCCCGGAAAGAATTTTGCAGAGCCTTAAACTCCCGATTTGTGTTATGTAACTTGTCTAAAGACATTGTTTAAGAAACCAATTTTTGTTTGAGCACGGAACGCGCATAATTTAATTGTGATTTGGAAGTTCCAACCGAAATTTCCAATTCTTCTGCGATCTCAGAATGTGACCATCCTTCCAAAGCATATAATTTGAGTACCAATCCGGCCTTTGTAGGCAGTAAATTGATCTCTTCCAATACTTTTGCAAACGGAATCCCTGTTTCCAAATCTGCTTCGTCCGGATCCACCACCGAAATCTCCCCCAATTGCGTGAAGTTCTTTCTCTTTCGCAGGGTTTGCAGGCAGCAGTTCACTGTAACCCGGCGCAGCCAGCCTTCAAAAGAACCGGTAAATGTATAAGAACCAATGTTTTTATAAATGTGCATGTAAGCATCGTGCAGCATATCTTCCGCATCCTGTGTGTCCGAGCCGTACAACTTGCATACCTTGAACAAATCCTTCGAGAATAAACGATACAAGCGCTCCTGTGCAGATCGTTCCCAATTTGCGCAGCCTTCAATGATATCTTTGTACTCTGCAGACATTATTCGACAGTTAAAACCAATGAATTTGGTAATTGATTAGTGATTTCATTGTACACATTAATATTGTGACCTTTATCTATAACTAATACAGAACCATTGGGCTCATTCGCAAACAAGACTTCGTTCCACTTTGATGCAGGTACTGATGAAAATAATTTAGCAACATCAAACCCGATATATACTTTGTAATCTTTTTTCTTTTTTAGGAAGAACGGATTCATAATCTTAAAATTCAATTCATCCAAATCCGACCATTCTATTCTCATAGGATAAGGTAAATTTCCTTTATAATAAGTTCCTTCCAATCTGATCGACGGAGTATTCGACTTATCAATCAATGTTTTTAATGTAAACTCGGTATAATCTCCCATTGGAACATCCAGGGAAATTCCCAAATCACTTTGTGTTGTAAATTGAACTTTCTGAAATTGTTCGGGCAAACTTTTCGTGATTTCAACCGGAGATCCTTTTTCACGAATCCCTGAAATAGCAAATTCTTTAGAATAGAAAAATCCTTTGCTAATAACAACATTCCCCATACTATTGGATACAGATTGGAATCTCCAGTTCACACCAAGGTATGCCGGCTGTTTCAGGTTGTACTTCTCGCACCCTGAACCAACAACCACTAATATCAATAATAGGTATAATGCCCTCATTTGTAATCAATTTAAAGCTAAGATACTGCTAAAATAAAAAGGTTGGAAATTAATCTTATTTAGAAACTTTACAAATAGCATTTTAGCTACCTTTGCAGTATGGAAAATCCATCAAAAAGAAAATTCAACGTACGCGATATCCGGCAGGACTTCCCTGCTCTGCGCCAACAGGTATATGGCAAGAACCTTATCTATTTTGATAACGGGGCAACCTCCCAGAAACCGCAGATGGTATTGGACGCTATCAATCAATATTACAGTATGGACAATGCGAACATTCACCGCGGAGTCCATCATTTGAGCCAAAAGGCTACTTCCGAATACGAAGATGCACGTGAAACGGTGCGCCGATTCATTAATGCCGGTAAAAAGGAAGAGATCATTTTCACGAAAGGAACAACCGACGGGATTAATCTCGTTGCCAGTTCATTCGGGGAATTGCTGAGCGCCGGAGACGAAATCATTGTTTCCGCGATGGAGCACCACTCGAATATTGTTCCGTGGCAAATGCTGGCCGAGCGTAAAAAACTGACCTTAAAAGTCATTCCGATCAATAAACGCGGTGAGTTGATGATGGAAGAATACCAGAACATGCTTTCTCCGAAAACGAAACTGGTTGCGGTTACTCACATTTCAAACAGTTTGGGAACGATCAACCCGGTAGATCAAATCATCGAAGCAGCGCATGCTGTAGGTGCAAAAGTGTTGATCGACGGAGCGCAGAGCGTGCAGCACACAAAAGTGGATATGCAGGCAATGAACTGCGACTTTTTCGTGTTTTCGGGGCACAAAGTTTTCGGTCCGACAGGAATTGGGGTTCTTTATGGAAAAGAGGCTCTTTTAGATGAAATGCCTCCTTACCAGGGCGGTGGTGATATGATTGCCAAGTGTACTTTCGAACGTACCACTTACAACGAGCTTCCTTTCAAGTTTGAAGCAGGAACTCCGCACATTGCAGGCGGAATCTGTTTGGGGACCGCATTGAACTACTTAGACCAATTCGACCCGAAAGAGCTGGAAGAATATGAACGCGATATTACCGAGTATGCCCAGGAAATGCTGGAAACTTTCGAGAATATCAAACTGATTGGAACGGCGCGGAACAAAACTTCCGTAGTTGCATTTTCCGTAGACGGAATTCATCCGTTCGATATCGGTACACTCCTGGACAAGCAGGGAATTGCAGTCAGAACAGGACATCATTGTACACAACCTCTGATGGATTTTTACCAGATTCCGGGAACGGTAAGAGCATCCTTTGCTTTTTACAATACACGGGAAGAAATTGATCAATTTATAGCAGCAGTGGAGAAAAGTATTTCCATGCTGGGTTAGGAGCAAAAAATGACTATTGAAGAAAAACAGCAGGAAATAATCGATGATTTTGCCATCTACGACGATTGGATGGAGAAATACGAATACATCATTGAACTTGGAAAAGAACTTCCATTGATCGACCCGGAGAAAAAAACGGAGGACCGATTGATTGAAGGTTGCCAGAGCCGGGTTTGGCTTGATGCTCACATTGATAACGACAAAATACAATTGACTGCGGACTCAGATGCAATCATTACCAAAGGAATTATTGGTTTACTGATCCGCGTTTTAGACAACGAAACACCCGAAGACATTGTGAAAAGTGATCTTCATTTCATATCAGACATCGGTTTACAAGAACACCTTTCACCCACTCGTGCAAACGGATTGGTGAGCATGGTTAAAAAAATCAAATTATTGGCACTGTCCGCAATCCCAAAATAAGATGGAACATTTAGAAGACAAAATAGTTGAGATCCTCAAAACCATATTCGACCCGGAAATCCCTGTTGATATTTACGAATTGGGATTGATTTACGAAGTACGGATTTCGAAGGAAGGCGTTGTGGAACTTGATATGACGCTGACTTCTCCGAATTGTCCGGTTGCGGAATCACTTCCAAAAGACGTGAAAGAGAAAGTGGAAAGCGTGGAAGGCGTTACGGAAGCTCACGTAAACATTGTATTCGACCCGCCTTGGGACAAGGATATGATGAGTGAAGAAGCAAAGCTTGAGCTTGGTTTT
>CAMLFH010000029.1 GCA_946479285.1 uncultured Flavobacteriales bacterium | reverse complement strand
TTCAACCGTTTCAATGAATCTTCCACGCTTTTAGTGATGTATTGCGGACTCAGGTCGTAATAAATCCCGCTTCCGTGAGAGCCCGAATACTCGCGTAAACCTACTTTTTTCGAAAGAACAAGCTCCGATTCATCAAGCGTCTTAGACTCAATCAGTTTTCCGAATTGTGTTTCCAATTCCCTTGTTCCGTAACCCGAACTCAGATCGTAGGTGTCAATTCCTAATTCTCGTGTGAATAATAAAACATCCTCGAAATTTTTAGTATCCTGAAGATCTTCTTCTGTCCAGCGCCAAAAGCCATAAACTGCTGCCGAAACTCTTGGACCATACTCATTGATATATACTTTTTTCATAATCTTCTTTTATTTTCATTTCATGTTGCTGATCTGCTGACTCAGGTCACCTTATCAGCGGCGGCCGACTTATTATTTCTTTTTTCAATTGCATAAAAAAACCCTTCTCATTTTGAACGAGAAGGGCTGTAACTCAAAAATGTTAATTTATTGATTTTCCTTCCGCTGCCCCTGGTGGGACATACAACACATTTGCATGAGCATGAAGTTTCTTTGAAGCATTGTTTTTCGTTTTAGTGATGCAAAGTAAATCACTGAAATTGAAACAAACAAGAAAAAGTGAAATTATTTTCTATTTAATCTATAGAATTAATAGAATATAATAATCATAAGGCTAATTGTCAACAATTTATCATGTAATATATTTATTATTTTATCGCAGATAATAGAAACAGATTCGCCAATTTCGGACAAATCCAGGGATTAAAATGCAGCTTTTTCGATTGAAGTAAAAAATAAGCGTTCATTTTAAACTAAGATTACTTTTTATTTTCACCGCAAGAACGCAGAGATCAATTATTCCTTGTTTAATTTAATTCCCGGGTTACGATTTGGTATTTACTTTTCACAACAGGTCGAGGGAAAGCATTGAAGTGCCACCATTCGGTTGGAATATTGGAGAATCCCTGGCTTTTCAAAGCTCTGCGGAGTAATTTTCGGTTATCAATTTGCTGTTGGGTTATTTCTCCGCTTGCCAGGAACTCAGATTCCAGGGAAGGATAGGCAATTTTACGGATATCGTCGTAATCTGCACCCATATCCAACGGTTTTTTGTTCGATTTGCAGATGGTTAAATCCACTGCCGCACCGTAATTGTGAACACTTCCATTCCTTGGATTACTTACAAACTTCCCTCTTTCAAAAGCAGGGATTGAATCCAATGCATTCCACATTTCCCATTGAACGCTTAAAGGCCTCAAGGCATCGTAAACCAATAAATGATACTCAGGATCTCTTCCGGTGAGGTATTCCTGGGATTTTGCCAGTCTTCTCGCTATTTCTATTTGGACATAAGGCTTCTTCAGGGTGTCATATAAAACACGGTGCATGAAATTATCTTCCGTCCCGTATTTCAATTCCCACCAAATATTTTCATTGAAGTGATCTACGCAAACCAATGTATCTTCTCCATGAAGGAGCCAATCATTTTTAGGCACTTTAACTTCACTTGCTTTTTTTACAATTTGTTCATCAAAGTCAAATTCACCTGAAAGCGGTGTGTGCGGATCAACTTCTCCTGTTTGATTTGTTTCACCGCAAGCAGCAAGCAATAAAGTGCTTAGGAATAGAACCCAGATTGTTTTCATCCTGTAAAAATCAGCTTTTTTTACTGATATCTCAACATTTCCTGTACTTTTGTTCTCTTCTAAATAAAGAAAAGAAATGCCAAAAATTGCCCAAAAAGCCATTGACATGCCAGCATCTCCAATTCGTAAATTGGTACCTTATGCTGAAAAAGCTAAAAAAGCCGGTAAAACTGTTTACCATTTAAATATCGGTCAGCCGGACATCGAAACACCGCAGGTAGCTTTGGATGCTATCCGCAATTTTGATCATAAAGTTATTGAATACAGTCACTCTGCAGGATTTGAATCTTACAGAACGAAGCTGGCTGAAACGTATAGAAAAGGTGGACTTCCTGTAAATACGGAAGATATTATCATTACAACCGGTGGATCGGAAGCATTGATTTTCGGATTCATGACCACCTGTAATCCGGGAGATGAAGTAATCATTCCTGAGCCGTTCTACGCAAACTACAACGGATTTGCAGTAATGGCTGGTTTAACAGTTGTTCCGGTTGCTTCAAGCATTGAAAGCGGGTTTGCTTTACCTCCGGTTTCTGAGATCGAAGCTAAGATCACTCCAAAAACAAAAGCTATTGTGATCTGTAATCCGGGAAATCCAACCGGTTATTTATACAGCAAAGCGGAATTGGAGCAATTGCGTGACATCGTCAAGAAACACGACTTGTTCTTATTCGCTGACGAAGTTTACCGCGAGTTCTGTTACGACGGAGCCCAGCCTTTTTCCGTATTGAACCTGGAAGGGATTGAGAACAATGTGATCATGATCGATTCTGTTTCCAAGCGTTATTCCATGTGCGGAGCACGTATCGGAGCATTGGTTTCTAAAAACCAGGAAGTGATGGCTGCTGCATTGAAATTCGGTCAGGCAAGACTTTCTCCTCCTACGGTTGACCAGGTTGCTTCAGAAGCAGCTTTGAATACACCGCAATCTTATTTTGACGATGTTGTTGCTGAATACGTACAACGCAGAAATATTATGGTGGACGGGTTAAACAGCATTCCGGGAGTATTTTGCCCGAAACCAAGCGGAGCATTTTATTGTGTGGCTAAGTTCCCGGTAGACAATGCGGAAAAATTCTGTCAGTGGTTATTGGAAGACTTTGAATATGAAGGGCAAACAGTGATGATGGCTCCGGCAAACGGATTCTACTCTACTCCGGGTGCAGGAATGCAGGAAGCGCGCATTGCTTACGTGTTAAACCAGGATTCTTTGAAGAAAGCAGTTGTTTGTTTGGAAAAAGCGTTGGAAATTTATCCCGGAACAATCAGATAAATGGAACTACTTCTAATCCTCTTTTTAATTATCCTTAACGGGGTTTTCTCGATGACAGAGATCGCTACGGTTTCTGCCCGGAAATCCAAATTGGATGTGGCCGCAAAAAGAGGTGACAAAAGCGCGAAACTGGTCATCGAAACCATGAATTCGCCCAATAAGTTCCTGTCTACGGTACAAATCGGTATTACACTCATCGGAATTCTGACGGGTATTTTCTCAGGAGAAAAAATGACTACCGATATCCAGGGATTCTACCTGAAATTTGATGCATTAAAACCCTATGCGCATTTCATGGCTGTAACCTCAGTGGTTGTTATTATTACTTTTTTCTCTTTGGTGTTCGGTGAATTGGTTCCTAAGCGAATTGGTTTAACCAATCCGGAAGCGATCGCAAAAACAATGGCGCGTCCCATGCTGATCATTTCGAAGATTACCGCACCTTTTGTTTGGTTATTGACAACTACTTCCGACTTATTCCTAAAGATTTTACGCATCAAGCAATCTTCGGAAGGAAAAGTAACGGAAGAAGAGATCAAAGCAATCATCCAGGAAGGTACAGAAGGCGGAGAAGTCCAGGAAATCGAACAGGATATTGTGGAGCGTGTTTTTCACTTAGGTGACCGAAATATCAGTTCTTTGATGACGCACCGCAATGATGTAATCTTTATTGATATCAATGATACCAAAGATGAAGTCCGTGAGCAGGTTGAAAAAGAAATGCACTCGGTCTACCCTATTTTTGATGATGAGCGCGAAAATGTATTGGGAGTTGTCTTGTTGAAAGATCTCTTCCGAACGATCAATAATAAAAACTTCAGTTTGAAGGATTTAATGCTGAAACCGCAATTCTTATCAGAACATATTTCGGCATACGAAGCTTTGGTGCATTTTAAAGATACGAAAACGCATTACGGGATCATTACCGATGAATTTGGCCAGGTCCAGGGTATTGTAACTCTGAATGACCTGCTTCAGGCCCTTGTAGGTGATTTCCATGAGTTTTACTCCGAAGAATTTGAGTTTATTCAGCGGGAGGACGGTTCATGGCTGATCGACGGTCAATACCCCATCGCTGAGTTCTTCCGCCAGTTTGGACTGGAAGATAATTCTTCCGAGTTGAACTTCACTACTATCGGAGGTTTGGTCCTGAACGAATTAAGAAGTGTTCCTTCTACCGGTCAAAAATTCCACTGGCTGAACTTCGAAATTGAGGTGGTTGATATGGACGGTGCACGGATCGATAAACTGATCATTCAGGAAATTGACCCGGTGGATTGAGAAGAATTAGGTATTCCTGATTATTAATCAAACTGTTACTTTTTAAATCCCTTGCATTTTAGGAAAGTGTAAAGGGAAAAATACACAAAACAAGGTTGTAGGAATACGACAAGCTCCCGGCGGCAATCGGGAGCTTTTTATTTGAACCAATTTGGAATATGGTTGTATCCTTCCCAAACAACCATTCATGAAATTCTTTAACATCCTTGCTTTTGCCTTTTCTGTTTCGTTTGCAAATGCGCAAACACCACTGATAGCTCATAAAAGTCATTCCGGAACGGCGGCCGATTTCTTTATCGACCCTTCTTCAAACTTTGGAATTCCCTCTCCCCGACTTGTTCAGGTGATTCGTTTGAATGACAGCACCAGTATTGAAGTAACGGATCACTACAACGGCTATTATCATTACGATACGATTTACAGGAACCCGGTTTATGCCGATTATAACCTGGACATTGATTCCATGCAGAAAGGTGGGTACTATAACAACGTGGAATATGTCAACTTCAGGAATTCTCCCAAATCAGTAAAACAGAAAGCTCCCGGATTTGACAGGGAAAAACTGGACGAACAGGTTGTTCCTCAGCAAAAATCCGAACCTCAACCCGAAGCCGCTCCGAAGAAGAAAAAGAAAAACGCTTTGCTCTTCATTTTTTTAGTTGGCGGCAGCGGATTATTGGCTTTTAGAATCCTAAGTCGGATGTTTACTCCTCAAACAGCTGCATGATCCAACACCTGAAGCTGAGTTTTATTGGGATCGCCGTTTGGTGGATGCTTCTGCTTCCTTTTGACTATTCCCTGTTCAATTGGATCTTTAAATCCATTCAAAAGCCATTTACGGGTTTACTTCACGCGCTGGACGAAGACCTGATCTTTGAGACTGATACCTATGGAACATATGTTCTGATTTCCGGGAGCTTCCTACTGGGCGTTTTTTCTACTCCTATCATTCATTGGGCCTGCTCGAAATGGAAACTAAACCCGACGGAACTTTTAAAAACGGTTCTTGCAGGAATCCTGTTCTTCTTCCTGTTCAAATACGGCTGGGACAAAATCACTAAAACGCAATTCTATCAGCCGGAACCCAACACTTTATTCACACCGTTCGGGACATTAAGCAAGGATATTGCCTATTGGTCTTTAGTTGGAAGTTCTTATCCCTACACTGTTTCACTGGGAATTATAGAAGTTCTGGCAGCAATCGGTTTACTTTTTAAGCGAACTCAATTCCTGGCTTCCCTTGTGATCGTCGGAATTTTCGGGCAAGTGTTCCTGATCAATTGTTCTTTCGACATTTCAGTGAAACTGTTATCCGGATCGCTTCTTGTCTTTAGTTTGATCTACTGTTCCTGTTTTCAGCAAAACTGGAGAGGAATTTTTGGATTTTCTACCGAAAAGATTTCGACCAGTCAATCAAAAAAACACCGCATTATCAAATTCACCTTTGCAGGGATGGTTATTGCCGAAAGCGTCTTTCCTGCTTTTTGGAGTAAAAATTTCAATGATGATCAAGCCCCGCGTCTTGCGCATCACGGAGCTTACCGGGTATTGAAAAATCCGCAGATCAAATACCTGTTCATTCACCGGCAGCATTACCTCATTCTTCAATCTCACGATGATGTCTTCAAAGACTACCGGATCGATGCACATCTTTCTGACAGTTATTTTACAGAGGACGGAGAGATTTCATGCAGCTGGAAAGAAAATCAACTCATTATCCACAGCGACACTTTTTCGATCAAACAAATAGAATCCAAAAAGCTCCCGCTCCTGGAAGATAGTTTTCACACATTTTCAGATAAATTTCATTGAGAATTTCACTTTCTGAATTCCTAAAGTTCTTCTGCCAAAAGTTTTAAAGAAAGAAGTAGTTACCCGTGTCATTTTTTCCTTACTTTTGTCTTGTTTAAAATTAATCTAAATAATGAAGCTCATTTTAGCCGACAGTAATGAAATCATACGCATTGGACTGCGTACGCTGTTGTCTACGGAGAGAAACATCCAAATTGTGGGTGAAGCAAGGAACAATGAAGAGTTAATTGCGCTCAACAAAGCCTTTGATGCAAACATTATTTTAGTTGATTACACAGCCAAAGGATTTTCCATCGATGTCATTCCTCAAATCCTTCAAAAGAAACCGGATTTAAGCGTAGTAGCAATTACTCCCGAACAATCCGCTCAGACTTTGGTAAACGCTTTACGTTCCGGGGTGAAAAGTTATATCAAAAAAGATTGTGACAGTTCGGAGATCATTGATTCGATCCGTGAAACCTGGAGGGGAAACAAATTCTTTTGCGGACAGATCCTGGAAACCATTCGCGATGCTTCTATCGATGTAAATGACATTGATTTTGAATCATTCAGCTGTGAACCAATCACACTTAGTGAACGCGAAACGGAGATTATTACCATGATTGCAGAAGGATTAACGAATGTGATGATTGCAGATTCGCTTTGTTTGAGTAATCATACGATCAATACTCACCGGAAGAATATCATGGCGAAACTGGGCGTGAAAAACACTGCCGGAATCGTGATCTACGCTGTAAAAACAAACCTGGTTTCTCCAAACAAATTCCTTTTTGCAGCAGATTCTAATTCGTAAGAATTTTTTTTCTTTCATTTTTTGAACCTAATTTTAATCTGAATGTACTACTCCTAAAAATTGCTTTATGCGTTCAATAATACTTCTTGTTTCATTGCTTTTTTGCACTGTGTTCAGTCAAGCTCAGACACAGGAGAATACGCCCAGTACCAAAAACACGAATTTAAACTATAACGGCACCGTTAATTCGTTACCAACTTCTGTTCAGGACACAACTCGTTCCGAAATGGAGGAATTTAAGATCGAATCCAAAAAAGCAAAAGAGACCCGTACTTTTAAAACAGTTTCCAATCCGAAATTCGATGAAGAGGCTGACAAATTAGAAAAAGATTCCAATGAAAGTGTTCAGCAGCTGAAAGGTGCTAAATACCAGTTCGAATCCAGTTATTCCAATTCCAGACATCAGTTAACCCGCAGAAGTGCCAGTCCGGAAGAAGTTTTCAATATGAAACAAGGAGCACAACTGTATGCGAATATGCTGCCGGGAAGTTTTGAAAAGCATTTTTACACCTATTTATTAAGTAAATACGATCCGAAACAATTCCCGGAATTGCAGCAGGCTGCGAAATTAGAACCAAACCGAACAGAAGTTCAACAGGAATTGGCCGTATACGGTGTTGCAGTAAACAACCAGCAATTGGCCGACAGTGTTGCGCTTGAAATGATTGCTCAAAATAAAATCTCAGGCGGTTTATTGAGTTATGCGGAAGACATGGTCAATTCTGTTCCAACTAACGGAACACTTCTATTACACGGTTATACCGAATTGATCCCTGTAAACTACGAAGTAAACTCATTGGGAAGAACAGATATACAATTGATCTCTGTGGATCTGATGCAAAGCCAAACCTACCAGGCTTCATTGACTGCTCAAGGTTTTGTGATGCCGGCTTCATCTTTTGTAGACACCACTTTTGTACAAACATTCTGCGCACTCAACAGCTCCAAAAACATCTACATGTCGATGTCTTTTCCGAAAGAATATTTCCGGGGAATGACTTCTTCACTCAATACTGTTGGTTTGACTTTTGCTTACGATCAGTCTACTTCTTTTGATTACAATGCCTGGAACATTTCACTGGTTGAAACCAAATGGAAAAAGTACGAGATTGGTTTAGGAAAAGATCAGCAGTCGGATGCACTTTCTGCCAACTACTTACCTGCTCTCATCAGTGTTGCACGGTTGTATGAAGAATACAATAAAACCGAAGATGCAAAAGAGATCAACCACATCATAATGAGTGTAGCCACAAGGGCTCGCAAAACCGGTCAACTTTCTAAAATTAAGCGCTGATGCGAATGATCAAAAAGGAATACGACCAAATGACTGATGAGCAATTGGTCATTGCGATGGCCGGGGGCGATCAACGGGCTTTTGACAAGCTCTATGGTCGTTATTCATCGGCGCTGCTCTCGTATTTCATGCGAATGCTCTGGCGTGACAGGGAGAAATCGGAAGATTTTGTACATGACTTCTTTACCAAAGTGATTCACCGCCCGGAATTGTTTGATACCACGCGTTCATTTAAGACCTGGATGTATTCGGTAGCTAACAACATGTGTAAGAATGAGTACAAGAAACAGGAAATAAGAAAGAATACAAGTAACGGATTAGATCATACTTATGCCGTTAGTGACGTAAATAAGAATACTGAGAACCAGGTGCATCATGCACTGTTTAAGGAAGCTTACAATTACCAGGTCACACAACTGGAAGATAAACATCGGGAAGTATTTGAAATGCGCCATTTTGATGGATTATCTATTAAAGAAATAGCTGAAGCTTTGGGAATTAGTGAGGGGACGATTAAATCCCGCCTCTTTTATGCGACCAAATATTTAGCACAAGGATTAAAAGAATACCAACCGGAACATATAAAAATGCCATGAATACTTTTGACGAAATCATACAAACAAAGGCTTACAGCGATTTAAATTCCAATGAACTGGAAATTATCCGGGAGCTTGTGTCTTCGGAAGCAGAATACAATGAAATGAAATCATTTTATGCTGAAATTGATCAACTGGCAATTTCGGACAGAGAAGACGTTTCTGTTTCTGTAAAATCAAGCCTCAATTCGGTTTTTCAGGCCAAGCATCCCGGAATTAGCCAAAACTGGAATGCGCCGGCTGAAGTAGCAGAGAAAAAAATCATTCCGTTATATAATCGTACGATCTTCCGTGCAGCGGCACTGCTTGTGCTGTGTGCCGGAGTAATCACGGTCTGGGTTTCCATGTCTGATAATCAATTGGCACAAAAAGAAAGCGCTGAACTGACGGCAAAAATGGATTCTGTTTCATTGAAAAAGCAAAAAGCACCAGCGGTTGAAAAAAAGGAATTCCCATTGAACGATGCCGGAAGCCAAAAAGACTTTACGGCAGCTTCAGATATTCCTAAAGATGAGAATGCAGATCAAAGTGTAACTTTTCAGAGCAATGCAACCTTGAATGCTACAACATCAGGGGCTGCTTCATCGACTACTTATAACTGGAACATCGCTGATAAAACTAAAAGCAGCAACCTTGCTACAGCTAGCGGAACCTATTCAACCAAAGTTTCATTTGGAAACACAGCTGCTAAAACAGGTACAACCTATTTTGCGGCTCCATCTCCGAAACCAGGTAAACAATCCACAACGGACAAGGATAAAAAAAGCAATAATATTGTCCAGTTAGGTTCCTTAACCAAGGCAGGTTTGAATGCAGATCTGAATCCGGGAGGATTTTATGCAGAAGCGGGTTCCGCCAGTACTAAGGATTACAAACCAAGTATTCAGACAACAGATTTATTGACGCTGATCGAGCCGAGCTTCTAAGAAAGTTCAAAATCCCGATAGTTATCGGGATGAAAAGTTCAAGAGTTAAAAGGAAGATTATTTGAACATTTTAAACCTGCGCCGATGCTGAAGCTTTAGCGCAAGCATTTTGAACCATTTTGAACATTCTTTAAACTTGTTGATTCTGCAACTCCAGCAAGGCGGTTTTGAGTTCACCCAGGCGATTCATTTTTCCTTTTTGCCGGATATTCAATGCCGTAATGGTATAGAATTGGTGTGTTTCTCCTAAGAATTTAATCTGCATCTGAATCCACTCTTCTTCGGATAGTTCCAGTTCAAATGCGATCATTTCTTCCTTCAATTTAGAAGCCACCACGTAGTAATCTGCTCTTCCCAGGTAGTCATGATCGGCATCACATAAGATTTCCTGGAGCAGTCCAACCGGTTCAATATCCATCGAAGTAGCAAGAATCATGTCCCGTATTTGTTTAACCTGGTCTTCATTGAAGCCGTATTTCGGGAGCATTTGCTCCATCAATCTCACGGCATGCAATTCATTGTGCTGGTATGTAAAAATGAAACCGGTATCGTGAAACAAAGCCGCTGTGCGTAACAGAAGCATTTCCTCTTCATTCAATCCTTCCAGTTTCCCCAGTCGAATGGCTGCTTTCTCCACATTCAGCGTATGACCTAAATCATGGTAGATCACTTCATCCGGCAGCATTGATTTGAGCTTATTCAGAATATCGCTGCGCATGTGTTCAAAATCTACTGTTGCAATCTGGCAAAGAATGCGCAAATCTACTGAGGGAACTTTTCCGTTCGCATATAAACTGTATTCCGATTTCAGGGATTCCAGTTCGAACGTTTCCATTGTTCCGCCGCGTTTTTTGATGGGAACATTTCCTAAATCCTTTGTATCAAAATACACGTGACATTCATCATAAATGGGTTGGGTGATTGTAATCTGGTCAATTCCGGAAAACTGCTGGGCTCTTGCCGCAATATTCACCGTATCTCCCCAAACGTCGAATGAATATCTTTTGGAACCAATGATTCCGGCAACAAGTGGTCCGGCGTGCACTCCAATTCTGATTTCCCAGAAGTCTTTTTTCATGGCTTTGGCCAATTCCTTTTCATTCCGGATAAAATTGCGCATTTCCAAAGCTGCCATGCAGGCTCTGAGAATTGGTTCTGCATTATCTTCATTCACTCCGGCAATTGCCATGTAAGCATCACCGATCGTTTTAATCTTTTCCAATTTGTACCGTTCCACAATCTCATCAAAGGCGGTAAAATAATATTCCAGGCGCTTTACCAGCTTGATCGGTTTGATCGATTTGGACTTCATGGAGAAATCCACAAAATCCGTAAATAGTACAATTCCTTTGTCTACTCGTTTTGGAGAAAATTTACCGAACTGATTCAAATCATCCAGTACGTTCTCAGGAAGAATATTCCCTAATAATTGGGCAATGCGCTGATCTTTATAATACAATGATTTGTAAACATCCAGTTTGGCCTGGATCAACAAGGGATTAAACGGTTTTGTAATGAAATCAACCGCTCCTGAATTAAATCCTTTCAAAAGCCTCGATCCCGTGCGGGTATTTTCCGTGATAATGATCGAATAATGTGTGTTGGAAGCGTGAACCTGCAGTAATTCCTTAAAATCATCCATGGATGAAAAATTAGGACTATCTACATCTATGAGAATAATTCCAACTTCCCTTCTTTTCAGAATCTCGTGGGCTTCTTCAATGGAATTGCAAAACAACAGGATATTACCGCCGCCGCCAAGGATTTCCTTCAGGGCCAGTTGGTCCGAATCTTTTTCGTCAATAATTAAAATATTAATCAGGCGTTCCATGAAGATTTCTTACTTACAAATTATTTAGCAGTTTGAAAGTAAACATAATCATTCTAAAAACACTAGTAAACGATCTAAAGAAATTTCCAACCTTTTAAGATTTCAACAATCTGTGGTTTACAGAATATAATTGATTCTACTATTAAGAATTAATTAAATAAATTATATTTGTTCAAACTTTTTAAAATTAACTATGAAAAAACTTTTACTTTCTGCAACTCTTTTAGTTGCTTCTTTTACATCTGTTAATGCACAGGTATTCACAGAAAACTGGACAACTCCTAATGCTGGATGGATAAGTACTCAATTTGCACCAGATGCTGATACAAACTTTTGGGGAGTTGCTTCACTTGCTTCAGGACCATTGATGGCTCAAGGTAATTTTGCTATTTCCAATTCATGGACTTCAGCGGAAGGTGCTTTAACTCCAAATAACTTGTTGATTTCTCCTAGAATCAATACAACTGCATTAACGGGTGCGCTGAGTTTATCATTTAAAGTTGGATCTAATGAACCGACTGCTGATGGCTTCTACGCAGAATACTTATCAGTATATGTATGTGACGGATATATGGGATTGCCGGCAGCGATTGCAGGTACACCAGTTCATTCTGCAGTTTTAACTGCCGGAGAACAAATGTTTTCTTTCAATTATAACATCTCTTCTATGTTAGGAGTAGATTCATTAATGTTGGTTTTCCGTCACCACAACTGTACTGACATGAACTTCATTATGTTAGATGATATCATGGTAAGTAATACAGCTGGTGTTGCTGAAAATACAATTTCATCAAACGTTTTCCCTAATCCAACAAATTCTATTTTAAACATTGAAGTTGCTGAAGAAGTTGCTACTGTTGAAGTAGTTACTATGGATGGAAAAACAGTTGCTCGTTCAACTTCAAAAAACATTGATGTTGCAGAATTGAAAACAGGTATGTACATCTACCGTGTAACTACTGTTTCCGGTAACATTGGTACAGGAAACTTCGTTAAGAACTAATTGAATATTCAATTATAGAAAAGCCCCGGTCTTATGATCGGGGCTTTTTTTGTGGCAAAATCATATTTAAATTAATCGGGAGATTACCTCGTCAATGGATTTCTCAGTTCCGGATAAAGTAAGAAGTTTGGAGATAACCTGATCAATAATCGAATCCGGGCAGGAAGCACCGGAAGTAATCCCTATCTTTTTTCCTTTCATCCAATTCTCACTAGTTTCAACTTCCTGCGTATGAATATTGAAACTGCGGATTGTTCCTGAGTTCAGAATTTCGGTTTCATCTTTTATAAAATAGGTCGGGCAGCGTTGTTCAAGCAGTTCTACCAAATGAGCCGTGTTTGAACTGTTGTACCCTCCAACCACGATGGCAAAATCCAGCGATTCATTCATCAGAGCTTCAGTCGCACTTTGATTATCGTTTGTAGCATAACAAAGTGTATCCCTGGTATCTGCAACCATTTTATTTACAGTTGTTCGCGTTGCAAATTCTTCTGTAACAGCTTTCAGAAACTCAGCAATTTCCTGTGTTTCTCGGGCAAGCATGGTTGTCTGATTAATTACTCCGATTTTACTCAGATGAAGTTCCGGATCGAAGCCCGGAGTATATCTCCCTTTAAAATAGCTGTAGAACTCCTCTTTTGAAGCTTCTCCGGTAATACATTTTGCCAGGAATACAGCTTCCTCCATATTCTTAACGATGACCGCTTCGGAATTTAAGGCTGTATGCGAGAAGGTAGCACGCGTTTCCTCGTGATTGTATTTGCCATGAATAATCAAGGTATGATTCTCTGTACCCAGCTTCTCTGCCCTGTTCCAAACTTTCTCCACAAAAGGACAGGTGGTATTGTATTTCTCTGTTGAAACTCCAAGATTCCGTAGAATTTTTTCAATTTCCAGGGTTGTGCCGAAGGCAGGAATAATGACAACATCATCTGTATGAAGTTCTTCCCAGGGAATTAGCTGCTTACCGGAAGTATCCTGGATAAATTCGATTCCGTGTTTTGTCAGATCTTCATTTACCGTTGGATTATGAATCATCTGGCTCAGGAGAAAAATGCGTTTGCCGGGATTCTCTTCGATGGCACGGTATGCGATTTCTATGGCATTTTCCACGCCGTAGCAAAATCCGAAGTGCCTTGCGATATACAATTGAATTGTTCCAAAATCCAAAACGGTGGGAGTGAAATCCTTCTTACGCGGATCCTGGTTCTTCCGAAATGCCTTCACTTTTGAAATGATGGGCGAACGAAATATGGACGGGATATCGAATTGTTTCATCTCAACCCCAAAAGTATGGAAATATTAACCACAAAGGACACGAAGAGCACGAAGAAAAATGAACCAAATAGGTCATATTGAATTGCTTAATTTTAGTGAGCTAAAGCTCTCCAGGAGAACATGCTAAATATTAATCGTATAGAAGCATAGCGCGTTTTAACTAAAACCTTGTGTGCTTCGTGCACCTGGTGGTGAAACAAAAACCCCGATCCTCAATGAGAACCGGGGTTGAATCTAAATTGAATTTTACTAACGAGTAAATAACATTTCTCTGAATTTTGGCAATGGCCATAACTCATCGTCTACCAATAACTCTAATTTATCTGCGTGGTAACGGATTTCATCAAAATAAACTTTCACTTTGTCGCAATATGCAACTGCTTTATCTTCCGCATGCTCAATTTTATTGGCATCTTTTCTTGCCTGAAGCATTGTATCACATGTTGCTTTCATGGTATTCAAGTGCGTAGAAATCTTAGTAACCAATTCTATTTGAGCTTTAGCCGCTTCTTTTCCAGCCTTTTCACCCAAAGCATTCATGATTCCCTGAATGTTTGTCAACAAACGGTTTTGATATTCAATGACAGCCGGTAAAATATGTGTCTGAACCAAATCACCCATCAAACGTGCTTCAATTTGAATTTTCATGGTGTAGCTTTCATATTCAATTTCCTGGCGAGCTTCCAACTCACGCGGAGTCAATACTCCCATTTCATCGAATAACTTCACGAAGTTCTTATCTCCCCAGGCTTTCAACGCACGCGGTGTATCTTTAAAGTTATTCAAACCTCTTTTTTCAGCTTCCTTCACCCACTCATCGCCATAACCGTTTCCTTCAAAACGAATTTTCTTCGACTCTTTGATCAGGATTTGAAGTTCTTTAAGAATCGCTTCGTCTTTCGCTTCTCCTTTGTCAATCCGGTTATCTACACTTACTTTGAACAACTGTAATTGTTTTGCCATAATGGTATTCAACACAATCATTGCAGAAGCGCAGTTTGCAGAAGAACCTACCGCACGGAATTCAAACTTATTTCCTGTAAATGCAAACGGAGAAGTTCTGTTTCGGTCTGTATTATCGAGCATGATCTGAGGGATCTTACCAATATTCAGTTTCAATTCTGTTTTGTCTTCCGGGGACATTTTTCCTGCTTTTACATTTTTCTCCAACTCATCAAGCATTCCTGACAGTTGAGAACCGATAAACGTAGAAATAATTGCCGGAGGTGCCTCATTTGCGCCCAAACGGTGATCATTATTAGCAGATGCAATACAAGCGCGTAATAAATCTGCATTATCGTGAATCGCTTTAATCGTATTCACGAAGAACGTTAAGAACTGTAAGTTTGTTTTTGGGTTTTTACCCGGCTGCAACAAGTTCACACCTGTATCAGTAGATAAAGACCAGTTATTGTGTTTTCCGGAACCATTCACACCTGCAAACGGTTTTTCGTGCAACAACACACGGAAATCATGTTTGCGTGCAATTTTCTCCAATAGGTCCATCAACAACATGTTGTGGTCATTCGCTAAGTTACATTCTTCAAAAATAGGCGCACACTCGAACTGGTTCGGTGCAACCTCATTGTGGCGTGTTGTAACCGGAATTCCCAACAAAATCGCTTCATTCTCAAACTCACGCATGAAAGCAGTAACGCGTTCAGGAATCGAACCAAAATAATGATCTTCCAATTGCTGGCCTTTTGCCGGAGCATGACCGAATAATGCACGGCCTGTCATCATTAAATCCGGGCGACAGTTGAACAAAGCCTGATCTACCAGGAAATATTCCTGTTCCCAACCAAGCGTTGCATTTACTTTCGTGACGTTTTTATCAAAATACTGGCAAACATCAACAGCTGCTTTGTCAACAGCGTGTAAAGCTTTTAGTAAGGGCATTTTATAATCTAATGATTCTCCTGTATAAGAGATCATGATCGTTGGGATACACAACGTTTTCCCGATTACGAAAGCCGGTGATGAAGGATCCCAGGCAGTGTAACCGCGAGCTTCGAAGGTATTGCGAATTCCCCCGTTCGGGAAAGAAGACGCATCGGGCTCCTGCTGAACCAATAAATCACCGTCGAAACGCTCAATAGCGCGGCCGGGTCCAACCGGTTTAAAAAAAGCATCGTGTTTTTCAGCAGTAGTTCCTGTTAATGGTTGAAACCAATGCGTGTAATGCGTGGCACCTTTTGTAATAGCCCAATCTTTCATTGCCGAAGCAACCTGATCAGCCATTTTACGCTCCAGGCGAGTTCCATTCTGAATGGACTCCATCATAGATTTATATGCATCGGACGGAAGGTATTCACGCATTGCTTCTGCATGAAATACGTTTTTCCCGAATAATTCGGAAACTTTTCCATCGTATTCGATGTGTTTGGGTGTACGATTGAGTACATCCTGATACGCCTGTAATCGTTTTGTTGCCATAAAATTCAAAATTTTTGACAAAAATACATTTTTAAAGGGGGTGTTTCCAAGAAAAAGTATAAAATATTATGAACACCCCCTGTTAATTTCGTTTTAAGGTTAAAAAAAGAATAAAAAAATAACCTTTAGAGAATTTTTAGAATAATTAACCGCAAAGAAAAAGAGGACGCAAAGTTTTTTCACATGCCTTTGCGCTCTTCTTTCTTTGCGGTTCTTTTAAAATGTGCTCAAATGGAATTTTCCGTAATTGGTACTTATAACCTTGGTTGCAAAATTCTCT
Source organism: uncultured Flavobacteriales bacterium (assembly GCA_946479285.1). The sequence continues at coordinate 40,945 of CAMLFH010000029.1, read as the reverse complement.
GAATGAAGACGATTCTCTTCCAATACAGAGATCAACAGTTTGTTAAATAACTGGTTATCTGTTGAATTTTAACTTTTTTTATTTAACTTACTTTTTAATTGAAAGACAAGTGAAAATGAAATTGTTTGGTTTTTTTCAACGGAAGAAAGAGAAGGCAATTAAAGAAAATATAACGCATATGGACGAAAATCATTTGGTTGTTATTCAGTTCTTCTATGGAATTGAAGATTTGAACCAATTACATGAGCTGGAAAAGCAATTGGATTCAAACATTACGGGCAGTTCCCTGGGAAAATACGAGGGTCATGACATTTCAATGGATTTTGGAGACGGTTATCTCTATTTCAACGGAAAGAATGCCGATCAGATGTTCCTGGCGATCAAACCGATCCTGGAACAGCATTACTTCATGGACAAGTCGATCGCTACGCTGCGTTCCGGTTCTTTTGAAAACCCTGCAGCCGAAGAGCGTGATTTTACGATCCGTTTTTCCAAACTGCAAGAAAACTAAGCTCTTTAAAAATTTACTGTTTTCATCTTAGGAATAAATCAATTGTTCCCTTATTAAGGTATATCCCTTCAGAACACCTACTAATTTCAGGAATTTCTTACTTTTACAACTCAAATTAATTGATTGTAAAAAATGAAAAACACAGCTCTTACCCAGGTTCACGAAGCTTTGGGTGCCAAAATGGTTCCATTTGCGGGATACAATATGCCGGTTCAATACGAAGGTGTAATCGCTGAACACGAAACTGTTCGCAACGCAGTAGGTGTTTTTGATGTTTCTCACATGGGTGAGTTTTTGTTATCCGGTCCGGATGCTTTGGATTTGATCCAGCGTGTTACGACCAATGATGCTTCTACCCTAACGATTGGTCGTGCACAATATTCGTGTCTTCCGAACGGAAATGGCGGAATTGTAGATGATTTGATCATTTACCGCATCAAAGAAGAAGAATATTTATTGGTTGTGAACGCTTCCAACATTGATAAAGACTGGAACTGGATTTCTTCACACAACACGAAGAATGTAACCATGAGAAATCTTTCCGATGATTATTCCTTATTGGCGATCCAGGGACCAAAAGCAGTAGAAGCTATGCAGTCATTGACTTCAGTTGATCTTTCCGCTATTAAATACTACCATTTTGAAGTAGGTCCGTTTGCCGGAGTTGATTATGTGATTATTTCTGCAACGGGTTATACCGGTTCGGGAGGTTTTGAGATCTACTGCAAGAACTCGGAAGTGAAACAAGTTTGGGACAAAGTATTTGAAGCAGGTGCTGCATTCGGGATCAAACCAATTGGTTTGGCTGCGAGAGATACTTTGCGTTTGGAAATGGGATTCTGCTTATACGGAAACGATATCGACGATACGACTTCTCCGCTTCAGGCAGGATTGGGATGGATCACGAAATTCACCAAAGACTTCGTTGATTCAGACAAATTGAAAGCTGAAAAAGAAGCCGGAGTTTCTCAAAAACTGGTTGGTTTTGAAATGATCGACCGCGGAATTCCACGCCACGATTACCGCATTTTGGATGCGAACGGAAACGCAATCGGGAAAGTAACTTCCGGAACGCAGGGACCGAGCGTGAAGAAAGCAATTGGAATGGGTTACGTGAACACTGAGTTCGCAACTCCTGATAGCGAGATTTTTATTGAAATAAGAGACAAAGGAGTTTTGGCGAAAGTGGTGAAGATGCCTTTTTATCAAAAGTAAAATGCTCGATTCCCCCTTTGGAGGGGGACTAAGGGGGAGGAAAAAATGAGAGACCGATAGTAAATCATCAATTTCGTCCTTGATAATTATACATTGAAGTGGAACCGTGAAAGCAGTTCCACTTTTTTTTGTAGTATTGAATCCGTTAAAGTCTCAAACGTCAATCCAATGTCTCCCGATAAAAACACAAACGAAAACCTGTTATTCAGCGAACTTGCATTGGCTGGTATCCCGAAGAGAAAATTTCAACTGGATTCCTGGAGCAGCCTGGATCTTTTCATGGATTACGCGGCTGAACTATTCGGCTTCACCTTTAAAATGCTCATTCGACAAGGTTATCTGGAGATCATCGAAGAACAGAAAACACCCTTGAGATTTCTCTGGATCCGATATAGTTCAAAAAGCGACTACCTCATTCACCGCAAACCCAAGTCAACTAAAGGAATCGAAATCGGTTGGCTGGAAGAGAAGATATTGAATGCGTTCAAATCACCTCAAACAAACCAGCTCAGCCGGATTGTTCGTGCCATTCTTGATGACATCCTGCGAGAGAAATCTACATTTATAAATCCGGGGAAAGTGTTCATCCTTCAACTTTTAAAACATCAAAAACTGAATCGCTTCCGGGTGGAAGAAAAAAACACCTTACTGTCCAAACAGATCCTCATCACGCCAAGCGACTCTCAAAAGGAAAGTCTAACCGAAGGTCAGATATATATCCATGCAGCCGATGAACAATTCATTCAGATCATCCAGATCATTAGCGGAAAACTCCACCTATTCCAGGATTTGGATTAACCCCCGAGTCATTTTTGTGCATGAATTTGAGTAACTAGTGTTTTCGTTTTGATTTTTTGTGTAGTATTGGAACGCGAAACGCGTGGACACTGTTTACTGAACACCTCTCTAAATATGGTTGATTTTCAATAACAAAATTGATAATAATAGTTGTTACCCATGTATACAAGTTATGCGTCATTTTAAGAACCGACACCATTGAGCAGAGCGACGGACATAATAAAAATTAATTCAGTTGGACAAATTCCGACACTTGAGACAATTCGTTCAATTCCACGCGAACGGACAATAAAACTTATTTTTGAAAAAGAAGTTCAAAGTCAAAGAGAAGCAATAGGACAAAATCTAAAAACTGAACTTGTCGCCTTTCAAGTTGGAATTCACACAATTGAACCAGAAATAAACATTGCCAAACTTATTACGGACAAAGAAATTGAAGAAAATCAAGACTTTTTTGAGCAATGTGCGAAAGATTATAGACAATTGGGAGAAGAATTGTTATTTAAGTTGGTCGACAAACTTGACCTGAAATTAAATATAGACTTCCCAATGGAAACATTTAACGAACTTAAACGAGACAATAGACAAATTGGAAAAATTGAAGATTGGAGATATTTTGTTCACGGTTTTCATTGTGGTTTTGAAAACAATAAAACGGGACAAATTATAGAGGTTCCTCTTGTATTTGGTCAAGAATTTGGCGACTTAGATCCTTATTTCTTCTCAATATTCATTAAATCAACATCGAAATATTCTCCTTTACCCGTTGAAATTTATGAAGACTATGCAGACGGAGTAAGGATAAATGAGAGAATGCTTGAACTTGGCAAGTTTGAAAGAATAAGTTCAAATGTTGGAAATCATTTTGGAGTTGTTGTTACTGACAGACAGAAGGTAGAAATTAAATCATACTTGGACTTGGAAAAAATGTACGAAGAACAAAACAAGCGAACGCATAACAGCACCTTACCAAAAGTGGGGCTGACTTGGTGGCAGAAACTTTTTCGCAAATAATTAACTTTAGTGCTAGCTTGAAAAATGGTGCAACTATTTCCCCACCTTCGGCAAGCTGCAAAAGTTATGTGTAATTACAATTAGACTAAAATGTGTCAATCTGATATTGTTTTTTTTGATTTAGAATTTATTAAAGATGTAACAACTGCTTTAATAGGCGCTGGTATTGGAACAATTACGGCAGTAGGCATATACATTGGATCAAACACAAAAGAAAGAAAAAGAGAGAAGGCTAAAAACGACCGAGAATCAAAAAATAGACTTTTATATACAAGCAACCTGTTGGAAAGTTTTAAAATAAAATTGGACAACACAATAGAATCCTTATCTAAATTGATTTCTCAGTTTAAAAATGATCCAATCAGATTCCATCTTCCTGTAATATCCATCAATGAAAGTTCAAGTTTGTTAAATGAAATGCTTAAATCGGAAAAAACCTTTATTTCTCACAATGAATTTTTTGGGGCTAAAGCAATAAAACATTACAATAATCTCAGAAATGAAATAGCTTTTTTTGAAATCCAAATGGATCAATTAACAGATATGAATATCCGAGCAAAAGATTATGATTTTCAGAGAAAAAGAGAGTTCATGGATTTGACAAATCATATCATGAGGGATTTAATAAACATTTATGATATTGAACAAATAACTAAACACGATAGAGAAAGAATATTTAGATTCACAGTAGAATTTGAGCAAAAATTGACAGATAAAACAGATGTCAAATTTTATCATGAAAACTATTTAATCCCATTGATGAATTTACTTTTAGAACATTCCCATGATGAAGTAGTATTTGGTATCATATCTCAAATTAAAAATTCAAGAATCGTATACCAGCATATTGAAGCAAACAACAAAGCACATTTGACTAATTTAGACAACATATACAAGGAAATGAATAAGTTATTAGACAATTTTGATACTGATTCAAAACACATTACAAATGAAAAGTACACCTAACATGCACTAAGCAAAATGGCTTAACAATTACACTCAAGAGGAAGCGCCACTTCGCCTAGTTCAGAACCATTAAAAACGAGTTTTCAGAAACGAACTAGAAATTATCCGAGTCCTACTAGAAACAATAGATTTGAAAATAAACCCCAAAAAAAAACCGCTAATCAAACTGACCAGCGGCTTTTTCATTTCTATAATGAATTAGTTTACTTAACCAACTTCATCTCATTAACCAAATTCGTAGCACCATAACACTTGTCTACCAACCAAAGCGTGTAGCGAACGTCCAAAGAGATCGTGCGCTGGATGTTCGGCTCGAAGTAGATGTCACCAGACATTGCTTCCCAGTTACCGTCAAATGCCGTTCCGATCAATTCTCCGTTTGCGTTGATTACCGGTGAACCTGAGTTACCTCCAGTAATGTCGTTGTTGGAAAGAAAGTTTACCGGCAATTTCCCGTTTACTCCGTACTGACCGTAGTCTTTTTTCGTCCACAATTCTTTGATACGCGGGTCAACCATGAATTCCGGGTTTGTAGGATCTTCTTTCTGCATCACACCGTCAAGCGTTGTGAAGAAGTCGTAATGAACTCCGTCACGCGGATCGTAGTTCAACACGTTCCCGTAAGTCAAACGCATGGTTGAGTTTGCATTCGGGTAGAACTTCTTAGCTGGCTGCATTTCACGCACTCCTTTTACAAACGCGCGGTTTGCAATAACCAGTTTCGCGTTTGCAGTTTTCACCGCATCCTGAGCCATTGCAGCCTGGTATGCGTTATCCAAATCCTTGATCAAAATGAACAAAGGGTCCTGGCTCATTTTCTCCATATCGAATTTCTTCATGAAGGCTTCGTAACGCTCTTTGGAAGCAAAGATGGAATTTGTTTTTACACGGCTCATGAATGCAGCAACACCGTCTGCACCGATTGATTTCGTGATTCCAACCTGCTGTTCCATCGGAACGTCGCGGATGTACATTTTCAATACTTCTTCCAAAGTCTCCAATTCGATATCCATGGAACGCTCTGTGTAAATTTCTTCAGCAGTTGCTTTCGCAGCATCCATGATCATGTTGTAACGGTCATTGTTACCTGAAGCCTTAGCATCAGCAGCTGCTTTGTACAAATAAACCAGTGAATTGATATCTACCTGGCGAACGAATTCACTTTGGTAAGTTTTAATATAAACCACACTGTTTGTTGCTTTGAAAGCACCTTCAATATCAGAAAGCACATTGTCGTATTCTGCTTTTCCAGCTGCATATTTGGTGAAATCTGCTTCTACTTTACGCTTCTTGTCAGCAACGCCGTTTCCTTTCAACTGTTTTGTCTGACCGATAAAGTATTTCCAGTAGTTCGCAACCTGTGCGTACTTGGATGAATAATGCAAACGAACTTCCACATCTTTATCCATGTACTTTTTCATGATCTCCAATTTCTTAGCGCGGATATCAACGATTTTAGGCTGCTCCAAAGAAACTGCCTGCTCCACTCCGTAAGAAGTTAAATAACGATTCGTTCTTCCAGGGAATCCCATGATCATTGCGTAATCACCTTGCTTCACACCTTTCAAAGAGATAGGCAAAGAATGCTTAGGCTTCAACGGAACGTTTGCATCACTGAAATCAGCCGGTTTGTTGTCTGATCCTGCGTAAACGCGGAACATAGAGAAATCTGCCGTATGACGAGGCCATTCCCAGTTATCCGTATCACCACCGTATTTTCCGGCAGATTGAGGCGGAGTTCCTACCAAACGAACATCTTTAAAAGTTTCTTTCACGAATAAATAAAACTCATTTCCATCGTAGAAATCACGAACAAATGCTTCGTAATGCGTTCCCGCTGTTGCGTCTTTGATCAAAATATCTGTTACTTCCTTGATCTTTTTAGCACGTTCTTCTGCAGTCATTTTCGGATTCAATTCCTTTGCAACTTCAGCAGTAACGTCTTTCATGCTGATCATGAATGTTGCCGTTAATCCTTTTACCGCAATTTCTTCCTTGAAATTCTTTGCCCAAAAACCATTGTCCAAATAATTCTGGTCTTTTGTGGAAGCGCCTGCAATTGCATCGTAACCACAGTGGTGGTTTGTCAGGATCAATCCCTGGTTAGAGATAATTTCTCCGGTACAAAAACCTCCAAATGAGATTACTGCATCCTTCAAAGAAGATTTGTTGATGGAATAAATCTGCTCCTGAGTTAATTTCAGGCCATGTTTTTTCATGTCCTCGTAGTTTCTTCCAATCAAAAATGGAAGCCACATTCCTTCATCAGCGCGAGCAATGTTACCCATTGAATAGGTCAATAAGACCAACGCGAATACTATTTTTTTCATTCTCTGGTTTTGTTTTTAAGAGCGCTAAAGTTAACAACTTTTAAGAAGTCCGGTTGACCGTTCGTGTATTTTCAATGGAAAATTGAGAAGTGAAAGGTGAAAAGGGGCTTCGACTGCGCTCAGCCACCCTTCCACTAGAAGATATTTTAAGGACACTGAGCTTCGGTCATTGAGCGGAGTCGAAATGTCGAAGTGTCAATTGACCATGATTTCATCCAGGAATAACCAGGTTTGGTTTCCTTTTCCTAAATGCCAGTCGGGACAAGGGCCGTAGTTCTCTATGGTGAAACGAATGAATTTGCAATTTGTCGGCGCAATTTCGTAAGCGATTTCTGCTCTTTTTGGCCGTTCATCCTTTTTAACACTTCCCCCGGCAACTTTCCCCAATTTTTTAAAGTTCACTCCATCTGTGGAAACTTCGATGCTGATACTTTTCGGGGGGAAGATCCACGATTTCTGGTCTTGCAGGTAAGAAAAACGTACCATGGAAATTTCTCTTGCTTCATTCAGTTCGATAAGTCCCTGAACGTTTTTACCGAAAGTTCCCTGCCATTCTGTTCCGCGGTATTCATCTGTTCCTCTTTGTCCATCAACCAAAGTCTGCGAACCTGCGCCTGCATATTGATTGGCATATTCCGTTTCCAAAGTGATTTTCTTATCGATCATATATTTGGTAAACAGCGCTTTTATCACCTTACTTTCCGCTCCGTCTTCACGAACTACTTTTGCATAAACAGTAGACGTTTCATTTAGATTCAGATTTTTTCCGCCCTGCTTATAAAAGGGTTGGAATTTCTCTCCGTCGAAACTGTAATACACTTTTCCTTTCTCAAAGAACAGCACATCAATTCCCAATTCCATCGAAGATTCAAACATGGTTTGAGAAGTCGTAAAGAATGGCACCGGAACGAATCCCGGGTTGATTTCATGTCTCAAGTCCAATTCGTAATTCGCAACCTGTTTATTGGGCTTTGCTCCCATGGAAATTTCCAAAACACCACCGTCTTTGATCATTTGGTGTGTGATATACAATTTCTGGTAGGCTTTTCCATTCCAGGAAATCGACTGGATAAATTTATTGTCAGCCGAATTATTCAAAACCTTCATTTTAAATGGACCGTTATCTCCTTTGATCACTACTTCATCCATCATCGGGCGGCCAATTGCATACGTGGGACTTCCGGGCGAAACCGGGTAAAAGCCCATCGAACTCAAGACATACCACGCCGACATTTGTCCGCAGTCTTCATTTCCGGAAAGTCCGTCGGGTTGATTGGTATAGAATGTTTTCAGGATTGTATCTACCAGCGCCTGCGTTTTTTCCGGAGCACCACAATAGTTGTACGTATATGCCATGTGATGCGAAGGCTCGTTTCCATGCGCGTACTGTCCGATCAAACCGGTAATATCTGCCTGCTCACGACCTGACATGGTGGAAGATCCAAAGAACATCGTATCCAGGAAATTCTGCATTCCTTCGTTTCCGCCATGCATATCAATCAAAGCCTGCATGTGATGCGGAGCCGCCAATGAATACTGCCAGCCGTTCGCTTCCGTAAAGTGATGATTCACTTCATTCGGTTTGAAAAACGGAAGGAAAACACCGTCTTTTCTCGGTTGGAAAAAACGTGTTTCAGGATGCATCAGGTTCATCCAGTTTGCAGAACGAATTTGGTATTTCTTAGCGATGTCTGCTTTACCCAATTTCTCTGCGAATTTGGAAATGCACCAATCATCATAAGCGTATTCGAGTGTTTTTGAAACAGATTCTGCTTCTGCATTTGCGGAAATAAATCCGGTTTCTTCGTATTGTTTCTTTCCGAAATGGTCGGCATTACTGGAAGCAATCATGGCTTCCAACAATTCTTCCGGGTTTTGAAGCGGAATTCCTTTCAGATAAGCGTCGGTAATAACGGAAACCGAATGATAACCGATCATACAGTTGGTTTCGTTATTGGATAATGTCCACACCGGAAGTAAGCCCGTATTTTTATACTGCTTATAAAATGAACCCACGAAATCAGAAACCTTTTGCGGCTGAACAATGGTGTAAAGCGGATTTGCTCCACGATACGTATCCCACAGGGAAAAAACCGAATACAAAGGCGTTTCCGATGTTTGGATCTGGTCCTTGTAATCCCGGTACCTTCCGTCTGCATCTGTCCAAAGTGACGGATGAACAAACGTGTGGTAAAGCGCTGTATAAAAATGATTTAACACTTCTTTTTGAGAAGACACTACTCCTATTTTTCCCAATTCATTATCCCAGGCTGCAGCTGCTCTTGAACGAACGATCTCAAAATCAAAATTAGTCAATTCGGCTTTCAGGTTTGCTCCTGCACCAGCCTCATCTGTTCCGGAAATCCCAACACGGACAGAAATTTCTTTCACGCCTTCCGGAAACTCCATTACAAATAAGTAAGTTCCTTCCTCTTTATCTTCGATCCACTTTGTTTTGGTAAACGGAATGGAAGTTTCCAAACTAAAAGCCAAATGCTGATGCACTGCCCAGGCTTCGGAAACGCGTCTTCCTTCAACTGCTGTAGGAGAAGTTTTCTTTGCCATGACTTCCAAAACGCGGTCTCTGTATCCTAAATCAATAATGATGTAGCGTTTTCCTTTTGGATTGGAAAATTGGTACCTGTGTAAGGCACAACGCAAAGTGGCTGTCAGATCTGCAGTTATACCATTATCCATTTCCACGTGATAATAACCCGGTTGTGCTTTTTCTTTACTATGACTGAAAGCAGAACCAAATCCGCCTTCTTTTTTGTAACCGGGAACAGTATTCAGTTTTCCCATCTGCGGAACCAACAGCACATCCGAATAATCCGGAATTCCCGTTCCGCTCAAATGCGTGTGGCTAAATCCCCAGATCACCGAATCCGAATAGTGATATCCTCCACATCCGTCCCAGCCTTCATAGCGCGTATCCGGACCAACCTGGACCATGCCAAACGGCAGAACAGGCCCGGGGAATGTGTGTCCGTGTCCACCGGTTCCAACGAAAGGGTTTACATATTGCGAAGGATTTATCTGCTGTACACTGGCAAGTGATCTCGGAAGTTTCTCTCTTGCCGCATCCGAATTGGTTTTTAATTCCTGGATCTGTGAAAAAACAGCGGTCGAACAAAACCAGGCAAATACTAGAATACTATTTTTCATGCGTTACTTTTTGATCGCTTTCCAAAACATGGAAGCAGCCGTACCCAATACAGCCGCATTCATATCGTGAAGAGCAGAGTTTCTAATTTCAATATGTCCCTGGTAAATTTGAAGCAGGTTTTCCTCCATGTGTTTTTTTACTTTTTCGGAGAAATAGGCACCACTTTGTGCCAATCCTCCAAAAAGGATGTATGCCTTCGGATTGGAGAAGGCCGCAAAATCTGCCAAAGCAATCCCGAGCATTTCTGCCGTATAATCAACAATTTCACAGGCAAATTCATCACCAGAACTTGCAGCATTGAATACTTCTTTTGCCGTAATTTTAGAAAGATCATTCAAACGGGAAGCAGCTTTGTGAACGCTTTCCAACTCTTCCACACTGCGAACAACTCCCGTGCTTGAAACATACGTTTCAAGACATCCGTTTCTCCCGCAACCACAAGCCCGTCCGTTATGAACCACTCGCACATGCCCGTATTCACCGGCAAAACCCTGGGAACCCACAACCAGTTCCCCATTGATAAATATTCCCGAACCAAGACCGGTACCAAGTGTGATCAATACAAAATCATTCAGGTCTTTTGCGTTTCCGAACAAATGCTCACCGATTGCAGCTGCATTTGCATCGTTAGCCAGTAAGGTAGGCCGGTGAAATTTCTGCTCAAACAATTCTGCAATCGGAATCACTCCTTTCCATTGCAGGTTCGGAGCAAATTCTATATTCCCTGTAAATGCATTTCCATTTGGAGCGCCAACACCCAAGCCCAGCAAATTGTCCAGGAAACCATTTTCTTTCACATCCTGGTAAATTTTCTCAACCAGGTCTTCAGGTTCCGAATAATCTGTTGTTATGATGGATTCTTCAAATAACACCTCTCCGTTTCGGTTCACCAACCCATAAGCAGTATTAGTTCCACCGATATCTATGCCTAACGCAACATGTTCAATCATCTTGTAAAAATGGGATTTTTTTTTGAGAATTAAAGTTTAGTAAATTGTTTTAGCAGCGTCCATTCATTTTAATTTAACATTCCATTCTTTCAGGAATTCGGCTACGAATGCCGCCATTAAATCGTGTCTTTCCAAACCAATTTCCCGGGCTGTCTGAGTTCTTAACCGATCTTTTATCAACAGCAACTTTTCATAAAAGTGATTCAGGGTGTGTGATTTATCGGAAGAATAGGAGTCGAAATCTGAGTGCATGGACGGGGCTAGATCCGGTTCGTAAAATGACCTGTCATTCTTTCCACCGTAATGGAAAGCCCTTGCAATACCAATTGCTCCAATTGCATCCAGGCGATCTGCGTCTCTCACAATATCCAACTCCAGGCTTTCAACCACATCTTCCACTCCGGCACCTTTGAAAGAAACCTTGTCAACGATGGCACAAACCCGTTCGATCAATTGGTCGTCCGCATTTAATTTTGTCAATAGTTCCCGGGATACTCTGCCACAGTCATTTTTGATCCCGCCATTCAATTTATGATCGGAAATATCGTGAAGTAAAGCGGCCAATTGAACCACCAGCAAATCTCCACCTTCCTGATCCTGAATATATTCAGCCAACTTCAACACTCTTTCAATGTGATACCAGTCGTGGTCGGCGCTTTCTTTTCTAAACTTCTGTTCCACAATGGATTTGACTTCTTCAAACAAATTCGTATTATTTTTCATGATATTATGCTTGCATAAGCAGTTAAAACATTCTAACTTGCAAAGTAAATCTATAAAACGCTCTTATGAAAAAAATAATTCTACCTGTATTGGCAATGATGTCCCTGGGCACAGCAACTGCACAATTTAACCTGGGTATTTCTGCCGGTTATGGTTTGGGTTCACCGGGTCATGTTTTAGGTACATCAACATCACCTAACGGCGACACGAAGAATATCTACGGAACTTTAGGAAATGGACTTCAGGCAAATTTAACGCCTGGTTACATGTTTGGAGAACACTTCGGAGTTGAACTGGGCCTGAATGGTTTTTTCGGTTCTGAAACGACAATAGATAAAACAGATGGAGCTGCCGGAACTGACAGAACAACACAGAAATCCACGCAATTCCGTATTGCACCGGCATTTTACATCCGATCAGCTGGTGAAAAATTCTCTGTTTACGCACGCACAGGTCTGCTTATTCCATTATTGGGATCGGTTAAAACCGAACTAAATGACAATTCCGTTCCCGGAATAAGCGTCGTTCAAGTATCTTCAACCAGTGGGAAAGTTGCTTTGGGATATACTGGAGCATTCGGTTTTAATATTCATTTCGGGCAAAAATTCGGATTCTTCGCAGAAGTAGGTGCAAACAGCTTACGTGTAAAATCAAAGGCAACTGAAGTGAAGACAGCCACCATTAACGGAAATGACCAGCTTGCAAGTGCTCCTACTTATTCCAAAGAAATTACCTATGTAGATGAATTAAATTCATCTTCTAACAATTTCAGCTACAATCCGGCAACGAGCCTGACATCAGCTAAAGAAGATCTGAGACAAGTTGCAAACTTCAGTAATTTCTTCGTTCAGGTTGGTATCAAATTTACATTTACAGGAGATTAATCGGTAAGAATTCTTTATCAGTAAGGGCATGGTAGCGATATCTTGCCCTTTTTTATTTGCAGATTCTGAAGCTTTTACTATCTTTGCACCCTGTTTATTCGCTAAGCAGAAGTTAATATTCATTTTAATCGGGGTTTCGTACCTCAAACAATTAACATTATGGCAACACGTATTCGTTTGCAAAGACACGGTAAAAAAGGGAAAGCAATTTTCCATGTAGTAGTAGCTGATTCCCGCGCTAAGCGTGATGGTAAGTTCATCGAGAAATTAGGAGTTTACAATCCTAACACGAACCCTGCTACAATCGACATCAACTTCGAATCAACTTTAAAATGGGTTGGTACGGGTGCTGAAATGTCTGATACTGCACGTGCAATCCTTTCTTACAAAGGAGTATTGTACAAAAACCACCTGTTGAAAGGTGTAACTAAAGGTGCTTTAACTGCAGAGCAAGTAGAGACTAAGTTCGCTGCCTGGGAAGCTGACAAAGCAAACAAGATTCAAGGTAAAATTGAAGGTCTTGGAAAAGATGCTGTAGCTGACAAAGCTGCTCGTTTGAAAGCAGAAGCTGATACAAACGAAGCTAAAGCAAAAGCAATTGAAGCTAAAAACACGCCTGCTGAAGAAGAAGCTCCTGTAGTTGAGGAAGCTGCTCCTGAAGAAACAACTGATGCTCCTGCAGAGGATGCTCCGGTTGCTGAAGTAGAAGCTGCAACTGAAGAAACAGCTCCTGAAGCTGCTGAAGAACCGGCAACTGAAGCTCCTGCAGAGGACGCTCCTGCTGCTGAAGAAGGAGAAGCTGAGGCTTAATTCATTTAAAGTTGATTCATGCAACATTCTGATTGCTTTCAACTTGGTTATATTGCGAAACTTCACGGATACAAAGGTGAAGTTTCGCTTTTTTTAGATGTAACCAACCCGGAAGATTACAAAACCCTGGATGCTTTTTTCATTGACATCAACGGACAGCTAACTCCTTTCTTTGTTAAATCCTTTATTCTAAAAAACAAAGGATTTGCTGCTGTAAAGCTGGAAGGTGTGGACTCTGAAAACGATGCCAAGATCATTCTCCGGAAAAGCTGTTACCTTCCCCTGTCTATTCTTCCCGAATTAGACGAAAAACATTTCTACGACCACGAGATTGTTGGCTTCAAGCTGATCGATACACGTTATGGAGAAGCCGGAATTATTGAACAGGTTGTAGACAACAGTGTAAATCCGTTGATCGTTGCCATGAACGGAGAAAAAGAAATTCTCATTCCATTTATCGACGGCCTGGTCCAAAAGGTTGACCGAAAAGCCAAAACATTGCACATTACTTCTCCAGCAGGATTGATTGAAATGTACATGGGCGAAGAATGAGTGTTTTTAAATTCAAACACTTTCAAATCCACCAGGAAAATGCCGCTTTAAAGGTTGGAACCGATTCCATGCTTTTGGGAAGTTTGTGCCGCTGGAATAATCCCAAACGTTTACTTGACATTGGAACCGGAACGGGAGTTCTTGCACTGATGTGCGCACAGCGATTTTCATTAGAGGAAATCATCGGGCTGGAAATCTCTGAGCCTGCTTTTAAAGACGCAAAGATAAATGCCGGCAATAATCCTTTTCCTTCGGGAATACAAATCATAAACCAGGCAATACAGGAATACTACCCTGCAAAAGGATTTGATGCAATAATCAGCAATCCGCCATTCTTCGAAAACAGCAGTAAGAATCCAAACGAAGAGAAATCCCTTGCAAGACATACGGATAGTCTTTCATTCACCGAATTAATTCAGTCGATCTCTCGTTTGCTAACAACGACCGGAAAAGCCTGGATAATCATTCCTTTTGAAAGCAAAGAGACGATTATCGAACTGGCTCGTGAAACTCATTTGTTTCCCGCAGATCTGATTACAATTTTGGGGAAACCCGGCAAACCTGCACGGATCATCATTTCGCTCTGTAAAATGAAACAGGAAGTTCTATCATCCTCACTTTGTATCCGGACTGAAGATGGCGCTTATACGGAAGAATATAAAGTCTTAACGAAGGATTTTCACGATCGGGAGTTATAACAACCCGGCAATCTCTTCCTGGATCTCTACTCCCTGATGCTCATTGTACCAATTCTGAAGTTTGATCTTTACTTCCTCGAACGGAACTTTATTGTCGTGCATTTCTTTATACAATGCCTGACATTCGACCGGTCTTGGTCCCCAGGTTGCCAGGTCTTCGCCTTTTGAATTTTTTACGATCAATTTTGGAATGGCTTTTCCTCCGTTTGTCAAATACTCGTTGATCCGGAAAGGTTCAGCGTCGCGCAATTCATAATCTACATGGATCAACGGATTCAATTCCGCCATCATATGTATGAACGGGACAATGTGGGAGGCATCTCCACACCAGGGTTCAGTGATCACAATCCATTCCTGTTTTTCTGTAATTGCTTCGATTTTTTCCTTTACCTGCGGAAGGATTTCTCCTTTTTTCAGCCAACGATTCATCCGCGACCAATTTAGTTTGGTGTAATTGAAATAATCGGGATTATCGTAAGGAGCTTGTGGGTTTGGTGAATTCAGGATTTGTTCGAATTGTTGGATGTAAGTTTGAAAGTCCATGTCTGTAAATTTGATGGACCAAAGTTAGTTTCAATTCGGGTGAGGTTGATCCAAAAAATGATAAAAACACCCTGATACTTTAACAAATAGGAATTCAATAATAAAGGGCCACTGTTCGCAAATTAGCGAACACGCTAATTAGCAAATTCTAAAATTTAGAAATTCTTTAAATTTAGTTTCCGGAGTCAGGTTTCACATCGTAGATCAGCTCCGAGATATTGTCTTCCCGGAAATAAATCCCCGCTATTTCCTGCAATTCTTCACTCGTTAGCTTATCAATCCCCTCATACATTTCCTGGATCGTGTCAATCTGATTGAATAGCAACATGGATTTTCCCAATCCCTGCATCAAGCCCAAGTTAGAATCCAGCGACAAAGCGATATGCCCTTTCAACTGTTCTTTGGCCTGTTGCAATTGTTTTGCAGTGAGTGGGATTTCACGCAGTTTCTTCAACTCCGCGTAAATAATCTTCATAGTCTTAGCTACATACTTCTGGTCTGTTCCGAAATAAATGGACCAGTACCCTAAATCCGGATAAGGAGAGTACTGTGCTTCAATATTATAAGTGTAACCGTATTTTTCCCGAACGGAGAGATTGAGACGGGAATTCATAGCGGGCCCGCCAAGAACATTAGTCAGCATAGTCATTCCTCTTCGGTGATCGCTGTTGTATCCCGGAGCAATTCCGCCAATGATAGCATGTGCCTGGTAATTTCCTTCTTCTGCCCGCTTCTTTACCGGCGAATAATTAGTGAAGGGTCTTGGAATTGCCCTCGTTTTTCCGGAAGGCATGGAATGAAAGTGTTTTTCCAGGCATTTAACGAGTGTTTCCAAAGGAATATCACCCACAAACGAAACAACCGTATTTTCCGTGAAAAAGAACTTGTCTACGTAGCTTCGCAATGAATCTCTTCCAAACGACTGAACAGATTCCGGTGTTCCAAGAATGTTATTTCCCAGGGGATGATTCGGGAAGATCAAAGCTTCGTAATCATCAAAGATCCGGTCACTCGGACTATCCAGGTATGAATTCAGTTCATCCAGTACAATTTCCTTTTCCTTCTGGATTTCCTTTTCCGGAAAATTGCTGTTGATAACAATATCCGAAAGTAATTCTGCTGCGCGATCCATGTGCGTTTTCACGAAGGAAGCATACAAACAAATTTCCTCCTTGGTAGTGTATGCGTTCAGTTCACCGCCAACGGAATCCAACCTGGATAAAATATGAAAGGCTTTGCGCTTTTCAGTTCCCTTGAAGATACTATGTTCCAGGAAATGCGCCAATCCAACTTCGTGGTCTTCTTCAAACCTGGAACCGGCAAGGACCGTAACTCCCAAATGCGCAACCGGCGAACCTGCATGCAGATAAACCAATCTAAGGCCATTTGAAAGTGTATAAATATGCGGTAATAACTCAATCATTCATCAAGGATTCTTGCGGTATAATTCCCAGGAATTGTCGGGTTTCAAATTAAAAACGATCCGGTCGTGCAAACGCGAAGGCCTTCCCTGCCAGAATTCCACATTGATAGGTTTAATCAAATAACCTCCCCAATGTTCAGGTCTCGGAACAAAATCAGGGAACTTCTCTGCGTATTCAGCAACTCTTTTTTCCAATTCGTCCCTGGAACCAAGTTCTTCACTTTGATGAGATGCCCAAGCTCCTAACTTGCTTCCTCTGGGTCGTGATTCAAAATACCCATCACTCATTGCGGCAGGAATCTTTTCTGCAAAGCCGGTAATACTGATTTGTCTTTCCATTTCAGGCCAGTAAAACAAGGCATTTACCTGCGGATTTGCGTCAATAGCTTTTCCTTTATCGCTGGAATAATTGGTGTAAAAAATAATTCCTTCTTCAACCAACTCTTTCCAATACACGACACGAGCTCTTGGAAATCCATTGAGCCCAAGTGTTGAAACAACCATTGCATTGGGCTCGGAAGCCGGTTTTTCAATAGCCTCACGTAACCAAAGAGCCAGAAGGGCAAAAGGTTCATCGCCAAAATGATCTTCCAGTTTCCCTTTATCAAATTGATGATGATCGTTTCGAATTACATCGAGGAAATCGTCCATTTATTATTCTTCTTCTCCGAATTGATCGTCAATCACTGAATCTTCGTCATCTTCTGTCTCATCAACATCTGATCCGGGAGCTGAAAACACGGTTTTTGTCCCCATTGCATGTTCAGCAACTTCAGCCTTCACCTGCTTTTCGAAATCAACCGCAACGCGATCTTCCTCCTCATCCCCAAAAGGGAAAACATCAACAATCGGGGAAATAATAATGGACGGGATCATGTAATCGATCATCATACCACCCAAACTTTCCTTTAAGCGCTCGTAAGCATCTTTTACTGAATGAGCAGTTACAATAAAGTTTTGAGAAACTTTTTTTGCTTTCGCTCCTTCTTCACCACCGTCACCCCCAGCTTCATAAGTGATCTTACATTTGTACCAAACATCTGCATCTTCGTAATGGAAAATATCGTGGAAATCTGTACGGGTAATTCCTGTTACCATGAACTCACCACGGATCAGGCTTCCCAATTCTTCGTAGATACGAGCTTCCGCATCTGTGAAGGTCATTGCTGCCACTAAATATGGCTCAGAAACGCGCTTGAAAGTACCATCTTCCAACTGCTTTGTATATTTAACCTTTACGGTAAACCAACTATTCATTTATCAATTTTTTTAGAAAAACAACGCTTGTGCTGACCTTGCTCCGCCAAAGCGGCTTTGCGAAGGCTAAGAGCTTCAGCGCAGGCACAAAGATACTACTAATTCAAAATTAAAAATGCAAAATGCAAAAGGGAAAACGTTAAAAACGAGAAGCGTGACTTTCCCGAAGGTTTCGGGACTCAGCCACCATCAACCATTCTTGGTTATATTCCAAATAGAATCTAAAGGAAACTGAGCGTAGTCGAAGTTTAATCCCTGTAGAGCTGTCCGTTATAGAGTACAATAACCGCCCTGCTTTTCAGCTGAACCATGACACCATGGCCATTGATGACGAATTCCGTATCATTGATCGAAGTAACTTCTTTGTAGACACCACCAATGCATGCACCAACTCCGCCCATCAGGGTTCGGAAAGCAATAACATCATTTTTCATCTGCCATTCTTTCACTACAAAATTTGCAACGTTCTTCTTTTCACCTTTAAAATATTGATAAGTAGTGTTTGCGTCTCCCCAAACTACCAGGTCATCTTTTGCATCCCAGAATTGAGCAAAAGAGCTTAGGGTTTCGTACTTCCCTTTTCCGTAGTACTTTAAATTACCTTGTAAATCTTCATAAGCAAGGAATCCTCTCCCCGCTTTTACTTTGGGAACACGAAATTCCTCCACATCAAAAAATTCGCCCTCCTGGAATACCGCAAATGTGCGTGTCTGCGGATCGTTAAAACCCAGAATATCTGTCCCTGCAAAAAACTCAAAATCCGTTCCGTTGTAAGTGCCGATGTCATAGATTTGTCCTCTGTAAAAAACTTTGAAAATATCTCCGTTGTCCTTGAATACCACTAAATTATCTCCCTGAACGACAGGAGCCGGCAATTCGGTAGTACTTTGAACCAATGTGGAGATTTTCCCTTTATAAACGACATTCAATGAGTTGTAGCGCGTATCCTGAAAAGTGACCAAAGAATCCGTCACCCAATAATCGGCTCCAAAGGAAGTGAGGTTGTGGGGTTTTCCATTTTCATAGTAATAAATCAACTGACCGATATTCCAGGCCGCCATGTGATCGGAAATCTTAAACACAGCAGGCTGATTCGTCATTACGCGGGAAAAAGTTCCGTCATAGATCTTAAAATCCCGTTGATTGTTATAATATGCAATCACTTCGTCTCCATAAGCGATCCCGGTCACTGCCTGGTGATCGATCTGGTTGAAATACCCGTCTTTAAAAGAATGAAAAAAATTGTTGTAGTCCATGTAGGCGAAAGTGGTCTGCTTTTGAGCAAAAAGACCTGAAGCGAGAAGCAAAAAGCAAAAAGTCAGTAATTTCATAGTCCCGAATATAACAAAAACCATGCTACTTTCCACACCGTGGAAAAGTTCAAAATGTTCAAAGAGTTCAAACATTAAACCTTTTGAACCATTGAACTTTTTAACCTAAAAGGAATAAAAGCCGTTTGTCCGCTTTTACGTCCGAAATTCCCCTAAATGGTTGTAAAGCAATTTTTGTTGTTATTTTCGTGGCAAACAAGTCGAAAAATTCAACATGAAAAAAAGTCTTTTTACAGCATTGTTGCTTTCGTCTTCGATCTATAGTTTCTCGCAGGAGAAAGTAAAGTACATCGAATACGATCTGGCAAACGGAATGCATGTTATTTTACACGAGGAACACGCTACTCCGATTGTAGCAGTTTCAGTTATGTACCACGTAGGTTCTAAGAATGAAAATCCTTCCAGAACCGGATTCGCTCACTTTTTTGAACATTTATTGTTTGAAGGTTCCACAAATATCAAAAGAGGAGAATACTCTGAATTGGTTGAGAAAAACGGTGGCGCATTGAATGCAAATACAAGTCAGGATAGAACGTATTATTACGAAATCCTTCCTTCCAACCAATTGGAATTGGGATTATGGTTAGAAAGCGAGCGATTATTGCACGCAAAAGTAGACCAAACCGGTGTTGAAACGCAGCGTGAAGTTGTAAAAGAGGAAAAAAGACAGCGTGTTGACAATCAGCCGTACGCAACGTTCATGGAGAACCTGTTCAAATTGGCATACAAAAACCATCCTTACCGTTGGGTACCGATTGGAAGTATGGAAGATTTGAATGCTGCGCAGGAAATTGACTATGTGAATTTCTACCACACGTTCTATGTTCCTTCCAATGCAGTGCTTTCCATTGCGGGAGATATCAATATCGAACAAACCAAAAAATGGATCGATAAGTACTTTGCTTCTGTTCCAAAAGGACAAGCAATTAATTTATTCCGTGATTTTGAAAACCTGGGTGAAGGTGAATTCAAAACAAAATACGGGGTTGAGAAAATGGCATTCGATGCAAAAAACTTCAGCAATCCAACAGATCCGAAAGCAAAAGAGCTATTGAAGAAATATACTGCAATGGCCTGTGAGATCCCTAAGCCAAATCCGGCATTTGAACCAATCTCAGGTGTTCAGAGAGAAACTGTTTATGACAATATCCAATTGCCTGCAGTATTTATGGGTTACAAATTCCCGAAAGAAACAGACAAAGATTTCGTAGCTATCGAATTCTTAAATGCGGTTTTATCCGGAAGTAATTCTTCCCGTATGAACAAAGAAATTGTTGAGAAGAAACAACAGGCTGTTGCCGCATTCTCTTTCGCATTCAACATGGAAGATCCGGGAATGGGAATCGTTGCTGCAATTGCTGCCAACGGAACGAAAGTGGAAGAATTAGAAAAATCATTGGATGAACAAATCAAATCGATCCAGGATAACTTAATCTCTGAAGAAGAATTCCAGGCGGTTCGCAATCAATTTGAGAACCAAATAGTAAGTTCCAACTCAACTGTAGCCGGAATTGCTGAGAATTTAGCTCAAAACAAAATGTACTTCGGAAGTACGGAATTGATCAATAAGCAAATGGAAATCTACATGAGTATTACTCGTGAAGATATTCAGCGTGTTGCGAAAAAATATTTGACTCAGGACAACCGAATCATTTTATATTATTTACCAAAAGCAAACTAACAGAACAAGATCATGAAAAAGTTAATTACACTTGTTGCTTTAACAGCATTTACAGGGGTTTACGGACAAGTTGATCGTTCTGTAAGACCTGCTGCAGCTGCAGCACCAACTATTAATATTAAAAACTCAGAGGTTTTCAAATTAAGCAACGGAATTACCGTGATCCTTTCTGAAAACCATAAATTACCTCGTGTTTCTTTTTCTCTTACAATGGGATCTTCACCAATGATTGAAGGTTCTAAAGCGGGAACGAACAACATGATGGGACAATTGCTTACTTCAGGAACAGCAAAACGCTCGAAAGACGTATTGGACAAAGAAGTGGACAACATGGGAGCATCTTTGAGTGCTGACGGAAGTTCTGTTTATTTCTCTTGTTTGACTAAACACATGGAAACAGGTTTGGACATCATGCAGGATGTAACGATCAATCCGGCATTCCCGCAAAGTGAGTTTGACCGTATCAAAAAACAAAACGAATCAGGTTTGTTGTCTGCGAAATCAGATCCGAACACGATGGCTTCCAATGCTGAGTCTAAGATCGATTTCCCGAATCACCCGCTTGGAGGTGTTATGGATGAGGCATCTTTGGCTGCAATCACTTTAGACGATGTAAAAAATAATTACAAGCAAATCTTTACTCCAAACGGAGCATATTTGGTAATTGTTGGTGATATCACGAAAGACAACGCGATGAAAATGGCTGAAAAGTATTTCGGAACGTGGAAAGGTGGTCAGCCATACAAAGAAGATTTCGGAACAGGATTAAAAGCGAAAGGAAACCGCGTGATCTTCGTAAACAAACCGGGAGCTGTACAATCTGTGATCTCTATCACTTTCCCGATCGAAATGAAACCGGGAGCTACTGATCAAATCGCTTTGAACGTCATGAACAGCATTTTAGGTGGTGGTTCATTCGGAGCACGTATCATGCAAAATTTACGTGAAGACAAGGCTTATACTTACGGTGCATACACTTCCTTTGAAGTGACAAGAGACGGAAGCTGGTTCGGAACATCCGGAAGCTTCAGAAACGAAGTAACAGATTCAGCAATTACGGAATTGTTATCTGAGATCACAAAGATCAGCGACAGTTATGTAACAGATGATGAGTTAAACTTAGCTAAATCAGCAATGGCTGGAAGTTTTGCACGTTCACTGGAGCGTCCTCAAACAGTTGCGCGCTTTGCCTTAAGTATCATCCGTGATAAGCTGCCGGCTGATTATTACCAAACATATTTAAAGCGTTTGGATGCAATTACAAAAGACGATGTATTGACAGCAGCTCAAAAATACTTCAAGAACGGATTCAACATTGTGGTTGTAGGAAACGAAGACATCCTTCCGAAATTGAAAGCTTTTGACAGCGATGGTGTGATCGAGAAATTAGATCCGTTCGGAAATCCTGTAAAGGAAATGAAGAAAGCTGATATTACTGCGGATCAATTGATCGACAGATATATCAATACAGTTACCAAAACAGCTTCTGCTAAGGATTTGGCTAAGAAGATGAAGAAAGTAAAATCAGTAGTGAAGAAAATTGAATTGTCTTCTCCTCAAATCCCGATGGTTATTAACATGACAGATGCTTTTGTTGCTCCAAACAAGGAAGCAATGAAAATTGAAGCACAGGGAATGGTTTTCCAAAGCTCTAACTACGACGGAACAAAAGGTTCTGAAACCAGCATGCAGACAGGAAAGAAAGAAATGACTGCTGAAGAATTGGCTGCTAAGAAAAAAGGAGAAGGTTTATTCCCGGAAGTAAACTACAAAACTTCAGGAATGAAATACGAGATCAAAGGAATTGAAACAATCGCTGGGAAAGACTATTATGTTTTGACAACGAGTGATGGTGAAAAAGAATCTTTTGATTACTTCGATGCGGTTACAAACCTGAAGTTCAAAACGGTTTCTATCTCTAAACAGGGAGAAGAAACAGTAGAAGCTACAACGATATTCGATGATTACAAAGAAGTAAATGGTTTCTTGTTTGCTCACAAAATGACACAGGTCATGGGTGAAATGACACTTTCAGGAACTGTAAAAACAATTGAATTCAACGGAGAAGTTGATAAGACATTGTTTGAATAAGAGAAAGCGCAGCTTTCGAGTTTTGAACAAGCGTTAGCGCAGTTAGCGTAGCATATAGATTTGAAAATCACTAAGCAGGGGCATCTCGGTTAAACCGAGATGCCCCTATTTTTTTTTAAAACCTCCCAACCAAACATGCCAAAATCTCGTTCAGGAATTTATAACACAAATTCCTGATTTATGAGAACCATTATTACTTCACTTACACTTTTAACCTGTTTATCCGCTTCTGCCCAAAACATTGTCTTGAACGAGGGATTCGGATTTGAAGGATTCACCTATGTAGAAAATACATCGCTGGTAGACAGAATTGTTCTGAATCCGGATGGCAGCATCATCAGCGCCGGACGCAAGTACGTCTCGGGCGGATCTGATCTGGTCCTGACAAAACATGACGCGACCGGTACGCAGGATATGACATTCGGAACAGGTGGAATGACACTTACCGATATTCAATCCGGAATTACTATACGTACTATTCAACTACAAGCTGATGGAAAAATACTGGTTGCCGGATCAACCGAGGACGGATCAGAGGTTTCTCCAGGCGTACCGATTCTTCATGCATTCGTAGCCCGTTATCTTGCAAATGGAATCATTGACTCCAGTTTTGCTACAAACGGAATTTTTATTGAAACGGATTACGATCAGAGTGAATTCAACTCAATCCTTGTACAAACTGACCAGTCGTTGCTTTTGGTAAGTTACGCTGATGGGGTTTCTTATTTCACCAAACTGACCACGGGCGGAACTCTTGATAATTCATACGGGGCAAATGGCATTCGGGCAATCAGTGACCTGAGCACCTTCTTCTTCTTTAGTAGTGGAGCTATTGCTTTAGCTGACGGTTCCATTTTAACCTACGGGACAAATGGTACCGGGTCCATGAAGTTATCCTGTATCAAAACCAACGCATCGGGAGATTTGATTACTTCTTTCGGTCAGAACGGAATCGCATCTATTGACAGTGACACCGACCCGAATGCGTTCGAAATACTGACGAAAGCACAGGAACTGGCAGATGGGAAAATCGTTTTGGCAGGAGAATCATCCGACAAAGTAATTATAAGACTGAAAGCAGACGGAACACTTGACAGTACTTTCGCAACGAACGGCATTTTGATGCACACACTCCCTTATATGGACATGGTAGTTCAACCTTCCGGAAAAATACTGATAGGTGGACAACAGCACGATGCATCATTTGATTATCGCATCATTATTACCCGATTCAATACTGACGGAACAATCGATAACAGCTTTAATACGACCGGTGATTTTGAATTCGACTTTTCAGAAGGATTCGAACTATTAAACTGTATGGTATTAACAAGTCCGGATCACCTGCTGATCGGAGGGAAAACCGACTACCTGGACCCATCTTCTGATTTTCTTTTAGCAGAAATTAATCTGAGCGAGTCTTTAGGGCTTACCACAAACAAATCCGACGAATTTTCCATTTATCCGAATCCTTTCTCGGATAAAGTAACTCTCTCCATCGAAGATGAATCAGTAACAAGCATTCAATTAACAGATGCAGCGGGAAGATTGATCGGAAATTATTCTGCAGACAAGCAAACTGTTTTGTCTTTGGAACACCTGGATGCCGGAATTTATCACCTCGTTTTCACGAATGATCAGCAGGAACGTATCAGTCGAAAATTGATCAAAAACTAAGAATCCATTAAATAAACGGAAGGGTTATACATCATTGTTTAACCCTTTTTTTATTTTAGATTCATCAACAAAACAATTTCCTTAGAATTCTATGCTTAAATACCTCATCCCGATCTTCTTCTTTACATGCAATCTCTGCATGGCGAATATGGCATCGCCGATTCAGCGTGAATCTTATCCCATGTCAGCAGTATCCAGTAAAGACATGGATATTCTGAATGAGGATATTCACATCAAGATCGACAAGTACTTTCAAAGAGCATTTTACAAGGTCGAATACACGATTCAAAATGAACGGGAAGGTTTGCAGGTCCCGCTGTTATTCCATGCAAGAGATTACTTCAAAAACTTTAGAGTTTGGTTGGATGGAAAAGAGGTTGAATTAAAAGAAATAACCTATAAATTGCGAGATACATCAGCTAAATTCAATGCTTTTTCGCATTCATTTAAAGAAGACGTTGGAACATCCGGGAAATTTATTTTGATCAAGGATAATCCTAATGGCGGAAGGTATTTTCCACTGTCCGACTTTCTTTATTTCGAGATCAATCTGAAACCGGGAATTCACAAAATACAGGTAGAATACATAGGTAAATCCTGGGTAGATAATTCCGATTGGGTGCGTGAATACAGCTTTCGGTATTTCCTGGCTCCTGCTAAAGAATGGAAATCGTTTCATGAACTAAATTTGTACGTAGATGCTTCGGAATTTGATCACCCAATCCATTCCAATCTTGGCCCGCCCGACTCGGGAAGTTTCAAAGGAACTGCCTACTGGAAATTCTCTAAAATCCCTACCAATTATATCCAGATCACCTTTTCTCCCAAAGCAACCGGTTTTGCCAAATTCTTGATTGATCTCGGTCCGCTGGTAATTGCCATTATTTTTATTTTAATAATTCTCATTATTCATGTGTCGTTGATTTGGTTTGCCCGTAAAAAAGAACTGGACCTTTCTGCAAGATTGATCGTCATTGCAGGGAGTATCATCTTTCCGTTCTTCATCTTATACTCTTTCGGTTTTGCTTCTGATTTTATTGATTACTTCATAGATTCTCATGCTTCAGAATATCATGGGTACGAATTCCTGGCTGTTTTTTTATATATCTTCCTGATGCCGCTTTATTGGCTTGGGATGCACAACTTGGGAAAAGAGCACAAAAAACATTTTGCAGCTAAGAAATATAAAAAATGACTTAACTTTTCGTAAAATGTATTGACACAGCATTTCATGATCGAGTACGGCATTGGAAATCCCATTATATGACCGTGAAATTTAGCACTTAAATCGTTCAGCTTACTAATTTTGAATAATGGCGATTAGGTAAACAAGATCGGGCACCTGTGCAGTAAATGACAGTAAATTTTCCATACTGTTTGAGGCGGTACGCTGAGTTTATGGAAAATTCTGTCATACCCTGCTAACAGGTCGATTGGTTTACCCATGCCTAGACCTTACCTTACAACTTTCGCTCTAACGTTTGTCGTTGTTTCGTCTTCTCTAGCTTCGCTAGTTCTTGGCTCCACCTTTTTGTGGCAATGACAAGAGCCCGCTGCCGCGGGTGAAGACGGAGGTTTGCCTCACAAGGCAATAAACCGCAGGTAAGGTGGAAATTGCTGGAGAAATGAGAGGGTGAATGTGCGGTACGAGGTTTTAAACCAGACAACACTGGTTGGGAATTCGTAATTTCGTTTCATGCAATTAAAACCCTTCTTAACGCAATTCAATCTCTTTACAGAATCCGAAATGGACGAAGCCATTCTCCTTTTTTCGAAACGAACCCTGAAAAAAGGAGCTTATTTCGTGCAGGAAGGACAAAAATGTTCGGAAGTGGCATTTATTGAAAGCGGTGTTTTCCGTTCATTCTACCTTACTCCGAACGGCAACGAGATGACTTATTGCTTTCGCTTTCCCGGCGATATGATGGCTGCCTATTCTGCTTTCATTACCGGGAATGGAAGTGTGGAATATATCCAGGCACTTTCTGATGCAGAAGTGTTGGTAATCCCAAAAGATCAAATTGATTTGCTTTTGAC
This sequence comes from uncultured Flavobacteriales bacterium, assembly GCA_946479285.1. The sequence goes on along the minus strand of CAMLFH010000029.1, from coordinate 14,288 downwards.
GAAAAATCCGGCGTGGATCCATTTCCTGAAGATTATGGCCGAACAGCAGTACCTGGAACTGGAAGGACGCGTTTTCCAATTGCAGCGCGATTCTGCCCCCGAACGTTATGAAAACCTGATCAAAGAGCAGCCGGAATACATTCAGAAAATTTCTTTGCAGCACCTTTCCTCCTACTTAGGAATTACCCAACGGCATTTAACGCGGATTCGTAAGGCAATCGTTTTGTGACAAATGTCCTTTTTTAGGGAAATGCCTGAAAGTAGCTTTGCTCAAAAGAAAAATAATGAGCAAAAAGATCTTAATTATCAACGGACATCCCAATAAAGCATCCTTCAATTATGGCCTGGCAGAAGCCTACAAAAAAGGAGCTTCCTATTCAGACGCTGAAGTCAAAGAAATCGTTATCGCTGAACTGGATTTTAACCCAAACCTGCAATTCGGCTACCAAAAAAGAACAGAATTGGAACCGGATTTATTGGAAGCCTGGGAGAAAATTACCTGGGCTGATCAGTTGGTTTGGATCCACCCGGTTTGGTGGGGCGGACTCCCTGCAATCACCAAAGGATTTATCGACCGATTATTCCTTCCGGGATTTGCTTTTCAATACCGGGAAAACTCCTCGCTTTGGGATAAACTTCTAAAGGGGAAAACAGCGCACATCATTACGACTTTAGATCAACCAGGCTGGTTCTACCGCTTTTATTTCGGAAGACCGAGTGTGAATCAGTTGAAACGTTCTGTGCTGAAATTCTGCGGGGTTAGTCCGGTGAAAGTGAGTTATATCGGAATAATTAAAGGTTCTAAGCCTGAAATGCGGGAGAAATGGCTTCAAAAAGCGGAGAATTGGGGACGACAGATGAGATAACTTTTTCCTCCCCCTTCATCCCCCTCCAAAGGGGGAGTTTTTAATCCTCTTTAAAAAGAGAAGTATTTCCTGAATTTTAAAATTTCGAAGAACGAATCTAGCAGTAAAGGTGAACTTTCGATTTCCCCCTTTGGAGGGGAACTAAGAGGGAGGAAATCAAATACTGCCATTTTGCAATCCACCCGTATGCAGGAAAACAATGGTTTGGGGTGTTTCAAACTTCTGGTCTTTCAACCATTCCATCGTCGCGTAGAATGCTTTTCCGGTGTAGATCTTATCTAAAGGCAGATCGAATTTCATTTTGCATTCGGTTATAAAATCAAGCAATTCCGAAGTCCATTTTCCATAGCCGCCAAAATGTGCTTCGGAATGTACTTCTACCCTTTCCAGGTATTCATGGATGATTTCTTCATCGATCAGGAAAGGAAAAAGCAGTTTCCGCATTTCGGCAATGGAGTCAAAACCTTTCAAAACCGGGACCACATGTAAACTTGTTTCTTCATCCGAACCAAGCAGTAAACCGCAGCTGGTAGTCGTTGTTCCCTGCGCAACGAATAAGTGATCGATCTTGCCGGGAAGTTCTTTAACAATTTCCTGGCAGCCAACCATTCCGTAATAATTTGCACCACCTTCCGGCACTAACAAATAAGTTGGATGGGCTTCTTTCCAGCCTTCCTGGCAGCTTTTTTCTTCCCGTTCGTCGTACGATTCACGGGAAGCGAAGATCAATTCCATTCCCAGTTCCGAACAGCGCTTCAGGTTTTTATTGCTTTCTGCGGTCAATTCATCTCCGCGCACAACTCCAATAGATTTTAATCCCGCTAGCTTACAAGCAGCTGCAACAGCCAATAAATGGTTCGAATAAGCTCCGCCGAAAGTCAGAATTCCGTCTTTTTTCTGGTAGTTCACCAATTCAATCGTAAACTTCAACTTTCGCCACTTATTGCCGGATACTTCCGGGTGGATCAGATCATCGCGTTTTACAAGCAAGCGCGCATTCGGGAATTGATCAGCGTTTAGCCCGATTTCCTGTAAAACAGATTTGGAAGTATCGAATAGCTCCATGAAATGCGTAATTTTGTATTATGATTGATGATGACTTTCGTCCGCTCCCCAAAAATAATGGTTTAGAACCGGATGACTTTTATTATACCCCGGAAGGTTATATTGTTTTTACGGAAAAGTATCATTTAAAGCGCGGACATTGTTGTAAAAGCGGTTGCAGACATTGTCCGTATGGATATGACAAGAGAACAGATTCTTTTAAGAAATAACACGCGAAAATCATCAATTATCAAGGCATCGTTCCTACCTGATCATTTCGCCACGCTGATCTAAAAAGAGCAAACAGTTCTACTTTTATTTTTTCCAACGTGTTTCACGCCACTCTTTTTGTTCTGGTTTAGACAGAAAAGTCCAGGCTACAATTCGGCTTGATTTGTTACCGGTTCCCATGGCCAGCGTTTTGATCTGAATGGCGCCATTTTGTTCTAATGACCTATAAATTCCTTTCAGATTCGATTGTTTGGATACCAAAGTTGAAAACCAAAAACAGTTTTTCGCAACCAGCTTGCTATCCGAAATCATATTTTGGATGAACTGAAATTCGCCACCGTTAAAGACTAATTCATTCCCGTTCCCCGCAAAATTGAGTACCGGAGTTTTTTCTGTTTTTCCGGATAAATTCTTGATTTTTCTGCGGGTTCCTTCCTGGGCATCTTCCAGCGAAGTATGAAACGGCGGATTACAAATCGTTAAATCAATTTTATCCGAATCAGTAATGATTCCCCGAAAAACAGCCCTTGGATTTTTCTGCAGCCTGAACGAAACCATTTTTTGAAGAGATTCATTTGCATCCACAATATGCTGCGCTGACGCAATTGATTTTGGATCAATATCGCTTCCTATAAATTTCCAGTCAAATTCTGTCACTCCAATAATGGGATAAATACAGCTTGCACCAACTCCAATATCCAGACACGTGAAGGTTTCTCCTACCGGGATGACACCAAAATTGGTTTCAGCCAATAAATCCGCTATGTGATGCAGGTAATCCGCTCGCCCGGGTATTGGTGGACATAAATTCTCATCCGGGAAATCCCAATTCGCTATTCCGTAGTAATGGTTGAGTAAGGCTTTATTCAATAATTTCACCGCAGCAGGACTTGAAAAGTCGATCGAATCATCTCCAAAATGGTTGGGTTTTACATACTCTTTCAATTCAGGATTAGAAATCAAAAGTGCATTTAAATCGTACCGATCCCGGTTTCTGTTCCTTGCATGTAACCTTTTTGAAGCGTTTTCCTTTTTTTCTGACTGCATGCTTTTGAGGATTTAAACTTATTTCAGTTGGTTAAGTATTGTTTTCTTTGAGTGTTTTTATTCCACATATTCTGCAAACAACCGCGCTATTTCTTTCTCCAAATCACCGGTCTTTCCCGGATGCGGACGTGAAGTCTGGATAATAGAACTTCTTACTGCCGTGAGCCAGCGGAAGCGTTCCGGTAATTCTTCGCAGGCAATTGGTCCGCCTTGCTTTGATCCTGAAGCGATCCATTCAAAAGCTTTTAAATTTGCTTGAACCTGCTCCAGGTCCATTTCACATTTAAATAATTTCAAACGCTCTTCTGGAAGCTCAATCTTTGTTTGGATGAATTTTTGCTTTTTCGAAAACAGGATAACACCCACATTGATGAATTCTTCGCGTTCAACCTGCGGGACCAGGCGTATTACTGCGTATTCATATAAGAACATTTCGGGCATTTTTAGCTTCGTTTACAAAATTGATGGAGTTCTTCAGACGAATGCTTAAAAACTCTTTATACACGTTTTTGATTTCATCCGGAGTTAGTTCCGGATCTTCCCAGTTCAACCAGGATTCGGGAAGTGCGTCTACCAAAGCGGCTAATTTTTCTTCATCCAGTTTGGAATGTGCAAAGGTATCCGCTTCATCCATTTTTGACGCCTGTGGAAGCAGTACATGATCTTTCACGTACATAAAGTTACTTTGTGCGGTTTTCTCCCAGTTTTCCCAGGTATGGTGAAAATAGAACGAAGCCCCGTGATCGATCAGCCACAATTCTTTTTTCCAGATCAGCATATTGGTATTCCGGAAAGTGCGATCAATGTTCGTAATAAATGCATCCAGCCAAACAATGCGGGAAGCTGTTTCTTCGTCTACTTTCGTCACTACCGGATCAAAAGTAATTGCCCCGGAAAGAAAGTGCAGTCCAAGATTCAATCCGTGACTGGCGCGCAGCAAATCCTGTATTTCTTCATCCGCTTCCGAGCGGCCAAAATCTTCATCCAGGTTCACAAAAACCAATTCCGGAACCTTAAAACCCAGCATGCGTGCAATTTCGCCGCCTAAAAATTCGGAGATCAGTGCTTTCACACCATGTCCGGCCCCTCTGAATTTCAGTACATACTTAAAATCGTCATCGGCATCGACCAATGCAGGCAGTGAACCACCTTCGCGCAAAGGCGAAATGTACCGGGTAACATTTACTGTTCTTAAAAATTCTGACATGTCTAAATCTCCAATTTTGTCCGCAAGATTCGCGAACTATTCGATTTCTTCTTTTCTAATACCGTTCTCAGGAACTTTCCCGGTATACTGTGACAAGATACCTTTCAAATATTTAATATCCGCATCAACGTCTCCCGTTGGAACAAATAAAGAATGGAATCCGCCGATTTTCTTTTTATAATCAATGTAACCAATGTAAATCGGAACTTTAGCCTGTTCTGCGATGTAATAAAAACCTTTTTTCCATTTCGGCTGATATCCTCTTGTTCCTTCCGGGGTGAAAACCATGAAACACTTTTCGTGGTCTTTAAAATAGTTTACAGCCTGCTCGGTTATATTGTTGTTTTTTTTGCGGTCAACCGGTATCCCGCCCATTGCTTTCAGTAAAAGACCTAAGGGGAAAAAGAATAAATCTTTCTTGATTAAGAATTTAGCATTCACTTTATAATGAGCGAATGCAATTTTTCCAATCACAAAATCCCAATTGGATGTATGCGGCCCCATGACCACAACTGCTTTATTTACGCCGGTTGGAACATGATCATCTATTTTCCAACCAAATAGCTTAATGAACCAGAAAAAGAATTTTCCCATGAAACAAAGTTACACTTTCAATAAAAAATTACCTTTATGCCATGCAAATAAAAAAACGCTTTTATGCAGCTTTCCTTGTAGTGCTACTTACAGCCTCCAGTATATTGATTTTTATTTGTCTGAATTTTCTTTCAAGCAACCAAAATAACCCGCATGTTCCGGTTCCTGATGATGCAAATTGGGTTTTAAGGCTCGATGCCGAATCATTCGTTAAGAAAGAAATTTACAACACCTTATTTGCAGAAAAAGACGATGCCTTCATTTTGAAAGTGCGCGAACTGATCGAAAAAAACCTCAATCCTGATTCGAATAAAAAATCACTTTACATTGATTTACAAGAAGATGTTGTGCTTTACAGCATTCAAAGAGGTGAAGAAAGTTTCTTGCTGGTTGCTGTTCAAACCACTAATTCGGGTGCGTTCAATAAAAATATTGCCGCTTATTGTAAATCAAACCAAGCTGGTTCTGCAAAAGGGGATTGCGCTTTATTTATTCAACAAACCAAAGGAAAAAAGGACCGTGCCAACCTTCAGTCCACTCTGAATGAAATTCTGAATATTCCGTTTGTAGAATTAAAAAAAGCCGCTCCGGAAAAGAATGAATTTATCGCTTTGGATTTAAAGAAAATGCCTGTAACCAGTGCTTTTTCTTCTGTTAACTTATCTGTTCAACACCAGGATAATGAGATCATGCTGGAAGGTTTGGTAGCCTATCGCAAGAAAATAGGACCGGGATTAAAATTCGGATTAAAACCAAAAGGAGTTTACGTCTATTCGCGTTTAATCCCCGAAAAATTACCTGATACTTTATTGAATTTCCTGCCAAAAGGATTGTTTGTGTTTAAAGATGTACAAGCTTTTGCAATGGACTTCAACGGGACTAATTTGGAAGACTCTAAAGAGAACATGCCAAATACCTTCGGTTTTTTGCTTGTCCCGCAAATGAATTTGATTGTTCAAACAAAAACGAACTGTGATGTAACGGAATTGTGGAAAGCTTTTCCGGAGTCGGTTCAGGGTCCGGGTTTGAGTCTGAATTTTGGAAGCACCATTTATCATTTAAAGCAACTTTCGCCAAACACCTATTTTATAGGAGTTGATCCAAAATCCGTTATTCCTTATTCAGGAAATGAAATTTTGTCTTTGAAAGGAAACCTGGAAAAAGTAACGAAAGTATACGGTGGAACATTTGTAACCGCAGTCATTGAAAATATGGGGCCGGTTCGGGTATTCAACGAATTTCTAAAGAGTACGGACTTTGTTCAGCTAAAAGTAACTCCTAAAAAAGTAAACGATTTTATGCTTCAGGGGCAAATAAAATTCAAGCCCAACAAACTTCCTCTTCACGAAATGACCAAAATGTCATTGGATATGGTTGAGTTTGCGGAACAGTATTCTAAAATGTAAATCTCCGGATTTAAACGTAACGTATTTTCGCAGTCATCGTCTTATCACCTTTCAATTGAAATTTGAAACTTTCGTATTTGGGCTTACTCCAGGAAGTATGATAATAATCTGCGAATCCAAATCCTTCGTCCGGCATGAACATAGTGTAATCCATTTCCTTGTTCTTATTTTCGTCGTCTAAAACAGCTATGCCATATTCGCCGGGTTCTATTCCGGTGAAAGTACAGGTAAGTATGTTGTTCTTTATTTCACTTTTGTCAACCACCTTCACTTTCCAGGCAATGCCTTTGCTGTAATTTTCTGCACTACGAAAAATTTGAAGCTGCATATTTCCGGTACTATTGCGCATATTGGTCACTTTAACAGTGATTGTATGATAAGCCGGGGCTTTGAATGAAACAGAAACCAGGTAAACAAAAGCGAATAACAGAAATGTAAAAAATGATCTTTTCATGGTAAAATAGATATGCATGCATAAATTTAATACATCCCGTTTAAATTCCTTAACCTTCTAGCTGATTTAACAATTTCTCAAAATAATCCGGAGCTCCGATCAATCGTGAACCATACCAGGAAAAGTATTCTCCGTCTACCAAAACAATGGTACTTTCAGGAAATTGATTTTGTAGTTCTTCGATGTGCTTTTCTTTGAATGGAAAAGGTTCTGAACTCAGGAAAATAAAATCGGGATTCACTATTTCCAGTTTCACTTCCGGGTAGCGTTTTTGCCGCATGGCATTTTGAAAACCCAAAGTTGAAAGCATGGCATCAATAAAAGTATTCGGACCGGCAGCAATGTAGGGATCTTTCCAAATGAGGTATAAAACGGTTTTCCCGCTGCTTTTCAAGGAATCTAATTGCGAAAAGTTCCTTTCGATCGTCTCACAAATCTCTAACGCTTTTTCGCCGGTTCCGGTGATCTCTCCTACTTTCCGGATCATCTCCAGCGCATCTCCCAGGTTGAAAATATCGCTCATCCAGGTCGGAAGGAGAGATTCCAACGCTTCAATGTCGGCTTGACTGTTTTCTTCCTTATTCCCGATTACAAGATCAGGATTCAGTGAACGAATCAAATCAATCTTCGCATTTTTGGTCCCGCCTATCAATTGGACTTCTTTTTTCAATCCGGCAGGGTGCACGCAAAACTTGGTAATTCCGACCAATTTATCACGCAAGCCTAAATCAACGAGCAATTCGGTTTGGGAAGGAACCAATGAGACAATACGCGAAACGGTGGAAGTAATCTCCACCGTTCGCTGCATTTGATCTATGTATTTCTTTTTATTCATTTTCATTTAAAACATGTATGAATCGGTCGCGGCCGATCCCCACCGTTTTATATTATTATGCCAACGAAGCAATCACGTCCTGGCGAGTCAGGATTTTTTTATCTCCGTTCGCTCTTTCAACGATAACTGCCGGAGTTTGCTCATTGATCAATTTGGCTACCTCTTCCAATTTTGCTGTTCCCATAACAACCGGGAAAGGTTTCTGCATGATCTTGGAGATCGGTGTATCTCTTAATGCCGGGTTGTCTACCAACAACTGGTAAACCTGTGAATCATTCAAGGAACCAACCAATTCTCCGTCTCTTAAAACAGGAATCTGGGAAATATTGTATTTACGCATTTTCATGATCGCGTGAGAAACCAACTCTTCCGAATACAAAGTTACCAAAGGCAAATCTGCATGCCGCGCAATCACATCTTCTGCCGTTTTGAATTCTTCCTCCAGGAATCCGCGCTCACGCATCCAATCGTCGTTGAAAATCTTGCCAACATAACGGCTTCCATGATCGTGGAATAAAACCACTACTACATCGTCTTCTGTCAATTGATCCTGCAATTGCAGCAATCCACCGATCGCAGCTCCTGCAGAGTTTCCAACGAAAATTCCTTCTTCACGAGCCAAACGACGTGTATAAACAGCCGCATCTTTATCGGTCACTTTCTCAAAAAGGTCAATGACGTCGAAATCTACGTTTGCAGGAAGAATATCTTCCCCGATTCCTTCCGTGATGTAAGGATAGATCTCATTCTCATCAAAGATTCCCGTTTCCTTGTATTTCTTGAAAACAGAACCATAAGTATCAATTCCCCAAATTTTGATATTCGGGTTTTTCTCCTTCAAATATTTTCCAACTCCTGAAATCGTTCCTCCGGTTCCAACTCCAACTATGAAATGAGTCACTTTTCCTTCTGTTTGTTCCCAAATCTCAGGTCCTGTTTGCTCGTAATGTGCAGTTCGGTTCGACAAATTATCGTATTGGTTTACATACCAGGAATTCGGGATTTCTTTTGCCAGTCTTTTTGAAACCGAATAATATGAACGCGGATCTGTAGGTTCCACAGCAGTTGGACAAACCACCACTTCAGCTCCTACCGCACGCAAAATATCCATTTTCTCTTTCGACTGTTTGTCGTTCAATACACAAATCAGTTTATAACCTTTTATAATGGCAACTAAAGCAAGCCCCATTCCTGTATTTCCGGAAGTTCCTTCAATGATCGTTCCTCCTGGTTTCAACAATCCTGATTTCTCAGCATCTTCAACCATTTTCACCGCCATCCGGTCTTTTACCGAGTTCCCGGGATTTGTTGTTTCAACTTTCGCTAAAACAGTTGCCTTACAGTTTTTTGTAAGCTTGTTCAATTTTACCAAAGGTGTATTTCCAATGGTTTCCAATATGTTGTTATAAACTTTCATCAAGTGAATTTTACACAAAGATAATTTTAATTCAAAAGACCGGTACATTTAACCTTGCTGATTTCTGGTTAAATCGGTAATTTCGGATCCAATTAATTTCTCCTGAAAACACCAACTGATTTATGAGCGATTTTGAATTAAACGCAACGGATGAAAATGATTTTGATGAAAAACTGATCATACTCTTACTTACTATTCACCGTCAAAAACACCGTCTGACAGAAATTCAGGATGTAGATTCCTACTTTGAATTTCTTCGTCATTTTGAAAAAGAGGCAAAAACTCCTCGCCCGGTACAAATCACGGAAAAAGAACTGGTTACAACGGAACAACTGGAAGAGTTAAAAAAACGCGACTATCCGGAAGAATACATTCAATGGGCAGAAAAATACGGCCATTATTCCATCTGGATTGACGCCGCTACAATCAGTTCTGTTAAAGATGTACTGGGAGAATCTAACGGATATTACAGCTTATTGCCTCCTAACAAATACCAGATTTTTGCTTCCGACGGTTCTGGAAATATGTTTGCGTTTGACGGGAATAAACCAGGGAATCCAATCCGTTTTTTTGATCATAATTCTTACGTTTCTACTGAATCAATTGAAGAACTGTATAGTGAAGCCTATGACTATTACGAAACGAAAGACGGAACAGTTGTAAATTCAGCTAATTTGGATTCGTCTGCAATTTTCGATCCCGAAGCAAATTACCGGAACGATTCCAAATACATTCGGGAATACCTGGTGGATCCGGAAGTTAGTAAACCTATGGCAGCAAGTCATTTCCTGGACTTTCTACTTTTAAAAACTTCCTCGGGATTCATCCAAATTGTATCTCGATTCGCCCATAAAATTTATGCTCTTTCCGAAAAACTGATTCTTTCCGGTAAAATCGAAGATGGAATTGCCTGTTATTCCGAATTCGTCGCAACAAACCCTGAAAGAGCTATGTCTTACAATGACCGCGCATGCCTGTACCGAATGGCGGGACAACTTGATTTAGCAGTCAATGATGTGCAACAAGCGATTTATATAAATGAAAATCAAGGACTTTTTTATGGGACACTTGCCGAAATTCTTTCAGACAAGCAAGATGACAACGGATTCTTTCTGAATTTGGAACTTGCGCTAAAAAAAGGAATGAAAATGAGTCTGCTTGATAGCAGTGTCCTGGATAAATACTCCAATGATTCCAGATTCCTGGCATTGTCAGAAAAGTATTCCTAAACTTTTTGAATTTTGAATTTTACATTTTGAATTCTTTGAGAAAGTTTAGCTAACTTTGTGTTCATGTCGGATTTCGTTGTTTCTGCCAGAAAATACAGACCTCAGACCTTTGATACGGTTGTGGGTCAGAAGGCAATTACCAATACGCTAAAAAATGCAATTAAGAACCAGCACTTAGCGCAGGCATTCTTGTTTTGCGGTTCGCGCGGGGTTGGTAAAACAACAACGGCGCGTATTTTAGCGAAAACGATCAATTGTTTTAACAGAACAGAAGCAACTGAAGCCTGTGACCAGTGTGAAAGCTGTTTATCCTTCAATGAAGGTGCTTCTTTGAACGTTTACGAATTAGATGCTGCATCCAACAACTCCGTAGATGATATTCGCGGATTGATTGACCAGGTGCGCATTGCGCCGCAATTGGGAACTCACAAGGTTTATATCATTGACGAGGTTCACATGCTGTCTACTGCGGCTTTTAATGCTTTTTTGAAAACATTGGAAGAACCGCCCGCACATGCGATCTTCATTTTAGCAACGACTGAAAAACACAAGATTCTTCCAACGATTTTATCGCGCTGCCAGATCTTTGATTTTCAACGCATCAAAGTAAAAGACATTGCAGATCATTTGGCTCACGTGGCAACACAGGAAGCAATTTCTGCTGATCCGGATGCTTTGCACCTCATTGCTCAAAAGGCTGACGGTGCTTTGCGCGATGCTTTATCTATTTTCGATCAAATTGTTAGTTTCTGCGGAACTACCATTACTCATAAAGCGGTTTTAGAGAATTTAAATGTATTGGATCACGATTATTACTTCAAGGTCGTGGAAAATGCATTGAACGAAGATATCCCCGCTTGTTTGCTGCTGTTTAATGACGTCATGGAGAAAGGATTTGACGGACATCAATTCTTAGTCGGGCTTGCAGAACACTTCCGTAATCTATTGATTTGCAAAGATCCTAGAACAGCACATTTACTGGAAGTTGGTGAAACAACTGAAAAATTGTTCGTGGACCAGGCTAAAAAAGTAGAAGGAGCCCTGGCCCTTCGTTGTTTGGGAGTTCTGAGCAAGGCAGATGTCGACTATAAATCGGCAAAAAACCACCGACTGCTGGTCGAATTGACTCTGATGCAAATATGTTCGGTTAAATCTGAGCTCGAAAAAAAAAATCCTTAACTGATCCTGTAGCAATCATTCCTTATGTGGGCCAAAGCTTGCGAAACGAGCCTTCAAAGCCTGTAAACAAGCCATCCGTAACTCCTGAACGAGCTGCTTTTTCTACGAAACAAGAGGCAAAAGTATTGTCTGCTCCAACCGGCAATTTAAACTCCAATAACCTGTCAATTAATCATTTAATTGAACAACAGAAAACAAAAGCAACCATTCCTCAAAGCGATCTGCCAAAAAAAGAATTCCATAAAGACGACGTCGTTCGGCTTTGGAAAACGATGGCGCATACGCAAAAACTCAACGGACAAGACCAGGTTTATCACGTGATGATCAAACGGGAACCCGTTCAATTGGACGATACAACTTTTCAGTTCGAAGTAGACAATACCATTCAACTGACACGATTAGAAGGAGCCATTGGAGACGTCATGGCGTATATTCGCCAGGAAATCCAAAATTACGACCTGGTCATTCAGCTTGAAATGATTAAAGATGCCCCGGAAGAAGTGAAATACCTGAATGGTCCGGATCGTTTTGATAAATTGGCAAAGAAAAATTCCAACCTTTTTGACCTGAAAAACCGTTTTAACTTAGACATCGATTATTAAGTATATGAAATCATTCTCTATCAGCATGCTTTGTTTGCTGCTTATTACAAGTTCTTGTGGTGATGAAAACACTGCAGAATCAACAGATCCTACTGAGGATCCAACAGAAAAAAGCCACGAAAGCCTGGATACAAGAGCAAAAAGAGAGATCATGGCATCATTGGCGATTCCCGTTAACGAAAAGTTCACCATGCGGATCTACAAAGAGTATCTCAATGCCGACACCATTATTGATGCAATTATTACTATCAACCGACTGGAATATGCGATGGATGAAGCGATCAAAAATAACCGTGAAGCGAAGGCTGCAGAATTGGGTTTCACCGGAAATTACAATTACCTGTTCTATTACGACGGAGCTTTAGACCGTATTTCCAACCCGATCTTTGCACCATCAAGTCCGGGAAGAGAATTGGACATTGAATTCAAGTCTATCGTTGCTCCTACGAGAAAAGATGTGATTGTAGGTTACCGCATTCGTAATTCGGCCTGGAAAAGTTATTTTTCTGTCTTTAATGACCACGATCTGATGATGGTTTTTCAATGGAAATCCTTTGATTACGCCGGGGAAGATAATCCGGAAGCATTGATCCATTCTTTTGAAGAAAATTCGAACCAGGTTCCTATGGACATTGCTATTTACAAGAGTGAAATTGATTCTTACACGAAAAATATTGGAGATATGTATAAATACATTCCTTCCATTACCAGGAAAAAAGAATTACAACTCAAATTTTTCCTGGATCCGATGGCGAAGAAATACCGCCTTTATCCGGAATTTGCTAAAAACCTGCCGAAAAAAGTATGATTTCGACAGAAGGAAAAATAGATGTCCCATCAAGCCTAAGATATCGGACGATTCAAGCCGGTGAAAACATGCGCCATTTGGTTTATGTATTGCATGGCTATGGTCAGTTGGTTGAATACTTCTGTCAAAAATTCGCAGATATTCCGGTAACTGAAACCTTGTTTGTATTTCCGGAGGGAAGACACCGCTTTTATCTGAGAGGAACATCCGGCAGAGTTGGTGCTTCCTGGATGACCAAAGAGTGGCGCGAAGAAGACATCCGATTGAACAGCATAAACCTGGATTTACTCCATGAAAAGATTCTGAAAGGCATTTCTCCTGAAAAAATAACCGTTATTGGTTTTTCCCAGGGCGGGGCTACTGCGGCTCGCTGGCTGGCACATGGAAAAGTAGCGTGTGATCATTTTATTTCGTGGGCAAGTGTTTACCCACCTGATCTGGCAGTTGAAGAGCATGGTAATTTAGCCCGGAAAGCCACTTTTGTTTTGGGAACGGAAGATGAATTCTTTCCAAAGGCAGACCAGGAAATCCTGATTGCAGATTATCAATCTAAAGGAATAAATATTGCTCGTTTCGAAGGAACTCACGATATTGATAAACAAACACTTATAAGCGTATTATGAAACAATTCCTTTTTAGCTTCCTGCTTCTTTTCAGCATTCATTCCGGTTTTGCACAGGAGGATACCGAATTGTACCTGAAAGACGAGGAAGAAACAAGTACAAAAAAATTCGAGCCATACAATGAAATTGGCGGCGATCTTCACTTTTCTGCAAGTAATTTTGGTGGGACCGGAGGAATTGGTTTGAAATTCGGAATCGTCAGAAACAAATTCCTTTCATTCGGACCGTCTGCGCGCTACCATTATTCCTATTACAAAAACCTGGGAATTTCCGGTTCTTATTCCGTCTATGGCGGCGGTGTTTTTATTCATGGACGATTTTTCAATTACTTATTTACCGGATTGGAATTCGAACTGTTATCGAATCCGTTCAGCAATACTAATGGGATTATTGCTCCAAAGAGAATTTGGGTACCAACAGCTTTGCTTGGTTTCGGATTTTCCCGTGCATTCGGAGAGGAGCAAAATTTCCGGTTAAATGTCGGAATCATGTATGATGTCATCAATAATTTGAACAGCCCCTTCAGACCCGGATATTTTATGAGAAAACAAACTGCGAACGGTCAACCTGGCGCCCTGATTCCGTTGATTTACCGGATTGCTTTCTTTTTCAAGCTATAGCTTTAAAAAAGTTCAAAAGGTTGAAAGGGGTTCAAATCTTCTTCGCTCTGCGAGCTTCGAAGGTTCAAAGGGTTTAAAGGGTTCAATTTGAACATTTGAACATTTGAACATTTGAACATTTGAACA
>CAMLFH010000028.1 GCA_946479285.1 uncultured Flavobacteriales bacterium | reverse complement strand
AACTTTTGAACTTTTGAACTTTTGAACTTTTGAACTTTTGAACTTTTGAACTTTTAATTAAAATCCTTCCTTCTTCAATTCTTCAGCGTATGCTTTCGTAATCAAAGGAATGAATATTTCTACGGAAACTCCACCCCCCGTTTTTTCACGGATCAGGTAAGAAGAACTCGTCTTATTGAGTTTATTCAATAGGTACAAACGATCGTTGATAATTTCCGAAGCTCTGGAAGAATCAATTGCTTTAAGCCCTCTGCCGTTATCTTCAATGATAATTGCCAATTCATTCAAACCTCTCAATTTGAAGCGGATATTCAGTTCCCCAATCTTGTTCAAATTCGAGAAACCTTCTAACACAGTGCTTTCTACAAATGGCTGTAAGATCATTGTAGGTAAACACACATTGGACGGATCCAGGTTTTCATCCACATCGAATGAAAAATTAAACGCATTCTTCGAGCGGTCTCTCTGCAAAGTCAGGTAAAACGTTAAAAACTCTATTTCGCGGTCGAGCGTCATAAAATCATCGTGGTTACTTTCCAGCACCTGCTTCAATAATTTAGAGAACGATTGAATCTGGCGTTTATAATCTGATTCCTGGCCCAATGCGGAGTTTTGCAGCTGATTCAATGCATTGTAAATAAAATCGGGGTTAATTCTCGCCCTGTTCAGGCGTTGCTGGATCTCCAGTCGTTTTTGTTTTTGCTTAATATTTTTCTGTCTGAATACCATTAAAACATAAGCCGCAAGCAATGCGAAAATGATACTTCCAACCAAAATAAGCCGCCATTTCAGTTTCCCGATTTGCTGCTGCTGTCTCAATAAGCGTTTATCCTGTTCGTATTCCGCTTCGGATTTCTCTTTTCTGACCCGGTGATACTTTTCCGAAAGCTGGTTAAATGCGCGCTCATTCTGAATTTTCAGAACACTATCTTTCATTTTCGACAAGTCCTCATAAACTACCAATGCACGTTCGTATTCTCCGCTCAGTTTTGCACAGTTGTAAAGCAATTCCAAAGCATTCGTCACATCATAAGGATTTCCGATCTTCTGTGCATAAACCAGGTTGGAATCTGCATATTGATAAGCTTTATCATACAATTTCAACTCCAAATAAATATCAGAAATATCTCCGTAGATTGCTCCACGTTCCTTCCAGTGATAATCCGGATTTGTCTGGATCAGTGCACTATCGAGGTATTTCAGTGCCAGGCGGAAGTTGCGGCTGTAATATGCGTGATCCTCAAACAGATTATAAATTTGCAGGTAACTTTCCGAGTATTGGATCTTTTTTGCCAGTACGAAGGAAAAAGAAACCGTATTCAATGCAGAATCCAAATAGATCTTGTCTTTTCCAAGCTGGTAGATTTTGTAATAACGGGAAGAAAGCTGCGCCAACAAATCGATCTTTGTTTCATTATCCGATAAAACCTTCACAATTGGATAAGCGAGATTTGCATAATATTTTGCCTTTTCCTTATCCTTGAATCTTCCGTAACTTGCAGAAAGTCCTAAATAAGCCTTAGAAAGCAGGGCATTATTCCCGGATTTTTGCAGGACGCGGATTGTTTTGGAGTAAGCATCAATAGAACCGGGATAATCGCCCTGATGCATCAAAAGTTCTGCAAATGTAAGGTTGTTCTCTACATAAGCCGCAGATTTACAACGAATGCTGTCCAGGATGAATTTTTCACGGTCCAGGCTGTTTCTTGCATCTTCAAATTGATCGTTCTTGATCTGAACCTGCGCTTTTAGTTGAAATGAAAAGGCCACACATCTGGGGCTTTTATCTTTCTCCAGGGTTTTGGAGAATTTCCAAAGATTGAACGATTTGTGTTTTGCCGTGCTGTCAAAATCTCGCTGTGCAATAAAATCCTGCATGGCTTCGCACGAGCAATTCGATTGTGCCTGAATGAATTCGGCAAAACCAACAAAGACCAGACAGAATATTAATCGTTTCATAAAGTTCTTGTTCAAAGTTAGCAAAAAAGGTCTGAAACTGATTTCACCGGAAAAAGAAAAAGGAGGCTAAAATAAACCTCCTTCTCTTCGCTTTGTTACTTATGATGTGAAATCACTAAAAATTGACTGTTAAACCAAATGTTAGCGGGTAAACTCCGACTGTTTTGTCGGTATCGAAAAGAGGCAGCAGGCTGTAATTTGCAAATATTCCGATGTCTTTATATCCAAGTTTTACAGCTGCGTCCAACTTGAAAGCATTTAAACCGTAAACTCCTTTTGTTTTTGTACGAATCTTCGTTTTATCTTCTTCGATCACCTGTTTGGTGCTTGAACCCAATCTCACCCCTCCGATTACACCGGCGGCCAGGTAAAATCCTCTGTCGGACTTTGCGTTTGTGCAGAATTCAAGCATCAATGGAACTGTCAGATAAACTGCACGTAACTTGTTTTTTTTGTAGTCGTTAATGGTATCTTTAAACACCCACAGGGAATCGGAATCATTCAGGATATTGTTCTTCAGGCCGATTTGTGTCCAGTTAAGACCCAAACCTGTTGTAAGTCCGATATAGTTCTTGTAGATCTTGAATTTGTATTCCGCGAAATTTAAGTTCCAGCTGAACGACTTTCCTGGATCATTTTCCCAGTGTTTGTCGTTCGGGAAACTGCTTTTCATAGAACCGTTCAATAACATGGTCGGTCCGAATTCGATTCCTGCCCAATGCGCCTCAAAGTGTTTTAATTCTTTTTCATCCGGTGCAGCATCAATTGTGTCATTATTCTTAATGATCAAAATCAATTTTTCTTTCAATTTGATACGTGTTGTATCTGCTTCTTCTTCCTGCGAGTTTGCGTAACCGAATAAGAAGAATATAAATGTGATAAATAATCCAGTTTTCATATCTCTAATTTTTAGTCTTTCTGTAAAGCTAAGTACTTGGGCTTTTCGAACATATGACCTTTTCAACTCTGATTTTGTTACAGCTATTCTTAAAAAAAATCAAATTATTTTATAATTAATTCATTATGAGTTATTTACATGGTGTAAAAAATAATTGGCTGAGACGTTTTAAAGCTCTCTTACAATCGTTAATTTTGCAAATCAATTTTCAAGTACATGTACAGATCACACACAAACGGTGAATTACGCACCGCACACATCGGACAGGAAGTAACATTGGCAGGCTGGGTTCAGAAATCCAGAGACCTTGGAGGAATGACCTTTGTGGATTTGCGTGACCGTTACGGCATTACCCAATTGGCTTTCAACCTGGAAGAAAATAGTGAGTTGTGTCTGCAGGCCAGAAAATTAGGTCGTGAATTTGTGATACAGGTAAAAGGAACTGTTATTGAAAGAAGCAGTAAAAATGCCAATTTGCCAACCGGAGATATCGAGATCAGGGTTTCAGAACTAAACTTGCTGAACGCTGCTAAAACTCCTCCGTTCACTATTGAAGATGATACGGACGGTGGTGAAGAATTACGCGCTCAATACCGTTACCTGGATTTGAGAAGAAATCCGGTGCAGCAAAAACTGCGTCTGAGAAATCACGTGGCATTGGAAACCCGAAAATATTTGGATTCAAAAGGATTTCTCGATGTGGAAACTCCATATCTGATCAAATCCACTCCGGAAGGAGCACGTGATTTTGTGGTTCCAAGCAGAATGAACCAGGGCGAATTTTATGCTTTGCCGCAATCTCCGCAAACATTCAAGCAATTGTTGATGGTTTCCGGTTTTGACCGCTACTACCAGATTGTAAAATGTTTCCGCGATGAAGATCTGCGCGCGGACCGTCAGCCGGAGTTTACACAGATCGACTGTGAAATGGCATTTGTGGAGCAGGAAGACATTCTGAACATGTTTGAAGGATTAATCAAACATCTGTTCCAAACAGTGCGTGGAGTTACTTTCGAAGCAGATTTCCCAAGAATGACATACGCCGAAGCACTGGCAACTTACGGTTCTGATAAACCGGACATTCGTTTCGATATGAAATTTACCGACTTGAAAGCTCTTTCAGCAGGAAAGAACTTCCAGGTATTTGACCATGCAGAAGCTGTCATCGGAATCGCGGTTCCGGGAGCAAGTGAATATACGCGCAAGCAATTAGACGAGATCACTGATTGGGTAAAACGCCCGCAAATTGGTGCTCTTGGATTGGTTTACGTAAAATGTAACACTGACGGAACCTTTAAAAGTTCGGTCGACAAATTCTACGACGAGGCTGCATTGAAATCCTGGGCGGAAGCTGCGGGAGCACAAGCAGGTGATTTGATCTTTGTTTTGAGCGGTGATTTGGACAAGACGCGCAAACAGATGAATGAATTGCGTTTACGCATGGGGACAGAATTGGGATTACGCAATCCGGATGAATTCAAACCTTTATGGGTATTGGATTTCCCGCTTTTGGAGTGGGATGAAGATAATAAGCGTTATCATGCGATGCACCATCCGTTCACTTCCCCGAAACCGGAAGATTTCAACCTGATTGATTCAGAACCGGGTAAAGTACGCGCAAATGCATACGATTTAGCAATGAACGGTGTTGAATTGGGTGGAGGTTCTATTCGTATTCACGACAGAGCATTGCAATCACGCATGTTTGAGTTATTAGGATTTACACCTGAACAAGCTCAGGAGCAATTCGGATTCTTATTGAATGCCTTTGAATATGGTGCTCCTCCACACGGTGGATTGGCTTTTGGTTTGGACCGTTTGGTTGCAACGATGGGCGGATCTGATTCGATTCGTGATTACATTGCTTTCCCTAAGAACAACAGCGGAAGAGATGTGATGATCGACGCACCATCTGTGATTGATGAAGCGCAATTGAAGGAGTTGGGGATTAAATTATAATTCAAGAATCATATTACGCAGGGACGAGATGCATCTCGTCCCTACTTTGATTTTCTGACCATTTTCAGGTGATATTGATTCGTGTTGACGAAGCGGTTTTCATCCAGTGACAATTGAACGATCTCTTTCGGGCGGAATTCGTATTCCATTCTTCTCACAGAATCTTTTATTCCCCCTTGCGAAAGAATCAGGATCTCTTTTGAATTTGCTTTTGCTTTTTTCCATTGTCCGCTGCAAACCAGGGTTGCATCACCGTCATCGGTTGCATTTTTGTAGGTTTCCGTGAGGCGGAAAATTCCTGCAGTATCGCCTTTAACAACCAAGCGCTGCTGAATTCCATCACAATCTTCACAAGGAATTTCACCTTCGTAAATACGGAAAGTTTTGTAATCGGTATCCCTGACGTATCTTTCCTCCTCTTTATTTCCAGAAACCGGTTCTTTGGATTTATTTACATCATCCCGATGCTCGATACAAGCACTCAATACCAGCAATGAACCTCCAATCACCAACAAACTATTCATTCTGTTTATCATCCCCACTCAATTATTAATTTTCCAACAGTTTTGCCTTCTTCCAACAAACGATGGGCCATTTTTAATTCTCCTTCTTTGTAGACACCACCTACAACCGGATGAATCTGCCCTTGTTTTACCAAAAGTACCACGTCATTGAGACATTGAGCGAGTACATTCGGTTTGAAGTCAGCTACCTTCAACATGTTTATTCCTATAATGGATTTAGAACGCATCATTAATGCAATTGGTACAACAAAACCCATCTTTCTAACAAAATTAAGTGTTGAGAGAATTCCCCACTTACCATTTGATAATTCAGAACCACCAAATAACACCATCCTTCCTCCTGCACCCAAAAGTTGCCAGTCTTTTTTAAATGTTGCACCGGCCACCGGGTTGAAACTCACATCTAAGGTTTCTGATCCTAAGGACTTTGTAATTTGTTCCTCGTAAGCGGTTTCTTTGTAATTCACCACTTCATCGGCACCCAGTTTAAGAGCTAATGCTTCTTTTTCTTTGGAACTGACCTTGGCAATAACATGAGCTCCTTTTAATTTACAAAGCTGGATCAAAGCTGTTCCGACACCTCCAGCTGCAGCATGAATGAGGACGCGCTCTCCGGCCTGCACATTCGCTGACCTGTTCACCATGTAATAAGCTGTCACAAATTGCGTAGCCAACGACAAGGCAACTCCTGAATCCATATCGTCAATGACTGAAACAGCATAATTTTGCGTTATTACCTGTTTGGAGTAACCGCCAAATCGGCAAAAGCCAACAACCCGCTTACCGATTAGCGTTTTATCAGCACTCTCTCCTACTTCGGAAATGATCCCGACTACTTCGTAACCGATCACACAAGGCATCGGCGGAGCTTCCCGGTAATGTCCCAAACGCGCCATGACATCGGCATAATTCAAACCAAATGCTTCCACATCAATCAGGACCTGATCTGATTTTAATTCGGGTAGAGAAAGGTTTCTCAATTCGAAGGCTTGTTCAGCGCTTCCTTTCTTTACCAAATGAAATGCTTGCGTTTGTTTCATATGCAAATTTAAGCTAAAAAGTTAGTCGGCTTGTTTCACGATGAACCGGTATGCCGAAAAAATGCTACTTTTAATCAAACTTAAATTTGATATTATGGCGGCTACATTCCACTACTTAGTTCCGATTGATTTTACTCCCGTAACCGAAAACGCTTTGGTTTTTGCATTGGACGCAGCCAAATACAATAAAGGTGAGATTGTTTTATTGCACATCATTTCGCACACAAAAGAACGCATAGCTGCAGAAAAACAATTGCGTGATCTTGCTGCTAAACATCAAAACGCGGAAGTAAAAATATCGATACGGGTGGTGATCGGAAAAGTGTTGAGAGACATTGGGATCATTGCAGATTCCATTGGTGTGCAGCTAATTATCATGGGAACACACAGCACATCTATGTGGCAAAAGATTTTCGGGAGCCCGGCATTATCGGTTATTTCCAATAGCAATGTCCCGATTGTACTGACGCAGGAAGATACATCGTTCCACAAAATCAAATCGATTGTAATGACGGTGGATTTGGCGAAAGAGAGCGTACAGGTTGTTCGTTATGCTTCGCGAGTGGCACAAGTATTTAATTCGAAGCTTTACCTGGTTGGCCAGCGCTATTCTGACGAAGGATTGATGCAGAAAATTGAGGTAAACCTGCGTGTAGCAAATGGTTATTTAGTGGAGCAGGGATTAGATGCAACGATTCATTTACTGGATTCAACCGGATTTGAGAAAAATTTGATCGAATATTGCCGCGAGGTAAAAGCAGATTTGTTGGCAGCAACGCATTACCAGGATAACTTCTCTTTGTTCTCCACGAATTTAGTTCAAAGTTTAGCAGAGAATGAATTAGCGATTCCGGTGATGACCTTTGACGGAGAAGATACTTCTTCCGGGGCCCAGTTCGGGTTTATTACACAATAGCGTTTTAAGACACAAGACTGGATAAGTCTTTAGTTTATATAAAGCGGATAAGTTTGAAAAAGCTTATCCGTTTCCTTTTATAAGTAATACGATCTCTCCTTTTGGCGGGTGGGCTTTGTAATAATCCAACACTTCCAGAGCGGTTCCGCGTTTGAACTCTTCAAAAAACTTACTGATCTCGCGTGCTACACAAACTTGTCTGTCTGCACCCAGAATGGAAACACATTCCTCCAATGCCTTAATAATGCGGTGCGGGGATTCGTAAAAAACAACTGTTCGTTCTTCTTCCAAGATAGAAAGCCATTTCGTTTGACGGCCTTTCTTATGGGGCAAAAACCCTTCGTATAGGAAACGGTCGCAGGGAAAACCGCTTGCCACCAATGCCGGGACAAATGCTGTTGGCCCGGGTAAACAAGTTACCTCTAATCCGGCTTCCACACAAGCTCTCACTAACAAAAATCCGGGATCAGAAATAGCAGGAGTTCCCGCATCGGAAACCAAAACTGTGCATTGATTCTCACGGACTGTTTGAACGGAACGCTCCAACTGCTTGTGTTCGTTGTGCGCATGAAAAGGAATGATCTGTTTCCCGGTAATTTCCAGATGTGACAATAATTTCTTGGTTACCCGGGTATCTTCGGAATAAATGATTTCTGCCTCTTTCAATAAGCGAATAGCTCTTAACGTAATATCTTCCAGATTTCCAACCGGCGTTGGAACAACAAATAACACACCCATTTTTTTAATTCATTTAGCGTGTTAATACCACGTAATCCTGTAATACGGTCTTCAGGAATTCCATTCTTTTCGGTGGTGTTTCAGACAAGCCGATCAAACGAGCCGTTTCATCTGCCAATTCGATAGCAAAGTCTTTATTCGGCTGATTGGGATAGCGCTGAACACGCAGAATGGTATTCTTAATCAATAACATGTCTTCGTCTGAAAAACGAATAACATTCGGATATGTTGGAACATGATTGTCTGAATTTTTAATAGAAAGTACGTCTTTCAAGCTGTATACCTGTGTGTCTTTCACTTTAATAACAACCGTGTCGGCCATAATATCGCCGATGCGCTGTCTTTTTTCGGTAGTTCCCGAAACCAATAGTGCCAGGAATCCGAAACCTCCTACCCAAATATCTACCACGCGAAAGATCCAGCGGGTAAAATATTCTCTTAATCCGGCAGTTTCTCCGTTACTTTTCACCACCCTGATTCCCATGATGAGTTTCCCCAATGAGCGGCCATTGGTTAACCATTCAATAACCGGAGAATACAACATCCAGGGCAAACGCAAGAGGAAAATGCTGAAAAGTGACCACTTGTTTGCATTCATATCGAGCAAATTTGCGGAAATAAGGTAGCTGGCTATCAGCAAATAGATAAGCAAAAAAATCACATCCAAAAAAGCAGCAACTGCCCGATATATGGGGCTCGCAAGCTCATAATCAATCGTAACAAATTGCGATGTCGTGAAGGAAATTGTTTTCATGCTTTAGCTGATGTAGCTTCGAAAATACGAATTTTAAGTTATTTACGAGAATCAGGGATCATTTTACCACAGATAGCATTGAAGTATGACCCAAATCTGCGCCTTCAGCACAGCTTTTTCTTTTACCACGAATGCGCAAATAAAAAAGCGAGCCTACCGGTCTCGCTTATATTTCTAACTTAATTAAGTCTTTATTTTAATATCAATTGGATCGGCAAATGATCGGAATAACCGCCGTAATAGTTTGTTCCTCCGTAAGTTGTTGCAGGTTTTTTGCTGCCATCCTTCTGAGTGAAAAGCAATTTTTCTTCGTAAACTATTTTTCCGTCATTCGGAGAAAGCTGGATTCCGTTACTTCCGTTAAAAAGCGCTGATGAAACAATAAAATGGTCCAGAACTCCCCAATTTCCTTTGTAGTTGTGTGTTCCTTTCCCAGCCTTGTGATCGTCTTCGAACAAATCTACCAGGTCTGCATTTTTATCCGAAACCGCTTTTGCTTTCAACACATCTTGAATGGAAATATTATCCGGGTGATCGTTGAAATCGCCCATCAGTAAGATATTTGCTTTCGGATCTGCTTTCAGGATCTCGTCCACTTTTGCGCGTGCAACGGCTGCTGCCTGGATTCTGCGGATTTCGGATTCACCTTCACCACCTCTGCGCGAAGGCCAGTGATTGACGAACAAATGAATGATCTTTCCGCCCTGCAACTGCCCTTTCACGTATAAAATGTCGCGGGTTTTAAAATCCGGGATGGAATCAATAGAAACCTTCAGATTTTCCATTTTGAGCAGCTTGAACGCACTTTTATCGTAGAGCAATCCGCAGTCAATTCCACGGGCATCCGGAGAATCTTTGTGAGCAATCTCGTAGTTTGTTTTTGCCAGCCGGCCGGTTTTCTTCAAATCGACCAAAACTCCCTTATTCTCAATTTCTATCAACCCAATTATTACCGGATTTTCAGGCAGATTCATGGTGATTGCTTCTACCAAATGATCCAGTTTGACTTTATATCGTTCCGAATTCCATTTCAGTTTTCCATCCGGGAGGAACTCTTCATCAATCACCTCTTTATTGTCAATGGTATCAAACAAATTTTCTACATTGTAGGAAACAATTGCCCGCCCGTGAAAGGACTGAAGCGCTCCTTTTTTAGACTCTTTTTGTGAAAATCCATTTACCGTACAAACGGAAACCAGGATTGAAAACAAGACTATTTTTTTCATGAGAAATGACTAATTCTTTAATATTCTAAATTGAATTGGCTTAGTTCTAACAAACATGACGCCAATAAATCAATACTTGCCTGGATATCGTCTTTATGCGCCATTTCGATAACCTGGTGCAAATGTCTTGTTGGGATCGAAACTGCTCCGGCAATAGATCCACCCGGCGACATGCGCTGAATCCCGGCAGTATCTGTTCCGCCTGCCGTAAGGATTTCCGGCTGCCATTTGATTTTGTTTCGGCCGGCAACTTCTTTCATGTAACGCACCATGCGCGAATCACAAATGGTGGATGCATCCATAATTTTAATAGCTGTTCCTTCACCCAGTTTGGTAATCTGCTCATGAGCTGCTGCGCCGGGAAGGTCGAAAGCAATGGTTGTATCCAAACCGAATCCAAAAGTTGGTTTGATATTCAGACTTGCCACATTTGCTCCGCGAATACCTACTTCTTCCTGAACGGTGAAAACCATGTATACATCATTCGGAAGTTCTTTTCCTTTTAAGATTTTAAGGACTTCAATAGCGATAAAAACCGCCAAACGATTATCCAGTGACTTGCTATTGAAACAATCACCCATTTCAATGAATTCTCTTTCACGTGTAATGACATCACCAATTGTAACCAATTCCTTCACTTTCTCGGCAGACAAACCAGTATCCACAAAATAATCCGTGAGCTTAGCTACTTTATTTCGTTCATCTTGTGTCATTACATGGATAGGCTTTGAAGCCATCACTCCGATCACATCTTCTTTCCCGTGAATAATAACGCGTTGAGCAGTCAGTGTTTTCGGGTCAAAGCCACCCAAAGTAGTGAAACGGATAAAGCCTTTATCATCAATATAAGTAACCATGAATGCAATTTCATCCATGTGCGCTCCAATCATGACGGATTTGTCGGACTTTCCTTTGCGAATTCCGTAGACATTCCCCATGTTGTCAACTTCCACTTCATCACACAGTGATTCGATTTCGCGGAGAACTAATTTTCTAACACGGTCTTCATATCCCGGTGCGCCGGGCGTTTTACATATTTCGGCTAAGAGTTTTTTATTCATTTCCTGGAGTTTGCGTCAAAAATAATAGAAATAAGGGTGTGTTGGATAAATCTGAAGTTTAAAGAATCACGAAATAACTGTTAAGTGTTCTATGAATCGATTTAGTGGTAATTGCAAGCGGGTTTAATGATAAATATCTTCCTTATCTGCTAATTCAAACCCGTTAAACAGAAGATCAAAATGCCGTTTTCAAATCCTCATTTTTATAGGAAGCTTTGATTTAGTAAGAATAACACCCGAAAAATGGGTAAAGACAAGATCATTGTTATGATGAAGATCTGTGGAAATTAACAGATTGATTAAATAAAACCGCTAAATTTGAGCAATTAAACCAGATTCTGCTATGGATCTTAAATCAACAGACTATGAAAAAAACATTACTCGCTTTATCCTTATTCACCATTGCACTGCAAGCTTCTGCTCAGACACAGATCGGGAATAGTACTTTCGAGAATTGGGAAACCACAACCAGTGAAATTGCAGAACCGATGAACTGGAACAGTTTCAAAACTGCTTCAGGATCATGGAACAGTTTTGGAGGTCAGCAAATGAACAGATCTACCAATGTAAGACCAGGTTCAACAGGTATTTATTCAACACGAATCTGGGCTAGAAATGCAGGATTTGGTGTAGTTGCACAAGGAAACATGACCTTAGGTCGTATCGAAATGGGTAGTACTACTGCCTCAAGCACCAGCAATTACAACTATTCAAACACAGGAAACGCTGCTTATTCGGAAGCATTCACCGACAGACCAGATTCAGTTGTTGTATGGGTAAAATACAAGCCGGCGAACACAGGTGCTGGTCATTTGGCAAGAATCAGTACAGTTATCCACAACAATACAAATAACTATAAGGATCCGAACGATGTTGGGGGAGCAAATACGATCGCAACAGCAATACTTAACTTCCCTTATTCAGGAGGTAACTGGCAGCGTATTTCCATTCCATTCACCTATGTAGGAACTCCGGCGAACGCTGCTTTTATCCTTACAACGATCGCGACCAACAATATCCCCGGAGGAGGAACAGTTAATGATTCGTTGTATATCGATGATATGGAATTGGTATATGTTCCGAAGGCTCAGTTTACATCTACAGGTACAACTATTTGTGAAGGGGGTAACGTAACATTTACAAATACTTCTACAAATTATCCTACTTCTTACTCCTGGAATTACGGAGACGGAACACCAAATGAGACAACTGCAAACCCGGTTCACCAGTACACTACTGCAGGAACTTATACTGCTACTTTAACAGTTACAAACCAATGGGGTTCTACAACATCCGTTCCGGTAACAATTACTGTAAACGCTCCTGATGATGCTACATTCAGCTACAGTGCAGGAACTTATTGTGCAGACGCAGGAAACCAAACTCCAACAGTTGTTGACGCAGGAACATTTACTTCTACTGCAGGTTTATCTATTAATGCATCAACGGGAGTTATTGATTTAGCAGCAAGTACTGCAGGAACCTATATAGTTACAAATACAACCTCAAGTTCTTGTCCGGATACAAAAACAACAAGCATTACAATCAATGCGCTTTCTGACGCTTCTTTCAACTACCCTTCAAACACGATCTGTCTTTCTGACGGAAATCAAACACCAACAACCGGAATGGCTGGAACATTCTCTTCTACAACAGGTTTGGTATTTGTAAGTACTACAACGGGAGAGATCAACGTTTCAGGAAGTACTGCTGGAACTTACGTGATTACTTACAACGTAGCTGGTACTTGTCCGAATTCAAGCCAGACAAGTGTTACTTTAACAGCAAACCCGGATGCTGCTTTCACATATGCTAATCCGGCTTATTGTGCAAACGCGACTGATCCGTCACCGGTATTCGGTGCAGGAGCAAATGGAGGAGTATTCTCTTCAACTACTGGTTTAACAATCAACTCTAACTCAGGAGTTATTGATTTATCTGCTTCAACTGCAGGAACATACACAGTAACTAATACCATTGCAGCTGTTGGTTCTTGCCCGGCTGACGTAGAAACATTCTCTGTAACTGTTAATGATTTACCAGCTGTTGCTTTAGCAAACTTCACAGATGTATGTGTATACAACCCGGCATTTGCTTTATCTGGAGGAACTCCTGCAGGAGGTTCATACAGCGGAACAGGAGTTAGCGGCGGAAACTTTAATCCGGCAACTGCCGGAGTTGGCCCGGAAACAATTACTTATTCTTATACAGACGGAACAACAAGCTGTTCAAACACTGCTGCAAACACAATTAACGTAGATCAGTGTTTAGGATTGACTGATAGCGAAATCAATACGGTTTCTGTTTATCCGAACCCAACAGATGGTAAATTAACTTTGTCTAACGTTGCAGCAAACACCACTTTCAATATGGTTTCTGTTTCAGGACAAGTTGTTTTGACTGGAGTTGTTTCAACTACAGCAAACACGATTGATCTTTCTTCCTTCGAAAATGGAATCTATGTTCTTCAATTAACTCAGGAACAAGGACTTCAAACTATTCGTATCGTAAAGAAATAAAAAATTCATACCTTTGTAGTGAACCACCATCTTTAATCGGGATGGTGGTTCACTTTTTAAGCTACATGTTATGAAGTACTTACTTTCCATCTTACTACTTTCCACATCTTCTATTCTATTTGCTCAAACAGGTCGGATTACAGGCAAGGTTCGTGATCTGCAAGGTGAAGCAGTTGTGGGCGCATCTGTTTTTGTAAAGACGAATCAACTTTATGGAGCGAATTCAGACGAAAACGGTCAGTTTGTATTAGAACTACCTGTGGGTGTTTATAACCTCATCTGTCGCATGGAAGGAATGAATACGGATACTATCCAAATCAATGTCACTGAAAATGGTTTGGTAGAATTGGATATTCCAATGGAAGAAATTTCGACTGTTTTAGATGTTGTTGAAGTAAAGGTTGGAAAGTTTGACAAACCACTGGAAGATCAAACAGTATCTATGGAAGTTTTAAAACCGCGGTTGATTGAAAGTAAGAACACACGCAGTATTGAAACGGCCCTGGACCAAACTCCGGGACTCAACATCTTAGATGGTGAACCTCAAATACGGGGAGGAAGTGGATTTACATTTGGGGTCGGTTCAAAAGTATCTGTTATGGTTGATGATATGCCCATGCTTTCCGGAGATGCCGGACGACCTGAATGGGGATTCATCCCAGTGGAAAATATCAGCCAGGTCGAAGTGATTAAAGGAGCCGCTTCTGTTCTTTCAGGAAGTTCTGCTTTATCCGGGTCCATTAACATCCGAACGGCTTACCCAACTTCAAAACCCCTTACAAAAGTCATTCTTTATAGTGGATTGTACAGTAAACCCAGTATGGAAGACGCTAAATGGTACGATGATACTCCGTTGATTGCAGGTGTTAATTTCCTGCACTCACGCAAATACAAGCAGTGGGATATCGTAGTAGGTGGAAATTTCAATTACGACCATGGTTATATGGGCCCGCCAAGTACCGATTCATTGGTTTGGGCAGATACCATTACCAATTTCAACAACAAACAAATGGTCAGCAAGCGTGCCCGCTTTAATTTTAATTTGGGACGTCGTTCAAAAAAAACAAAAGGATTGATGTATGGAATCAATGGAAATGCGATGGTTGCGCAAAGCAACATGGTATTTGCATGGTTGAATGATACAAGTGGTATTTACAACGCCTATCCGGGTGCCGTTTTCCTTCAAAATCAATTGATCTTTAATATTGACCCTTATATCTTATATTCTACAAAACGCGGGGCAAAGCATAGTTTAAGAACACGAATGCTAAGAACGGTAAACGAGTTAACCGCTAACCAGGATAATCAATCGACTGTTTTATACGGAGATTATCAATACCGCACATCAATCAAACAAATTATCCCGGTTGATTTTGTTGGGGGTATAACGGTACAAAACACCTACTCCCATTCAAATATTTATCGTGGTTCAGGCGGACCCAACAATAGACTTTTGAACTTATCGGCATATGCTCAGGCAGAAAAGAAATTCTGGAAAAGATTGACACTTTCTGTTGGTGGAAGATTGGAATACTTTGAGTTAAACAACAATACAACCGCTTTAAAGCCGATTTTCAGAGCAGGATCCAATTTCAAAATCCACAAAGCAACATTCCTTAGAGCATCTTATGGACAAGGATATCGTTTTCCAACAATTACGGAAAGATTCATTCAAACAGGTGTTGGTAATTTTGGGGTATTCCCGAATCCTGATTTGAAACCTGAAACCAGCTGGAATGCTGAATTTGGGATTAAACAAGGTTTCAAAATAGGTCCTGTAATGAGTTTCTTCGACATTGCCGGATTCTGGCAGGAATATCAAAACACGATTGAATACATGTTCGGTATCTGGAGACCCCTGACTACTCCGGAGGCATTGGGTTCGTCCGCAGGATTCATGTTCCTGAATACGGGGAATTCACGTGTACAGGGAATTGATGCGTCACTTGCAGGTACTATCGCAATTGGTAAGAAAAGCGATTTGACATTCCTTGCAGGTTATAATTATATTTTGCCTACAACGTTATCACCTGATTACTTATATGCAACTGACTCATTAAACCGTAAGTTCACTTACAACACCACATCTTTGGATTCAGCTTCCCGTATTCTAAAATACCGCTTTTTGCATAACGTGAAAATGGATTTTGAATATGTCTACAAAAAGGTGCTTTCCGTTGGCTTCAGTGCTAAATACTTCTCTAAGATTGTCAACATGGATGCGATCATCAAGGATTTCGAGCAATTGACTCAAGATGTGGATGTATTACAGGATATTCGATACATGGATTTCTTCGATGCACACCGTTACGGAAATTGGATATTTGATGCGAGAATCTCTTATTTATTGAAAGACAAACACCGGTTTGCAATCATTGGGAGCAACATCTTTAACAAAACGTATTCTTTAAGACCATTGAAAGTGGAGGCACCAAGAACAGTGATGCTTCAATATACTTTGAAATTAGGAGGAGATTAAGTTCCATCCAATTCATTTAGCGCGTATTTTTGTGAAAAAACAGAAATGCGCGTTTTTATTGTTGCCCTTATTGCACTTGTTGGCATTGTAATAGCCTATCAATTTACAAAACCCGGTGAAAAGCCCTTAAAGATCTACAACCCTGTTGATGTGGAACCGGAAATGGTTGACGATGACTTAAAACGAAAGGGGCTTGGACATACTATCCAGGAATTTTCATTTACAGATCAAACAGGTAAAGCCTACGGATCAAAAGATTTGAAAGGCAAAATATATGTTGCCGAATACTTTTTTACTACCTGCGGCACAATTTGCCCCATTATGAATGCTGAAATGCAGCGCGTTCAGGAAGCATTTGTCGGAAATAAGTCTTTCAAAATCCTGAGTTTCACGGTTGACCCCGAAACAGATTCTGTTGCACAAATGAAGAATTACGCGGAAGCACACTCAGCAGATCCGGCACAATGGCATTTTTTAACCGGGAAAAAAGAAGAACTGTATAAATTGGCCCGCAGAAGTTTCTTTGTGCTAAAACCGGCTGAAGCGCAAAATCAGGGTGATGTAGGCTCAGATTTCATTCACACGAACTACTTTGTTTTAGTCGATACACAAAAGCGCATCCGCGGATATTATGACGGAACGAATACGAAAGAAGTGGATAAACTGATCGAAGATATTCAGAAGCTTTTGGAAGAGGATAAGTAAGGACAAGTCGCGACGGGGTATATGTATTATTCGCACCCAATCCATTTTTTGAAGTACAGCATTTTCTATTTTACCACAAATGCGCAAATGTTTGAGGCGCTTACCAGTCGCCTCTTTCTCTAGCAAACACTAATGAACCATGTAAAAACATGATTCAAAAGCGAGTGCGGTAGCCGAGCCAATAATTTGTGAATTTGTGGTAAAAACAATAGTGGGTGTCATCCCGATAGCATCGGGAGTGATTAATTCGCGTCGCGCTTATCCTTACTTGAGAATTTTATGGATCATTTAGGAATTCTGCTTATTTTCGGTCACAGATATCGAAAAAGCAATCCATGCAAACTACAAAAACAAACTACGGAGCACTTTCCACCCTTACAACGGTATTCTTCTTTTGGGGATTCATTGCCGCTGGAAACAGTATATTCATTCCCTTTTGCAAGCATTACTTTGATTTAGATCAGTTTCAAAGCCAGTTAATCGATTTTGCTTTTTACGGGGCTTATTATTTGGGCGCGTTGGGATTGTTTGTTTTTAGTACAATGACCCGAAAAGACCTGGTTTCAACCTGGGGTTATAAAAAGAGTATCGTTCAGGGATTGTTGTTTTCTGCTTTGGGCGCAGCAATGATGATCGTATCTGTTTACCTGAATGTGTTTGCAGCAATGCTTTTCGGTTTGTTTATTGTTGCTTTGGGATTCTCTTTGCAACAAACAGCTGCAAATCCTTTTATGATCTCATTGGGAGATGAAAAAACCGGAAGTAACCGCATCAATCTCGGTGGAGGAATCAACAGTTTTGGTACAACGATTGGACCGGTTGTAGTTTCTTTGGCACTTTTTCAAACAACTGCTGCCATTGAAGACAAAGATATTGCGGCTCTTGGATTAGGCAAAATAATTCTTCTTTACGCCTGTGTTGGGTGTTTGTTCCTGGGAGTAGCCGCTTTATTTGGTTTTTCAAAGAAAGTTCCGGCCGGGAAAATGGATTCGGAAATTCCTGCAAGTGAAAAAGCTAAGAAAACGATGGTGGCCATGCTGGTTGTAACCGGATTACTGATTGCTTGTTTTGCCCCGGTTTTCAATAGTTACCGTTCTGATGAAGCCAAACAATTGGTAGAGTTGAAGGGAGATTTGGAACAATTGACCATCGGGGAAGACGATAAACCAATCGAAAACTTAACTCCCGAACAAGAAGAAACAAAAGTTGTTATTCAACAGGAAATTCATACCGTTCAGGCTCCACTGGAGCAAAAACGCATGATGTGGCTTTCCGGAGGGATTTTGGTAGTGCTGGGCGGAATTCTCTTTGCTAATCGTTCTGCAAAAAAGAATGAAAGTGGTTGGGGCGCGATGAAGTATCCGCAGTTGAGCCTGGGAATGATCGCTATTTTTGTATATGTAGGTGTTGAAGTTGCCATTGGAAGTAATCTCAGTGAGTTATTGAAACAACCCGCTTTCGGTGGGCTTGAATCTTCAGAAACCACTCCGTTCATTGCTATGTACTGGGGAAGTATGATGATTGGCCGCTGGTCGGGAGCTATAAATGCTTTTAGCCTTTCGAACCAAACGAAGATGATTCTTAAGTTTATTGTTCCATTGATTGCATTTGGAATTATCCTGGGGATCTTCAAACTTTCCGGGTATCGGATCGATATGCTTTATTGGTATATAGTATGTGTTTTGGTACAGATTCTCGCATTTTATGTAACAAATGACAAACCAGCTTTCTCCTTAGCATTATTCGGAACACTGGGCTTAATTTGTGTCATAACCGGATTAACAACATCAGGAACTATTGCTATTTATGCCTTCTTGAGTGCCGGGCTTTTCTGTTCTACGATGTGGTCTTGTATTTTCTCTCTTTCACTTGCAGGATTAGGGAAACACCAGGCCCAGGGTTCAGGATTCCTGGTGATGATGATTTTGGGAGGAGGTTTAATTCCACCGATCCAGGGAAAATTATCCGACATTATTGGTATCCAGCCTTCCTTCATTGTTGGTGCAGTTTGTTTCGCCTACATTACCTTCTTTGCGATTTTCGTAAATAAGCTCCTGAAAAAACAGGGGATTTCTTTGGATAGCGACGCTGCAGCGCATTAAATTCTGCAAATCAATTTTTCTAAAAGCGGTCAAATGGCCGCTTTTTTTGTTTCAGTACTAAGCCCATTCTCACTTTCCAAAATAATCTATATTGTTTCTAAATAAGCAAGAAGTTCCCATCGGGTCGTTCTAGCGATTAAATTTGTAATGTTTGAAACATTTTTTAAAAATACTATGAGTAAATCTGGAATATTTACGTCCTCATTAGCAAAGAAGTATTGGATGGCCCTCACAGGTCTTTTTCTGATCACCTTTCTTGTCGGACACTTGCTGGGTAACCTGCAGCTAATCACAAAAACGGGGGAGGAAGGAAGACGCGCTTTCAACGAGTATGCATACTTCATGGGACACAATATCTTTATCAAGGTCCTGGCTTATGTTACTTATGCTTCTATCCTGCTCCATGCTATCCTTGGTTTGTACTTAGCGGTTCAAAACAAAAAAGCACGTCCGAAGAACTATGCTTACAACAAACCGGGCACGAATTCATCAACTGCTTCCCGCTCCATGGCCATTTTGGGAACACTTATTTTGGTGTTCATTGTGACACACATGGCCAATTTCTGGTACCATCAAAAAATATCAGAAACAGTTCCTGTACATTTCGTGGAGCGAACAATGGATATGCAGGTAGGGCAAGATCCTATGACAGGAGCTCCTGTAAACCGTAAAATTACCGTGAAATCTGCCCTTACAACAAAAGGTGAGTACGTAGAAGTAGCGGCTACAGATGTTGAAACAAAACAGTCTCAGGATTTAGCGAAAGTAGAAGACATTGAGATTACAGATTTGAACACCAAATTACCGAAAGCTGAAGGCGTGCGTGACTTACATACTGTTGTCATGAATTTCTTCGGACATACCGAACAAGGCGGTGAAGCAAATGAGTGGGCTCTTCTGGCAGTTATTTTGTATGTAATATCCATGTTTGTTCTGATGTTCCACTTGTGGCACGGATTCGGTTCTGCTTTCCAGTCATTGGGATTGAACCACAAGAAATACAACGGGATTATCCGATTCGTCGGACAGGCTTTCTCGATCGTTGTTCCCTTGGCATTTGCGATTATTCCAGTTATGATTTATTTCAATAGATAACATTCAAAAAAGCACTTTATGTCTATTCTAGATTCAAAAATACCAGAAGGCCACATTTCAAAAAAGTGGACCGACTACAAAGACCACCTGCGTTTAGTTGCACCTAATAACCGTCCGAAAATTGACGTAATTGTTGTTGGAACAGGTTTGGCAGGAGCATCAGCAGCGGCATCATTCGGAGAAATGGGATACAACGTGAAAGCGTTTTGTTTCCAGGATTCTCCGCGCAGAGCTCACTCCATTGCAGCTCAAGGTGGTATCAACGCAGCAAAAAATTATCAGAATGACGGTGACTCCATATACCGTTTATTCTACGATACGATCAAAGGTGGTGACTACCGTGCACGCGAGGCAAACGTACACCGTTTAGCTGAAGTATCCGGAAACATCATCGACCAGTGTGTTGCTCAGGGTGTTCCTTTTGCACGTGAATACGGAGGTTTGTTAGACAACCGTTCTTTCGGCGGTACACAGGTACAACGTACATTCTACGCGGCAGGACAAACAGGTCAGCAATTATTATTGGGAGCTTATTCGGCAATTTCCCGCCAGATTGGTTTGGGGAATGTTCAGATGTTCAACCGTCATGAAATGCTTGACTTAGTAAAAGTAGACGGAAAAGCCCGTGGAATCATTGCACGTAACCTGATTACCGGTGAAATTGAGCGTCATTCTGCTCACGCTGTGATCTTGTGTACAGGTGGATACGGAAACGTTTACTTCCTTTCAACGAATGCTATCGGATCAAACGTAACAGCAGCATGGAAAGCGCACAAACGAGGTGCTTACTTTGCAAATCCTTGTTACGTACAGATTCACCCCACTTGTATCCCGGTGCACGGAACAAATCAATCGAAACTGACATTGATGTCGGAATCATTGCGTAACTCAGGTCGTATCTGGGTTCCGAAGAAAAAAGAAGATGCTGAAGCAATTCGTGAAGGAAAATTGAAGCCGACACAGATTGCCGAAGAAGACAGAGATTATTACTTAGAGCGCCGTTACCCTGCATTCGGTAACTTAGTTCCACGTGACGTTGCTTCACGCGCTGCAAAAGAGCGTTGCGATGCAGGTTTCGGAATTGAGGCAAACGATACCATGGAAGGTGTTTACCTGGATTTCTCTTCAGAGATCCGTTCAAAAGGTAAACAGGCCGCTTTAGTTGCAGGAAATCACAATCCAAGTGAAGACCAGATTATCAAATTGGGTAAGGCCTGGGTGGAAGAAAAATACGGGAACCTGTTCCAGATGTATGAGAAAATCACCGATGAGAACCCGTACGAAACTCCAATGAAAATTTATCCGGCAGTTCACTACACAATGGGTGGTGTTTGGGTTGATTATAATCTACAGTCCACTATCCCGGGATGTT
Source organism: uncultured Flavobacteriales bacterium (assembly GCA_946479285.1). The sequence continues at coordinate 40,931 of CAMLFH010000028.1, read as the reverse complement.
TTGTGGCAGGAGAAGCAAACTTCTCTGACCACGGTGCAAACCGTTTGGGAGCTTCGGCATTGATGCAGGGATTGGCAGACGGATACTTTGTAGCTCCGTATACCGTTTCTGATTATTTAGCGGGAGATATCCGTACCGGAAAAATCTCTACGGATTCCCCGGAATTTGAAGAAGCAGAAAATAACGTAAGAGATCTGATTTCCAAATTCCTGAATAACAATGGTTCAAAAACCGTAGATCATTTCCACAAGCGTTTGGGCCACATTATGTGGAACAAAGTAGGAATGGGTCGTAATGCCCAGGGATTGACCGAAGCTATTTCAGAAATTGCAGCTTTGCGCGAGGAATTCTATAAAGAAGTATATGTTCCCGGAGATGCAAACGAATTGAACCCTGAATTGGAGAAAGCACTTCGTGTGGCTGACTTTATGGAATTGGGCCAGTTGATGGCAAGAGATGCTTTGCAGCGTAATGAATCGTGTGGTGGTCACTTCCGCGAAGAATACCAGGATGCAGAAGGTGAAACATTGCGTGACGACGAAAACTTCAACTTCGTTGGAGCCTGGGAATACAAAGGAATGGACATCAACCAGTCTGAGCTGCACAAAGAAGTATTGAATTACGAGTATATTAAGATCGCAGCAAGAAATTATAAATAATCAGGGAATAATGGCAGGCACGTGACGCATCACGTGCCAACATCCCATCCGAAATATAAATACGGAGTTATGGCATCAAAAACAATAAATATAAACCTGAAGATCTGGCGTCAAAAGAACGTTAATTCGAAAGGAAGTATGGAAACATACAAATTGGACAATGTTTCAACGGATAGTTCTTTCCTTGAAATGCTGGATCAATTGAATGAGCAGTTAGTTAACTCTCGTCAGGAACCTATCGCATTCGATCACGATTGTCGTGAGGGGATTTGCGGAATGTGTTCCCTGTATATCAACGGAGAAGCTCACGGACCAGACCGCGCAGTAACAACTTGTCAGCTGCACATGCGTAAATTCAAAGATGGTGAAACTATTTATGTAGAACCATGGAGAGCGAAAGCATTTCCGGTGATCAAGGATTTGGTGGTAGACCGTTCTTCTTTTGACCGCATTCAGCAGGCCGGAGGATTCGTTTCCGTAAACACTTCAGGGCGCACCATGGACGCAAATGCTATTCCAATCGGGAAAGCAGAAGCAGACAAGGCCTTTGAAGCTGCAACCTGCATTGGCTGCGGAGCTTGTGTGGCAAGTTGTGTCAACGCATCTGCTATGTTATTCGTTTCAGCGAAAGTGTCTCAGCTCGCTTTGTTACCGCAAGGACAGGTTGAAGCAAAACAACGTGTTTTAAACATGGTAAAACAAATGGACGAAGAAGGATTCGGAAACTGTACAAACACCGGCGCTTGTGCCGTTGAATGTCCGAAAGAAATTTCCTTAGAGAATATTGCACGCATGAACCGTGAATACTTCAGCGCGATGCTGAGTGCGGAGTAATTTGCTCTTTATAAAGATTCAACTAAAAAGGCCTTCCGATTGGAAGGCCTTTTTTAATTCATAGCATAGGGGCTCAAAATCAATTGTATAATAATCCTATTATTCAAACAAAAATTTTTTGTTTGTTAAATATTAGTTATATTTAGTGCATCTTTAATTTACTTATGTTATGAAAAAACTTTTACTTTCCTTCGGGTTAGTGCTTGTTGGTTCAACTGCTATGTCCCAGGTGATATTCTCAGTTGAAGCTCCGGCACCAATCGCGAATTTTTATGATTTTACTGCAGCCGGAACAGGTTGGGGACTAGCAAGTTTAAATGGTGTATTGGTATTAGACACTGTTAAATTGGCTAATGATGGAACACCAGGGTTGAATGCTCAGGGGAACCCGGCATCTGCAAGTGGTTGTAATGCATTAACACCAGGAAGTTTGGCAGGAAAAGTTGCTATGGTATTCCGTGGTGACGGTACAACCAATCCAAACGCAGGAGCTTGCGAGTTCGGAACTAAGGCATTGAACTGCCAAAACGCAGGAGCTGTTGCTGTAATTATCGTGAACCGTGATGCAACAACAATTGCAATGAGTCCGGGATCCGGAACACCTACTGATGGTTCTCTTGTTACAATTCCGGTAATTATGGTGAACCTGGCTACTGGTCAGGCAATTATGAACCAAATGATGACTGATCCGGTTGTTGTTTTGATCGGTGATAAAACTGGTTACTACAATGACGATATCACTACATTTGACAACAGTTCAGTAAGAGCAAACTTTGGTTCAAAACCACTTGCTTTGGCTCAAAATGCATCTGAATTTTCTTTGAATCCGGGAACCTGGGTTTACAACTACGGTCAAGACGATCAAATGGGAGTTACATTGAATACGGTTATCACAAGAAACGGAACTTCAATCTACAACCAAACATCTTCACCGGTTACTCTTAATTCCGGAGACTCTGCATTTATAATAACTCCTGTGTTCTCTGCGGCTTCTTACACTGCAGGCTTGTATGAGATTACATATACCGTTGCTATGACCAATGCAGATGAATTTGAAGGTGATAATGTATCTAAAAGTAACTTTTCTTTAACAGATGATCTATGGTCGTTAGCTGGCCTGAATACTACTTCCGACAGTGTTAAAGCTGACGGTTTCTACCGTGCTGCAACACTTCCTACAACAACTTTTGAATCTTGTATTGTGTTGAAAGATGCAAATGCAGGAAGACTTAAAATGGACGGTGTAATGTATGGTGGTATGACTGTAGGTGCTGCGGATACAACTGTAACATTGGATGGAGTTGAAGTAACCTGGACTTTGTACGCATGGAACGATGCAGATCAAACAATTTCAGCTGGAACATTCGATTTATTACCCACTGTTGCTGAAGGATCTTACGTTTACCCGGACCCTGCAGATCCAGAATTGGAACAGAATGTTTTCATGCCGATTAACAATGCACCTTACTACCAGTTGGTAAATAACCAGACATACTTATTGTGTATCAATAACTACATTCCGAAAGTTTACATGGGATATAGTACAAGTGATCATTATGATTACGCAATAGCTGATCCAATTAATGGTGACGATTTAGTTCGTTTCCCTATTCGTTCTGATGTTGGTACATGGACTCCTGCAGGTTTCTCAGGTCTTCCGGTTCCTTCTATTGCAATGAGAACAGGTACGAACTTAGGTGTTGCTGAAACTCAAACTGTTGAAGCTTCTGCTTTCCCAATCCCTGCAAAAGAAGTAATCACTGTAAAAGTGAACGCTGCTGGTGATGCTACTTTGAAAATTGTAGACATGGCAGGTCGTGAAGTTTCTACTCAACAAGTGAAAATTGAGAATGGTCAATTCAACACTTCAGTTGCAGGAATGAACTCAGGTACTTATGTATTTGCATTAGATTATTCAAATGGTACTACAAGCCGCTTCAACGTGGTTGTATCTAAGTAATCAGATATAAAAACATGAAAGCCCGGTTGTCGATGACAACCGGGCTTTTTAATTATAAAAGAAATCCTCGCAGGTACGCGACGCATCGGGAATTAATCACAATGCACACCCAAACTTATTTCCACCACAAATGCGCAAATTAATGGCTCGGCTAATGCTTACGCTGTAGCTTCAGCATAGGCGCACCGCACTCGCTTTGAACCGTGTAAGAATATAATTTATCAGGTTTTGCTGATTAAAGAGGCGATCAGCCGCGGCTGACACCTCAAACATTCACGCATTTGTGGTAAAGTATATACAATTGTATTTTAAAATTGCTTGGGTGCGAATAATACATATATCCCAATGCATCGAGTACCTACCTGTTTCAAATGATTATAATATTGGGAGAGTAACCAATACCGTTGTTCCTGCGGAGGAAGTCTCTTCGATTTCAATCGACCCGTGATGCGTTTCCACGATTTGTTTGACCATAGCCAAGCCCAATCCTGTTCCGGTAGACTTGGTGGTGAAATAGGGTTCGAAGATCGTGTGGATCTGATCTTCCGGGATACCCGTACCATTATCGGTAACGCGTACTTTAGCCCATTCATTTGTAGTTTCTACGGAAATCACAATTTGTGCTGTAGTATTCATTGAAACTGCCTGAATTCCATTCGAAACGAGGTTATTCAATACACGTAGCAGCATTTCTTTATCTCCCGGAATCAAAATAGCGGGTTCTGGCCCTTCTAATTCCAATTGCACTCTCACGTTTCCGTCACCGTCAAATAATGCCACAACGGCCTTTATCAAGTTGATCAGATCAATTTCTGCAATGACCGGCTGCGGAAGTTTAGCGAAATTGGAGAACTCATTGGCAATGTGTGTCAGTGCATCAATTTGTTCAATCAGGGAATTCGTTACACGTTCAATGCGTTCTGCAGATTTCGGATCATTGGGATCAAAAACGCGCTGCAAATGCTGAACACTCAATTTCATAGGCGTTAGCGGATTCTTAATTTCATGTGCCACCTGCTTCGCCATTTCCCTCCAGGCACTTTCACGTTCAGATTGTGCCAGTTTTGCAGCAGCTTCTGCCAATTCATTCAACTTATGATTGTACTCGGCAACCAGCGAGCCAATTTCATCCTGCGCTTTGTAATTGATCTGCAAGCTATTCTTGCCCAATTCAAACTGGGAAAAACTTTTTCGCAATAACATCAATGGTCCGGTTAACCACGATGAAACCAACAAGGCAACCAGGATCGACAAAACCAATAAGAGCATAAAGACATTCAGGATTGCTACGAAGAATTGGCGCAGCTGCTCTTCAAATACATTGCGCTGATCAAAATGGAGGATGTTCAAATATCCCAGCAATTCGTTTTCGTGATTGAACACCGGCACATAACCCGACAAATAAACCAATGACCCGATATTCTCTTCGTGAATAAACTCGGAACGCATGCTGAACTGCAATTCATACAATGCTTTCGGGTTCATTTGTTCACTGAGCAAACCCATGTTGTAAATCTTCGTTCGGGAAGTTCCCGCAAGAATTCCATCCGACTGGTACAAATTAATATCAGCCAGGAAAACCTTCGACCATCTTCGCAACTGATAATCGAGTTCTTCCTGGTTCTTATCGCTAAACTTTTCGGAGATAAAGCGCTGCCTGGAATTAATTTCGTTAATCACCGATTTTACCTTTTCACGGATTTGGTCAGTAGAATAGCTTCTGTACTGGCCGCTTAACATGGTGGTACTTGCAATACTGAATCCACCCAGTGAGATCACAATCAACCCGATCAGGACCAATTGTATTTTGGTAATCATGGAAATACCATTGGAAACTTTTACCTGGTTGAGCTGCTTCAGTAATAAAACGATTGTCAGCATAGCCCCAAAACAAACCAGCAAAATGGAAGTAGTTGTTAAATAAGAGAGCCAGGACGGAATGGTTTTACTCAGAATAATCGCATCTGTCTTCGATTTCTTAAAAATCAAATGCTCAAACCCATCCTTTTCATACCATTGATGGCCTTCCTCATCTTCGTCTCCAAACATCCTGAGATCCGTGGGATAACTGTAGGCACCATAATTCAACACCAGCTGACTATTGAAATATTTTGCAATGGAATACCGTTCAAGCGATTCAAAAACTGCCGTTTGCTTGGAAATCAGCAATCTGGGGAAACCAATTTTTTCGGGAATTCGTTTCGACTTCATGGTTCCGTAAAAATCTACCTTTACCCCATTTCGTTCTAAGGGAATATAAAACACGTAATTGAACTGGCTGGTATAATCCTTCACGTAATACAAACTGGAATCAATTTCCGAGCGAATCCCATGTCTTTCGATCAACTCATCCAATTGTTTCTTGTACATTCCATTCAGCCGAAGGTCCAAACTGTCTGCCAGGTAATAATAGAAATCAACATCGTAACGATCCCAATAACCTTTAAAAACCTGGTATTCCATGGCTTCCTTCAATTCAGAGAAACTCGGTTTTGTTTCGTGATTGAACAAGCGTTTCAAAAAGGGTTCCGAAACCAACTTCTGTTTCGCATTTGTAAAATCCACTTCGGCATTAATATCCCGGTCATCCGCTAATTGATTGGCAAAAAGCAGTCGTTCTTCCCGTTCCTTCTTTTTGGCCTCCATTTCAAGGTTCATCGTAATTCCAAAGGAAACAAGGAAAGTGGCCAATAAATAAAAGGTAAAATTCCAGCCTTTACGAAATCCGGTTATCAGTGAAACAATACATAGCGCAAACATCCAGATGATCCAGAAACCGTGTAAGCGGAAAATCCATTCATTCGCAATAATGACCGAAGAAAATAAAGCTAAAAGGACGATAACAATCTCCGTTCCGGTTGGATTCAACGATTTCCATCTTTCAATAGCTGTTTGGTAAAAGCGAATGAGAAACAAGGAGCTCAATCCGATCATAAAAATGAACACGATCGAAAAGATACTCAGCTTCAGAATATCACTTAAATGAATGGGAATGGTAGAATTGACGATGATCAGTTTGATGAGCTGTGGGAAGACCATCATAAAAACCGGGATCAGCACCAATAAAAAGTAAACAAGGTATTTGCTGCGGATACTTAAGATCCCTTTTCCAAGGGCCGGGAAAATCATAATCAGTGAGACAAACCAAACGAGCACTTCACCAAAATTCGGAAGCCAGTTATTCAGTGCCATTAAACCCGGATCGAACAAGGGCGTGTCACTCATCCACTCAAACCAGTTGAAGCGCAATGCCAGGTAACGCACTAACAGAACTCCGCAGACAAAGATAAATCGGACGGTGTTTGTGGTTAAAAGTGTGTTGATCTTCCGGGAAAGTAAAAATAAGATAAGCAGCACATCGGCAAAAATGATAAGTAGCAAATGATTGTTATCCGGGCGCTGATCTGCCTGGTCAATTCCAAAAACGCCTTCACCATGCGTATCAAAAATGGTTCGATTCTTTTCTTTTACCAGGGAAACAGTTCCATGAATGGCCGGAAAAGGTTTGAAGAAATAATCTTTCAGCTGGTCGTTTGTAATGGGAAAAACGCGCTTGATACCGAAGGTAACCACATAGATTTCTGAGCCCCGCTTTTGCAATTGGCTGTAATACCAACCATTTTGTAACTGAATAACTCCGTTTGTGGGGAAATGCAAATCGGCAAAGCGGTTTGCCGGGCATTTATTCGTATTCCAGAAAACCAGTGAATCTCCCCGGTAAATATGGACAAAAAAAGTATTCTCCAGGTAATTGTACTTTTTGGAAAATTCCCCCTTGCTGAGGTTCTTCCAATCTCCCGGAATTCGCTGTAATTCTTTTTTGGCTTTGGTAGTTTGAGAAAGAAAAACCTGCTGAAACTCCCGGATGTCTCCTAAACCGGATCTTTTTAGGTTGAATAACAATCCGGCTAATAGTAAAAAGCATGCACTCAGAATTAATGCATATCCTCTTTTTGTAAAAAACCGAATTATTCCTTTAAACATAACAATTTGGGAGTCAGCATTTGAATGAGCCTTTCAAACTCCAAATCTGCCTGCTGGTCATTTTCGAAAACAAAATCAGCCAAATGCATATAGGGTTGAAGGTACTGCTCATAACAAGGAACCACATGGTTTTTCCATTGATACATGATGGCTTCACGTGAATATCCTCGTGTTTCCTGATCGCGATACAGTCTTCTGTCCAACTGCACATCCGGGTCAACATCCATAAAAATGGAGAAATCCAATAATCGATTCACTTCCGAATACTGAAACAAAAAGAGGCCTTCAACAATAATGATTGGAGACGGATCTAAAGTGATCAATACATTTTTATTCGGTGGTGCATTGAAATGATATTCTTTCACTTCGATGGATTTTCCTTCTTTGAGGTTTCTCAGATCCGCAACCAAACGCTCTTCATCCAAGGCAGTTGGCAAATCGAAATTCACCTCACCATTTTCGTCCAGAAATTGCTGGTCGATAGGCAGATAATAATTATCCATGGAAAAAACAGTCGGGTGAAGTTCACCATAAAATGCCGCTAAACGTTTTAAAAGAGTTGTTTTACCGGACCCACTGCCACCACAAATTCCAATGATCATTTCTGTTTATATTCGAAGGTTAAACTGCTTTTTGCCGGAAATTGTTTTGTGTCAAAGACCAGCCATTTTGTATTTAATTCAACTACAAATTTACTTGGAAATTCCGCAGTAAGCAAACGACTTGGGTTAGAAGTTGCCTGATCAATCGCTCCGGACACAATTCCGACAGGTGAAGTAAAGCTGTGAAAATGTCCTTCCGACTTTGCAGAATTGACATACCAGCCAATTCCTTCATCCATTCTGAAACAGCCAACTTCCACCTCTTTTTTAACACTATAATTGGCGCATGGAGATTCACAGACCTTTTTCCATTCCTTTCCATTCAGTTTGTAACTGACCAGATTTGCAGCAGTTCCGTTCAATTCAATTCCTCCAACGAAGTATTCTCCGTTTGCAACTACCAATGTTCCTTTCTCATTCGGTTCGCTTCGTTTTAGCAAAGCACTTCCTCTTCTTCCGAATCCAACACGCGCATGTGCGGTAAAATTGGTTCCCTTTTGCTCCAATACCGTTTCTGCAACCAATACTCCTTTCGGATTGTATTCTTTCACTCTCCACCCTGCTTCTTTACCGGCGTGCAAACGAGCTGCAAACAAAATATTTTCACCTTTCTCTCCGGCAACATACCAGGAAATCTGATCCTCGATCTTAGAAGAACTGATTACATTCTCTGACACAACAAAAGCATACATATTGAAATTATGATGCGTCATTGAAACCGCAATGGTGGTCAGCTTCTCCTTGTCGCGGTGTTTAAAGATCCACAAAAGCGCTTTTTCAGTGGTAATAATGTCCGTTAAGTACAAATCAGAAGGGCTGAAACTCCCAAGGCGTTTTAACGGCGCAAGAAAACTCATACTCATTACTTTGATGTTTCCCGCAGCACTCAACTGGTGGATAAAAACCTTGTTGTCTTTCAACTCCAGGTTTTCAAGAAAGTAAGCATATTTTCCTCCATCTTCCGAAATGAAAAATGTTTCCTTGGCCATCGGATTATAAACCTGCTGCCAGGTACTCTTCCCTTCATCCGAAACCATTGAAATATCAACCTGTTTCTGGGTCAAGGTCAAATCACGGCTCAATGCCAAAGCACCGATGCCTTTCCACTCAATGATGTCATAATAAGGTTGTTTCAAAGGTGGAATTTCAAAATTCTGGGCCTGAATAGGAATACTAATCAGCGCAAAAAGAATGACTAAAGATTTTTTCATATTGGGAATAAAGCGTAAATTGCCAGATAAATGTAAAATATTTCAACCGAATATGTTATTCTCCCGCACAATTAAAAATACCATCACCGGAATTTTCCTTTTGGTATCAGCAGTTTCCTTTGCCCAAAATGAAGAAGTAAAAACGCTTCCTATAGGCCAGGTTGTGCCCATGCTGGATTACAAAATGGAAAACCTGGACGGCAAGATGCATCAGCTTGGCTCACTAAGCGGAGAAAAGGGACTGTTGGTAGTTTTCTCCTGCAATACCTGCCCTTTTGTTGTTGGAAGTGACAATTTTGAAGGTTGGGAAAAGCAATACAACGACCTGAAGAAATTTGCTGCCGATCACGGTTATAAAATGGTTTTGATCAATTCCAATGAAGCAAAAAGAGGCGACGATGATTCTCCGGAAGCTATGAAAAAAAGAGCGGAGGAAAAAGCATACACCATGCCTTATCTCATTGATAAAAACTCTCAACTGGCAGATGCATTCGGTGCCAGAACAACTCCACATGTTTACCTCTTGAATCATAAAATGGAACTCATCTATACCGGAGCTATCGATAATAAAGTGGATGGAAAACGCAGTTCGGATGAGAATTACCTGAAAAACGCCATTGAAACTGCTTCTTCAGGAAAACAAATAGAACTTACTACTACACCTCCACGAGGCTGCAGTATCAAACGCGTTAAAAAGTAAACTCTTTAACTCTCCAAATAAAACAAACATGAACAAAAAACTACTAACATGTGCCTTACTAACCCTCTCCTTATCGTTAGTTGCACAACAGGGTGATGGCGGTCTTCCCAAAAGTGGAAAAGCTTCACAATCCTTAAAACAAATCAATAAAAAGTTCTTTTCCGAACCGGATATTGCTGCTCTAAAAGCAGAAGATGAAGTAACTGACAAAGCAGGAAATGCTCCCTGGAGATTTGGTTTCAACAACTCCACTTCTCTGAACATGAATAATTCCGGCACCTGGAATACTCTTCCAAACGGTGATCGAATCTGGCAATTGGCAATCACTTGTCAAAATGCATTGACGGTGAATTTAACTTTAGACAATGTGACCCTTCCGGAAGGAAACGAACTGTATGTTTACAATACGGATAAGTCTTTTATTCTTGGAAAATTTACTGCTTACCATTTGTATGAAGGAACTTTGGGAACTGAATTGGTCCCGGGAAGTACAGCTATTGTAGAATATTACATTCCTGCAAAAAACGCTTCTCAAACAGCTTCTTTGAACATAAATACTGTTACACACGGTTACCGCACAGCTGGTGAATTCGAAGCAAAAGCATTTGGTACAGCAGGAAACTGTAACATGAACGTAAACTGTACCGATGGTGCACCATGGGTTGACCAACGCAACGGAGCAGTGATGCTCGTTTCCGGAAGCAACGGATTTTGTTCGGCATCATTGATCAACAACACCCTGAATGATGGTAAACCTTACGTATTAACAGCAAATCACTGCTACAGCACACCAACAAGCTGGATTTTCCGTTTCAACTGGCAGGCTGCATCTTGCACAAGCCCTGGAAGTTCTCCTTCATTCGTATCCTTATCGGGAGCCATATTAAGAGCAAGAAGAACTCCTTCTGATTTTTGTTTAGTGGAAATCACAGGCGGTTTGGTAAGCGGAACTGTTCCTGCATCTTACAACGCATTCTTCTCAGGATGGGATAATACGGGTGCTATTCCAACTTCTGCAGTATCGATTCACCACCCGGACGGAGATATCAAGAAGATTTCTTTTGATGATAATCCATTAGTTATTTCCCAGGGAATGGGTTCCAGCGAAGCAAATTCTACCTGGACATTGCACTGGGACAGAAATACCACAACAGAAGGCGGATCTTCCGGATCTCCTTTGTTTGACCAAAATCACCGGATTATCGGTCAGCTTTGGGGCGGTGGTGCTTCCTGTTCAAACCTGAATGCTGCAGATTACTATGGTCGTCTGGCAAACTCCTGGAATCCTTCCGGAAGTAACAGTACCAATCATTTGAAAACCTGGTTGGATCCAAACAACACGGGGGCAACAATTGTAGATGGTTTTAACCCTTCCGGGCCAACACATGCATTGGATGCAGCAATGTCCAATCCGCAGGGAGTTAGCGGAACGATTTGTTCCGGGACAATCACACCACAGGTAACCATTGTTAACTCTGGAACTTCCGTTTTAACATCCGCAACGATCAATTATGGGTATGACGGTTCTACTTCTTCTGTTTATAACTGGACAGGATCTTTGAATCAATATCAATCCAGTGTTGTTACCCTTCCAACAGCTACTTTGGGCGGTGGTAACCACTCATTTAAAGCAATTGTTTCCAATCCGAATGCTGCGGCAGATGAAAACGATTTGAACGATACGATCACTTCCTCTTTTATAACTGTAACAAACGGAAACATTGTAACACTTGATTTGGCATTGGACTGTTATGGCGATGAAATTTCCTGGGTCCTTCAAAATAATGCGGGAACAACAACCTTTTATGAAGGTGGTCCATACAACCAAACTTCAGGGGGATCAACTGCTGCTGCTACATTTTGTTTGAGCGATGGTTGTTACAAATTTACAATCTCGGATGATTTCGGTGATGGAATGGTTTCAAGCGGATGTCCGAACGGTCATTACACGATCGAGGATCAAAGCAACGTGGTACTGGCTGAATTGACTGCTGCAAACGCAAATTTCGGGAATGACCATACAGATAATTTCTGTGTGAATGCAACCAACGGTTTGAAAGAATTCGAGGCTTCCTGGAAACTTTATCCAAATCCAACGAGCGACAAACTGACTATTGAAATCCCTTCAGAAGGAACGAAAACAATTGCCATTACAAATGCAACAGGTCAGATTATTCAGACTCTTGAATCTGATGAGAAAATCATTAAGATTCCTGCAGACGCATTAGCCAAAGGAATGTACTTCATCCGATTAACAAGCACTGAGGGAACTTCTCAAAAGAGTTTCATCGTAAGGTAAAAATTGAGAAATTACCCATTCAAACCCTGTCCGTCAACTGATGGATGGGGTTTTTTGTTTTAATTCGTCCATTTTTTAGGGTGATCAAAATTTCCCCCTTTGGAGGGGGACTAAGGGGGAGGAAATTTTCTTACCTTCGAATCAAAATTCTTCCATGGCAAAAGTTAAAACAGCATTTTTCTGTCAGAATTGCGGGCACGAAACACCGAAATGGCTGGGCAAATGTCCATCTTGCGGTGAGTGGAATACCTTTGTGGAAGAATTGGTAGAAAAACAACTGCCACAGGTCATTGCCTTTTCTACTTCATCCGGAAGAACTGCCAAAGCACAGCCGCTTCAGGAAATTATTTCAAACGGGCAGCGAAGAATTTTACTTCCGGACAGCGAGATCAACCGTGTTTTGGGAGACGGATTAGTTCCGGGATCATTGATCCTTTTCGGCGGAGAGCCGGGAATTGGAAAATCCACGCTCCTTCTTCAACTGGCCGTTCAAACATCTTTGCGGGTTCTTTATGTTTCGGGAGAAGAAAGTGAACAGCAGATCAAAATGCGCGCAGAACGTATCGGTGAAAAAAATGATTCCTGTTATATTCTGACTGAAACAAATATTCAAAACATCTTCAAACAAGCGGAGGAAATGAGCCCCGAGCTTTTGATCGTAGATTCGATCCAAACCCTTTTCAGTTCACAAATTGAAAGTGCACCGGGAAGTATTTCGCAAATTCGTGAATGCACCGCACAACTTTTGCGCTATGCAAAAATGACGGAAGTTCCTGTCTTTTTAATTGGTCATATCACCAAAGAAGGATCACTTGCAGGACCAAAAGTACTGGAACACATGGTGGATGCCGTACTTCAATTTGAAGGCGATCAACACCATGTTTATCGGTTACTCCGCGGTATTAAAAACCGATTTGGAAGCACAAACGAATTGGGAATTTATGAAATGAACGGTTCGGGACTGAGAACAGTCGAGAACCCGTCTGAAATCCTGATTTCCTCCGGCGACAACAAACTAAGCGGTGTTTCAATTGCTGCAACTCTTGAAGGATTAAGACCTTTATTGATCGAAGTACAGGCATTGGTGAGCACAGCAGCCTATGGAACTCCACAGCGATCCTCCACCGGTTTTGATTTACGCAGACTCAATATGCTCCTTGCAGTAATGGAAAAACGCTGCGGTTTCAAACTGGGCGCAAAAGATGTATTCCTCAACATTGCAGGAGGAATTCGGGTGGACGATCCGGCTATCGACCTGGCTGTTGTAGCTGCGGTATTATCCAGTAATGCAGACATTGCAATTGACCGGTCAATCTGCTGCTCGGCAGAAGTTGGCCTTTCGGGTGAGATTCGGCCTGTAAACCGCATTGATCAGCGGATCCGTGAAGCAGAAAAATTGGGATTTGAGAAAATCATCATTTCAAAACACAATAAGGGAATTGAGCAGTCCAACTTCAAGATTGAACTGATCCCGTGCTCCAGAATTGACGAAGTTTTGAAGGCCTTATTCGCATAAGACAACCCATAGTTTGTAAGCTACACACTCTAACTTGGAAATTATGTATTCCAATGAGCTCGTTTGCTTTAGTTTAGTTAATTTTGGCTTTCTAAATTAAAACGCTACATAAATGAGAGTATTAGCTACCACTGCCATGATACTTCTGTGTTCTGTATCTTTCGCAGTAAACACCCCACCAACTTTAAATTTGTCTCAAACAGTTGCAAACACAAATCTTTGTTCAGATTATGATGATGAAGTCACTGTCTTTGCTCCCCTGGAAATTACAGATGTGGATGGTGATATGATTGAAATTGTCAGTTTTTCTTCTTCCGATCAGGCAGTTTTCCCAAACAATACGTTTTATGCCGGAAATCTTTCTGTTGCAGGATTACTGAATACCCCCATCTTTGCCGCTGAAACAACTATAGCAGGAACCTGTATTATTACCCTGGAGGTAACAGATGGAATAGATACGGTATTTATTACTCTTCCAATGGTTACAGTCGTTGAAACCCCAACGATTACAATGGCAAGTTATGCTCAGATCTGTTCCAGCGAAGGAACGGTTGACATGAATCAATTTGTTTCTCCCGCAGGCGGAGTTTTTGACTATGATGGCACTGTTTACCCCAATTCAACATTCAATGTGATTGAACAAGGTTATTCGTCCAATGATCAAATCGGAATCAACTACTCTGTTTCAAACGGTGTTTGCGTGGCATACGATTATTTATATTTAAATATTTTCATTTCTCCTACGGTCAATGTTGCTACTACTCCAACTTCCTGCGGAGCTGCAACAGGTACAGCAGTCGCAAATGCAACAGGCGGAGCTCCGGTTTTAAGCCAAAGCTGGTCTAACGGTATTACCGGGACAGCAAACGTTTCAAACTTAGCTGCCGGACAATACATGTACTATTTCGTAGATACGAACCATTGTGCTACTACAGCCGCATTTTCTATAGATCCTTTAGGTGTTTCGATAAATGAAACCGTTACCAGTGTAGTTTGTTTCAGCCAGGCAAATGGCGGAATTTCAATTTCTCAAACCGGTTTAACGGCTCCGGTAACTTATGTCTGGACTTCCGGTCACACAGGAACAAGTATTTCAGGTTTATTGGCGGGAACTTATACGGTTTATGCTACGGACGCGAATAATTGTATGATCTCCAAAGCAATTACGGTTACACAACCTGAAAAATTAACCTTTCAGGCCGATTATAACGTACAGCCAAGCTGTGGTGGATCCGACGGGGAAATCGAAGTATATGGAATCACGGGAGGTATTGCTCCCTATACAACAACCTGGTCAAACGGTACAATCGGAGACGTGAATTCAAACCTGCCGTTTGGGATTTATTCAGCTACTGTGAAAGATGCGAACAACTGTATGGCAGTGAAACCGGTTTACCTGAGTGAGAATAACTCAGCTGATATTTCCGGACAGGTAATTCCTGCTGCTTGTGGAGCATCTGACGGAAAGATCCTAACAAATGTTTATGTTTTTTCAGGAGATCCGATCCAGTCTATTATCTGGTCGAACGGTGCAACTACTCAGGATTTGTTAAACGTTCCTGCTTCAAACTATGTATGTACGCTGACTGTTGCTAACACAGGATGTAAAGCGATCAAGGGATGGAACATGCCGGTAGTAAAACCAATGAGACAAGATCTTTGTATCATTACCGTAGACAGCGTTACAACTACAAACTTGTTAGTTTGGGAAAAGGTTCAAACTATTGGAATTGATTACTACAATATCTACCGCGAAACTTCTACACAAGGTGAATACGTTTTAATTGATACGGTTGAATTCGATAACATTTCTCTTTTCAATGATGTCATTGCTTCGCCGTCTGAGCGTTCATGGAGTTATAAAATTGGTGCAGTAAACGTTTGTGGAACAGAAGGACCGCTTAGTATTGCTCACAGAACAATTCACATGGATATTTTGGATTGGGCAACTGATTCTGTAAAAGTCAACTGGAATGCTTATGAAGGCACAACTGCATTTACAAATTACATCGTTTGGAGATTTTCAACTGCTGACGGTTGGGTAGAAGCCGGAATTGTATCCAACTCTACATTGACTTTCACAGATACTGTAGATTATTCAACTCCGGGATTGGATTACATGATTGAGTTTGAATTAACAACACCTTGTTCTGCTGAAAAAGCACAGGATTTCAACACTGTAAGATCTAATCGGGAAAGAGGCCAGTTTTCTCCCGGAGAAGGAGTTGGAGATGCTTCATCCAACGGTATTGATGAGAATTACCTGAACAACATCGGAATGTATCCGAATCCAACTTCAGATAAATTGACATTCGTGCAGGACGGAAGTGAGAAAGTGACTTTCAACATTCTTTCTTTATCTGGTCAATTGATGCAGACAAGCCAAAGCAGCGAGGCGAATACCGTTCTTGACTTAGGTTCCTTGAATGCCGGTGTTTATTTGGTTGAAATGACATTAAACGATACGAAAATCATTAAACGGGTAGTTAAACTTTAAACTGCTTCAATAAACGAATTAAAAAATCATTGTTCCAACCCGGTGCAATGATTTTTTTTCGGTACTATTTAATTCTACAATTATGAGAAAATTAGTGTTCTTATGTGTTATGCTGTTAAGCCTTTCAAAGGTACAGGCACAAGCATACGATTGGTCTTCCGATATGCCCGACGATCCCTATTTGTCAAGCGGACAGGTTAAATCAATCATGTATCAAAATAAACTGTACCATTTCAGTGACTCCATTGGAAACTACATACGTGTTACCATGTATAACCCGGAAGTGGGTTCCTGGAAATGGCTCGATGCGGAAGACACTTACATCTCGGGAATGACCCGAATTGAAGGGGAAGTAATCGGTAACAAAGCTTACTTCGTAACCGGTGGTTTTGGTGGTTTGTATGCACACATGTTTGACTTCAACACCAATACCATCATCGGATATAACTCCTTGATTGCAACAGGTGGTTTAGGTTCATGGGAGTTTAAAGCAATTCCGGGAACAAACAAACTGGTTGTGATGTATACTGAGAACGCGACTCCGTTTATATGCACATTCAACACCGGCAGCAATACCTGGGATAGTCCCTTCAGCACAGTTGGGGGAAATAACACCCATTTTCAGATCTACCTTTCCAGCTCCAGTATTTATTATGGATACTCAGGCGCTGGTTCCAACAGGATATTCGTTGCCGATATAAACGACCCATTAATGGCATCTCCTTATAATTCAAGTGGAGCAAATGATGCCTTTCTGAAAACGAACCTGGGGACCGATTTTACATCCGGGAGTTTTTTCATGGCTGGAAACGGCCAGAATCCGCCAAACATTTTCATGAGAAGTTATGCAAACGAGACTACTTATGAAAAGACACTTCCCGGAACAGGTGACCTTCAATTGAACACCGCTACAGATCCTGCCCTTAGTTTCAATATCGACACGGCAAGATATGCTACAACACAAAATGCCAGTTATTCCTTTCTGCTTTCGAATTTTAGTCCGGCAGGTGATGGTAATTTTGGAAACACCTATGTTTTCAGAAAGGACTGGGGAACCGGTGATTGGGATACACTGGGGATTCAGGTTCCACTTACAGCAGGTTTAAATAACCTGTTTATGCTTTCATTGGCTCCAAATGCCGAGCATTTAGCTATCAATTATCAAAACGACGGCTACTATTACTCGAAGGTTTACAATACCAAACCGGAAATCAATCCGTCTTCGATTGTCCCAACCGGTGGAACTTGTTCCAATCATCAAAACCTCATCTATCACGCCTTGGAATTCTACGATGACAACAAGGACGGACCTTTAAGAATGTTTTTCATGACAGACCTAAGTGGTGTAGTTTCAGGTTTATCTGCAGAATTGATCTATTTCGATAATACGGTTTCTCCGGCTGTTACAAAATATGCGATCTATGGTTTTATCGGTACAGGAGGAAACTCGAATATCCAGTTAATTGTGACAGATGGTTACAGTAATACCACCGTTAATTTACCTTCAAACACGGTTGGAGTTACGGCAGCACCGGTAGTAACTTTCTCTTCGAATCCCTTGTATTTATGCAGCAATGACAATCTGATCGACCTGACAAACTATGTCAATTACTACGACCATGGAACATTCAGTCTCAACGGAAATCCGGTTGAAGGAACAACCATAGACGGAACCGTTCTTTCACAGACCTTTACCGGTGGAACCATCATCCTGAACGATGAAATTGACGGCTGTATGGTAATCGGATCTTCAACATTAATATTCCCAGCGCTTGGAAGTGCTTCTGTAGTTTCTAATCCAAGTGCGTGCGGGTCTGCAACAGGAACTGCTACGGTAACATTTACGCCCGGAGCTTCTGCCAACTACATTTTGGAATGGTCAACAGGTCAAACCTCTAATACTATTACCGGTTTGGCACCAGGACCTTACTATTACAGCACAACAGATGATTACAACTGTCACCTTACCGGAGTTACTTCCGTTGGCGCAACAAATGTGACCCTTACGCCTACCATTACCAACGTTACCTGTAATGGTGCAAATGACGGATCTATCAGTATCAATATCTCAAACCCGAATTCATATGAGTTCTTATGGTCGAATGGTTATGGAACACAAACTATTTCCAACCTGGCTCCGGGATCTTATTCCGTAAATGTTTGGGACGTCAACGGATGCCAGGTTTCAGGTTCTTACACCATTACGCAACCTGCTCCTATTACTGCTAATTTCTTTCCTACCGAGCCTTCTTGCGGTGCAGCTGACGGAAGTATTACAGCCGTTGTTAACGCACCGGGCACTCCAACTTTTGAGTGGATTGGTACAGGTCAGACAGGTTTGAACCTAACCGGAGTAGGATATGGATTGTATACTTTGGAAGTTACTGACGGAACCGGATGTATCAAAGAATTCACACATCAATTGGACGATGAGTTCGCTTCAGATATCAACACCAGCATTTTGAACACACAATGTAATCAAAGCAATGGTGGAGTTACCGTAAACTTCTCTGTAGATCCGAATGGTGGAAATCTTCCATACTCCTGGTCCTGGTCAAATGGAGCTATTACCCAAAGTAATTTCAATTTGGCCGAAGGTTCTTACACGATCACTGCAGTAAGTGGAACGGTTCTTCAGCCATGTTATTCTTCAAAAACTGTTTTTGTTGGAACAAGAGCACCACTTGCTCAGCCTATTTGTTTGGTAACTGTTGATACAGCTACCACAACCAACTTAGTTGTTTGGCAAAGAACAGAAACTTCGGGAATTGATCATTACAACATCTACCGCGAGTCAGATTTGGCAGGAAACTACCAGTTAATTGATACGGTAAAAGCGTCCAGTTTGTCTTACTTCAATGATGTAGTTGCTTCACCGATGAATCGTTCCTGGCGTTATAAGATCTCTGCTGTAAATGCATGTGGTGCGGAAAGCCCTATTTCTACGGAACACAAAACCCTGCATTTGAATACCATCCTGAATACCGGGAACGGATCTTTTGATATCCTCTGGGATGATTACGAAGGTTCAGGAAACGTAGCCGGTTATGTGGTTTGGAGAAAAACAGACCTGGAAGCCTGGATGCCGGTAAGTGGAATCATTGCATTGGGAACTTCTTTCTACAACGATACCCCTACTGCAGGATCAACCGGTGTGGATTATTACATCGAAATGCTTACAAACTCCCCATGCACAGCTACTAAAGCACAGGATTTCAATACTACCCGTTCAAACCGTGAGCGCGGTCAGTTTGCAGTGGGAGAAGGAGTTGACGGAGCAGAATCAAACAGTATTTCTGAAAATTACCTGAATGAGGTCCAAATGTACCCGAACCCAACGCAGGGCGATGTAACATTTGTTCAGGACGGAAATGAAACTTTGACTTATCGTGTTACTTCGCTTTCAGGAAAAGTGGTGAGCACGACAACCAGTTCAGATTCTAAAATTTCGATTCAATTGAATGATATTCAATCCGGTATTTACCTGGTTGAGATCAGTTCTTCCACTTCGAAGATCACTAAGAGAATCAGCAAGTTCTAAACTATATGGTTTTAGTAAACCCGGGAGTCCGCCATGGCGGGCTCTTTTTTTTACCAATTATTTGTAGAAAGACCGAAAACACACAAAGAGAACTACAACATACGAGTCTCTTAAGAGGCCCCAATTATATTTGGTTACCTTTGCTGATTGTGAATTGCTAATATTAAAGTACTTATGAAAAAACTACTTACGCTATTTGTTGTTTTTGTTTCAACCTTTTCCTTTTCGCAGGGTTGGAATTTTATCGGAAGTTCAACCGGAATTGCAAATGCGATCGAAGTTGATATCGAAACTACGCCCGGCGGAAATTTATACGCTGCTGCTCTTGGAAGCGGCGGAGTAGTTACCGTTTACAAATGGAGCCCGGTTACCAGCTCGTGGGTATCCATGTCAGGGGCTACCGTTCCTGGAACAACATCCGGTCTTGACTTATTGGTTATTGGGGAAGACACACCTGTTTTTGCATTGAAGTCAAACCAGGGAGCCTTGCCAAGCCAGTTCCTGTATATTTACAAATGGAGCACTATTGCCAGCTCGTGGGTTTACCAAAGCTTTTTCGGTGGTTATAATACTGTAAATTACAATCACCAATATTCCCTAAAAGTAAATTCATTCAACCAATTGATTTTATCATTCTACAACGAGAATGAGCAGGCAACCGGTTATTCTCCGGATGATGCACTTCTAACAGTGAATTTATCAACACACACTGTTTTGGGAGGAGCATCCCCAAACCTGGAGCAAACGGATTTTGCAGGATCTATTGCTTCTCACTTAGACGGAAATACGGCCTATGTCATCCATGAAGAAGCCGACATGTCGAACTACATTCCTTTCGATGTTTCTGTGAACGGTGGGGCTTATAGCAATAATACGCTCGACAATATGGACGGAGCTTCCAAAATGCTAATCGATAAAAACAATGGTGCTACAGCTGTCAGTTCCGTTTGGTCTGTTCCTTATTCTACTTTCCCTTTGAAATACCGTTCGTGGAATGGTACAACTTTCGGAACACAGGTGAATGTGAGCACCGGATCAAATGTGGTCGATTTTGATTTTGACACATACAACAACGATTCTTATGTATTTTACAAAACAACTTCCTGCTTCTTTAAAAAAGTAACGGGTGCTGCCAACCCAACTGTAAGTACAATTTCTTCAGGAGCGACTTTGGCTCCTTCAACAGCGACCTGCCTGAGAACAGAATTATCGAATGGTATTTATGTCATCGCATACATTGATGGTGGGAAATTCTATGT
This sequence comes from uncultured Flavobacteriales bacterium, assembly GCA_946479285.1. The sequence goes on along the minus strand of CAMLFH010000028.1, from coordinate 19,869 downwards.
GAAAGAATACAACCAATTGGCAAACATCGAGGATTGGGACACTTTTGTGATGTGTGAAGGAACAATCCTCAACGGCAATGGGAGTAGCAACATATTTTTACTTGACCCAAATTTCAGTCAGGCAAACCTATCTATGACCGTTACCTCCCAAAACGTTGCTGTTATTCCAAATTCAGCGTTATCTATATCCGGTACAGGATTAAATTATTCTGTTATGGTTACAAACACCAATGACGTTGCTAGTCCAACGACTGCGGATTTAGAATTTAAACTTTTTGAAAACCTAACGCTAGTAGACACAAAAGTTATTGCGGTTACAGTTAATCCTAAACCAGTAATTTCATTCTCAAATCCGGTAAATGCGGTTTGTGAGAATGCAAATCCAATCAATTTAAATAACTGGGTAACTCCAAATGGCGGGACCTGGTCGGGAACAGGAATTATCAATAATACCTTCCAGCCTTCTTATCCTACAGGATCAACTGTTGTAATGACTTATACCAAAACCAATCAATTTGGCTGCAGCAGTTCGGCTACACTGCCATTTGGAATCAATCAAACGCCGGATCTGGTTACAACTGCCGGATCATCCAATTGTAATCAAAATACAGGAACGGCTACCGTAAGCATTACAAATGGTCAGTCGCCTTACTCTATTTACTGGAGTAATGGTTCTACTCAAAGCGATGCAGATGATTTAGCGCCTGGTTTGTACGTAGTTTCTGTAACGGATGCAAACGGTTGTTTGTCAACAGCAATGTCAATGGTTGGTTCAAACGGACTTTCTCAAACAGGAACTCCAACAGGAGCAACTTGTTTCGGGACAAGCAATGGTTCGATCAACGTAACAACAAATCTTGGTACTGCTCCTTTTGTGTATGCATGGTCAAACGGTGCTTCAACGGAAGATATTGCAGGATTACCAGGCGGACCATACGAATTGACAATCACGGATGCCAGCGGATGTGTTTCTACGGCAACTTACACCGTACAGGAACCTCAGCAGATCATGTCGAATCCAATGAGTGTGACTCAGCCGTCTTGTTCTGCAACAAACGGACAAGTTGTAGCATCTTTCAACGGTGGAACAGCTCCGTTCAACTATGCATGGGTAAACGGTCAGGGAACAGCTGTTGGTACGAATAGTGCAACACTTACAAACATTGGCGCGGGAACTTTCACTTGTACCATCACGGATGCAAACGGTTGTTCATTCAGCTCTTCTGCATTGGTTTCCAATAATTTTGGGCCAACGTTGGCAATTGACACCATCATTCCTTCTTCTTGTTCAAATGACGGACAAATCCAATTAACTGTCATTACCGGGAACCCAACTGCTTATTTGTGGTCGAACGGTGCAACAACACAAAACATCACGAATTTGAGTCCGGGGAACTACTCTGTTTCCATAACAGGAGCATCCGGATGTATTACTGTTTTGGGCGGAACAGTTGGATCAACCTTGCCTGATCCGATTGAAATCTGTTTAGTAACTGTTGATTCCACCACCAATACAAACCTGGTTGTTTGGGAAAAGCCGATTACAACCGGTATTGACCACTTCAACATTTACAGGGAAACATCCCAGGCTGGTTTGTACCAGTTAGTAGCTTCCGTACCTTATACGGACGAATCTATTTACAACGACCTGGTAGCTTCTCCGAACGTTCGTTCCTGGAGATACAAGATCTCTTCTGTGGATGATTGCGGAAATGAATCCGAATTAAGTTCAATCCACAAAACCATCCATTTGGTAATCAGCCACGGGTTAGGAAACGATATCAATCTTTTCTGGGACAGCTATGAAGGATTCATCTATACGAACTTCCTGGTGAGGAGACATACGGATGCCGCTGGATGGACAACCATTCAAACCATGCCGAATAACTTGTTTACCTTTACCGATGCCAATATAATAGACACAGATGGTCTGTTCTATGAAGTTACGGTTGCTGCTCCAAGTCTTTGTTCAACTACCAAAATGGCACAGGATTTCAATACTACAAGATCAAATCGTGATAACCGTTTGTCTACAGGAACGCCAAACTCCCTCTCGGAATTGTTGAACCAGGTGGTAAATATCTACCCGAATCCTGCAAATAACTTCCTGAATGTAGACAATAGTTCCAGCCAGGTGATCGAAGCACGAATCCTTGATCAACTGGGAAGAGTTATTTCAACAACTACACTTGTTCCGGGTCAAACTAAAATTGACTGTGGAAAACTAGCCATGGGAGTTTATAACATCGAACTGCATTCACAGGGCGCTAAAACACTGAAGCGGTTTGTGATAGAAAGATAAAGCGAATATTAAAAGGGAGTTAAAAGCTCCCTTTTTTAATCACATATCTTTGTCAATAAGTTTGAATCTTTTTCCGTGTAACAGATTTGGGAAAGAAGTACTTTAATAGAAATACTTCAGCATGGCTAAAAAGAACAAACTATTCGTATTAGATACTTCTGTACTATTACATGACCACGATGCGATCATGCATTTCGAAACGCAAGATGTCGCAATTCCAATTACCGTTTTGGAAGAATTGGATAAGTTCAAGATTGGAAATGACACCAAAAATTTCTCAGCCCGTGAAGTAATTCGTTTCATTGATAGAATATCGGCAAACGGCGGTTTACAACAATGGATCACACTGGGGCCTAATTTAGGGTCGTTTAAAGTGCTTCTTGACTCACAACCGAAGGGTATTGATGCAGAAGTCGTTTATGGCGTTGGTAAGAACGACCATAAGATTATCAATGCAACTCTTGCAGTGAAAGAGCAGGAACCCAAAAAGGAAGTTATTCTTGTAACCAAAGACATCAACCTGCGGATCAAAGCGAAAGCACTTGGAATCCTGGCAGAGGATTATGAAACAGGAAAAGTACATTCACACGAATTGCATCAAACTTCCAGTTCTACCATTGAAGGAATCGAATCTGAAACCATCAAGCAATTATTCCTGAAAGGAACCATTGATGAAGAAGGTATTTTGGGGAATCAGAAAGTTGCGAACGGATATTACATCCTCAAAAATGGAAAAAGCTCCGGTTTGGCGTATTTCGATCCGCATACAGATACCCTTCAGCGCGTAGAAAAAGAATACACTTCCGGGATTAAACCCAAAAATGCAGAACAGGCATTTGCTATTAATGCCCTGATGAATAACAATATCAAGCTGGTTGCCCTGCAGGGTGTTGCAGGAACAGGAAAAACACTGCTTGCCCTGGCCGCCGCTTTGGAACAGCACAAACTCTTCCAGCAGATTATCCTTGCCCGCCCGTTGGTTCCTTTATCCAATAAAGAAATCGGTTTCCTTCCGGGTGATGCAAAAGATAAAATCGGTCCGTACATGGAACCGCTGTGGGATAATTTGAAATTTATCAAATCCCAATTCGGGGAAAATGAAAAACGCCACAAGCACATTGTTGAAATGGAAGAAAGCGGACGCATCTTAATTACTCCGCTTGCTTTTATACGCGGTAGAAGTTTATCCAATATCCTGTTCATTGTAGATGAAGCTCAAAATTTGACGCCCCATGAAGTAAAAACCATCATTACACGTGCCGGAGAAGGAACCAAAATTGTATTTACAGGAGACGTTCACCAAATTGATACGCCTTACCTGGATGAAAACAGTAACGGGCTTGCTTACCTCATCGACCGCTTGAAAGGTCAGAATCTGTTTGCACATGTTCGCTTAGAAAAAGGAGAACGCTCCGAGCTGGCAAACCTGGCAAACGATTTGTTATAAGCGCATTCAAACGTTCAAATAGTGAATAATCAAATGAATAACTATCTTTGAAAAAAATTTAACTAATGAAAAAAATAATCTTTCTATCCTTAATTACTTTAACTGGTTTTTCCTATGCTCAAAAGGGCGGGGCAAAAGTAGAGGTAAACACCGGAAAACCTTATGAAGTAGTTGATGCTGCAAGCAAGCAGTATGTTACTCTTCCCAATGGAAACGTATTATCTGTAAAAACGGATGGTATTGAAGTTACGCTTCAAACTTTTGACGGTAATTCCGGAGACCAGATCAAGAAAAAAATGACTCCTGCACTTAAAAAAGGAAGTTTTCTTCAGCGAATCGTTCAGACAACGGAAGGTGTTTTCTATTTGTATGAAATGTACAACGGAAGCATCAAAGCATTTGAATTGTTCAGTATGGAAATTAACCCGGAAGAATTGACTTTTGATAAACCGGTTTCGCTGCTTCAAACTAAACGTAAAATTACCAAAGGTGAGCGTGATGAAGAAGGTGATTTCCCTTTATCAATGGGAACCGCAAAAATGGGTGGAATGGAAGGAATGATGTATGTAGGTGTAAACTTTACAGTATATCAATCATACGACCGTTCCCACATCATGGTCCAATACCGTTTGAAGCCAGAAACAAAACGCGATGCTAAAAGCTACGATGAATTAGGATTCCATGTATTTGACAAATCTATGAAGCCTTTATGGGGAGGAGAATACAAAATGCCGCATACAGAAGCTGAGATGAATAATATCGCTTACACGGTAACATCCAAAGGATTGGTTTACATGATCTCTTACCTGACTGCAACAAAAGAATTGGAGTTAATCACGGTTTCTAAAGAAGGAATTGCAACTCATAAATTGGAAGGAACTGACGGAAGTTTGTTCTTCAACAGAATGCGCTTGATCGAAGACGTTGACGGAGACGTACTTTGTTCTTCTTTCTATGCATCCGGGTTGGATTTCAAAGGAAACTGGACTGGATCAGGAGCTCTTGCTTTCATGGCTAACGGAATTTACGGATTCACTATTTCTCCGAGTTTCTCTGTGGACCACATTTACAATTTGGAATTCCCGCAAGAATTGATCAAATCATACTTATCAGAGCGCCAGGCGAAAAAACAAGACGACAGTGAGAAAAAAGGACGTGAAGGAATTGAAGATCTTCAAATGATCGATTTCATTGCACAGGCAGACGGAAGCTTCATCATAACGGGTGAGCAGAAATATGTACGTAATGAAATGTACATGACAGGAACTACAAACGTAGCTCATTTCGGAAGTATGGTGGTTGCTAAAATCTCTAAAACCGGTCAACTGTCCTGGATTACTAAACTTCCAAAAAACCAGGCTTTGGTATTGGGAGATAACTACAGCCCGTTCTCTGAAGGACAATTGAGCTATACTTACATCAACAGTGGTTCTTACCATTATATGATCTTTGTTGACAATGAGAAAAACGCTTCTCTTGGTAAAAACGAAGCTCCTGCTGCTCACAAGAACGGAATGGGTGGTTACCTGACGGCTATGAAAGTAGATGATAAAACCGGTGAATGGGAAAGAATCAAATTGGCTGACATGAATGATCTTGGAGGTTACAAAGCTTACCAATTCCGTGTTACCCGTATCTGTAAAGCAACAGATAATACTTTCCTGATGGAAATCTACAAGAAAGAAAAACAAGATGTGATGATCAAGTTCGATTTCGAATAAGGATCACTAACTAAATTTAGAGAAGCCCCGACGATCATTGTCGGGGCTTTTTAGTTTATTAATCCATTTCTTCTGCTTAAATTCACAGAACAAATTTCAGCTATGAGCACTTTTCGCAGCGATCTCTCTCAAACAGAATTCCCGCTTTCAGAACGCATTTCGGCAAGAACTATCCGGGGATCCGTTTTAGAACTCATTCAAAAGGAAAATCCCGAATTCAATGAAAACTGCCATCTATCCATCGGCGAACTAAATAATTACAGGGAAAAGTACCTCTCAGAACTGATGCAAACCCAGCTGGGGGAATTATCCGATTTGGATAAAACGGTTTTGGAATCCTTGAACGAAAAAAAACTGATTTCGGACCAATTAGAAGATCAGGCCGCACCGGATACTTATGGCCAGCGCATAGCAGACAAAGTGGCAACATTTGGTGGCAGCTGGACGTTCATTATTTCGTTTATGACCTTTCTCCTGCTTTGGATTGCTTTCAATGCATTCGTTTTGCTCAACAAAGGTTTTGACCCTTATCCGTTCATTCTTTTAAACCTCATCTTATCGTGTTTGGCTGCACTTCAGGCTCCGGTTATTATGATGAGCCAGAACAGGCAGGAAGAGAAAGACCGCGAACGCGCTAAAAAAGATTACATGATCAATCTCAAATCGGAAGTGGAAATCCGTTTGCTGCATGACAAAATCGATCATCTCATCATCCATCAGCAGCAGGAATTACTGGAAATGCAGAAAATGCAGCTCGACGCGATGAAAGATATGCTTCTGAAACACACCCGCGAAAAAGAATGATCCCATCCCGATTCTACTATCCTTCACCCGGCTTTTCAATTTACTGGAAAAGTGGAAACGGAAAAAAACTGGCCGAAAAAATGAACGGCACTTTCCCGGAAAAGGCGGAAATCGAACGCTTCATTCCCAGGCTTTTTGAAACAGATGAATTAGCTGATCGCGTTATTGATGAAGTTTATAAAAAACATGGTTTTAAACAGGCAGATCAATGGATCACACAGTTGCTTGATGGCGAAAAAGTGACCCATGTTCCTGAATCTCTGCAGCAGATAATAGATCAAATTACCACTGCCCCATCTTGGTTAAATGCTGAATTGCTTGAAAAAGGCGCAGCTCTCTGCAGAAGATCGGGTTCCCTCGGACTAATGGTTTTACGGAATTACTGTTTAATGGGCGGCTATGAATCTTCCGCAATCAATAAACCGCTCGTTTTTACCGGAGCATTGAAAAAAGGCGCTGCTAAACGTTTAACCGAGACTACCGAATTCTGGGTTAGGATTGTTGGGCAAAATGCCATTACAAGTCCCCAAAATGGCCTAAAGGAGTGTTTAAAGATCCGTTTGATGCATGCTTATGCACGCGTCAGTATTATCGAAGAAGGAAAATGGCAGGAAGAAGATTGGGGAGCGCCGCTCAACCAGTGGGATATGCTCGCAACAAATCTTGGTTTCTCCATCATTTTCTTAGATGGTTTGCGCAGATTGGGAATGAAACCCACTGATGAAGAAGTTCAGGGTCTGTTCCACTTTTGGAAGTACGTCGGATTCCTGCTTGGAACGCCGGAAAGTTATTTCCCCGAAACAGAATCAGAAGCCATTCGTTCAATTTACGCCTGGACCATTACGCAATCTCCGGCAGACGAAGATACACTTGCACTGGCTTTAGCACTTAGTCTCGAACCGGTAGACGGACCTTTTCCCGCAAAAAACTGGCAGAAGCGTTTGGTTTATAAGACCCACCTGGGCTACAATTGGTATTTCCTTGGGAAAACATCCTGTGAAACCATGCAGCTGCCCAAAACTGCCTGGAGATTCTTCCCCCCAGTTCAGCGCTTCTTTGTAAGTTTGGGACAATCTTTTGTCCTTCGCTCTAAGAATAGTTACCAACGATCGGTATTACGCAACCGCAAAGCACAAACGAAAGTCGTGAATTCTTACCTGGAGAGTCATGGGAGGAAAGAAGTTTCGGATAAATGATTAATTTCCCTGCACCAACAACCGATTAATCGGTGGAACGTTATAGAAACAAAACACATCACATGAAAAAATTACCGTTTATTTTAACCGGATTACTTTTAGTTGTTTCAACAGCCTGCTCCAAAAGATATCCCTATACGTGTTACTGCACAACGTCCGAAAGCACTGGAATTGGAGAAAAAATTGGGGAATCATTCCCGAAATCCAAAAAGGAAAAAGCAGAAGAAACCTGTGAAATATTCTCGAATTCAGAACGTACCTGCCATCCGCTATTTGCTAAATAAGGGATTCTCCAATCCGGTGTACACATTATACGGTAAACTCTCCCTTCACCCATGATTGGATTCAATCCCTGGATTATCATCTGTCTCATCGGAATTCCCCTGGTATATGCCCTGACTATGATGGTCTTTCAAATCGTGCGTTACTTCATCCGTAAATCAGGTAACGATGAATCAACTGATCAAATCCTCGATGAAGACCTGAACGGTGAAGCATAAAATTACCGAATGTGCTTATTGGTGATTTTAATACTGCAATCACACTCTTCATCACCCCTTGAAACTTTATCCAGAAGTCGGTACTTCCAATTTATGTTGCTTGACAAGTCAAAATGGAGGCGTAAACTGTCGTTACCGAGAATTCGCACACGGATAGAATCGGTATCCGTAAAACAATCCTTATACTCTGCGGCTTGTCCCACATGCTGGGTTTTATAGATCTCCGTCTTGGAGTGTTTTCCAATCCAGATAGAATCGGAAACATAATTGCCCTTTGCAAAATTGGCTGGCTGGTAAACCATAACAGCGATATCGTAATCCGATTCGTTTTCAATGGTTTTCGTATGTTTCACTCCGGGATCACATGAAACCAGTAACATGGAAAGCAGTAAACAGGCAGTAAAAAAGAAGGGCGGGCGATTATTTTTCATGGGGTTACTCTAGTAAATGAATCCTTCTGAGGAGAATTCATTCCGTAAGTATACACATTATACGGTAAAATCTTCTTCGCAATCCGTTGTGCCAGGAAACTGCTGATCAAAATCGGGAGAAAAAGCGCATAACCGTTCGGAACCAGGTTACAAACCAGGATCAGCGCTGTAAACGGTGCAGAAATTGCCGAAGAAAGTGTCGCTGCAACTCCCGCCAAAGCAAAATTGAGGGGAATTAGTTCGGTATGGAATAGCTGATTGCAGAGCAAGGCAAAAAACAACCCTAGTACCGCCCCGACCACAATACTCGGAGCAAAAACTCCGCCATCACCACCCGCCCCTAGTGTCAGGGCAGCAACCAATGGTTTAAGTAAAATGAGCAACCCCAAAATCAACAGGGAAACCGGTTCCTTCGTCAATATTTGTTGTATCAGTTCTGTGAGTCCATGATAACTGTCTCCGTAAAGAAAAGGCAGACAGACAATTGCTGATCCCACCAACAAAGCGCCCAAATTTACCCGCAGGAAATTATTCGGAATCTTCCCAAAGAATTCCTTGATCCTGATTACCAAAACAGTAAAATACACCGAAAGCAAAGCTCCGAATAAACTCAGTAAAACAAAAAATGGCAAAGCTTTCCAGGCCCAATCCTGCACTTCAAAAGGTAATAACGGTTTACTATCTACTGTTAAAATAAAGATCCAGGTAATCAAAGCGGCCGAAAGACAGCTGATCAATAATGATTTATTGACTTTTCGTGCAATCACTTCCAAAGCAAATAACAACCCAACCAACGGACTTCCGAAAAGCACGCCAACTCCTGCAACAACACCTGCGCTTACCAATTCACGTTTGTACATCCTGGCAGAAAAGTCGCGTTTGTATGCTTCATTTCCAACGGTAGCTGCTGCCACAACGGTAGAAACTTCTATTCCCGTTGATCCACCACTTACAACAGTTAAAAATCCATTTAGAAAATGTGAAGGAATCTTGAAAAAAGGCAAATGGTCTTTTCTCTGATCCAAAGTTTTATAAATTTCCGTGATTCCCTTATTCTTCCGGCTCCGGAACAAATACTTCCGCAGAAAATAAATAGTGGTGATGCCGCAAGTGGGCAAAACAAGAAATAAAAGCAAATGCGTTTCTTTCGCAAATCCAAACAATTGATGCTGAAAATGCTCCGTCAACCATTTCAAAACGAACCCCAAAATGGAACAGATCAAAGCAGTCACCATTGAAACAATCACCAGTTTTACATAATTATACAGGACGATCCTTCTTCTCACAGTCGGTCCATATTATCAGAAAATTAAATAAGCTATAACTTCATCACCCCGTTACAAATAATTTATCTGCGGGAGCAACTATCGAATTTCGCCACCCGCTTCAAATCCTTTTTCAGGGATCATAAAACTCAGTTTTCCTTCTTCGTTCTCGGCCATCAAAATCATTCCCTGCGATTCCACTCCACGAATTTTACGTGGAGCAAGGTTCATCAAAACAGCCACCGTTTTCCCGATCACTTCTTCCGGAGCATAATGTTCGGCTATTCCCGAAACGATCGTACGGGTATCGATCCCGGTATTTACCGTCAACTGCAATAATTTATCTGCCTTCGGAACGCGGATTGCATCCGTGATCGTTCCCAAACGTATATCCATCTTCGTGAAATCATCAAAAGAGGTTTCTTCTTTTTGAGGAGGGAAATTTGTTTCCGCTGCCGGCTGTGAAGCATGTAAATACTCCACTTCTTTTGCTACAAATTCGTCATCGATCTTTTGGAACAAAATGCTTGGCGGATTCGTTTGATCTCCTGCCTGCAATAAAATACTTCCGGCATGGTCCCAGTCTTGCGGCTGTGTTCCCACAAAGCCACGGATCTTAGCAGCAGTTTCAGGCAAGAATGGATCCAATACCAACCCTAAGTTCGCTGTAATTTGCAGGGCGATATTCATAATCGTTTCCACGCGTTTCGGATCGGTTTTCACCAGCTTCCACGGTTCGTTATCCGCCAAATACTTATTCCCGATCCGTGCCAGCATCATTGCCTCCGCCTGTGCATCACGCAATTTGTATTGGTAAACCAATTCCGCAATTCGCTGCGGAATGGCTTTCATATCTGTCAATACCTGCTGATCTTCCGCTGTCAGTTCACCGCAGGCAGGAACTTTTCCTTCGTAATATTTTTGCGTCAGCACCAGTGCACGATTCACGAAGTTTCCTAAGATATCTGCCAATTCGTTATTGACACGTGCCTGGTATTCTTTCCAGGTAAACTCTGCATCTTTCGTTTCCGGAGCAATGCAGGTTAATGTATATTTCAATTCGTCGATCTTCTCCGGGTATCTTTCCAAATACTCGTGCAGCCAAACAGCCCAGTTGCGGGATGTAGAGAACTTATCGCCTTCCAGGTTCAGGAACTCGTAAGCTGGTACGTTGTCCGGTAAAATGAATCCGCCGTGATCTTTTAACAAGATCGGGAAAATGATGGCATGGAATACGATGTTGTCTTTTCCGATGAAATGAACCAGTTTGCGGTCTTCGTTGCACCAGTAGTCTTTCCAGTCTTTTCCATTGTCCAAAGCCCATTGCTTGGTAGCAGAAATATAACCGATCGGCGCATCCAGCCAAACGTAAAGTACTTTCCCATCTGCTCCCGGAAGCGGCACCGGAACTCCCCAATCCAAATCGCGGGTCATGGCACGCGGGTGCAAACCACCATCAATCCAGGACATACACTGACCAATTACCTGGTTTCTCCATGTTTTGGGGTCGTGCTGTTTCTTTCCGTCAAGCATTCCTTCCTTAATCCACGGACGCAGCCATTCTTCGTGGCGGTCCATCGGCAAAAACCAGTGAGACGTTGTTCTTAAAACCGGACTCTTTCCACTCAAAGTAGAAACCGGATTTTTCAGGTCCGTCGGGCTCAAATCAGAGCCGCATTTTTCACACTGATCTCCGTAAGCATTCGGGTTTCCACAATTCGGGCATTCACCCGTAATGTACCTGTCAGCTAAAAACTGCTGATATTCTTCGTCGTAATATTGCTCGGTGGTTTCTTCGATGAACTTCCCGTTTTTCTCCAATACCTTGAAGAAATCCTGTGCAGTTTCAATGTGGATCTGCTCAGAAGTACGGTGGAAAATATCGAATGAGATGTTGAACTGTTTGAATGAATCACCGATCATTTTATTGTACTTGTCCACGATCTCACGAGGTGTAATTCCCTCTTTTTTAGCGCGCAAAGTAATTGCAGCACCATGCTCATCCGATCCACAGATAAAAGCAACATCGTGTCCGTTCGTACGCAGAAAACGCACAAAAATATCAGCGGGCAGGTAAACACCGGCAACGTGTCCTAAATGAAGGGGTCCGTTCGCATATGGAAGCGCAGCTGTTACAGTAAATTTCGATTTGTTCATGGGGTAAAATTAGGAAAATATGTCCGTTCTCCCCCTTTGGAGGGGGATAAAAGGGGGAGGATGACGAAGATTTTTCTTTTTCTACCACAAATTACACGGATTGCGCAGATATTATTTAACCGCAAAGAAACGAAGAGCGCGGAGGAAAAATGTTCTTAACCTTTGCGTACTCCTTCTCTTTGCGGTTCATTTCAAAAACACCTATCTTCGTTTAAGAAATAACATCTTTGCCATGCTCACATCCATTCATCCCAAACTACCAATGAGGGACAAGCAACAAACGCAGGATTTCTATGTAAAGAATCTCGGCTTCCAGATCTTTGGCAGCGGCGATTTCCCGGATTACCTCATGGTCGAGAAAGAAGGCATTCAAATTCACTTCTTCCTGTTTAAGGAACTAGACCCGAAAGAAAATTACGGACAGGTTTACATTCGGTCCAACGACATTGATGTGGATTACCGGAAATTCTCGGAAGGGGATGCAGCAGCCATCCACCCAAACGGGCATTTGACTGACAAGCCCTGGGGACAACGCGAATTTTCCATCCTTGATCCGGACAATAATTTATTGACATTCGGGCAGCCACTCGTTTAAACTCATTCTTATGAAAAACAACCTCATCTTCCTCATTCTAATGTCTTTGCTGTTTTCATGCAAGCGCCCTTCTCCAACAAAAATCAATTTTGATAACCGAACATTTGAACTTCCCATGCGTGTAGATAAAGCGCAAAAAGCCCTGGATTTGACTTACGGTTATTATGCCGGTTTCAAGGGAGGTAAAATTTCGAATCACTATTCGATTATCACACAGTTGGAAGACCATCCTTTCTTTCCGGGAAGCGACACTGATTCCGAAGAAAGTTATTACAACGATTACTTCGTAGGAATTTCATTCCTGGAGGAAACAGAAACTTACCAAAACAAAAAAAGTGCTTTGGAAAAAGAATTCGGAAAGAAGTTCTTTCCGCAAAAAAACTTTGAGTATTTTGAAACAAATGAGGGGTTGATCGTTGTTTTAAAAAGCATTCAGAAAAAACAATATGCTGTCTGCTTCTACAAAGGGATTCCTTTAGATAAACTGAGCGAATATTTAAGCTTTGTAAATTTTAGAATTTAAGACCGTCACCCGCAATTAATCAATTATTTTTAGCTCAAACTTGAATCCATGAAATTTTTGCCCTTTCTTTTTTTACTGGCCTTGATTGCCTGCGAAACAGAAGTGGAAGTTCCACCAACGAAACCCCGGCAGGTTAAACCGGGAAATGTCCAGTTTTATGAAGTATATACTCCGGCTGAGTTTTCCGTTCAATGGCTGAAGGCCTGCAAATTTTCGGCTGAATCGGGTAAAGAATTAATGGATTTAAGTGCACTTATTCAAATCCAGGATGAGCCTGCAATCGGATCTGTAAAAGAACAATATATGCGCCTGATCGATTCAATCCTGGCAATTCCGGAGATTAAAAAACTTTTTCCGGAGGATCTTGAATTTAGGTGGTCATACCGCTTTGAGAATACTAAAAATGCTCCTCGTTATTTGTATGCGCTAAAAATTCCGCAAAACAAAATCCCACGTATTGACAGTAGATATGTAAACTCAGCACGCACCGAAACCAACAAAAAATACGGCACAACTTACATCGAGCTGCTCATGACCATTGATGGAACTCCTGAATGGGAAAAGATGACAAAAGATAATATCGGCCGGTACATTGCAATCACCATAGATGACGTTGTGCTTAGCTGCCCCATGGTAAACGCCCCTATCGGGTCTGGAACTTTAGGAATCGAGGGAGATTTTTCCAAAAAAGAAGCCGAAGAAATCGCTAAACGAATAAGCTATGGCCATCGCCGCTTCTAACTTCAATTTTTTAAATCCTGAGCCTATGAAACTCATTCCCATCCTGTTACTTCCGCTTTTGTTTTCCTGCAAAAACGAACCCGCTACTTCTAAAAAGAAAGTCGAAAATCCCGTTACCGTTCAGTTCTTCGAGACTTACAGCATGGACGATATTCGTAAACCGTGGGATTCCACCTTCCATTCAACGGAGGGCGGAACAGCCGTAAATGTGGGTAAAGATTCTTCCAATCTGCTGGTCATTCATGGCTTAAGGTCCATCGTTGTAAATAAGTTCAACACGGCTATTGCTTTCGTAAAAACAAGTGATGTCCGCAAATTGGATTCGATTCTTGCGGTACCGGAAGTATCCGGGCGCTTCCCAAAAGATCTCCAATTCATGTGGGCACTAAATCCTACCAACTATTTCCCCGAATTCAAAGGGTACAATCTATACGCTGTCAAAGTCCCGAAAAACAAAAAAGCACCCATTGATTCCCGCGACATCCTGGAATCCGTTCCTGCATTGGATAACGAAAACCCGGATTGGGTAGACATTCATGTAACCATGACCGAAGCAGGCTCCCGAAAACTGGAAGCATTTACCAAAAAGAACCTCATGAAGCACATTGCGATTACACTGGACGGAAAAGTAGTCTCCTGTTCACAGGTTTGGACGGTAATTACCGGCGGAATGGAGATCGACGGAGCATTTTCCATGGAACAGGCGGGTAATCTGTCGGACCGCATCAACGCAGGCAGGTAACAACATATCCTTGTAATTCGTAATTTTACAAAAACCATCTCTATGAAACTCATTCCTTTTATCTCCCTATTTATCTTATTTTCCTGCGCATCAGGCAGCAAACCGCTCAACCTGAAAAACGTCAAACCCGGAACCCTGCAGTTTTTTGAAACTTACTCGTTGCCGGAAATCCAGTATTCCTGGAACGCTGCGTGTGATACGGTATCCAATAGTGATACACTCGCTTTACAAGGAAAAGTAAACCTTATGGAAATTGGTTTACGCGGACTTGTCCATCCCGGAATGACTAACATGATTGGTTATGTGGATGAAGAAAACAGGACCAAAGTAGATGCATTACTTGCCAAGCCGGAGGTGAAGGCCTGTTTCCCCGAAGACCTCAAATTCGCGTGGTCATATGGTTTGGAAGAAGCTCAAAACGGGTTGAAAGCCCATGTTTTATACGCCATTAAAGTTCCTACCGGAAACAAAGCACTCGTTGACGGAAGACACATTGAAAGAGTAGAAACCGGCATCTCTCAATACAACCAGACACCCGTTATTTCAATTACCATGAACAAACAAGGTTCCCACGATTGGGAAGTAATGACCACTAAAAATATTGGCCGCTCCATAGCTATTTCTTTTGATGGCCAGGTACTTTCATGCCCGGTTGTCAACAACACAATTTCCGGAGGTGTTACAGAGATAAGCGGTAACTTTACAGAGGCGGAAGCAGAAGAACTGGCGGCACGGATTAACGCAGGGAGAAGAAAATAAACAGGATGAAATCAATCATATCAATTTTGCTTTCCTTTTTGGTGTTTGCCTGCTCTGAAAACAAACGAGAGTTGACCCAAAACGAAAAAAACTACTATCAAACTCAAGACAGTTTGATAAAATACAAATCGGATATCCTGGAATTATCCGGCGAGGACACTTCCATGATAACAGATTTTATCCGTCTGAATTACGCAAACTACAAGAAGAAATATCAATTGTCTGAAAAAGAAATGGATGTCATGCGAAGAACACTGAATGTAAGGTGCGAAGAAGTAAAAACATTCAAAGCAATACAGGAAAACATCTCACAACCCATTCAACCTTACACCAAAGATTCCGTCAGAGGCGACTATTCCTTCAACAAGAAATTAAAGCCCGCGAATAGTGCAAAAGAAGAAGATGTGGAGACAGAAGTGTTGATGAACGCCTTTGAGAAATAGCTATGAAACACTTCCAGATTACTTTGAGGTTTCCCTGATCGGGAATTACAAATAAGAAAAAGCGAATAGGATAAGCCTGATCACCCTTTTAAACTATTTAACTTTCATTCATGAACTTAAACCAGATTACGGTTCCTTCATTGGACATTCCAAAGTCCATTGCTTTCTACCAAACGTTGGGCTTAAAACTCATTGTTGAATCCGATCATTACGCGCGGTTCGAATGTCCCGACGGAATTGCTACTTTCTCTGTTCATCTGACAGAACAGCTTCCTGTTGGTCATGGTATTTCCGTTTATTTCGAATGCCCGGACCTGGACGAAAAAGTAAATCACCTCATCGAAAAAGGCATTCATTTTGACGAGCTTCCAAACGATAAATCGTGGCTTTGGCGGGAAGCTTACCTGAAAGATCCGGACGGAAACCAGTTGATCTTATTCTTTGCCGGTGAAAACCGGTTGAATCCACCTTGGAGAATCGGATGAAAACCGATTGCAAATATTCCTACAAATTACGTCCGGGTTATGGCTCAGATGAATTGCTCATCGACCTGGATGCTCGCAATTCTCCGGATCAATTGCAGCAAGATTTATTTCATCTCCTGGAACAAAACGGATTCAAACTAAAAGAAACCAAAGACCTCCGGATGAATGACGAGCTCCTGTTTATTTTCAGTTCAGACAATGGAACTATTTCATTATTGCGCGATATTTGGGATCTCTTCTTCATTTTGGGAGAAAACAAAAACCAAACAGATATCCTGAAATTGGATCAAATGCTTTCGGAAAACCCGCTTTTTGAAAAGATGATTGCAAATTATTCCGATTACGGCTAAAATCTCTTTTTACCGAAAACCCCCAACGAATTCCCTACCTTTCCCGTTCCTTAAAAAAACAACTAATGAGAATTCCACTTCTATCCCTGCTCCTGTTTTTCGGAATTAACTACCTTTCTGCTCAAACAGAACCCACTTTTGAACTTCATTATCCCCTGAATTGCAATTTTGCAGGAAGCGGATTAGAAAAAAATCAATTCACCGAATTACAGAACGGGAAGATGATGATTTATCGTTTTGAAGCAGATTCCACATTCGGGACCAAACATTTCATGCGTCTTTGGAGTGTTGATAAAACCGGGGCGATGCAGTGGGAACGGCAATTTTCGATAGGAGAAGGTGATTCCATTTGGTTGTCAGCCAGTTTAAAAAGTGAGGGTAACTTTGCTTATTTAGTTTATTCCCACATTGATCAATCACGAAAAAGCAAGCTGTGTTTTTTGCATATCGCTGAAAACGGGGACGTGCTTGCTTCCCATAAACTCGACATTCCCAATGAACCACAGGTACGAAATATCCGAAGCATCGTTCAAAACCAATTCCTGGTTGTTTCTTTCGATCTACTGGCAGCAGATTCCAGCCGTTCTGTGGCATACGGGCGAATTCCATTTGGAAATTTCAATGACTCACAATGGTTCCATACCAACGAGCTTCAAAAATCAACCGCACTTTACATGGATGAGAGCGATTTGCGATTTGTTGCCGGAAAAGATACGAATGCTGTGGATTTGCATTTGGATCAAAACACCGTATACCAAGGCATCCAATTCCCCGCAAAATTCCTCCCGGAATCCGTATTGGTTTTCAACGGAAGCAGGTATTACACCGGAAGTCTGATCAGCGGAGTATATGTGCAATCGATGCTGCACAAACTGGAAGATAACCAAACTTCCGGATGGGCTAAAAGACTGAACATTTCCGGTCCTTCCTATCATGGGGGCAACTCTTCCGATATTGTTGTCAGCAATGGAAAAATCGTCGTGGCCGGTTATGGTTCCGTACCTCATCCTATTACCTACCTTTCTGTATTCGAGGAAAACGGAACAGTGGTAAAAACAGAGATCTTCGATGACTTCCATTCCTTCAATTACAACCGCGGAGATTTGTTCAAACATTCCTCCGGAGCATTATTCTTCTCAAAACTGGGAGGTTTGATGGGTTCGGGCGGATCCTCATTTACAACTGTTTTGGAGCGCGTAGACACTACAAACTTTACATCCTGCACCTCTCAAACATATCTCTATCCGTATGTTGATACAACCATTCAGCACACCGCAACTACCATCACTTTTACTCCTGAAGACTATACGTTCTCAACCGTCTTCCTGGTACAACATCAGGATTCTTTTCCGCTTGATATTCTCTGTCACACCAACTTATCCGTGGATGAAAACAACGAATTGGTCTTAGAAGTTTACCCGAACCCTTTTACGGAAAGCTTTACATTGCGTTCTGACCGCCCGGGCGATTTGACAATCTGCTGCTATGACCTGATGGGGAAAGAAATTGTTGTGAACATGGTTGAAATGGATGATCAGCACCTGCAACTTACTCCGCAACCTGGTTTTTCAGGAGTTTTGTTGTGCCGCATTCAAACAGCTTCCGGAAATACACAAACGATTATGGTGACGTGTGAGAAGTAAGGATTGCATTCCGTATTTTTGAAAGATCTAATCCATTCATTATGCGGATTTTCAACACTAGTTTTCTTTTTCTTATACTGCTCTTCAGTACCAAGTTTCATGCTCAACCTTTTCGGGAAAGAGTAATGGATTCTGTGATGTTGGAAAGCTTCAATAAAGCAGGATATAAGCAAATGACTACTACCTGGAGCCAGTATGAAGGGACAACACTTACGGAGATTCAGATCTATGATCCACGCGGATTGCGTACCGAACATTTTCAGTACAATGGGTATCGCTGGACACGGCACAAAGAATCCTTTGATTCATTAAAGAGAAAAACAGCATTCATTTTCTTCGATGATAAAGACACGGCTTTGATCACGAGTACCCACATCCATACTTATATCGACTCCCTCAGCTTCAAAGAAGAGGTGTTTAACCGGAAAAATGAATTAACAGAGACAACACTCAACCAATACAAAAGAATAAAGGACACCCTTTGGATCACCAGGACCGAAACGTATACAAACAGCAGTCGGGTGGAGAAAAACCTTCACCGCATTATCAAAAAAGGGGATGATTTGACTATTTCTGAATTCGTAGGCTTTGATAACCTGGGAAAAATGAAGTCTCTAAAAGCGTCCTATTATCTGAAAAAAAAGGACAAAAGTGGCAATATCACTGTTACACACGGAGATTATGATGTAGTGATAGATGAATCTTTTTACAACAACGATACGCTTTACGCACAAGTCTTAGAGGGTCCGGAGAAATACATACAATTTCAGCTCGCCGGAAAATATCCTTATAAATATGGGGAAGAAATTATTTCAACTACTATTTACAATCCGAAAGGAAAACTGATCAGTAGTAAGGATTATAGTAGTAAAACAAATTACACTTATGATACCCAGGGTAAAACCATAAAAGTGGAATCATTTTCACAATTCCCGGGAGAAAAAGAACAAAAAATCAGTGAACAGATCTTCTATTACGACCATCATGGTCTGCCCTTGAAAGTGGTGGAAACCTCTGTGAAAACAGGACAAATCATTACCTATCAATTTGAGTTTAAATAAACCGTTTTTCCGTACCTTTAGGTAATGGAAAGCCCAAAGCATTTTACGCTCAAACAAGTTGCAGAATCGATCCGCAAAACCATTGCAGAACGCTATTCGCGCACCTATTGGGTAACTGCCGAGATGCACAAGCTGAACCAAACCCGGAAAGGTCATTGTTACCCGGAACTGGTGCAGAAAGAAGACGAATCGATTGTGGTGGAAATGCGCGGAACAATCTGGAAACAGAACTTCGAACGCATTCAGCAGAAGTTTTTTGAGATCGTGAAAGAACCGATCCACGATGGAATGGAACTTTTGTTTCATGTGAAGATCACCTATCATCCGATCTATAATCTGGGGCTGGAAATTATCGATATCGACCCGAATTACACACTCGGCGCTTTACAGCGCGAACGCCAGGAAACACTTGAGCGACTGAACAAAGAAGGAATTCTGAACACCAACCAGAACCTGGAAATGGCTTTGGTTCCCAAACGTTTGGCAATTATTTCACAAGCCGACAGCAAAGGCTATTCCGATTTTGTTACCCTTCTGAACGGCCATCCGAAGCGTTATCATTTCAACACCTTTTTGTTTGAAGCAACTCTCCAGGGAGATGCCGCAATTACTTCCATTCAAAACCAACTAAAGCGCATTGAAAAAGTCAAACATCACTTTGATGCGGTGGTTATCATTCGCGGTGGCGGTGGTGAAATCGGGAT
>CAMLFH010000027.1 GCA_946479285.1 uncultured Flavobacteriales bacterium | reverse complement strand
GATCTGTAGATTGCAAAATCGTTAAGAGAAAAGGAAGAGTTTACGTGATTAACAAGAAGAATCCTAAACTAAAACAAAGACAAGGGTAATTATGGCACGTATCGCAGGTATTGATCTACCAAAAAACAAGAGAGGTGTAATCGGTTTGACGTACATCTTTGGAATTGGCCGCAGCACGGCTAGTAAAGTGTTAACATCAAACGGAATTGATGAGAATATCAAAGTACAAGATTGGAATGACGATCAGATTGCTTTGATTCGTACATCTATTTCTGAGATTAAGACAGAAGGACAGTTGCGTTCTGAGATCCAATTGAACATTAAACGTTTGATGGACATCGGATGTACACGTGGAATTCGTCACCGTGCAGGTCTTCCATTGAGAGGTCAGCGTACGAAAAACAACTCTCGTACTAGAAAAGGTAGAAGAAAAACAGTTGCTAACAAGAAAAAAGCGACTAAATAATAGTTAGAAATGGCAAAAGCAAATCAAAAGAAGAAGAAACAAGTCAAAGTAGACGCATCGGGTGAAGCGCATATTCAAGCTACCTTCAACAATGTGATTATTTCTTTGACGAACAACGCTGGTCAGGTTATTTCCTGGTCATCGGCTGGAAAAATGGGCTTCAAAGGTTCTAAAAAGAACACTCCGTATGCTGCACAAGTTGCTGCTGAGGATGCATCTAAAGAAGCACATGACTTCGGATTACGTAGAGTGCGCGTATTTGTGAAAGGACCAGGAGCTGGTCGTGAATCAGCAATTCGTGCAATTCACAACTTTGGTATCGAAGTAGTTGAGATCATTGACGTGACTCCACTTCCGCACAATGGTTGTCGTCCTCCAAAAAGACGTCGCGTTTAATAATAGTAATTTAAATCTTAAGGGGAAATTGATTATCGAAGGAAAAGCCTTAATTCATAATCCCCCTTTTCACATTTTATAGTATGGCAAGATATACAGGCCCAACATCGAAAATTGCTCGTCGTTTCCGCGACCCAATTTTCGGTCCGGATAAATCTCTGGACAAAAGACAATACGGACCAGGACAACATGGACCAAACAAGCGCCGTGGAGGAAAGCAGTCAGAGTACGCTATCCAACTTGGTGAAAAACAAAAAGCAAAGTATACTTACGGTATCCTTGAGAAACAATTCTCCAACCTGTTCAAGAAAGCATCTCGCATGAAAGGTATTACAGGTGAAGTATTGTTGCAATTGTGCGAAGCACGTTTAGACAACACAGTATACCGTTTAGGAATTGCTCCTTCTCGTCGTGCTGCTCGTCAGTTGGTTACTCACAGACACATCGTTGTAAACGGAGAAGTGGTAAACATTCCTTCTTATACATTAAAGATCGGTGATGCTGTTAGTGTTCGTGAAAAGTCAAAATCATTAGAAGCTATTACTTCTGCTTTGACTGCGTCTACAAACAAACGTTACGATTGGTTGGATTGGGATTCAGCTTCAAAAACAGGAAAAGTACTAAGTACTCCTTCCCGTGAAATGATTCCTGAGAACATCAAGGAACAATTAATCGTCGAATTGTACTCTAAGTAATAAGCCGATTCCGTGCATACGGATTCAAAATATTGGAGCCTGCTTTGTCAGGCTCCTTTTTAAGATTATATTAATCATTGAATTGCAGCTAAAGGGTTCGACTGACTTTCTTCAATCGGTCAACCGCGCAACTGCAAGACAATTAAAAAAGAAGAACAAAAAATGGCAATTTTAGATTTTCAAAAGCCTGACAAGGTAATTATGATCCAGTCGGACGAGCGTAAAGGACAATTTGAGTTCCGTCCGCTTGAGCCAGGATATGGAATCACAGTAGGAAACGCATTGCGTCGTATCTTACTTTCTTCATTGGAAGGTTACGCTATTTCTTCAGTTCGTATCGAAGGTGTAGACCACGAGTTCGCAACGTTGAAAGGTGTTGTTGAAGACGTTACTGAAATCGTATTGAACTTGAAACAAGTTCGATTCAAACAGCAAATTGAAGGAACGGATAATGAAACAGTTGTTGTTTCTATTTCCGGACAAGATAAATTGACTGCAGGTGATTTAGGTAAATTTACTTCCGGATTCCAGGTGTTAAACCCGGATTTGGTGATTTGTAACATGGAAAGCTCTGTTAAATTGGAGATGGAACTGACAATCATTAAAGGACGTGGTTACCTTCCTGCTGAGGAAAACAAAACAGGGAACTCGCCGTTTGGAACAATTTTTATTGACTCTATTTTTACACCGGTTGTAAACGTGAAATTCACAGTTGAAAACTACCGTGTAGAGCAAAAAACGGATTACGAGAAATTGGTTTTGGAATTGACTACAGATGGTTCAATTCATCCGAAAGATGCTTTGAAAGAAGCTGCAAAAATCTTGATCCACCACTTTATGTTGTTCTCAGATGAGCGTATCACTTTAGATAGTGAAGTAAAATCTGAAACAGAAGAGTTTGATGAGACATCATTGCACATGCGTCAATTGTTGAAAACAAAATTAGTAGATATGGACCTTTCAGTTCGTGCACTAAACTGTTTGAAAGCTGCAGACGTTGAAACATTGGGTGATCTTGTTTCTTACAACAAGAATGACTTATTGAAGTTCCGTAATTTCGGAAAGAAATCCTTAACTGAGTTGGAAGACTTAGTAGATTCTAAAGGATTGAATTTCGGAATGAACGTTGCTAAATACAAACTGGATAAAGACTAGTATCGCAAATAAAAAGTAATAATGTCGTAATAGGTGGCTGAGATGATGCGATAAAAGCTCAGTTAACCGTTACTTACGAAATTCAAAAAAAATGAGACACGGTAAAAAATTTAATCATTTAAGTAGAAAGACTGCTCACAGAGCAGCAATGTTATCTAACATGGCTTGTTCATTGATCGAGCACAAAAAAATCTCTACAACAATCGCTAAAGCAAAAGCTTTGCGTGTTTATGTAGAGCCGATTTTAACAAAATCAAAAGACGATACAACTCACAACCGTCGTACAACTTTCTCTTACTTGAAAAGTAAAGAAGCGGTTACTGAATTGTTCCGTACGATTGCTCCGAAAATTGCTGACCGTCCGGGAGGATACACTCGTATCATCCGCACAGGTTACCGTTTGGGAGATAACGCGGAAATGTGTTTGATCGAGTTGGTTGATTTCAATGAAATCTATACTTCAGGAGAGAAGAAAACTACAACACGTCGTTCTCGTCGTGGTGGATCAACTGCAACTAAGAAAGCTGACGCGGCTCCTGCTGCAGAAGTAGTTGAAGAAGCAGTAGTTGTTGACGAAACTCCGGAAGCAGAAGTAGTTGAGGAAGTAAAAGCAGAAGAGCCAGCAACGGAAGAAGCAGCTCCTGAAGCAGATGCAACCGAAGAAGAAAAGAAAGATGAAGAGTAATCTAAAACTTCTTTAATGATAAGAAAAGGGTATCCAGTTATTAACGGATACCCTTTTTTATGAACTATACCTTTTGAAGTTGAAATAGAAATCCTAATTTTGCAAAAACATTTTAGTATATGGAAGAACGCAAGCCTGCGCTCCTGGTCCTAGAAGACGGAACAGTATTTTACGGCAAAGCAACCGGGAAGATTGGTACGACAACCGGAGAAATTGCCTTTAACACGGGAATGACCGGTTATCAAGAAGTATTTACTGATCCTTCCTATTATGGGCAGATACTGGTTATGACCACGTCCCATATCGGTAATTACGGAGTAACTCCGGAGGAAGTTGAATCCGAAACAGTGAAAATTGCCGGATTGGTTACCAAAAAGTTTGCAAACAATTTTTCCAGAACATCGGGAGTTTCGAATTTGCAGGATTACCTGATCGATAACGATAAAGTAGGTATTACTGATGTCGATACAAGATCATTGGTACGTCACATTCGCCACAAAGGTGCAATGAATGCAATTATTTCCTCCGAAATCCTGGACGAGAAAGTGCTTCAGAAACAAGTGAAAGAAGTACCGTCAATGGATGGGTTGGAATTGTCTTCAAAAGTGGCAACAAAAACTGCATACGAAATGGGGGATCCGAACAGCTCTTTGCGAGTAGCTTTGCTTGATTTCGGTGTGAAAAAGAACATTGTTCGCTGTTTGGCCGACAGAGGCTGCTATGTAAGAGTATTCCCAATGGGAACGACTATCGATGAAATGAAGAAGTTCAATCCGGATGGATATCTATTATCTAACGGTCCCGGGGATCCTTCGGCAATGCCGAACGAAATTGCTTTGGTAAAAGACCTGGTTGAAGTAGGAACTCCGGTATTCGGAATCTGTCTTGGACATCAAATCTTGGGTTTGAGCCAGGGATTGAAAACGGAGAAAATGTTCAATGGTCACAGAGGAATCAATCACCCGGTGATGAACCTGATTACAGGAAAAGGAGAAATTACTTCACAAAACCACGGATTCGTAATTGCAAAAGACAGCGTTGCATCCAATCCGCGAATTAAAGTTACTCACGAACATTTGAACGATAAAACAATCGCAGGAATTATGCTGACAGACAAACCGGTCTTTTCAGTACAATATCACCCGGAAGCATCTGCCGGACCGCATGATTCCCGTTATTTATTCGATCAGTTTATTTCAAATATGAAACAAGAGAAGCAAGGCTTCGAAGGGGACAAACGTTAATGCGGACCAAACAAAACAAAGAGCAACTAATTTTCAAACAAAACACATGAGTTATATCGCACGCATTGTCGGAAGACAAGTTTTAGATTCAAGAGGTAATCCAACTGTAGAAGTGGATGTTTACACAACAAATGGCGCTGTAGGAAGAGCTGCTGTTCCTTCCGGGGCTTCAACAGGAATTCATGAAGCAGTTGAATTGCGCGATGGCGATAAATCAGTTTACCTTGGAAAAGGAGTCCTGAAAGCAGTTGAGAATGTAAATTCAATCATTGCCGAAGAATTGATCGGGATGGATATTTTTGATCAGAAACTGATTGACCGTGTTTTAATGGAATTAGATGGAACTCCAAACAAATCGAAGTTAGGAGCGAATGCAATCCTGGGAACTTCTTTGGCAGTTGCTAAAGCAGCAGCACAGGAAGCCGGATTAAGCTTGTTTAAATATGTGGGTGGAGTTGGAGCAACAACAATGCCTGTGCCAATGATGAATATCCTCAACGGAGGTTCTCATGCAGATAATTTGATCGATGTTCAGGAATTTATGGTGATGCCTTTCGGAGCATCTTCTTTCTCTGAAGGATTGCGTTGGGGAACAGAGATTTTCCACCATTTGAAATCCGTTTTGAAAGAAAAAGGAATGTCCACCAATGTTGGTGATGAAGGAGGTTTTGCACCGAATTTGGGTTCCAACGAAGAAGCTATCCAGGTAGTTTTACAAGCGATTGAAAAGGCAGGATTCAAACCGGGACATGATGTGCATATCGCTTTAGATGCGGCATCTTCCGAATTTTACAATGCTGAAAAAGGACTGTATTTGTTTGAATCTACAGGAGATTCGATGACATCTTCCCAAATGGTTGATTATTGGGCTGATTGGTGTCAAAAATACCCGATCGTTTCCATTGAGGATGGTTTGGCAGAAGATGACTGGGCAGGTTGGAAAGAAGCTACAGATAGATTGGGTTCTAAAGTTCAGTTGGTTGGAGATGATTTATTCGTTACCAATACGAAGCGTTTATCGCAGGGAATCGAGCAGGGAATTGCAAACTCTATTTTGGTTAAAGTAAACCAGATTGGTTCTTTGAGTGAAACCATTGAAGCGGTTCAGATGGCAACCAGAAATAGTTATACTTCCGTAATGTCACATAGAAGTGGTGAAACAGAAGATAATACGATTGCTGATCTGGCTGTGGCATTGAATTGCGGACAAATCAAAACCGGTTCTGCTTCAAGAAGTGATCGTATGGCAAAATACAATCAGTTGTTAAGAATAGAAGAAGAATTAGGTGAAACAGCTTATTATCCGGGTAAAAACTTTCGATTTATTTAGTCTTTAAGTAACCCAAACGATATATTAAAAAAAGGAGTCTGCCATGGTAGACTCCTTTTTTGTTTCTTCAGAATGTACTTTGGGATAATTTGAATCTCACTATCACAAAAGATTCTTAAATTCCTACCCGGAAATTGTGACTTTAAGATTTAGTTAAACAAGTGAAAAATCAAGTTGATTTCCATTAAATGATCCAATTTTTAACAAAACGTTTAAAAGCGGTATTTTTTTATGAATTCAAAGCAACCAAATTGTTTTGAAACCGTTTAGAAATCAAAGCACTAATTATGAAGAATTTAATACTAGGTTTATTTTTTGCAATGGGGACGTTTTGGGCAGCTGCTCAAACATCTGGCTCTCAAACTAATACACCTGCTTTTTTTGCTCAATGCATGGTGAATGTCAGTAATCAAAGTGATTTAACGACATTGGAGAATCAATTGCGTACCATACCTTATGTTAGCGTAGTTCGGGTTGATATTCCAACTCACAGATTATTTTTAATCACAAAAGACATCAGTTCTTTTACAGCAACTGAATTTGCATCATGGATGGGAAGTTATGCTTCCTCTTTCAGCTGTCTTCAAATAGGATTACAAGGAGTAGATCCGATTGATAAGTATCCATTTACTAATTGTCCTGAAAACTAAATTCCGATGAAAGCACTTCTATACTCATTATTATTGTTCTGTTCATTTGGAGTTTGGGCTCAACAATTACCTGTAAATTGTAATTTAGCAGTTCCGGGTTGTTCTACACCGCAGTTTCCGATCGTTGGTCAGCAACCTGCTTACAACACTCCCGATTTTGGTTCCGGTACGATTTCGAATCCAAGTACGAACCCTCAAAATGGAAACAGCGGATGTTTGTTGTCCGGTGAAACAGTTTCAACATTTATTACAATCAATATTGTTACCTCAGGAACACTTCAGTGGTCATTGATCGGCTTGAATGCTAATGGAACTCCTTCAGGAAGCGGTTGTTTCGATTGGATTATGTGGGCAGATAGTCCAACAAGTACTACAGACGGTTGTGCAGGAATCAATGGAAATACGTTGCCTCCGGTTGCTTGTAACTGGAACGGGATGTGTAACGGAAATACCGGAATGTCTACACCGGGGAATTATCCTCCGGGAGCTTCTAATACAAGTTACCAGCCGCCATTAAATGTAACTGCAGGTCAGTCATTCATTTTGTGTTTGTCCAACTATAGTTTCACCAATCAAAATGTGAATTTGAACTTCTTTGGTTCGGCACAAGTTGTTTGTGGTGTTTCTGCAGCAGATCAGACAATTTGTTTGGGTAACTCAACATCAGTTACTATTGCGACTCCCGGATACACTAATCCAACATTCCAGTGGTTGACCACAACAGGGGTTGCTAATCCTACTGCCGGAACAACAACAGTGAACCCAACAGTTACAACAACTTATACAGTTGCCGTACAAGATCTTACTACGAATCCCATTCTTCAGGATACAGCTACGTTTACAATTACAGTTGTGAATCCTCCTGCACCAAATGCAGGACCCAATCAAACAGTTTGTTTGGGGCAGCCGATCCTTTTGTCAGGAAGCGTTGGAAGTCCAACAAATACGGCAAACTGGCAGGCAATTGTACCACCGGGTATGACACCCGCTGCAACAGCATCTTTCTCTCCGAACTTTAGTTCAATGAATCCTACTGTTACAGTGAATCAACCGGGAGTTTATAAATTTGTACTAAGAGAAACAAGTACGATCTGCGGTATTATCAGAGATACTGTGGTAGTTACGGTTTCACAATTACAAATTACAGCAGCACCTACAAATCCGGTTTGTAATGGGTCATCGGATGGTTCAATTACAATTACGAGTGTGGGAGCAAGTGAGTACAGCTTCAATAACGGAACCACTTGGGGTCCATCGAACACGATGACAGGATTTGCTGCCGGACAATATACTGTTTGTGCCAGAAATACACTTGGCTGTCAGAAATGTACAACAACAACATTGACGAATCCACCTTCCATTGTAATGTCTGTTTCAAATGACACCTTGATTTGTGAAAATGGTACGGCTTCTATGTGGGCTTCTGCTATTGGTGGATCAACATATTCTTATCATTGGGATCACAGTCCTTCTTTGGTTTCAGCAACTACCGTAAATCCTACGGTAAACGGATATTATCCGGTTCAGGCTGAAAGCGACCTGGGATGTTGGTCAAACAGAGATTCAATTTACGTAACGGTTCGTCCTCCTCTTTCTGCAATTATGTCTCCGGATGCATTTACTTGTCCGGGATATGAAGATTCCTTAATGGTTACTGCTTCCGGAGGAATCGGGGCACCATTCACATTTACGTGGTCAACCGGTCAAACAGATTCAGGTTCCGAAAGTCAATTAAATGCTTCGCCATTAGTTACAACTACTTATAGCGTAACAATTAATGATGCTTGTGAAACAACACCAATTACAGTATCAGGCATAATCAATGCACTTCCTGTTCCTGTTCCCCAGATTTTAATTGATAAGCCTGTTCAGTGTGAGCCAGCAGTATTTACATTGTACAATCCGGATTCATTGAATACAATGAGTTCTATCTGGAGAATCAGTAACGGAGATGAATTTATGGATGTAGATTCGTTGGTTACTTCTTCAACAATGAATGGTACTTACAACGTACAATTAATCATTACTTCCCCCGACGGATGTATAGATTCTACAACGTTTTCAGATACTTTGCTGGTTATGCAGACTCCGGTTGCAGATTTCAAATGGAGTCCGGATCCGATCACGATGTTTAATACACAAGTATTGTTTACAGAGTACTCTTTATATGCAGATACCTATGAGTGGTCCTTCCCCGGAGCATCACCTAACTCATCTACAAATGATGATCAAACGGTCATGTATCCTGATGGCCAGACCGGAACTTACTATGTAACTTTAATTGCTACATCCTATCTGGGTTGTAAGGATACAATAACTAAAGAAGTGGTCGTTTTACCGGAAGTAATCATTTACGCTCCAAACACATTCACTCCGGATGGAGATGAGTTCAACCAAACATGGAGAATTCACATTGATGGAGTTGATGTATATGATTTTGATCTTCAGGTTTACAACAGATGGGGAGAACTTATTTGGGAATCACATGATGTAGATGCTGGATGGGATGGTACTTATAACGGTACGCCTGTTCCTCAGGGATCTTATACCTGGGTGATTCGAACAAAAGACTTGATCTCCGATAAAAAGTATATTTGGAATGGTCTCATTAATTTGATTAAATAGTATAACAATTGATCCGTTTAATAATGGGCTGTTCGTTTGCGGACAGCCCATTATTGTTTTTAAGTAAAGCCAATTAAGGAGTTCATAATTTGTTTCAAAAGAGTGTTTCTTGATATTTAACCGCAAAGATTTTAAATTCTGCGACCTTTGTCTCGTTGCGGTTATAATTCTTCTCCCAGTTCATTGGAAATTCCTACTTTTTGGTTGAGTCAGTCAATCGAATTCGTAATTTTACGCTATAAGCGATATTTATGAATTTGAACGAATTTCAACAAGATATAACAACAGGAATTCCTGCTATTCTTCCATCCAAGAAGGAATACGAATCAGCAATAAATCATGCGCCAAAGCGTAAAGAGATTCTTTCACCCGAAGAGAAAATATTGGCCTTAAAAAATGCTTTGCGTTACTTTCCGAAAGATCAGCATGCTGAACTGGCAAAGGAGTTTTCTGATGAGTTAGAGAAACACGGTCGAATTTATATGTATCGTTTCAGACCGGATTATAAGATATATGCTCGTCCAATCAGCGAGTATCCCGGAAAATCACTTCAGGCAAAGGCAATCATGCTAATGATCCAGAATAACCTGGATTATGCGGTTGCCCAACATCCACATGAATTAATTACCTATGGTGGAAACGGAGCTGTTTTTCAGAACTGGATCCAGTACCGATTGACCATGAAATACCTTTCTGAAATGGAAGATGATCAAACATTGGTCATGTATTCAGGTCATCCACTGGGACTTTTTCCTTCACACAAAGATGCACCGCGGGTAGTTGTGACTAATGGAATGATGATCCCGAATTATTCGAAACCGGATGATTGGGAAAAATTCAATGCATTAGGAGTTACCCAATACGGGCAAATGACTGCAGGTTCTTATATGTACATAGGGCCTCAGGGAATTGTTCATGGAACAACTATTACGGTTTTAAACGGATTTAGAAAGATCAAAAAGGAACCGGCAGGAAATCTCTTTGTGACTTCCGGGTTGGGAGGAATGAGCGGAGCTCAGCCAAAAGCAGGTACCATTGCAGGTTGTGTAACAGTTTGTGCAGAGGTAAATCCAAAAATCACTCGTATCAGACTGGAACAGGGATGGGTTCATGAAGTATTTGAGGATTTGAATGCCTTAGTTAAAAGAGTTCGTGAGGCGCAGGAAAACAAGGAAGTAGTGTCTATTGCTTACCTCGGAAATATTGTCGACATATGGGAAAAGTTTGATGCAGAGCATTTACACATTGATTTGGGTTCAGATCAAACATCGCTGCACAATCCCTGGGCTGGAGGATATTACCCGGTTGGGATTTCTTTTGAAGAATCGAATCGCTTAATGGCTGAAGATCCGGACCAGTTTCGTAAGAAAGTTCAGGAAACACTTGTCAGGCATGCAGCTGCAATTAATGCACACACCGCAAAAGGAACTTATTTCTTTGATTACGGAAATGCATTTTTGTTGGAAGCATCACGTGCAGGAGCAGATGTAATGGCTGAAAACGGAATTGATTTCAAATACCCGTCATACGTTCAGGACATCATGGGGCCGATGTGCTTCGATTACGGATTCGGTCCTTTCCGCTGGGTGTGTGCTTCCGGAAAACCGGAGGATTTGGAAAGAACAGATGCAATTGCATGTGCAGTGCTGGAAGAAATGAAACAAAATAGTCCGGTAGAGATTCAACAACAAATGGCCGACAATATTCAATGGATTAAAGGGGCACAGGAAAATAAACTGGTTGTTGGTTCTCAGGCTCGTATTCTTTATGCGGATGCTGAAGGACGAATGAAAATTGCAGCGGCATTTAATGATGCTATTTCGAAAGGAATTATCGGTCCGGTAGTACTGGGAAGAGATCACCACGATGTTTCGGGAACAGATTCTCCTTACAGGGAAACCTCTAATATTTATGACGGTTCGCGTTTTACTGCTGATATGGCTATTCAAAACGTTATTGGAGATTCTTTCCGCGGGGCAACCTGGGTTTCCATCCACAATGGCGGCGGTGTTGGCTGGGGAGAAGTAATCAACGGAGGTTTCGGAATGTTGTTGGATGGATCCGCAGAAGCTGACCGGAAATTAAAATCGATGCTGCACTGGGACGTTAACAATGGAATTGCCAGAAGAAACTGGGCAAGAAATGAAGGTGCTATTTTCGCCATTAAACGAGCGATGGAAGCAGAACCTAAGTTGAAGGTAACTATTCCGGAGATTGTTGACGAAGAGCTGTTGAAAGGATTTAAATAATTGCGAATTTGAACAATTAACCCTTTTAACTTTTGAACTTCTTTAGCTGAGGCTAAAGCACCTTAATTCCCACCCTTCTGTTACTCTGCTCTTCTGATGCGAACTTTGCATTGGGGAAAATGGGCATGGTATTTCCGTAACCCACAGATGTCAGGCGATTTTTATCAATTCCGCTTTCGACCAGGTATAGATAAACTCTTTTAGCTCTTGCTTCAGATAATTTTTGTCCTTCGAAAGTGTTTTCTCCATTAGAATGAACGTGTCCCTGGATTTCTACTTTCACTCCGGCATTTAAGGCCAGGAAATCCCTCAGACGTCTTAGTTTGGGTTCTGCACCCGGAAGAAACTCGGATGAGCCCGGATAGAACTCAATTTCGTCGATCTGCATACTTTTTCCTTCACCCAATGGTTCAATCCAGACGACAATTTCAATTTCGGTATTGGCCGATACCGGTTCTTCACGATCTACAAAGAAATAACCTTCAGCGTCAATTTTTAATTGCACTTTTCCTGACTTTTCAATCGAAAAGCGAAAATCAGATCCCTGGTAAGCGGCCGTGATATCTTTTAGTCCTGTAACAGTAATGTTTGAGATTACCGGTTTTCCTGTTTCATAATCCCGGATAAGAATTGCAAGACCGGAATCCTTTTTGTCGGCCCTGAGATCCATTAATTTACCACCCTCTGCCGCTTCCTGCATTTCACCTGTCATCGGCTCAAAGACAAAATTGACTTCCAGGAATTCTTTCATTTTTGGCGGTCCAATAAAACAGATGATAATTTCCTTTCCTGCACTCAAATCAAGCGGATAAAGCACATGATCTGAAACAACAAGGTCAAGCCCTAATTCAGTAGAAGGTTTTGCAATAATTCTTCGAATTTCAGCAGAACCTTTTTTCATTTCTTCACAGGGATATTTGGTTTCACCTTCAAAGATGATCATCTGAATGGGCTGAGGACATTTTGCATTTAAGGTAAACCGGCCATTATAAGAAGCTTTAAAGGAACAAAACAAGCTGTTCTTTTCTTCCATGTTATTCAAAGAAGCGTATGCCAGGAAATCATTCACTTTGCCTCCTTTTCCGGAAAACTGCATGCGGTAATCACCGGTTTTGAGCACGGTAGTAGCACCAGTGCAGTCGGAGATTGCATCCGAACTTACAAGGGTTTGCTGCCCAAAAGCATGTGTAAAAAAGTACGCAAGAATAATTAGGAGAGTGTATTTCATTGATTGCAAAGATAGTTTTTTCAACAACTAGGAAAAAGCAGCTTTTTTTTTGACTTTCTAATTTGGCTATATAAGTATATTAAATGTGTTTTTTAGCTATTGTTTTACGTTCAATTGAGCCTTTAAACAGGTTCTGAGGTACAGATAATCGACAGTTGGGAAAATGTGAACCACACTAATATCATGGGTTTTTCCCTGTATGATCAGATCCCCGGTTTTCTTTTGAAGACTTTGATCAATTGTTTTTTTCAGGTCGTTGAACTGTTTGCTCAGATCCAATTTCGTTGCTTTTTCAAGCTCCGTATAAATTCGATTTGAAAAAAGCCATTTTGCGCTCTTCAACAACATGCTTTTTGTCTTTAGATCAAATTCCAGTTTACTCAGCTCCAATATTTTCGTGCTATTATCAAACGATGGAATTCCCTGCAGGTATAAAATTCCTTTTTTGGTTCCGCTGAAATGAATGGCCAATAAGATTTTGTTTTTGTCCAGCCCGCTTACCTTAATCGCATCGAATTCAAAGTGATTCTTATTAAAATCAATGGTTTGACCTTTCACCTGTTCGGTAAACAGGCGGGATATGGAATCGTAATTTAATTCGAAATCAGTCAGTAGATCAAAAGTGTCTTTTGGTGCATTTGGGATAATATTCAAACCAGGCAGTTCCGTAACCGGATTTTTAGCCGGGTTTTGATTCAGGTACGTTTTACAATTCAATACCAATGTGGTGTGTAATTTGTTTTGCTCCAGGCGTGGTTTAACCAGGGAAAGTGAGATCGGCTGGAAATGGATATCACCCATATATGGAACATGAATGGATTGATGCATACTTTTCCACAGATCGCTGGCATCTTTTCGAAACGAAATTTGGGCCAATTCTTTGTCCGTTTGCCTGCATTGATCTTCCAGGGTTTTACGAACTTCCTTCATGACCTTATCCGTTGCATCAAATCTGAAAACGGTTACTTCACATGGATTCAATGATTTCAATTCATTGATTGTTGTATGAGTATTTAAACCGTAATCTTCGTTCATGTTCAGTTCTGTTGAAAATCGAATTCTTAAAGAAGGTTTCTCTTCATCAATTCCACATGAAAAAGCAATGACCGGGGTCATGCAGATTGGTTTTTCAGAAAGCAAATCTGAACAGCCTGCACAGTATTCCATTTTTATCCAATAAGAACCATATAACTCGGAGAGTAACCGATTATTGATTGTTGAAATAGAAAAGGAGTCTTTTTGAAATTGATATTCATAGCGAATGCCGCTGCATGGTTTGTCGGAGCCGGAAGTAAGTTCGGGTACCGATTTGTTGGCATCCCTGAAATATGTTGCAAGGTTAATTTCGACCGGAACTACAATACTGTTCATAACCGAATTTATTTCCGGAGGAGTCGTTGATAAATTGACGCTTGTTGGAGCTTCCGGCAGAATGGATCGGCATGAAGGGATGAGAATAAGAAGTGCAATAACTCCTATTTGTAACTTTAAAAAGCGCACAATGACGGAAATTTCGAATTTGATTTTACAAAATTAGTATTAACTTCAAGTTATGAAGCCAATTTTATATTTTGTAATTTGTTTATTCGGACTTCTATCTTGTGCGAAGTCAAGAACATGTAGTTGCACGGATGGATATAAGTATACAGTCACTACTTCCAAAAAATCAGCCCAGGATGCTTGCGAAAAGTATTCTACTGGTGGCGTTGAATGCAAAATAAATTAATTTGAAATAGTTTTTTAGTTAACGGAGTTGCTATGTTCAAAATAAACATTATATTCGCGTCGTTAATTTATATTTTTTTAACCTTCATCTCAATTTGTATGAAAAAATTTGTATTATTCGTTGCTGTTGCTGCAACTTTAGGATTGACTTCTTGTAAAAAAGACTGGACTTGTTCATGTACTTACGATGGTGAGACTACGTCTTACGACATCAACGGGAAAACTAAGAAAGATGCTGAAGCACAATGTGAAGGAAAAGCTTCTGTTGGAGGATTCACTGTATCTACAGGGTCTAGCTGTACAACAAACAAGAAATAATAAGTTCTTTTGAAATTATTATGGGGGGCATTAGCCCCCTTTTTTTTGCTTTAAACTCTGATTTTTACATAAAACAAATTTATCCGGGAACAAAAAAGGCTTAGTTCATCGAACTAAGCCTTTCGCATTGATGCACTGAATCTTATCTTATATGGAATCGATGATCTGATTGAATGTTCCACTTGGTCTCATTGCTTTGACAGCTAAGTCTTTTGTTGGTTTATAGTAACCACCAATATTTACTTTACTTCCCTGAGCTCCGATTAACTCCTGATTGATTTTGTTTTCATTAGTTGACAAAGCTTCTGCAATTGGTGTGAATTTCGCTTTCAACTCTGCATCGCTGTTTTGAGCCGCCAATGCTTGTGCCCAATATAATGTCAGGAAGAAATGACTTCCGCGATTATCAATTTCTCCTACTTTTCTTGCTGGAGATTTATCGTTTTCAAGGAACTTTTCTGTTGCAGCATCTAGTGTTTCACCCAATACTTTCGCTTTTGCATTCCCGGTTGTTTGAGACATGTGCTCAAATGAAACTGCCAGGGCAAGGAACTCACCCAATGAATCCCAGCGCAAATAACCTTCGTCTAAGAATTGCTCTACGTGTTTCGGAGCAGAACCCCCGGCACCGGTTTCAAACAAACCGCCACCATTCATCAATGGAACGATGGAAAGCATTTTTGCGGAAGTACCAACTTCCAAAATCGGGAATAAGTCTGTGTTATAGTCGCGCAATACGTTACCGGTAACGGAAATAGTATCCAGTCCTTTTACAATGCGCTCCAGAGAGAAAAGAGTTGCGTCACTTGGGGAAAGAATACGAATGTCTAATCCGGAAGTATCGTGGTCTTTTAAGTACAATTCTACTTTTGAGATCAATTCGGCATCGTGAGCACGGTTTTTATCCAGCCAGAAAACTGCCGGTGTATTGCTCAAACGCGCTCTTGTAACAGCTAGTTTCACCCAATCACGGATCGGAGCATCTTTCGTTTGACACATTCTCCAGATATCACCTTCTTCAACAGGATGTTCTAACAAAACAGTTCCGTTTGCATCTGTCACCTGTACTTTACCAGTAGCAGGAATCTGGAATGTTTTATCATGGGAACCGTATTCCTCAGCAGCTTGTGCCATCAAACCAACGTTAGGAACAGATCCCATTGTTGTCGGATCAAGAGCTCCGTTCTTTTTACAGAAATCAAAAACTGTTTGATAAATTCCTGCATAAGATCTGTCAGGAATAATCATCAAAGTATCTTGCAACTGTCCTTCTTTGTTCCACATTTTACCCGAAGTACGGATTGCTGCCGGAACAGATGCATCAACAATCACATCACTTGGTACGTGAAGATTGGTAATTCCTTTTTCAGAATTTACCATTGCAATAGCTGGATTCTTTGCATAAACAGCATTGATGTCTGCCTCGATAGCCGCTTTTTTGTCAGTTGGAAGCGATTCGATTTTTGCATACAAATCTCCCAAACCATTGTTCGGATTAATTCCTAGCTGCGCAAATTCTGCTGCATGCTTTTCGAAAACGTCTTTGAAATATACTGAAACAACATTCCCAAAAATGATTGGATCCGACACTTTCATCATGGTTGCTTTCAGGTGAACGGAAAGTAAGAGGTTTTTCGCTTTCGCCTCTTCAATTTCAGTTGCAATATAGGAACGCAGCGCTTTCTGACTCATCACCGAAGTATCGATAATTTCTCCGGCTTTTAAAGCTGTTTTCTCTTTTAAAACTTTAGTCGTTCCATCATTTTGAATCAATTCGATCTTCACATCTGTTGCATCCGGAATAACTACTGATTTCTCACTCCCGTAGAAATCTCCGTTTGGCATACTTGCTACTTTGGTTTGAGAATCAGCTGTCCAGGCACCCATTGAATGCGGATGTTTCTTAGCATAATTTTTTACTGCTTTCGGAGCACGACGGTCTGAATTACCTTCACGAAGTACCGGATTTACAGCACTTCCTTTGATTTTATCGTATTTTGCTTTGGCATTTTTTTCATCTTCGGTAGTTGGGGCTTCGTTGAAGTCCGGAACTTTGAAACCTAAAGACTGTAATTCAGCAATTGCATCTTTTAACTGGGGAATAGAAGCTGAAATATTGGGAAGTTTGATAATGTTTGCTTCCGGAGTGGTAGCTAATTTACCCAATTCAGACAACGAATCCGGAACACGCTGTTCAGCAGTTAAAACTTCCGGGAAAGTTGCCAAAATACGTCCGGCAAGTGAAATATCCCTTGATTCCACGTTGATTCCTGCTGTTGCAGCAAAGGCTTTAACGATTGGTAAAAAGGAATACGTTGCCAAAGCCGGAGCTTCATCAGTCAATGTATACAGAATTGTTGAATTTGAATCTGCCATAATTTGAATCTTAGATTTTATTATTCCTGCTAAGACGAATTCTTAACAGATAGTGGCAAATTTAATGGTTGAAGCTTGGAATGTCAATAAATAAGGAGCTTAATTTTGGAGAGATTAATAAGGCGTAAATTTATTTGTTAAAATAAAAAATTAAACTGCTGATAATTAATTATTTAAGATCAAATGTGTTCGCAAATTTGCAAACAAGCGAATTCTAAAATTTGCAAATTCGTATAGATAAGGACTAGTGAGTTTATTTAACCGATTCGTTTCAGATAATCTATCATTTTTTCCAAGGCCAAGGCGCGGTGACTCATCCCGTTTTTTTCTTCATGACTCATTTCAGCAAATGTTTTGTCCGAACGCTCGGGTCTAAAAATAGGATCGTAACCAAAACCATTTGTTCCGCGTTTATCTGTTCCTATTTTTCCCTCTACTTTTCCTTCAAAAACCTGAACTTTGTGATTGATATACAATGCAATGACTGTTTTGAAGTATGCACTCCTGTCGTGTTTATCGGTTAATTTTTCCAGTACCAAATCCATATTGTCATCTGCATTTCGCTGCGGACCGGCATAGCGGGCAGAATAAACACCAGGCTCACCGTTTAAACCGGGAATGACCAAACCTGTATCATCTGCAAAACATGGAATGTTCATCTTCTCTGCCAAAAAAGTGGCCTTTTGGATCGCATTTCCTTCAATGGTATCAGCAGTTTCCGGGATCTCATCGTGAAAATGGATCTCTTTTAAAGAAATAAGTTGAAAGCCATGAGGCAAAATCGCTTTGATCTCGGCGATCTTGTGCTCATTGGAGGAAGCGAAAAGTAGTTTCATGCATTTAATTTTATGTAATGTACGGTTTTTTCACAGAAATGAATGTAGCTGCTGCAATCTGGATTTTAGATCAATGTAAAACAAACTATTTTTTTTCTTAGTACAGAATCTGGGGTGCTAAAGGTTAGTTGAATACAACATTTAGTTCCGGGATTTAATTTTTTTAGTTTACGGATTACAGAAATGGGAATTATATTACCCCGGCCAAGGTGACGTTTATTGCCGGAGTGTGAAATTTCCCAGGTGTGAATAGTAAGGCGACTTGGAACCAGGCATGTTTGGTCGTAATGCATGCTTAGAACAGACGTTGTATAAAACTTTGAAATGCTTATAGTACTGTCTATGATTTGCTCATTGAAGTAGATACCTGGAGGTGCGAGGTTTTGCAGTTTGAAGATAAACTCGTGGACTTTTCCATCCGTAGTTTCTACGAATAATGTGTCTTGTCCGATTGATCCCTGAGGCCGGTAACCAAGCTGAATTTTGGTTGAAGCCGGACAACTGTCCAATAGCTGTAATTCGCCTTTACTTTTGATCGAAGCATTGATTGGATCCGCAAATGAACCGAATTCCAGAATTATACGGTTGTCGTATCCGCGGTATAAAATAGTGTGGTCGACGTGTTGTAAGCCCATGAGACGAACGTCATGATTGTTTTGATTTACTGGTCTTTTAGGAATAACTGTAAATTTCATCTCCGTTTGGCTCAGATTTTCAGCAGCTTTGAAAGAATATTCTTCTTGTGTACAATTTGCTGTTTCCTGAAAAGTAGTTTTCTTTTTATAGCTTAAATCTTTGTATGCAGCGTCAACTTCCTGCTTGAGACG
Source organism: uncultured Flavobacteriales bacterium (assembly GCA_946479285.1). The sequence continues at coordinate 43,925 of CAMLFH010000027.1, read as the reverse complement.
TTCTTTCCAGTCAGGACCATAGTTTACTTCAAGCCTTTTAGAGGTTAAGTTATTCAAGTGTTTAATGCTATCAGTAAATTCAGTGGTGGACATGCAACCTGCAACTGGAAGATAGGTGATGTCCCATTTTTTGGCGATACTATCTTTTAGTTCGTCGTATTCATCATGTTCACTGTAAAAACCAGCTGTCCGGATCACAAACCGTGCTGTATCACTTTGAGACCAGGCTAAGCCCTGAATGAAAAGAAGAAAAAAGAAGACAAGCTGTTTCATAGCTGTAAAAGTAAATCTTTACGGACTGGTAACACTTGAAGCATTGTATCCGAAGTAATTTTTGAAAGCATTTGAGAAATGGGAGAAATTCTCAAATCCCACGTGAAGATACACATCCGAGGGTCTTAATTTCGTATTCTGAAGTAAATTTTTCGCTTCGGAAAGCCGTTGCTGTTTCAGCCATTTTTCCGGAGTTTCCCGGAATGTTTTAGAGAAATCACGTTTGAAAGTAGAAATGCTTCTGCCGGATAATCGGGCAAATTCGACCAAGGGAATATTGAACAGGTAATTCTTATGCATAAAAGCTTCCAGGTCAATTTTGAAGGGCTCACTGAAGTCGAACAAAAAACCATAAAATGATTGGTCCAGACGGAGCAATAGTTCCACGGCCTCTTCTGTTTTTAGTGCAGCCATTTTGGAAGTGAAGAAATCCGGCCGGTCAAAGTAGGGAAGAAGCGACTGGAAAAAGCCGCTAATAAATGATTCTTCCGGAATTTCGTATAAATGATTTCCCAGATAGCGTTCCTGCGCAGGAATACTGTTTTTCAGAGCAAACTGCTGCAGGAATTCTTCAGTTAGGAAGATCGTGAAAGACTTAAAAGGCCGTCCGTCCAATGCAGGATGTTTCTTAGTTTTTAACAGCGTATTCTTGCGCATGATTCCCATGTTTCCTTCTTCGAAGAAACGCGATCCCTCGGGAGTGAAAATTTCCATTTTCCCGGAGATCACGATGCTCAATGCATGATGAACAACCAGTTGTTCGGTACCAAAATGCTGTTCGTGAACACATGAGAACAACATGTTTTCCTGGAGCTGATCTGCCATTACTTAGGAAGTTGACTCAATAATACTTTATCCATCGTTCTGTCACCAAACCATTTGCGAAAGAACAAAGCCGGTTTAGCCATGTATCCTCCAACATAACGTGTTTTGGGTCTTTTTGCTGTAATGGCTTTTGAAACCAAACGGGAAATGACCTCCGGTTCTGCATTTTTTGAAATAGTTGTCTCGAAAGCTTTTTTGAATTTATTGGCCATTTCACCGTAAGCAGTATCTTGCGTCGTTTTCATCAGGTTTTCGTAAGCAATGGTTGCCCATTCTGATTTTACACCTCCCGGTTCGATTACTACCACATCAATTCCAAAAGGAGCAACTTCTAAGCGCAAACTATCACTCATTCCTTCCACGGCAAATTTACTGGCATGGTACCATGCTCCAAAAGGTGTTGCGATTTTTCCACCGATGGAAGAAATATTGATGATCTTTCCGCTTTTTTGTTTGCGCATTCCCGGAAGTACCAATTGCGTCATGCGGGCCAGGCCGAAAACATTCACATCCAATTGTCGTTTTGCTTCTTCCATCGAAACTTCTTCAATCGTTCCGTAAGAGCCATAACCGGCATTGTTGACCAATACATCGATTCGACCTTCTTTTTCCAGAATTGTCTGAACGCAATTTTTCATGGATTCGTCATCCGTTACATCCAAAGCGATGGTTTTAACTCCTTTTTTGTTTAAATCGTTCAATAAATCGGTTCTTCTGGCAGCGCCGTAAACGATATGACCTTCTTTTGCTAAATCTTGTGCAAATACTTTTCCCATTCCGGATGAAGCACCTGTTATTAAAATGATCTTTTTCATATACATTGAATTTATAGGACAAAGATCAGCCAATTGAATCGATTCGATTTTGCCCAGGAGTTCAAATTGTTTTGCTCAGGAGTTCAAATCGAAATAAAACATGCAGGCACGGGATTAATCACGTGCCTGCTCTTATCCCAAATACTGTTTATCAAGCTGATCCTTCAATTGCGGATGCTTTTTCAAATAAGCTGCCACAAAAGGACAATAGACCATCACTTTCTTGTTTATCTTTTTTGCATACTCGAAAGCTGTGGATGCAAGTGCACTCGCGATTCCCTTACCGGCAAGAGAATCGGGTACATTCGTGTGCATAAATGCGATGTCTTTTTTATAGAATTTATAGGTAAGTGTTGCCAGCTCATTGTCTGTACGGTACTCAAATTGCTGCAGTTCTTCGTTGTTGGTAATCTCCAGTTTCTCCGGCATATTATTGTTGTTTTTCATTCCAGCTCATCATCCAACTGATCCCGAATTTATCCTGCCACATTCCGAAATAATCTCCCCAGAATGTACTATCCATCGGCATTGTTATGTTGCCGCCTGCAGATAAACCGTTAAACAAACGATCTGCTTCTTCTTTGCTGGAAGCTGTAATTGAAATAGAAAAATTAGTTCCTTGTTTAAAACTTGCGGCCCATTCACCACCCGTGTCACTTCCCATCAACATGGTTTCTTTGCTGATCGGTAGAGAAATGTGCATGATTTTCTCGCTCAATTCCGGGTCCATTTTGTTTAGATCATCCTGCGGCATGTCTTTGAATTTCCCGATGTATGGGAATTCTCCACCAAAAACAGATTGGTAAAACAGGAATGCTTCTTCGCAGTTCCCGTTAAAAGTTAAATACGCGTTTACTGTTGCCATAATTTTATTTTTTACTGAGTTTACTTTTTAACCAAATCAGTTGTGCTTTTGAGAATTGATCATTCAAAAAGAACATGGTCGGGCAGGAATAGTTATTTGTTGCAATCAGGAAGCCTTTTTTTTGAGAGGCAATTTCCTGAACGGCATTCCACTTGACAGCTATTTCTGCTGCATCGGATACCGTTTTTATTCCATCGTCCGAAAAGAAATAAGTGGCAATGCTGTATTTGAATTTTCGCATCGATTTCCGAAATTTGAAAAGATAGAGTTCCAAATACCCGGCAGTTAGCAGGAATCCGATTCCAATACCCGTTCCAATATGGTAATCGGAATAGGTATGGTGACCATCAAAACTGGAATGAATGGTATAACCGGAAGTATAACCGGCGAGCAAAAAGATTGGGCCCAAAAACCAGAAAAAGAAACTGATATAACGAAAGACATAAAGCATTCGTTTATTCATTAAGCCGAGTTTGGTTTGTGCCATTTCAGCTGTATCGGTAATCGTTATTTCCATCAATTATTGCTCACTTAATTCTTTCAGTTTTTCCAGTCCAAGCGGGAATTTCTTTTTCATAGATTCAATATGACCATTCGTCACATCCACTTCTACTTCCAATTCGGTAGTGTTTGCGTTGATTTCTACCAGGCGGTAAACTTCAAAACAACCGGTCCAATGCCTGCTTTCATCGTCGATGTCCTGTTCCGAACAATTCTTCAAATTCCCTACATGCCTGAAAACAAGCAGCGAGTGTTCCTTGAAAAACATCACGTCACTATACATCCCGCTTCCATCCGGAGCCAGGAAATGAATGCGGGCATCCTGGGCTAAATCGCCTTCGTAGCGAGATCCCTCACAAAAAGGAGAAGTCCAGATCTTATAAGCTTCCTTATCCCACATCGTCTTCCATACTTTTTCCTTCGATGCGTTAATATTGATGGAAAAATGAAGCTTTTCAATGAGGTGCAAATGATTGCGCAGGGAATTTTTGATGATCCCGTCCCAGCCCATTTGAAATTTCTCCGGGGTGAAATCCGGTCCGGCATCTGAAAAGGATTCAACTCCTTCATGTGTCAAAGTCAATTGTGAGTGGTGATCATCAATTGCCTCTACAAACCAGGTTACAACAGAAGAGCCTTCGGATTGTTCGGGATGTTCCCACGAGTGCACAAGTTTTTTTCCTTCTTCAAATTCAAGAACTGTACAATGATGCAGGTATTTGCGTGCTTCCGATTCGTAAAAGTCAAAACTCTCACCAACGGTTGTGGTAAAGTGAGGTATGTGAAAATACCATTTTTTAAAGCGTGCAGGATTTGTAATTGCATTCCACAGATCGCTCACCGGAACATCAAATTGCATGATAGTTTTAACCGTTACATTCTTTCCTGTCTCCATAAATCCTCCTTTTTAAGTTTTAATTTCCGATGAATTATTTTCCCCATTTTTCAAACCACATCAGGTAAGAAATGAGGTACCATATTTTTACTCCGAATTCTTTTCGCCCCGATAAAAAGTGCTCTTTCAGTTTTTCAATTTCTTTCCAGTTGAAAAGACCGGTTTCGTTAATTTTTCCTTCTGATAAATAGGTTTCCAAAAGATCGCGTAACTCATTCTTTAACCAGGATTCAATTGGAATTGCAAAACCCATCTTAGGGCGGTCCATCACTGATTTTGGAATGTATTGATGCACAATTTCCTTCAAAAGCCATTTTTTCGAACCTTCCCTGAATTTTAGTTCATCAGGAAGTTGGGCAGCATATTCAATCAATCGATGATCCAACAAAGGTTCCCGGCTTTCTAAACTGACTGACATAGAAGCCCGATCCACTTTTTGGAGAATGTCATCCAACAGGTACGTTTGATAATCCATTGCCTGGGCAAAAGCCAAAGGACTGTAATTTTTTAATTCCGTACTGTCGAAATACGTTTCCAGTTTCTGAAATGATTGCGTGCTCAGTTGATTGATCTGATCTTCGGTAAACAAATGGCTCAGGCTGAGCATAATATTTTTGTCACTGGTATTCCGAAGAATCGATTTTGTTTTTTCGTAGCGCTGTGCAAAGTTGTATTTATTTTTGAGCACCGGAATGGAATCTGCAGAAACCAGGTTCATGACTCCAGCCATACTTTTTCGGGCGAATCCTGGAATTTTGTTCAATTTTTCGCTGTATTTCAGGATCATTTCATAACGGTTATATCCTGCAAAAACTTCGTCACCGCCATCAGCACTTAAAGCCACCGTCACGTTTTGTTTGGCAATTTTTGAAACGAGTGTAGTGGGAATTGCACTTGAATCCGCAAATGGTTCGTCGTAGAAATACGGAAGTTCTGCGATCAAATTAATAGCATCCTGTGCCGAACATTCTGTTTCAGTATGATTGGTATGCAGTCTGGCTGCAATTTCCCGTGCATACGGCGCTTCATTCAAACCGATATCAGGAACTGAAATGGTAAACGTTCGTAAAGCTTCGGGGCGGTCTTTCTGGAGCAATGCTGTAACGCAGGTACTATCGTATCCGCCGCTCAGGAATACACCAACCGGAACATCAGAAACCATTCGGTATTCGCAGGCTGACTTTAAAAGCCGCTCTGTTTCCAGGATTGCTTCTTGCGGAGAAACAGCCAGTTTTGGTTTGTTGTAATAATCATACACATTCCAATACTGAACAGGACTGAATTTAAAATCGGCTAAAGAACTGAGTACGTAATGTCCGGGCTGTAACTTAGAACAATGTTCAAAAATACAATGTGGAGTAGGAACGCTTCCGTATTGCAGGTAAGCATGAACAGCGGGCGTATTGATCTTCTTTTCAAAACCCGGATGCTGATGGAAAGCTTTCAGTTCGGAAGCAAAAAGAAATAATCCGTTTTTTTGATAGATGAACAAAGGTTTTACGCCTGCACGATCTCTTGCCAGGAAGATTTCTTCCTTTTTCGAATCATAAATAACGAATGAAAACATTCCAATAAAGCGATCAAGGCATTTTTCACCCCATTCTCCATAAGCATGCAGGATCATTTCGGTATCCGATTCTGCCCGAAAAGAATGTCCCAGCTTTTCAAGTTCGGCTTTGATTTCTGAAAAGTTGTAGATCTCTCCGTTAAATACAATGGTGAATTGGTTCCAGTTCATGGGTTGTGTTCCCAGTTCGGAAAGTTCAAGGATCGACAATCTTCTGTGTCCCAGTCCTATTTTGTATTCCGAAGTGTTCTGCATAAATGTGCCGAATCCATCCGGACCACGATGCTCCAGGGAATTGGTCATCCTTTCCAAATCCTGTTCTGAAGAAGCTCGGTTGAAGTCAATAAATCCAGCTATTCCACACATATACTTTTCTTGTTTTACCCGCTTTTGCGGAACTAGTAAATATAGGGAAAATCCTGTAGGGGCGAAAAATTTTTCGCCCCTACAGGATTTTAGGAGGTGTTCAAAACTCTTTTCATAAATCAGGAAGTTCCTGTGTTTATTGGAAAGAGAGATTTCCTAACTTTCAATTCTCATTTTAAACCCTTCAAAAATGGAAAACACACAAAAATTACAGGAAGAAATCACAACGCTTGAGGCACAGTTGACGGGTGACATGTTTGCAGATATGGACATCAAAGACAAAATCCACAATCTGAAAATGCAGGTAGAAGGTGTTCGTCCGATGGACAGCTACATCGAATGCGTTGGTTGCGGATCTTAAGCAGGATTTCAATTAAAAAAGTAAAAGGCGTCTGATTAGACGCTTTTTTTATTGAAGTAAATTTTATTTGAGCCAATAAGCCTGATTTGCTTGTCCGATGGAAGTTTCTTTATAATTGCTCAAATCCAGGATGAAAATCTCATTCTTGCTATGACTTTCAAAGGCCTCTTTTTGATAACGGTCAAATAAGATAAATTTACCATCCGTTGAAAAAGAAGGATTATTAAAGCTTCCTGATTTTACCGTGTGAACTTTCTTAGTTTCAAGATTGATAAGTCGAAGTTCTGAATCTTTAAACGTAAAGGCTCCCGGCAGATAATTGTAAAGTACATAGTTGTGATTGGGATGCATTTGCGGGTCGAAATTACCTCTCCCGAATTTTGGTTCAAAACCATCTTCGTTTTCCACGAGCAAAGTAGTGTCGTTGTTTTGCACGAAATAAATTCCTCCCCGGTAAGAATAAACAGTTTGTTTGTCTAAAGTGTTAGACGAGTAAAACCGCGGAGTGTATTGATTGTATTGAACACGCCCTCCATTACCACTTCTGCTTTTGAAAGGTTCTTTTTTACTGCTTGCGAGGGTTGGTTTACCAGCAGAAGAATAGTTGGAAGATTGGATTGTAAGCAACCGATTATCAACAGTGAATGCTGTTTTTGAAGACAGGCGTGTTTCTTTGCTGCTGACTAATGAGGTGTAATAATATTCCGTATAACTTTCATTTTGCTCCGTATGATTTTCTTTGCACGCGGAATAATGAATCTCTCCGCATGTACCGAAGAATATAGTATCTCCATTTGAATGATAACCGTTTTCCAAAAAGTATAGGGAATCAGCAATTTTGAAGAGAAGCTTTTCTTTGCGGGTAATAAGGTTATATTCATACAGCCCGTTACGATCTTTGAACAAAAGAATTTTTTGCTGTTCGTTTATTGTTTTTTCTTCTGATATTAGTGAAAAGCTCAACCAGCTAATGACTACCAAAGAGCATATTCCTAAAATGGACAAAAAGATGTATTTTTGATTAAGTGGAAACTTCATATCTGAATTTAATAAAATAATTTCAGATAATTGGCTTTCCAAACTTCCACACTCCAATTTTGCTGAATCGTTAAAAGTGCCTTTTTCCCCAATTCTTTTCTTACCGATTCATTTTCCAGTAAGATGCGTAATGCTTGTTCCCATTCTTCGGAAGTTTCAGCAATGAATCCGTTTGTTTCGTGCTGAATGATCTTCGTGTTGACACCAACCGGAGAAACGATACTTGCCATTCCGAGCGCCATGTACTGAAGAGCTTTGAACCCGCATTTTCCTTCCGACCAGGCGTCTAAAACAAGCGGCATAATCCCGATCTGAATTTCTGCCAGGTCTTTAATTTCGGTTGCTTCTTTCCAGTCCTGGTAAACCAATGATTTCAAGTCGTAATTTGGTTTTTTATTGGAGATGACCTTAAATTGAAAATCGAATTCCTGTTCCAGTTTGCGTAAGATCGGAATCACGAAATCCAGGTAATGCATCGTGGAATGTGTTCCTGTCCAACCAATTACCAAAGGTTTCTTTTCCTGGTTAACGAGTTGTGTGTGTTGATTTTGAATATCAATGGTTGTTGGAATAACTTCGACCTGTGAATTGAATTGAAGCGCATACTTTGCCAGAAAATCGTTTCCGGCACTCACTTTTGAAGCCCATTTGATGAGGGTTGGAACTTTCCGGTAACATTTCAATTTCTGAAACCGGGCATTTGCAGAACTGTAATTGGGAATCCAGATGGCATCATCGAAATCGTAGACATATTTTCTCCGCATGATCTTAACGAGGATCCATTCAAAAACAGGTGGTCCGAAATGGGCCATTTCCCGGTGCATAAAAATGTGTTTCGCTCCGATCAAACGAAATAGGAGAATCCAGCGACGTAAAAAATGGTAGTTCAAATCCAGGAATTTCTGAACGAAAAGCCCTTTTTTGTACAATCTCTTCCAGCTCTTTTTTGTGTGAAAGGAATGATAATGGATCTCAAAATCCTGTTCCTCGAAAAAAGCCAGGTATTGCTCGAACCGGAAACGCTGAGAAGGAGCTTCGCCTTTCGGATATGGAGCAATGATATGGAGCTTTTTCGATTTCACAGAAGCAAAAATGGGCTTTTTTTTGAGATTAGGTAAAGAAAATCAACCGACAAATTGGTCATAGATCTTAAAATAGGATTCAACACCGTGTTCCAATCCGAAATATTCCTTCGCGCCCTGCATGGTAAGTTTCCGGTCAAAACCAGGGAAATCCAGCGAAAAGGAGGAAAGACTTGCTTCATCGGTATCTTTCAGGACCAAACCGGAATGATAACGCAAGACAATTTCATCGGTGTCACCAACTCCGGCATTGCAAATAAGCGGAATTCCCATCGCCATGATTTCACCTTGTTTTGTGGGAGAAGAAGCTTTCTTGGAGAAACTTGGCCGGATAAAAAAGATCGAGCAGTCGAAGAGTGAAATATAACATGGAACTTTTTGATGAGCTACCGAAACTACCCGGATAGCATCGGGGTTAATTCCCAATTCCCTGGCCTCGTTTTGAATAATGGACGGGGATTCTTTCGTAACGAAAAGAAAAAGGGCATGCGGTTTTAGATGAGTGATGTGTTTGAAAGCCAAGAGCATTTCCCGAAGCTGATACCAGGTCCCGATGGAACCCACATAACCCACCACGTAATGATCGGTCAGTTGATATTCCTGTTTCTTCTTATAAAGCAGCTCCGGATCTGTTTTTTCCGGATCAAACAGGTTTAAATCCACGCAACAAGGGATCACACTGATTTTGGCTGCATTTACGGACTTTAGCTTCCACGATAAGATTTCGGTTTTACCAATTTCAGTCAAACTCACAATGGCATCGCTTTCCTCAAAATAGGTTCGTTCCTTCTTTTTGAAATACGAATAAATGGATTTAAAAAGCGGATTTCGGATGTTCCATATTTTTCCTTCCACGCGCTCATCTGCCCAAAATCCGCGCATATCGAACAATAGTTTGACTCCTTTTTTGCGTTTCAGTTTCAATCCGATCAAAGCGCTGATGTAGCTTCTGCAATGGACTAATTGAAAGCATTTCTGCTCATGAAGGGCGAAGGCTGTGTTCCGCATCTTCCGGATATCGATGATTGTAGAGATCACTGGTGGGTTTTTCGTATACATCAGCGGCTTCCAATGAATGTTGTGTTCAATACACAGGCTTTCTATTTTACTTTTTTCCTGGGAATACCGATCCGGCTTTTCAAAACTGATCAGCGTAAATTGAAATCCTTTTTTACTCAGTCCGATCAAATAAGGCAATACCTGGCTTTGTCCCAAAGGATCAGTCATGCCGTCATACGACAAGTAAAGCACGTTCTTCATTTCCGGGTTCTGTTAAAAGAGTAAACAGGAATTACTTCAGATCAAATTACGCCTTTAAATCAGATTATTCAAGATTTTCTGAATTCCTGTTTCAAGGGGCGTGAAGCTTCTTCCCAAAAGTTGGTTCATTTTTGAAATATCCGGCTGTCTCCGGGTCATATCACCTTCTTCCAATGGCGGCAAATGAACAATTTTAGAATGAGAGTTTGTTAAACGAATAACGGTTTCCGCTAATTCCGAAATGGTTACGATATCTCCGTTTCCAATGTTTGCCACATCGTTTACAACCTGATTTGATTCCATGGCTTTTATGCAGGCATCCAAATGATCGTCGATGAAACAGAAAGTTCTTGTTTGTGTTCCGTCACCATAAACCGGGATATCCTGGTTTGCAAGTGCCAGACGAATGAATCGGGACATCACAAAATCGGTGCTTTGCTTGGGGCCGTAAGTATTGAAGAATCGGAAAATGGTATAATCCAATCCATATTCCTGGTGGTAAGACCGAAAATAAGATTCACCTACGTTTTTAACAACCGCGTAGGGCAGGCGCGAATTCAAAGGTGTAATGGTTTCGTGCTGCGGTAAATGAACCGGTTCTCCGTAAACTTCTGAAGAAGATGCGTAAAACACACGATTTACTCCGGTTCGTTTTGAAAGGTCTAAAATATTCCGGATCCCATAAATATCGTCCAATACCATGATTGGGTTTTCCAGCGTTCGGTGCACACCAACAACTGCTGCGTAATGAAAAACGTAATCGAAGTTGTAAAGACTGAAAATAGGAGAGATGTCGTCAAAATTATTGACATCTCCGTGAATGAATTTACAGTTTTCGTGCTGGGGAATGTTTTCTTTTTTTCCTGTCAGGAAATTATCCACCAAAACCACAAAATAATTTGGGTTCTGAAGGAGCCTGTCAGCAAGAGAAGAAGGAATAAAACCTGCGCCTCCGGTAATAAGAATATTTTTTTTTGACTGAGTCATTGCTAGTTGTTTGGAAATAAAAAGCGATATACACTGTACACGAAGTTAATCCGCTTTTTTGAATTCGGAAAATCTTTATAAGTTAAAGGTTTTTGTTGAAGAATAGAATCAAATTCCTCCGTGGAGATTTGTAGCTTTTTACAAATGAAAACCTTCTCTCTTCCAATAGTTTCTGGGTTGTATGGAAGTGATTCCAATTGCTCCAGTGCCTCATCACGCGTGATTTGATTGGCGCATATTTGGGTGGAGAAAGTCGCCAACCGATAATCAAAACCGTATTTTACCGGCATAATGTAAGACTGCCAAAAACCGGTGTAGCGGGATTCGTGGTGTTTTCTTTCCGGAAACTTACAACCCAATTCTTTTTCCAGGAGTAAACGCGCCTCATCCTTGTTGTAATTGATAAAGTTTAAAGGATAGTACGTTTTAATTCCTTTGATCATTTTGTAGTAGAACTCTTTCCAAAGTCCGAATCCCGGTGTTTTTTTCCGTTTCACCTTGCTGAATTTCCGGACAATGTACCGGTAGAGCTTCATGTCTTTCATCACATGATATCCCCACTGAAGCGGTAAAATTCCTTCGGAAGAATAATTTCCTCCCGACAAAATCGTTTTGATTCCATGTTTTTCCGCAATTTCATGCAAAGCCGCCGGAATGGCTAAATCACTCGGAATTTCAATGTCAACAATGGATGATCTCAAAAATGCCAATTGAATTTCCCGAAATTCAGACCAGTCCAAAACAACCGTTTCCAGGTCGAGTTCCAGTTTCTCTGCAACTGTTTGAATATTTTGAACCGCCAATTCTGTATTCCAGCCGTTGTCCAAATGCACCAACAGCGGATTCAAGCCATTTATTTTGGCATAATATGCCGTGTAGCAGCTGTCCACTCCACCACTGATCCCAATAACGGAATCATAGGATTTTTGACTGCCTTTGGATTTGATTTGGTCGATGAGGTTTCTGACCCTTTCTTCATTTTTCTTCGGATCATCAAACAGCGGATTGATTCTTGAAATGTAATCGGAACAATGATTACAGGTGCCATCTTCATTGAACTCAATGTCAGGATCACTGGTATCCATCACGCATCTTACGCATTGTTGATAGGAAGAATCAAGCATCTTACAAAATTAACAGCATCTGCGTATGAAGGAAACATTTTTCCCGACTAAAAAATAAGTAGAAGTACTGAATGAATATTTGGTAAGTTCAGCCGAACGTTTTGAAAATAGGGAAAGATCGCCGTTTTTAATTATTTTCACCTTTCCATCCGGGTAAACTAGTATTATGGTCAAACTAATTTCAGTGATAATTCCTTGTTATTTCAATGAATTGAATATCCCTGTGACATTTAAGCAATTACTTGAAAATGAATCGGATTTTGATTTGAACTATTCGTTTGAATATGTTTTTGTAGATGATGGCAGCGGAGATGATACCTGGAAAGCATTGGAACTTTTGAAAACGGATTACCCGGATAAAGTTCGGATTATTCGCCTTGCTAAGAATGTGGGGTCTTATATAGCTATCCAGGCAGGCATGAGTTATGCAAATGGGGATTTGAATGTTATTATCTCTGCTGATTTGCAGGATCCTGTTTCGCTGATGAAGGAAATGGTAAAACACACCGAGCAGGGAATTAAATTAGTGGTCGGACAACGTGTGAATAACAAAGATCCGTTTGTTTCGAAACAGACTTCGAAATTATTCAATCACCTGATGCGAAAGTATGCCATTTCGAATCTTCCGGAAGGCGGATTTGATTATGTGATGTTTGCAAAAGAAGTCAAACAGTCTGTTTTAAAAATCAATGAAAAGAATACCAATATTTTGTACCTGATGTTCAATTTGGGTTTCCCTACTTCATTCATTCCCTATGTTCGTGAGGAACGAAAGATTGGAAAGAGCAGATGGACTTTTAAGAAAAAAATGAAGTTGTTCATTGATTCGTTTATTGCATTTTCCTTTTTTCCGATACGTGTTTTGAGTATCATGGGTATTTTATTCGGGATATTGTCCCTGATCTACGCCGTGTATATTGTGATCCATAAGTTAAGCGGACAAATAGAAATCCAAGGCTGGTCGGCATTAATGATTACTGTTTTATTCATCGGGTCATTCCAGATGATCGGGTTGGGGATTTTGGGAGAGTATTTGTGGCGGATTCTGGATGAAGTGAGAAACAGGCCTCAGTATGTGGTGCGGGAGGAACACTAACAAAAGACGCTAGTGGTAATCTAAGTTTTAAATATGCAAATAGTAGTAACCTGTTTATTGTTCGTTACAATTCTCTTCCCGCTGGCGGCGCTTACAGGCAGAATATTCGTGGGTAAAAATACCGGGATTTATTCTTCAAGCGTATTTGTTTTAATCGGATTGATTACGCTTGTTAGTTTAGTAGCCTGTGTATTAACCGGAGGTAAAACCATTTTTCTGCCGGTATCTGTTTTCTTTGCTTATCAATTGATACGGAACCGGAAATTGCTAAAAAGCAGTATTCAGCTTCATTCCCTGATAAGAGATATTCGCCCGATTCTTATCTTCAGCTGGTTTGTAGTTGTTTTATTGGGTTTTTCAGTGATTATTCCTTTGGGAATTGATTCATATTTAGCTCCGGATTATATTTTTTATGGAAAATTGGGCAACTATTTAGTAGACACGGGATTTGAAACTAAAAATCTGAATTACTTTAGATTGGGAGAAAACTATACCGAGGTATATCATTATTTTGATATTTGGTTGATTGGTATTTTTCAAAAAGTAAGCCGTTTAAATTCTAACCAAAGCGTATTTGCGGTTGTCTTCTTTGTTTTTGGCCCGCTCATTTTTCAAAGCATCCTGGATATTTGTAATGGAATACGAAAAAGTAAAACCAATTGGGTGATTGCACTTATTTTGGTGGTCCCTTTGATTCAGATTTCGGGATCTACTTACTTGTTTAATTTTCTTTTTGGGAAAAACGAATACGGTGATTTTACCGGACTGGCATACCCCAAGTTGTTGATCGTTTACGCGTTTTTTCTATGTCTTTTGCAGCAGGTGCTGGTCCGTGAATTCAGATTGGTGGTCATACTGATTTGTTTATTTACAGTTTCGTACACACCCATATTTCCGGCATATTTTGGCGTTTTAGCGTTTTGGTATGTTTATCAATTCAAACGGGCCGTTTTTAAATGGAAAAACCTGTCATTGCTTATCCCATTTATCCTGCTGCTCTTCTATTTCGCGGTTTTTTATTGGTTGTTTTCATCAAAAGATTCAGTCCTAACAGACTCCGGGTCGGGAATGGATTTAAAAACAAGAATCAATATCATTGGTAAAACCGGGATTTACATGTTTTTTGGGGTATTGCCTTTACTGATCATTCTTTTTGTAAAGAAAGGCAGCTTTCCGGATGTTCTGAAGCGTATTGGTTTAATAGGATTGGCGGGTGTTTTTTCAGGGCTTTTTGCATGGGCTTTGATTTATTCCAAAACAGATTCGGTTCAATTGTGGAGCAATTTTTATTACCCGTTTGTTGGAGTGATCTATATGGTTGTGTTGGTTTATTTCATTCTGAATAAAAAACACCTGAAAGTTGTGTTTCTTGGAATTATAATCCTTGTGGATCTTTTTATTCCCAAACTCCTTTTCCCTTCCTTGGAAGCTGTTCAGGTTGATGCCTCCAACTATGGACTATTCAACAATAGAAAAGTGGCCTTTTTTGAGCAGTATAATTACGAACAAAATATTTACCTGAAGAACGATGCAGTTTACTTTGGTCAGTTATATGAATTAGTTTCTTTCAGTTCTCCAAGATTGATAAGCTTCTCATCGATTGAGATCAAACCACTCGATTTTAGATATGAAGGAATCATCCGGCAATCCCATTTGTATCAGTTAAAGCCTTTTTCTTTGGGTGTATCTAAAGCATTTATTGCTGATTATCAGGATGAACAATTGTCTAAGCTTGGAATAGAGTATGTGATTGTCAATAAACAACATGCATTCCCGGAAGCATTAAAGAGATGGCATCTGAAAGCATTAAATATTGAAGATAAAAGAGTGATCTATTATAAGTTATTAAACAGGCGGAAAAAGTATGGTAAAGCTCATTCAATTTAAAAAGATTGGAAATCCTTCCGAAGGATATTTGTCAATTGGTCAATCAAACCAGGAAGTTCCTTTTGAAATTAAGCGGACATTTTGGACCTATTTTACTCCGGATGGAATCACCCGTGGAAGACATGCGCATTATCATACGGAAATGATTTTGATAGCTCTTTCAGGCATTATTGAAGTGACGACCGAAGGATTGGATGGTTCTAAAAAACAGTTTACATTAAAAGACCCGCATGAAGGACTTTATTTACCTGCGCTGACCTGGCATGAAATGTCTTATTCGCATACAGCAGTGCAATTGGTGCTGACTAATTCTGATTATGATGAAAAGGACTATATTCGTAGTTACGCAGATTTCAAATCCATGCAATGAAAAACGTAACAATACATCACACTGCGGAAGTTCAAAGTAATCAGATTGGTGAAGAGACGATTATTTGGCAGTTTGCGGTGATTTTATCCGGAGCACAAATCGGGAAGAATTGCAACATTAATTGCCACACTTTTATCGAAAATGAAGTCATTATTGGAAATAACTGCACCATAAAAAGCGGGGTTTATTTGTGGGATGGTATTGTTTTGAATGATAATGTATTTGTAGGGCCGAATGTTACTTTCACGAACGATAAATTTCCACGCTCGAAGAAATATCCTGACGCATTTCAAAAAACACTAGTTGAAGAAAATGCTTCTATCGGTGCAGGGGCTGTTATTTTAGGCGGAATCACTATTGGTAAAAATGCGATGATTGGTGCCGGGTCATTAGTCACGAAAAATATTCCTGCCGGAGAACTCTGGATGGGAAATCCGGCAAAATTTATTCGCAAAATCAATGATTAAATTTCTCGATCTTCAAAAAATCAATGCACAGCATCGTGAGTTACTGATCCAAAAAAGTACGGACTTAATTGATTCGGGGTGGTATGTTCAGGGGCAAATGGTCAAACAGTTTGAAGAAGAACTGGCGGCATATTGCGGTGTAAAACATGCAATTGGGGTTGCTAATGGATTGGATGCCCTGACTTTAATTTTGAAAGCATACCTGCAATTAGGGAAAATAGAAGCCGGAAATGAAGTTCTTGTTCCGTCGAATACTTATATAGCATCCATCCTGGCTATTTCGGAAAATGGATTAATCCCTGTTTTGGTGGAACCGGATTTGCAAACCATGAACCTGGACGTTTCCGTTGCAAAAAATAGGATTACGGACAGGACAAAGGTGATTTTGAATGTTCATTTATACGGACGAGCTTCCTGGTCTGAAGAATTAGCTGGTTTGATCGCAGAAAAGAACCTTTTGTGTGTGGAAGACAATGCACAGGCCATCGGTGCAGTGTATCAGGGAAAAAAGACAGGTAATTTGGGCCATGCATCCGGTTTTAGCTTTTATCCGGGTAAAAATTTAGGGTGTTTGGGTGATGGGGGAGCTGTAACCACAAACGACGACGAACTTGCCTCAATGGTAAGAATTCTTGGAAATTACGGTTCGCAAAAAAAGTATCAGAATTTGGTGAAAGGAGTTAATAGCCGGCTGGACGAACTTCAGGCAGGATTGTTAACTGTGAAATTACCTTTTTTGGATGTCGAAAATAACAGGAGAAGAGAAATTGCTCAAAGATATTTGAAGGAAATCCGCAACGATAAAATACAGCTTCCGGAAGAGCCGGCTGATCCGTTAGAACATGTGTGGCACTTGTTTGTTGTCCGCACAGAAAATCGCAGTCAGTTGCAGGAATACCTGCTGGCAAATGAAATCCAAACGATGATCCATTACCCGATTCCACCACATAAGCAACCGGCTTATCGGGAATGGAACAATGATTCCTTCCCAATTACTGAAAAAATACATGAAACGGTACTCAGCTTACCAATAAGCCCGGTATTAACGGATCAGGAAGTAACTGAGATTATAACTGCGATGAATAAGTATTAGAACAAAAGGTGTTTTAAAGTTGCCCAAAATACCCGTTGCTTTAACGCACTTTTGTGTTCCCTGAATGCTTTCTTTAAATAAAAGAAACCTTTCCGTTTATGACCGTTATAGGCAAGGTCAACTGCAAGGATCAAATAGTTTCTCATGACAAAATAGGAGTAGTCGCTTCCTAAGAAAGCTTTCAGTTCCTGATTCTCATCAATGTATTTTAGGAAGGTTAAAAACCGTGTTTCCAGCTTATCAGGGTTGGTCATGGTATTGACACTGCGTTCATCGTGCTGGATTAGGAAGGAGGTGATTTCATTCGATTGCTGAAACCGATATTTAGCCAGTAAACGCAGCCACAATTCGTAGTCTTCACTGGCACTTAGTGCACGGTCCTCGATGAAGGGATTTTGTAAAGCGATGTCTCTGCGGACAATGACCGGGTTGCAAGCCAGGTAATTCCCTTCTATCAGGAAATTCCTGCGTTGTTTTTGATTTTCAGAGTATGAAGCATGAACCGGTGTTATTTTCCCGGTGATCGAATCTTTTATCTGGTACATGAGATTGAGCACTTCAGGCCGTTCTGAGGCCAATTCCCTGGCACTGGCCACATGATTCGGAAGCATCTCATCATCACTGTCGAACCAATTGATATAATCACCCGTTGCACGTTCCGTACCCCTGTTTCGCGCTGCGCCGCGTTCGCTGTTTGGAATGCGGTAATACCTTACTTTTTCAGAAAGATAGGATTGAATAATTTCCTCCGTATTATCCGTACTTCCATCGTCAATAATAATCACCTCAAAATCATCACACGATTGCTGTAAAACACTCTTCAGGGTGCGTTCAAGCAAGTGCGCCCGATTGTATGTAGGAATGACGATTGAGAGAAACATGTCTGACCGGATAGTGAGCTTTTGAATGAATATACATCAAAACTAAACATTTTTCAATGTTTTGTGAAGGTAACCAGGATCGTCTGGCCTTTAATTTGATTCTTAAAAAGACGAATGATTCCCCGAACAGGTTTGTAGGCACGTATTTTCCAAACTGCTTTAGTCAAAAAATGACTTTTGAACAGCATTCTGTGTACCACGTTCCAGGTGTAAACATCTACGTTGCTGTTGATCATGGGTTCGTACCTGGCATCAACCAGTTTTAATTCCGGGAATATTTTTTCAAGAGCGTGTAAACTGTCGTAATTCCATCTTCCCATGTGATGAGGTGGTTCATTCAGAATGCGGCTCATGTGGAGATTTGACCCCACAAAAGAATCATTGTTCGGAACTCCGATAATCAATTTCCCTCCGGGTTTTAACAAAGCAATCTGTGCCTGTATAAATTCCAATGGTTTTGAAACGTGCTCCAGTACCTGGAAAGAACAAACGATGTCGAATTGCTTCCCTGCTTGTGAAACATAATCCTGTACGGGAATTTCAAATACCTGCAAGCCTTCAGCCTGGAGTTGTTTGACACTTTCTGAATTCAATTCCAAAGCTTCAATAGTACAAGTTGTGTGGGCGATTACATTTTTCAAAAAGGCCCCGTTTCCGCAGCCGACTTCAAGAATGGTTTCATCCTTCAGCTGCTTAACAATCTCTTTATGTTCCCATCTTTCAGTTGGGTAATACCACGGTTCTGCGCCGAGTGTTTGGTAGTAAGTATCGTCTCCGGCAAGATTTAAGGGCCAGTAGAATTCGAATCCCGTGGTATTGCAGCGGTATAATTCAATGGTTTCCAAGCCGGAAAAAAATCGGGAAACGTCCATTCCCTTATCCATTACATAAGTATCTATGATTCGTTTGGTTGGAATTTTGGCAATTAAACGAACATCATGGGAGTAAGTTATCGGGCTGAAAACTGTTTCTTTCATTTTTTTTGGCTTAAAAGTGCTAAATAATTCGGTAAGTGAAAAGAGGAAAGACCAAATTTGGACAGGACGGTTTGTCGTAAAGCTTCTCCTTTCGCATCCAATGATTCCGGATTTTTCAGAATCTGATCCAGTACTTTTGCTGTTTCTTCAGCGCTTTGTTCCAATTCCATTTTCCAGCCATTTTCCCCGTGAAAAATGTAATCATCAAAATCTCCGACTCCCGAAGTTACCACTACCGGTTTTCCTAGTAATCCCAATTCTTTGACCGTACTGCTGGAGGTTTCGGTTAGTGAAGGATGGAATAACAGATCAGAAGCAGCCATGTAGTTGACAAACTCTTTCGTAAACCCGACAATTTCCACATGGCTGTCCAGTTTTTTGCGTGAGATTTCAGCTTTCACTTCCTCCAGTAAAGGACCATGATCCAATAGCAGTAATTGAATGTTCCAATTGTAATCGTGGATCAAAAGCGCTAAAACCTCCAATGCATATTGATGACGTTTGCTGGCTACAAAGCGCGAACACATGAGGAAGATAAAATCACTTTTATAATTTGATCGAATTTGTTCTACACGATTCGGATCAGGTTTTGGGTATTTGTCAAAATCGTAGCAATAGGGAATGACCTGGTATTTCTCTGCCCGGATAGATTCATATTTTTGAATATTTTGCAAAACAACCGGAGACGCCACCACGATTTGTTTCCCGAAACGGTCAATTACCCGGTCGAAGAATTTTTCCATTTTGGAAACTTTCTCTATTCCCGGAATAGTCAAATGATGCCTGAAAAGTGTTGTTGGTTTTTTGTAAAAAAAAGCGGCAAGAACCGCAATGAAATTGGTTTGTTGCAAGTGTGAGAATACATGATCGATTTGATGTGTTTTCACAAAATTTCTCAGGAACCGGATTTGTTTCCAATAATAAACGAGCCGGTTTTTTGATTGGCATTCAAAGGTATAACACGGAATTCCAAAGGCTTCCACATGGGTGTGAAAATCTCCTCTTCCACAGGTAGTCAGAACAATTAATTCGATGCCGTTTTCCCGGAGCAGTCTCAGGTAAGTCTCCAATGAATTGGTTTGTGTATTTGAGGGATAATAATGGAGAACCTTCATGAATTCAATCACTTATTATTTAAATGAGAAGCAATATACTCTTTCAGTAAATGACGTGGTTTCCAGTTAAAAGTTTCCTGAGCTCTTTTACTCGAAAGCCGGATCTGGAATACATCAAATGTTTTCTGCTCTTCAAAATTGCAGTGAATGCTGTATCCAAAATCAGGAATTAGCTGAATGAGTTGTTTGGGGGTATAATATTCTTCCGAACAAACATTTAATACGTCCAGCCTGGATTCGAAATGCCGGATTGTATGCATGATCAGGGCGTTCAGGTCATCAATATGCAGATAGCCTTTTTGTCCTTCGCCATCACCCCAAATCGTAAATTCTCGCTGCTGTTTCACGGCTGTGATCAGGTGATTGATGATTCCTGTAATCCGATCAGGTGACTGATTCCCGTAAACATTGGAAGGTCTCAATATCAGTGTATTGAAAGAAGTGTGCTTGCTGTTTTCTATCAATAGATCTTCGATGCGTTTTTTGGACTCACCGTATGCGGAAATGGGTTTTCGATCATGGAATTCGTCCACGGGTGTAGTTTGCGGCATTCCGTAAACAGCACCACCGCTCGAAAGGTATATGAACGTTTTACAGGCAGATTTATTCAATTGTCCCAGCACCTTTTTCATCAGGACGTAATCCACATCATTCTTTGCATCGTATTGCTTTTCACTCGGACGATCCTGGTGAAGCGTATAGATTACAGCATCTATTTCCTGCCAGATCTCCGGATGCTGCAAAGCCTCCGAAACCTCCATTTGATAGGAATCAATAAATTCCGAATGGATAGATGGAATGTGTCTCGAAATGACACGAACGGGATATTCTGATTGAACCAGCTTGCTTAAAAGTGCTGTTCCAATGAACCCGGATCCCACTAATAATACCTTCAACTTATCCCTCTCCATTTAGTTCTGTGATAGCAGACAAGATACGACGATAATTGGAATGTGCGTTCTTTTCTGTGTAAGATCTAACAGCAAAGCGAACATTTTTTTGAAGTTCTTTTTTTTCCACTTGTGAGAGTCGGAAATACTGTTTTATTTTTTCTGCGCAATCGGCAACCTCTGTTTTACAAACGAGCGAATCACTTGCTTTCAGTACCACTTCTTTTGTACCGGTATCTTCAGAAATCAAACATGGAATTCCTGCATGCATGGCTTCAATGGAAGTGGTGGGAAATGCATCTCCGCGAGCTACATGCAGATACAGATCGGCACCTGCATAATAATCAGGCAGGTTGTTGACGTAACCCTCAAAGAAAATACGTTCGATGGTTGCCGGTTTCAGCTGGTCAAGGATCTGCTTGCGATTGGTGGTTCCAAAATCTCCGATCAATACCAGTTTTAAATCCGGGAATTCAGATAAAGCCAGCTCAAAAGCTTTTAACATAATGTCAATGCCTTTGTAGTTCCAGCGAAAATCATTGTCTTCGACCTGGGAAATGTTTAGTAAAGTGGTCCCATCCAATTCCGAATGGATTTCCCTTAAAGCCATTACTTTTTCTTCCTTCGGGCCTAAAAAGGAATAATGAAGTTTTTGTTTCGATCGTACCATCTTTTCCGCCAGCTGCAGCGAATATTCCCCTTCGCAAATGATCTCGTCATAGTTGTTCAGTGCCCAGCGGTGTAATTGAGTTCCTACAGATCCGAATAAGCCGCGTGACATGTAATATAAGGTATGACTTCCCAGGTGAAGTACTAACCTTTGGTTCTTTTTGAGAATCCCCAATTTTTTTGCAATCACAGGTGAAAAATGCAGGTTGTCCACTAAGATTACGTCATAATCCCGGTATTTCTTGTACTTAAGAGCATTTCTGATCCAAAACCACGTTCTTTTTAAAGCGCCTATTGGTTGGTCCTGCCAGGGAAAGTCCTGATCTGCAAAATAGAAATCTGCATTCCAGGTTTTTGCCAAATCCTGATGAATATAGTGAGCGCCCGGCCTTCCGTGGAGATAAGCAACTTTCATCGTTTTTTTGCTTTGAATAAAAAGGTATTCCCGTAATTCCTGGAAAACAGCATGTGCTTTCCAATGGAGCAAAACAAGTAAATCAATGTGGATCTTATTCCTTTGCATTCACTCCATTTTTCAGCAAAGGGCCAATAAGCTTCCTTTACCTCGTAAGTCATTGTTTCCAGCGGAAATTGCCGGAAAAATTCCAGTTGATTTCGTTTGTTGCTGTAAATAATATGAGTAGGCGGATGTGTTGTAACGTATGAGCTGCTTAATGCCTTACGAATTTTCAGATAGTTCCATTTCAACCAGTTTGTCCAGCTCCAATTCATTTCCAAAGGCCCTTCGATCACTAAATAGCCTCCGGTTTCCAGTTTGTCGATAATTGCCCCGAGTTCTTTTTTTGGATCGGTGAAATGTTCCAGTACATTACTCATTCGAATGAGCTGGTATTTTTTAGGATCCGTTAGAAAATGGTCTATGGTAGCGAACTCCGAATCCGGTAGTTCGAGTTTTAGTTTTTCTACCGTTTCCCGGTTGTATTCCACTCCGTCGAACGGAATTTGGAAACGTGCCAGTGAACGGATAAAATGCCCGTCGCCACAGCCGAAATCGAGGTTTGAACTTTCTTTTATGCCGGGAATAGTGCTGATTTGCTCTTGGTAAGAGAAACGCAATCCGGGAAGCGCCTCTTCCAATGGAGGCAAAGCTGTGGGCCTTTCATCGTGGTACGACTCAGAATGATACATTTTGGAGAGCACTTCCGGTGAAGGAATCGGATCGATTTGAATCAGTTTACAGGCAGTACATTTGTAATAGCGGAAAGTAACACCTTCATACTGATTAGGCGGCAGCTTTCTGTATGAAGTTGTTGATTGATTGCAGAACAAACAATTAGAAGAGCTCATTTATTTTTTTTTCGTATACTATTAAAGGTTCTCCGGGTGCATATGCAAATGAATCCAGAACCGTTTGCCTGGCCGCACTTCCCAATTTACGTCTTTTTTCGCAATCGGAAATGAGTTCCTGAAGTTTATCTGCAAGTTCCTGCGGATTTCCCAATGAATAAGTCAATCCATTCACTTCGTCTGTCACCACCGCTGTCAATTGCGGAATGTCACTGGTAACTACCGGAAGCCCGCAGCCCATTTTTTCCAGTAAGGCAAGGGGCAATCCTTCTACTTTTGAAGGGAAAACAGCTATGTCAGCTTGTGCTAATAATTCCGGAATATCTGATCTGTTTCCCAGGAATTCAACATTCTCGGAAAGGTATTCGTTTAATTTTGCCTGGTTCTCCGGGTTTAAATCATTCGGTCCTACCAGTTGCAGCGTCATGTCTTTTCGGTTGAGTATTTTCCACGCTTTCAGAAGTTCCAGGTGATTTTTTACTACGCTTACCCGCGCAACGTAAATAATTCGTTGGATCTTTTCACGATACTCGATCTGCTTTCCGGATACAATGGTTTTATTAGGCTGGTGGTAGAGATTGATGAGTTTTGGTGCCAGTCTGAACTCGTGAAAGAAATCGGTAACACTTTTTGAAACGGTAATAACCAAGGTGTTTTTGAAATAAAAAACAAAAGCGTTTCGCTGCAGGATGCGATTGAGGAAATTAGCCGGTTTATTGGAAATGACGGTGTGTGCAACAAAAACAACCGGAAGGCTTGTCTCTTTCAGGTAGGGAAGGAACTGGAAATGACAGTGGGTAAATAACAAATCCAATTCGAGGGATTTAATAAACGCTTGAAAGGTGTCATGCCTTCGTGCTTTGAAAGCAACCTTCAGTCGATTTAGAAACTGGTCCACAGCAGTTGTCTCGGGATAATAGGGAAGACTGAAATCATGGATTTTTATTCCCAGTTCGATTAAAGCCTGTTCAATTGATGGTTCCTTTTTACCGCCCAGTACAATGAGTTGGTAGCTAAAAGCCGCGTAGTCAGATTGTTTGCAATAATTGATTAAAAACTGGGAAACGCCACCCTGAACAAGGTCATTTACAACAATGCCGATTTTCTTAGGATTCATTACTGATTTTTCCAGCTTTAATTCGAATTACTCGTTCATACAAATGTAAAGAATTCTGTTTATGCGTAACCACAATGATCGTTTTTTCTAAGGCTTTCAGCGCTTGGATTTCCTCCAGTAAAACGGATTCAGTTTCAGCGTCCAGCGCACTTGTAGCTTCATCGAATAACAAGATTTCGCCACCGTGATACAAAGCTCGTGCAATAGCAATGCGTTGTTTTTGTCCGCCGGATAAATTGGTTGTGCGCTCGTTTACAAAGGTTTGCAGGCCAAGAGGAAGCGAATGGATATACGGTCGGAGGTTTGCCTGGTCGATCACTTCCTGAATTCGTTCGGTGTCACGCAGTTCGGATGGAATTCCAAAACAGATATTGTCTTCTAATGTTCCTTCGATCAATTGGACTTTTTGTGGAACAACAGAAATGAGTGAGAGATAAACTTCCTTATTAGATTCGTCGATCACTTTCCCGTCAACGGAGAGTGTTCCTGTGGAATGATTGGGAAGGTCGCCAAAAAGCATGGTGAGTAAAGTACTTTTTCCACTGCCGGATTCTCCAATAATTGCAACAGATTCGTTCCTGGCGAAAGCCAATTCCGGAAATTCCAGAATGATGCGGTCATCGAATTGAACTTTGACATTTTGAAGGCGGACTTCTTTTTTAAATGGGATTGGCTCCGAATTTTGTGACCTGCTTTCTCTCCATAATTTAGACTCCAGGAATTGATCCACAATGTATGCGCTGCTTTTAATGTAATTGGTATTTAAAACCACTTTGTTCAGTGAAGGAATCAAACGGAAAGAAGCAATAGCGAAAACCACCAGGAAATTGGCGATTTCTGTAATACTTACTTGCAGAAGTTGTCCGAAAAGATAAACGCCGACTATTGCAAAAACACCAATTGTTTCAATGATTTTCGGAGAGATCAGGTTTAATAAGTTGAATTGTTTGTGGACTTCCGAAAAATCATTCATGGTCCCTTTGAACTCTTTTTCGAAGTAGTTTTTTTTATTGAACAAGCGAATTTCGAGGACAGATTCCAGGAGTTTATTCGTGTTTTTAAAGATTGATTTACTGGTTGAGTCTTTTTCGTCATTCAACTTTAATAACAGTTTTCGGGTTCTCCAGGAGAAAACAAAATAGAGTGGAACGATGAAAAGTACAATGGAGACAAATAAGGAAATATTAAAAAACGCAATTCCAAGTGTGATCAATACAATCAGGAATAGTTCATTGATGAGGTTTATAACCGGAAGGCCGTGATAAACCATCAATTCAATCGGCAGTTGTATGATATTGCGCATTTGTTCGGAAGTTCCCTGGTTTACTTCATGGAACATAGAATGATTCAATTGGGTGCGCATTTTACGGATTGCCAGATCGGTTGCAATCTGGAATGTTTTTTTGAGCAACCACAAATTGATGAAGTAAAAAATGATGTTCTTGATGATGAAAATCACCAATACGGAAATGAACAGGAAACTTAAGAAAGTGTTGTTCGATTCAAATTGAAAATAGTCGTAAAGTGAGCTCGCCCAGCTGCTTTCCTTAATTTTTTCAGGGAAAAGCGTGAAATTGATAACCGGGAAAAGGATACTGATACTGACAGCATCCAAAAGTGAACTGATAAAAGCAATTGGAAGCGCTCTCCAAATAAACGAACCAATCTCCCGGGGAAGTTCTTTAAAAATTCGTTTGATTAAAAATAGCTGACTCTTCAAGGATTGCCTGTTTTATTGATGCTGCCAAATTACATAAAAAATCTGCACCAGCCCGGTTGCTTTATTTCGGAATACATACCAGATCTGTTTGGAAATCCAATTGCAGAATAGCATTTAAATCAGTTACGCCTTCTTTTGTACTTAGTTGATAATTCAATTTCAGCAGGTTGTCCAATGTTTCATCTGCCTTTTTGCCCTGGGCAGCCATGTTTTTAACGCTGTATTCAAAAATGAGTCTCGGTTTGAATTTTTCGATGGACTTCATAGCACCTTCCAATACATGCAATTCATATCCTTCTACATCAATTTTAATGAAATCAATGTGAGCTATTTGATGCTCCGATACAAATTCATCTACCGATGTAACCGGAACGGAAATACTGTTTTGAGTATCCATTGTCATGCGGAAAGCACCGCTGTTTGCCCCGTTGTGCCCCATGTGAAGAACACCTTTTTGGTTGCTCAAACCGAGGTTCAGTGCATGTATTTCTTTGATTTCAGGATTCAGGCTCAGGTTAGTCTTAAATTTTTCAAAGGTCCCCGGAAATGGTTCAAAAGCATAAACAATCGGATTCATGCCTTTTTTTGTTTGTTTTTGAAACATGTTGAAAGCTGTTTGACCGATATTCGCCCCGATATCGAAGATGATCTCTGATTTTTCAAGGTAATCGAGCACATGATCGCTGGAATCGGATTTACAGTGAAAATAGATCAGCCATTCCTGGTAATCCGAAATATCCAATTCATAGTGAATGCCTTTGCGTTTTGCTTTGCGGATACTTCCGGCCGGGTAATCATCGTGTGTTGGAACAAATTTGAAAAAGCGCTTGTTGGAAGCAACCAATTGGATTAGAACTAAAAGAATGCTTTCCGTGAAGCGATTAGTAAATAACTGCTTTTTCATTCAAGACTGTTTTTTGGACTCCTGTTTTCAGTCATGCGATGAAAAACAAAAAGCAGGAAAAATGGCATGATCGGAGCTTTAAATCGAACTAAAGTTCCAAATAATCCGGAAGTCAATCCTACAAAATATCCCAGGATGAAGACAAAAATCAAACTGAACAGGATATAATTTTTAAGATCGGTGCTTAACGGAGTTCTATCTTTCCTTCGTCTGAATAAGGAAAGGGTGAGTAGCAAGATGAAAAAGTTCTCAATTCCATTCAGGAGCATAAACGGGTTGTCTGCTTCCCAAATATAAGGGCGGAATAAAGAAACATTCAAAGCCGCCGGTATAACGGTTATAAGGCTGGTGCTGTTGAATTCAGTAATTCCCAGGTTGTAACGTTTACCGGTATATCCGGCATTGTTCATCATGTCTTTTTGAATGACTTCAGCTGTTTCGAAAACGGAATTTGCAGAAAATTCACCAAATGCCGCATCACTTCTGAAGTAGAGAACTAAAGCTGTGATCGAAAAGCTGATTCCCACAAAGCGGGTCAAATTCTTGACAATAAAAGGTTTTTGGCTGTTTAATTTAAATACGAGCAGGATAAATATGGGAAGATAGCAGGCCAAAAGGAGGAATGGTCTGATTGCGATCAGGAAATAACTGGAAATGATAATGATTACAATTGTTCCTAAAAGAGAGGTGTAATCCCTTCGGATCAATTTGAATAAATTCATAATAAGAAGCAGTATACTGCATAATGCGACTGTGTCTTTGATGATTCCGCTGCACCAAAAAGCCACAGACGGAACGAATAAACAGGCAATGGCAATATAGAGCGGTTTTATCTCCAGCATTTTGTTCATGTAGCGGTAAAAACGCCAGGTAATCCAACTGGATATGACAGAGAAGAACAGGTTCAAAGTCAGGTAGCTTCCAAAAGTAAACAGGGAAAGAAAACTGGCTAATTTGCAGACAAACCACGAATTGGGTTCGTTATAGATCCAGGTTGGGGGAGAGCCCACATTTCTAAAATAGGTAGGCACACCATTTCTGATTGGAGTAGAAAACAATTCGTGAAAATAGGCGGAAGGATTCTCAAACAGCAAAGCCTTTAGTTTTTCTGCCCCCTGCCAGTAAAACACCGTGTCGCCATGTCTTTCATAATATAAAATATAAACGAGCCCGAATCCAAGACCTGCAAATACTTTAAAGTAAAAATGAAGTAAATAATACCTGAATTCAGGGTTCGATTTATTCTTATTAAAAATGAACCAGGCACCCATTGCAAAAACAATGAACCATCCAAAAAATGACAGAATGTCTACTATTCCAAAAAAATCAAACATCATAGCCTACTGATGGTGATAAGGTTCATTTCTCAAAATAGTCATCGCCCGATATACCTGTTCGATAAAGAACAACCGGATCATTTGATGGGAAAAGGTCATTTGTGACAAGGAAATTTTCCCGTTTGAACGCTGATAGACAGCATCGCTGAAACCGTATGGTCCGCCAACAACGAAACAAATTTGTTTGCCACCCCTGTTAAACTGCTCCTGGAGATATGCTGAGAAATCAATAGAACTGAATTCTTTCCCTTTTTCATCTAACAAAATGAATGTGTCCGTTGGATTTACCTTTTCAAGGATTAATTCTCCTTCCCGCTGCTTAATCTGGCTTTCAGATAAACTTTTAGCCTGTTTGATATCCGGAATGATTTGTAGTTGAAAAGAAATGTAGTGCCGAAGCCGCTTCAAATATTCCTGTTCTCCATCTTCCAGGAATTTCTTCCCTGTTTTACCAATACAAAGTAATGTTACCTGCATGCAACGAATATACAAAAATTGTAGTTAGTGCTTAAAACAGGAACTATGAAAGTTGCTTTTTTGCTCGTCTGACGGATCACACGAGTAGAATATTCTACAAAAATGGTAGAGAATTAGCGGGATTCCATTTTAGGCATTATATTTGCTTACTCCGATTCAAATAACAATTGAAATATGGGCTTTATTTTATCATTAATAGCTTCTTTTGTTTTAGCATTCACTTCGGTTACAGATGCGAATTTCACAGCTGTGGAACAAGCATTTGGAAGAGAAGATGCTGCTAAAATTGTTTCCTATGGGAAAGACAAGGTCTTGCTTCAGATCCAGGGAAAGGAAGGAGTTTATGCCCAGTCCCAGGCAACTCAATTGCTGAAGGATTTCTTTAACCGCAAACCGGTATCCAGCTTTCGTTTTACCTTCAGAGGAAAGGAAAGTGATGATTCACCGCTTACTACAGGTACTTATACTTCCAAAAGCGAGTCCTTTCGCGTAACTATTAAGTGGAAACACCTTGGTTCGGAATTAAGGATCGAATCGCTCTCCATAGAGTGAATTCAAAATGCAAAATGATGCATTCCAAAAAAAACAGTCCAATTAATCAACTCCTTTTGAATTTTGCTCCCGGTAGCTATCGGGACATCATTTTGAATTAACTTTGTTCCATGTTTGATGAAATTATAAAAAATGCCCTTCAGGAGGATTTGGGGGATGGCGATCATTCTTCCTTAGCCTGTATTCCTGAAGATGCATCCGGAATTGCAAAATTATTGGTGAAGGATACCGGGATTCTTGCAGGAGTAGAAGTAGCCAAAAAAGTCTGTGAGTTGGTTGATTCAAACCTGGTGTTTGAGGAATTGCTGGGTGATGGGACTTTTGTAAAGCCCGGTGATATTGCTTTTTACTTAAAAGGAAGTGCCCGTTCTATTTTAGCGGCGGAGCGAACCTTGTTGAACTTCATGCAGCGTATGTCCGGAATTGCAACTCAAACAAAAAGCTATGTTGATTTATTGGAAGGCACAACAACTAAACTTTTGGACACCCGGAAAACGACTCCTGGAGTTCGTTACATGGAAAAATGGGCAGTGCGAATCGGAGGTGGAATGAACCATCGCTTTGCATTGTATGATATGATCATGCTCAAAGACAATCACGTGGATTTTGCAGGAGGGATCAAAGAGGCAATCCTACGAACGCATGACTACCTGAAATCTACCGGAAAAACCCTGAAGGTGGAGATCGAGGTACGTAATATTGCGGAATTACATCAGGTACTTGAAGTAGGGATGATTGACCGGATTATGCTGGATAATTTTACGCCGGATTTACTGAAAGAAGCTATTGAAATAATTGATAAGCGTTACGAAACAGAAGCTTCCGGAGGAATTACCAAACAAACCATTCGTTCTTTTGCAGAGACGGGAGTTGATTTTATATCGGTTGGAGCGTTAACACATAGTTTTGACAGTTTGGATATGAGCCTGAAAGCAAGTTTCTAATTCAGATCGATCAGCATCATACAAATATCGTCCAGTTGTTCTTCTGAACCCATCCAACGGAAGAGGCCCTGCTCAATTTTCTGCAGGTGATTCTGTGGATTCGGGTCATACTGCTCCAATACCATCTTTTTCAATCCCGGTGTTTTAAGCTTTTTACCGGTTTGCTGCCCGAATTGGTCAATACAGCCGTCTGAGAACAACAAAATACGCTGATTTTCGCGGTAAGTCATTTCATGTAATTCAAAAGGAAGGCTTGAGTCTGATTTTCCAACAGGTCTTTTTGTTGGCGGAACTACATGGATTTCATCTTCGTTCAACAACCACAATGGATTATTCGCTCCGGAGAAACGCAACAGGTGTTTTTCGGAATTGTAACAAGCTATTGAAATGTCCATTCCGTCAGACAATTCCATTCCATCCGTTAAGAGGTAGTTTCTTAAGTAGGAACTTACACGTGTTAACAAATCTGCAGGATCCGCATTTTCCAGCAAGCGAGCCGACTCATTCAACGCATTCATACATAAAACACTCATCATGGCACCAGGAACACCATGTCCGGTGCAATCTGCCACCGCAACAAATTTCCAAACTTCCTCTCCGATACGAATGCGTTTGATCCAGTAAAAATCGCCAGCAACAATGTCTTTCGGATAGTAGAATACATTCAGATTCGGGATGAGGTTGGTATAATAGGAACTACTTGGGAGCAATGCATTCTGAATACGTTTTGCATAAAGGATACTGCTTGTGATCTCTTCGTTTTTCTGCTCCAGCTCATTTCGTTGTTCAATCACTTCTTTGGTCCTTAACTCCACTTCTGCTTCCAGCTGAATGTTGAGGTTTTCTTTCAGCTCATTTGCTTCGGCAAGTACGGAAATAGAAGCGTCATTCATGATTTTAAAGCGCTGTAGGATACCAAACGTTAAGATGATCATTTCCACAGCAAAACCTATTTGGAGCCCGTTGTCAGCCAGGAAACTATTCGGAATTACACCAAAATTCCGCAATACGAATGCAAAAACAGAGATCTGCAAAATAGAGAATGCGATCAAATACGATTTAGCTGTTCTGGAACCTGTTCTTAAAGTAACAACCAGCGGATAGATGATAAATAGGTTTAAGAGCAGCGTCATGGCGTTGACGGTAATTGCAGAAATATTCATGAATGCCGTTCCGGGAATGATACTGATACAAAGATTTACAAGTAGTCCGATCTGGATAAACCGCACGATGGGTTTGATTTTTGGTGTATTGATGTGTAATTCCAGGTAGCGGTATGTAAAGTTCAGAAAGAACAAAACTCCCAGGGAAGCCAATACAGGATTTGCCCGGTTGGAAATAAAATACTGATCCGTCCACAGCCAGGTTGTTCCAAAACCCAGTAAAGACATTTGGAGCAGGGTGAATGATGCTCCATACAAGGTGTAGAGATATGCAATTCGCTGGCGAAACAGAATCCCTATTGCGAGGTTGAGAATAATGATGAAAATCATGATTCCAAACAGTAAGCCATAGAAAACCTGCTTGTTTCCGTGTTTTACCTGGATGTAAGAACCTTTTTCCAAGGAGCTTTGAAAGTAAAATTGTTCTCCGCCGTTGTTGACACGGAATAGGAAACCGTTGGTGCTGCGCGGGTCAAGTCGTAAAGGGAAGATTAATTCTCGGTTTCCATTGTATCGCCAGGCAAATGGACGTTGATCGCCGCCTTTTGCTGCCGGAATAAAAGTGCTGCTGCCAATGCGTTTGTAAACATCTACTTCATCAATGATCGGATTGCTCAGCTTCAGCATGCGGATCAGACGGGAATCCGAAGTGTTTTTTGTTTCAAAATAAAACCACACATCTTTTGTTTCGAAACCTAGATTCACCATCCGCGAATTAATTGGTTGAAACTCCTTCAAATGTGATTTTATAGTCTGAATAGTTGATTTGCCCTTAGGTGCAATAAAGTATTTCAGCTGAGATCCTTCAATTTTTAGAAAGTCATCATTCTGGGTGATTGAAACCTGAGAGTTCGAAATAAAATGAACAACAGAAAGCAGAAATACAATAAGATAGTTTTTCGTCATGCCGGTAGTATGCAATGTTCAGTAAGTTAAATACGCAAGAACCATTTTAAAGGTTTTCATACTAAATTAAAATATTTTATTGGTTATGAGTCAGTTATCCAGAATGTTATCTTCTTCATCTTTGTCTTTCCTGAAAGGATTCACGAAAAATGAAAATCCTGTTACAGCAAAACCTGCAATCAAAATATAGGTGGCGTATCTTAAATGGAGTGTTTGAAATACAAATCCGGTAAATATAACCAGTGAACCAATCCAAAATAATAAATTAAAATCTTCCCATTTCTCTTCCGGAATGAACCTGAATTGCAGGAGACTGAGAAGGAGTCCGGTTCCACCGAAAACGTAAAATCCAATTCGGATTATACCCGGCGATCCCATTGTGTTTTGGGTGTAAAGCAAGATAGCGCAAACCATTCCAAGGATGTAACAAATATTGGAAATCGCTTTTAATTGTCTGGCCAACATACTTTTCAGATTTCAGAAGTTTCGTAAAAGGTACAAATATCTTGGCAAAAATCTTCCAATCGGTGATGGGTTCCTTCTGAAAAAATCAATTTTTGGCATTTAGGCAGACTTTCTGCAATTCTGCGAATGGATTGAAGCGTAATTGGATTTGTACAAAGCTTTTCCGCCTGGTCAATAATGACAAGACTTAGCTGATTGACATGAAACCCATTTTGATTATATAATTCCAGGATTCTTTTCGGATTTCCAATGATGATTTCCGCTCCTTCAAAAATGGCATTTCGCTGTTCAATGATTTTTCCTTTATCATCCGCAATTTCGATGGTAACATCTGATCGCTTCATCAGGTTTTGAAAGGACTTTACCTTTTCGCGTGCGCTTTCCCAGGAAGGAGTGAACCAAAGAACACGTGGTGAGCCTTCCAGCATTTCAGGAGCTCTCATGAACGAAATAAAATGAAGGCCGTCAATTAATTCCTGATCCATCGATGTGAAAATCAGCTGGTTTTTTCCTTGCTTGGATAGTTTGATTAATTTTTCCTGTTTCTCAGTGTAGCCTTCACGGCCTGATTCGATCAGTATATTTTCTAATCGGCTGTTTAATTCTTCAAACTTCATACTGCAAAATAAGGGATTTATTTTGTTTTAGGACGGCTAAGTGTAAAGACTCCTTCGTTTATTTTATAATCCCAGCCGGTTAGCGTTTTGAATAATTGGACATATCGGAGAAATAAGCCGGACCTTCTATTGGATAATTGATGGTTTTCAGAAATGGGAACAAACTCAATGCTTTGACAATAATGAGTTTGTTCTATGAAATCGAGCAGGATAGAAACCACGGTTGCCATGACTTTATAGACATCGCCGGTGTTCATTGTTTGATATTCATCCTGATCATGATTTTTCAGGCTGAGATCAACAATATAGTTCGTAATGTGATTGTTTTTTTGAACAAACTGAACGCTGTATTCATCGCCATGGGAATTGGTGAAAAGATATTCACGAATTCCTATGAAAGCAGGTCTTTGGAAAGGATAGGGAACCGCAAGAGCAACACGAGTGTTCATAGAGAGTGAAAATAGTAATTTTCAGGCGGATAGCATATTTTTTGCCATAAAAAAACCCCGAAGCAGTCAGCCGTGGCTGACACTTCGGGGTTTTTAATATATAAGTTGAATCTTTATTAATAAACAACTACTCGGTGAGTAGATTTTGCAGCTCCCTGAACAGCATTCAGAATGTAACATCCTTTTGCAACGTTCATAGGAATATTTACTGTTTGAAAACCAGAAGAAGCAGGAACCTCAGTAGTTGAGATAATTGCACCTTTCAGGTCCATAACAATCAGTTTCATTCCAGCCTCTGTGTTCGGAACTTCTACTGACAGATCAGATCCTGTAGCAACAGGGTTTGGAGCGATTGCAATGGAAGACAACATTCCATTGTCCTCAATTCCTAATGTTCCTGAAATGTTGAAGTTGTCGAAATAGAAGTTAGAAGAGAAGTCAGAAGCGATAAACTCAAATTTGAATTTTGTTTTGTTATCAGCCGCTGTTGCAGTATGGTTAAAGCTAAATGTTTTCCACTGAAGATCATTACCTGGTGTGTAATCTGTGTTTCCAACATATCCTGCACTTACCAAAGCAGCACCTGTAATGGATGTCTTCTGAATCCAGGTTTTACCACAATCTCTGGAATAATAAATAATCAATTTCTCAGAAATGTCAGGAGTTGAAGTAGCTTTTGTACCGTAAGCATAATCAAATGAAATGCTAATGTTTGAAGTGCTTCTCAAGTCAAGAGCAGGAGTGATCAAATAATCTTTAGAGTTTCCAAGACGATCATAATAGTATGAATCTTCTGTAAACATTTGAGCTCCGGAAACATCTTTGTAGTTATTCAACTTGAAACACGCTGTATTTCCTCTACCACCTGTAGTTACGCGGTGAAAATTTGCGTGATTGTTTTCAGGGTTAAAAGTGATCCAGAAGTTTGAATTTTGGTTGAAATCTTCTGTTCTTGGTCCTGTATAGTCAGCCCAATCACCTTGGATATAAACCATGTGGTTGATAGTCTTTGTATTTGAACCGGCAGAGTTTGATACAGTCAATGTTACGTCATACCATCCCGGTGAAGCGTAAGTTACATTTGGATTCTGATTTGTAGAAGTTGAAGGTGTTCCGCCAGGGAAGCTCCAAGCCCATGAAGTAATACCAGCTTTCCAGGAAGCATCTTTGAATGCGATAGGATCGTTTACACAAGCCGACATTACGTTTGCGTTTGGACCTGTATTACCACTTCCTGCGTTAGCATCTACATAGAAATCAGCAATAGGAGTACATGTAACAGGAGTAAGTGTACTTGTTCCTGTTGCAACCAGGTTCGTTGAATCGTACAAATTGTTACGACCGCTTGTTTCCTGCTCCAATACATTATTCATAAAGTTTGCCTGTCCTTTTGTAAACATTACCGAACAATAAGAATAGTCCATGTAATTTTGAGCGTTGTCTACCGGATCGTAATCGCCCCAATATGAGTTTAATACAAGCGTATCGTTACAAGAGTTCAGAGCAAGATTACAAGTTGTCATACCGATACAGTTTGGAGTATCTCCAATACCATCATCCTGTCCACAACTCGCCGTGTTACCAGGATCGTTGTCATTCCCCCAAGTATGCGCCAATCCTAAGTAGTGACCGATCTCATGAGTTAAAGCTCTGGAATGTCCCGGAGAACTTGTACCAATGCTTCCAACATAGTCGTGAAGAATAATGATACCATCTCTGAAGAAACCAGTTCCCGTAACACCTGTTGGGTAATAAGCATAACCCGCAACTCCTGCAGATCCGATCGTTTTCGTCAACCAAACGTTCAGGTACTTGTCTCTGTCCCATTGGTATAATTTCGAATAATCATCACCCTGATTGCTGTTGTGATTGTAAATGTGCTCAATCCCGTTTGTACAGTTTCCATAAGGATCTATTGTTGCTAAACGGTATTCGATCATTGCATCCCCGATGATTGTGTCAAATGGAGAAATTACAACGCTTGTATCGGCATTGTTTTTAAGGAAATCCTCGTTCAGGATTTGCATTTGGTCATAAATTTGCTGATCAGATACATTTTCCGGACCGTATTCATGAACAATATGAAAAACGATAGGAATGATACGTACGGTTACTGATTTCCCATGAACCATACGGTTTTCCTGGTATCTGTTTACCAATTTTTTGTAGTCGGTCTCCAAACTTGGATTCTCGGCATACAATTTTTTCATTTGTGTATGACTCCCGCAATTGAAGTGATTTTCCTGAGCAAATGATTTCCCAGTTGAAATCACACCAATTAAAGAAAATACACCAAAAAGTAATTTTTTGCGCATGTTTAACAATTTAATAGATTCAACATTGTTTGTTATCAACTTAATTTTAACATTTCACGAGGAAATGTAGTGGTGCAATCTGGGCCGAATTTGAGAGTTTTTTTGGCTTTGTTACTTAATTAATATGCTTTTAATCAATAGTTTAGAACTATTTAAAAACATATGACTCCTAGTTTTCGCAGTTCGCACAGGGGTAAATATAATTCAATTATTTTAACAATGTGATTAAACAACTTCTCATTTAGTGAAGTGTGTTTGATGCTGATTAAACGGTATTGGGTTCTCTAATCAGCTCGAGATGAACTTTTTTGATAAGTCTCTATGTCTAGCAGGAAATCGATGTTTTCTTCTATTTTGTTTCCAATGACAATCACATTTGCCCCGGCATTTTTGAAGGATTCTATTTGTTCAACCGACCGAATTCCGCCACCTACAATAATAGGAGTGTCAATTTTTTTCTTCAATTCATGGATTAATTGTGGGGGAACAGATTGAAGTGCACCGCTTCCGGCATCAAAATAGGTGAGTTTTTGTCCCATCAAATATCCGGCAATGCCTGTTTTTAAAGAAATGGAACTGTTTTCCCGCGGTATAGGAGTTGTCTGACTAACGTAAGCAACAGAAGTCATTTTTCCTCCTTCAATCAGGATATAAGAGGTGGGAATAACTTCAATATCCATGTCGAGAACTTCTTCTGCGCATGAAACATGGTGCCCGATCAGGAAGTCCGGATTTCTGCCCGAGATCAGGTTTAAAAATAGAAGTGCGTCTGCTTGTTCGGAGAGCTGATTGCTCGAACCCGGAAATAAAACAATCGGAATAGTGGAATTGTTTTTGATTTTTGAAACAACTGATTCAATCTCTTTTCGGGTTACGGTACTTCCTCCAACAAAAAAGAAATCAATTAGGGCGAATTCAGCTTTTTTAATCAGATCTAACAAATGCTCTTCGTTTTTGGTCTTTTCGGGATCAATTAATAATGCCAGTTGCCCGTTTTTTGATTGAATTTTACGCAGAATGTTCATGTAGCAGTTTTCCTTTACTCGAATTGAAAGTTATTAAAATATTTTTAAAGTTTTCAACATGTAGTTTGTATTCATAAATTCCATCTGTTTTCAGGATGCTCCCATAGAATTGATCAGCTCTTTTGGTTACAAGTATATCGCGCTGAAAAAGCAGTTTATTTCTGTCGGATAATTTATAGAGGCACTCTTTAAAAGACCAAAGCAGGGACATGTCATTTTTATTGGTTTGATCGAAAAGAAGTTTTTCCGGATCCGTGATAAAACGACGGGATGTTAAGACAGATTTTTCCCGGATTTCTTCAATGTCTACACCAATCAGATGCTCGGTACAGCTGGCCAGGACTACATGTGTGCTGCAATGAGAAATGGAGATGAACCCCACGTTTTTAATTTGGGGCGCTCCGGTTGAATCGTATTCAATATTTACTTCCCCGAACAGATGATGTTTCAGGTATCTTGAAGCTGCAAATTCTAATTTTTTTTCAAAATGATTAATTGCCAAAAGACGCGATCTTTCGTGCTCATTCAGGGCGGATCGATAGGTTTCAAAATGAGAAAAATCAATTTCCATTAAATAAATGGAAACCGCATTTAAATTAATAATTGAAATGGCAGACATCCTGCAAATGTATGTTAGAATCACTAAAAACAGGCCAATTTTCCATTTAATATTTAGTTATAAATCCTTAAAAACAAGGGCTTCCGGGGTTTTTAAAAGTTAACGAAACGTTAACGCCGGTTAAATTATTACAAAACAGAAAAGTTTTTTAGTAAATGTTAACAAATCGAAAATTACTATATTTACAGGCTTTGTTACAATAAAAATGATGTAAAATTAAACTGTACTTATGTTACGTAAACTCAACTTGTTAATTGCAAGTATCTTGTTGACAGTGACTTATGGGTATTCTCAATCTGGTTTGGGAACTATCCGTGGTAGCGTTGTTGATAAGGACAGCAAGGAGGCTATATACGATTGTATTATAGTTATCAAGCAAAATGGAACAGTTAAAGGGAACACTACCACCGATGTGGATGGTAAGTTTCAACTTAACTCGTTGACGCCAGGTTCTTACGACGTTGAGATCAGTAACCCAGGGGAAGGTTATCAGCCTACAGCAATCAAAGGTGTGATTGTGAATGCTGATCGTATTACCTTTCTTGATGGGACTGCTCTCGGACTTCCAGGCGATGTGAAAGCCATCGATGAAGTCTTGGTTGTGGCCTACAGGGTTCCATTAATTAATAAAGACGGTGGTCCTTCCGGGGCGACCATTACGCGTGAGGATATTTCGCGTCTACCAACTCGTTCTGCGGCAGGTGTTGCTGCAACAGTCGGTGGTGTAACGCAGGATGAAGGATCGGGAGATCTTTCTGTTCGTGGTTCGCGTTCAGATGGTACTTACTTCTTTATTGATGGTATCAAGGTTCGTGGATCTTCCAACTTGCCTAAATCAGCAATTGAAGAGGTTTCGGTAATCACCGGAGGTTTGCCTGCCAACTATGGTGATGCAACCGGGGGTATTATTGCTATTACAACTCGTGGACCGTCGTCTAAATACTTTGGTTCATTGGAAGCAGTAACTTCAGGATTCTACTTCAAAGGAAAAGATGAGAATGGTTACGATGGAAAAGTGATTGGATTGGATAAATTCGGATACAACCTTGTTGAAGGATTACTTTCCGGGCCACTTTTGATGAGAAAAGATTCAACAGGTAAGAAAACAAAACCAATTTTAGGTTTCTTACTTTCTGTCAACTACACAAATGAATTGGACAGCCGTCCGCTAAATGGTGGTTCATACCGCATTAAGAAAGAGGCTAGAGATTATTTGTTAGAGAACCCTGTTAGAGCAAGTGCTACCGGTAACGGTACTTTCCACAATGCGAATTACTTGAGAGCAAGTGATTTTGAGAAAACAAAGTGGAGAATGAATGCTGCCCGTTCCACAATTTCAGCTTCTGCTAAAATTGACGTGAACACCGGGCCATCTGTTAACTTAACTTTCGGTGGATCTTTGAACTATAATTACGGAAGTAACTATGATTTCTCAAGTTCACTAATGAACTTTACAAATTTTGGAGTTTTCAATCAGTTGGATTACCGTGTTTATGGACGTTTCACTCAGAGATTCTCTAACAACAAAGAAGGATCAAGTTCGAAAGTGAAATCTG
Organism: uncultured Flavobacteriales bacterium; assembly: GCA_946479285.1. Next base: position 5,047 of record CAMLFH010000027.1, on the reverse strand, counting down.
CTTTCTACTCCATCATGGTAGATTACTCAAAAACGAAAACATCGATTTACGATAAAAATCACAAATACGATTTGTTCAGCTACGGACATGTAGGGAAATTTACAAGAAGTTTCCGTCCTACTTACGAATTTAGAAATGGTGATTATTACCAAACAGCTACTCCTCAGGAATACCTGGTTCAATTCGAGGCTTCTGAGACAAATAGTGCGTTAGCTGCGATAACTCAAAATTATTTTGATTTATACGCTGGTAACCCGACAGATCATTTTGAAACATTATTGCAGGTTCAAAACGGACGTGCATTGAGAAATGGTGACGTTCCTACCTCTGTTTACGGAATCTGGAATAACATTGGTACTCCTAATAATGGTTTTAGTAAAGGAGAACAGGATCAGTTCCGTATTACAGGATCAGGATCAGTTAACGTTGGTGATCACTCCATCTCTTTAGGGTTCGAATACGAACAACGTTGGGATAGAGGTTGGGGAAGCGGAACTGCTGGCCCAATTGAGTTATGGACAGTTTCACGTTTGTATGCAAATAGCCATTTGACGGAATTAGACTTGAATAACCCAACTGTTGTCAATTTTGGTTCTTACCAACAATACAGCTATGATCGTTTGAATACAGGTAATGCTGGTCAGGAGATAGCAACAAATACAGATATCGATCAGAACGGTGTAATTGGAAACTTTTCGGGTCAGGAAGGGAATGATAAGCAATCGTTCTTCGACTACAATCTTCGTGAAAAACTTGGATTCAATCCTGCAGGAACTGATTACGTAGTTATTGATCAATACGATCCAAGCACATTCTCTTTAGATATGTTCTCACCGGATGAGTTGTTTAACCAGGGAAATAACTTTGTTAACTACTATGGTTACGATCATACAGGTAAGAAAGTAAAAGGAAATACAGATATCGATAAGTATTTCAATGATTTTGATGAGAACGGAAACTACAAACGATTCATCGGAGCATTCCAGCCGGTTTACATCTCTGGTTATATCATGGATAAGTTTGCTTTCAAGGATATCGTATTCAACGTGGGTGTACGTGTTGACGTATTCGATGCGAACCAGCCGGTATTGAGTGATAAGTACTTAGTTTATACAGCAAACAATGTTGATGAAGCTAAGGCTTTGATCGCAAGTGACTCTAAATATGCAAACATGGTTATTCCTGAATCAATGGGAAGTGATTATGTGGTATATGTTGATGATGTAACTGCTCCAACAAGAATCAACGGATTTAGAAATGGTGATCAGTGGTACGATGCAAATGGTATCGCAATTGAGGATCCAAAATTAATTCGTGGTGTATCAGGTATTTCTCCGTGGTTGAAAAATCCGGCTGCAGCTAATAATTCAAAAGTGAATTCAGATGCATTCAGAGATTACAAGCCGCAAATTAATGTAATGCCTCGTATCGCATTCTCATTCCCTATTTCGGATGAAGCATCGTTCTTTGCTCATTACGATATCTTGACAAAACGACCTACAACAGGTAACCGTTTTAACCCAATCGACTATCAATTTATTGAGGCTCGTACAAATACGATCAATAATCCGGATTTGAAACCAGAGCAAACAATCGATTACGAAATTGGTTTCCAACAGGTTTTGTCTAAAACTTCATCTTTGAAAATCTCTGCATTCTACCGTGAACAACGTAATAACGTGCAGTTGATGAACGTATTTGAAGCATATCCGAACACATACCGTACATTCGGTAACCGTGACTTCGGTACTGTAAAAGGTTTGACAGTTTCTTATGACCTTCGTAGAACAGGAAATGTTCGTATGACTGCAGCGTATACATTACAGTTTGCTGATGGTACAGGTTCTGATGCAACTTCAGCTGCGTCATTGCTAACAGGTCTTCAAACTGCAGGTTTACCTAACTTACGCAGTGTATTCCCTTATTCTTATGACCAGCGTCATACGTTTGCTATCACATTCGATTACCGTTACGGTGAAGGAGCTGATTACAACGGACCTATGATTGGTGATGCTAAGATTTTGGAAAACACAGGTTTGAACATTATTACAAACATCTACTCAGGTTCCCCGTATAGTTCACAAACAGGTGTTACCGGAGATGCATTGCTTAATCCAAATACTTCAGGTATTACAGGAACTGTAAACGGATCAAGATTGCCTTGGCAGTACCGTTTAGATTTACAGTTAGACCGTACATTTGGAATTGATTTTGGAAAAGAAGGTAAAAAGAAATCAACGTATTTACAAGTATACGTTCGAGTTACCAACCTTTTCAATACAATGAACGTTCTTGGTGTATACAGAGCTACAGGAAACTGGAATGATGACGGATATTTGGCAGATGCTCAATACCAAACATCTATCCAAAACCAGCTGGATGAGCAGTCTTTCAGAGATTATTACGCAATGAAAGTGGCAAATCCGTTTAATATTAGCTCTCCAAGAACTATTCGCTTAGGGGTTAAGTTTGATTTCTAAGAAAGAAAAAAATTAAAGTATGAAACGAACATTTAAATACTTATCACTCGCAATTACGATGTGTTTCATTGGTCAGGCCAATGCATACAATCATGATTTCGGGAAAGGGAAGTCGGCTGGTAAGCCGAAGCCCACGGTAACAACGAAAGCTGCCAACTGTGCGCCTGCCAACAATCCATTTAAAATGGACTTTAACGATGTTAGCTGTCGACTTGAAACGGGAGGATTGTTATTCTTGGATCGTGCAAATGGATTAGCTACCTATACTGTTCCAAAACAGAAAGGAAGTGAAATCGCTGTAACAGCGATTTATGCAGGAGCACTTTGGATGGGAGGAACGGATGTTAACGGACAGTTGAAATTAGCTGCTGTTAAGTTCCGTGCTGATGGAAATGATTTCTGGCCTGGGCCGCTTACTGCGGAATATGGTACGGGAAATTTTGATCCATCTGTTCCACAGGGAGATACAGCAAGACGTGATTACGGAGATGCTACTATTGATCCGGAAGTATGTTTGATGTATGATAAAATCTTTACCATCACAAAGGCCGGAGTTGTTTTATTCATTACTTATAATGAATGTACAACAGGTGATTGTACTGCTCCAACAAACGAAACTCTGGCGCAGATCAACGCATGGCCGGGTAACGGTGATGTTGGTCGTGGACAAGATCAGTTTTTGGCACCATTCTATGATGTACAGAACGATATGTTCTACGAACCTGAAGAAGGTGATTACCCTTGGTATGATGATATCTTAGGTCGTGATGATGTTGAATGTGGTGCGGACAGACGCGTTACATTATTTGGTGATATTACACACTGGTGGGTATTCAACGATAAAGGAAATATCCATACGGAATCACAAGGTGAACCTATCGGAATGGAAATCCATGCTCAGGCTTTTGCTTTTGCAACGGATGACGAGATCAATAAAATGACGTTCTATAACTACGAGTTGATTAACCGTGGTACTCAAACATTGTTTGATACTTATTTCTCTCAGTATATTGATGCGGATTTAGGAAACTACAACGATGATTATGCTGGTTGTGACGTTACACGCGGACTGAGCTACATGTATAACGGTGATTTGAATGACGAACCGAACTCTGGTCGTCCTGGATTCGGACAAAGCCCTCCTGCAATTGGAGTTGACTTCTTCGAAGGCCCTTATCAGGATGCTGATAATTCTGATAACCCGGGTCCTGTCATGGATACTCTTACTAATCAGTGGGTTATTCCTTCTGTAGCAACTGCTATAGCAAACAAAGGAATTGTCTACAGAGGTTTGGGAATTGGTTACGGAGATGACATTATAGATAATGAGCGTTACGGTATGCGTAACTTTACAATCTATACAGGAACAAATGCTCCTGCAGGACAATCAGATCCTACTTCATCTTCTCAATTCTACAACTACATGCAAGGATTGTGGCAGTTTGGAGATCAATTGTACTATGGTGGAACAGGATTCCCCGGAGCACCATGTGTTGGATCGATCGAAACAAACTATATGTTCCCTGCAAATTCGGATACATTACATTGGGCAACTGCAGGTGTTAATCCTGGATTTGACTGGTCAGAATTCGAACCTTGTGGATTAGGATCTACATCCAATCCATCTGGTGACCGTCGTTTCGTTCAGTCTGCAGGACCATTTACATTGCGTCCGGGAGCTGTAAACAACATTACAGTTGGTATCGTTTATGCAAGAAGTTTTGAAGGACAAATTTTTTCTTCTGTAAACTCATTGAAGACAGCAGATACGAAAGCTCAGGCTTTGTTCGACAACTGTTTCCGCATTTTGGAACCGCCTGCTGCACCTGTTATGACTATCCAGGAAATGGGTAATGAGTTGATCATTATGTTGGATAACCCACCAAACTCGAACAATTACCAGGAGAAATACATCGAGGAAGATAAGATTGGAATTATTGACCCGAATGGAGCTGGTGATACATTACCGAATGGTGGTCCAATCATTTATGATAAAAACTATCGTTTTGAAGGATACCAAATCTATCAGATGAAGAATGCTCAAGTAGGTATTACTGATTTGGATGATGAGACTGTAGCTCGTTTAGTAGCACAGTGTGATGTTAAAAACGGTGTTAAGCGTATGATCAACTTCGAGTTTGATGAAGAACTTGGATACTCTTTCCCTGTTGAAAAAGTAAAAGGTACTGATACGGGAATTAAGCATACTTTCAGAGTAACGGAAGATCAATTTGCCCAGGGAGATCGTAAATTGGTAAACTTTAAAACTTACTATTACATCGCAGTAGCATACGGTTACAATAGCTATAAGCCATACGATCCAAGTGATCCTCAATACTTAGATGGTCAGAAAAAACCCTATTTGCGTTCACGTATCAATGCTGACGGTACACCGTTACAAGGAATTCCTGCAATCCCTCATAATATTTCACCGGAATTGGGTGGTTCACAAGCAAATTCTATTTACGGACAAACACCGCGTATTACACGTTTAGACGGAGTAGGAAACGGTGGAAGAGAATTGCAGTTGACAACAGCATCTGAGAATGCAATTGTAGCTGACGGAT
>CAMLFH010000026.1 GCA_946479285.1 uncultured Flavobacteriales bacterium | reverse complement strand
CCCGCCTTGGGACAAGGATATGATGAGTGAAGAAGCAAAGCTTGAGCTTGGTTTTCTGTAAGAAAACCGTTCAATGGTTGAAAATGTTCAATAGTTCAAATTAAAATTTCTCTTGAACTTTTTGAACCCTTTGAACCTTTTTTGAACTTCTTAAACTAATTTTAATTAATCGAAACACATATATTATGACAAGAAGAGTTGTAATTACCGGTTTGGGAGCCCTTACACCAATCGGGAATAACGTTCCGGAATTTTGGAACAACATGAAAGCAGGTAAAAGCGGTGCCGGGCCGATTACCAAATTCGACACCTCAAAATTCAAAACAACTTTCGCTTGCGAAGTGAAAGGATACAATGCGGCAGATCATTTTGATGTCAAAGAGATCCGTAAATACGACCCGTTCTCCCAGTATGCATTAGTAGCAGTTCGCGAAGCGGTTGCAGATGCGGGAATCAATTTCGAAGAATTGAACAGGGATCGTATCGGAGTAATTTGGGGATCCGGGAACGGGGGAATCCAAACATTCCAGGACCAGATGAAGGAATATTCTGCCGGTGACGGAACACCGCGTTTTACGCCGTTCTTTATTCCAAGAATCTTAGTAGATATTGCTTCCGGGATTATTTCCATGGAATACGGTTTACGCGGAATCAACTATTGTGCGGTTTCTGCCTGTGCAACTTCCAATACAGCTATGATCGATGCATTCAACTACATCAAGTGGGGAAAAGCAAACATGATCATCAGTGGTGGATCTGAAGCGGCGATTACCGAATCGGCAATGGGTGGATTCTCTTCTGCACAGGCTTTATCGAAACGCAATGATTCACCGGAAACTGCTTCACGTCCCTTTGACGTAACCCGCGACGGATTTGTGATGGGTGAAGGAGCTGCGGCGGTTATTTTGGAAGAATACGAACACGCCGTGGCGCGCGGAGCGAAAATTTACGCAGAAGTTGTTGGCGGCGGAATGGCTGCTGATGCTTATCATTTAACGGGAACTCACCCGGAAGGTGACGGAGCTGTGCTGGGAATGGAAGAAGCATTGCGCGATGCGGAAATTACTCCGGACCAGATTGATTACATCAATATGCACGCAACTTCTACTGCACAGGGAGATAACAGTGAACTGATCGCTTTGAAACGCGTTTTCGGGGACAGATCAACGCTAAGTGTTTCCGGAACAAAATCCATGACGGGTCACTTGCTTGGAGCAGCCGGAGCCGTGGAAGCAATTGCATGTATTATGGCAATCCGGGATTCGATAGTTCCTCCAACGATCAATACTACAGAGATCGAACCGGAATACAAAGACAAATATGATTTCCCCTTAGCAAAAGGAAAATCCAAAGAAATCACTTATGCGATGAGCAACACCTTTGGTTTCGGCGGGCATATTGCTACGGTAATTTTCAAGAAAATATAACAAATGGTGGGGACGCGATGCGTCAATGCTGGGGACGCGATGCGTCGCGTCCCTACACACCCATTTTTATATTTTCAATTTCATCCAATCAATAACCTGTCCGCAGAAAAACTGCAATTCTTGCGAATCGCGTTTCATGGGATGTGTGGTATTTAAGGTATGTCCGGCATTCGGAATGGGCAGAAAAGCATTTTGAAGATTGTTTTTATAAACCCAGGAGAAAATCGTACGGCCGTGTTCAAACGGAACAGCTTCATCATCTACCGCATGGGCTACAAAACAAGGAATGGTTACTGATTCTATGATTGGCTGCATATTCCAGGTGGTATCGCTTGCCAGGGTTTCTGCTAAAAATTCGGGACCTTGGGGCAATTCCTGCTTTGTGCGCATATTCGGACGGAAATATACACCGTTTGCTTGCCATTCCTCCATAATTTCAGGAGTTCGCGTATTTAGAGTTCGCAGTGAATTCAACAAAATGATCCCTGACAGTTCTATTCCGGCATTTTGAATGGATTTCGAAGCGAAAGCAGTTGAAAAACCTCCCATGCTGTGTCCAAATAGGAATAATTGCTTCGGTTTGTGAAAAAAGGTGTGCTCCGATAATTGTTTCGCCATAAAGGTCAGGTCTTCCACTTCCAATCGGCGGGAATTGTTTTTATAGCTTTCCAGGTCGTCAAAATAATCCCCGTCATCCGAAATTCCGCAATGCGTGTAATTGAATGCAATGGAAGAAATTCCGTTTTCAGCGAAATAGTTCTGCATGGTCGGGAACATTCCGAAATGATAAAACCCGTTGTGCCCGCAAGCCATCAATACGATGGGTGAATCTGCTCCGCAGGAAGCGAAATTCCCTCTTATCGTTCCATTCGGACTTTCAATCTGAAAAAGTTTATTCTCCATGTTTAATTAATTGTACAACGCCAACATTGGTCTGTACAAAGTAAACACCTTCTTCCAGATCTTTTGCATCCACTAAATAACCGGAAGCGCCCTTTTGCACGTTTACCGGTAATTCATGTCCGGATATATCGAATAAATGAATTTCAGTAAGTTCGTTTTCAGTTTCCAGGATAAACTCAGATTGAAACGGATTCGGGTAAACATTGAAGGAAGAGAATCCGCTTTCGTTCATTCCGTTCACTGCATTGCAATAAGCAATTCGCAGGTTGATGGTTGAATCGCATGGAAACTGGAAGCTTTCCATCGGTCGGGTAATATTTGGAACATCTGTCTGAAGAATTGATTTAAGTCCTGCCGGCATTGCTGTTTGAGCTGCAGAACCATTTCCGAGACACACATTTTTGGCGCTCGTATTTCCGTTCCATACATAATCTGCTATGGCATCCAGCAAGCGGTAAATTCCATAATAATCGTGTGCATTCAATGCAATAACGGAATTCGGCGTGTTATGATCTCCGGGATATATGTATCCTCCGACTGTGTCTCGCTGCAAAACCAGGAAATCTTTCTCTGCTCCCGGAATGGAAATATTCCTGAAAATATCTGCTGCCAAACGGTGATCATTCGTAGAATCGCTTTCATAAATTTCAGTGATCAATTTTACATCGGAAGGGAAATTTTGCAGTTGATTTTGAGTGATATTGAATGAATACCATTGTGCCGAAGCATAAATGAATCGACCATTGCTTCCCCAATTATCTTCAGTGAAACACTTAAATGCATTTCCAAAGGAAGCCCCGCCGCCAAAAGAATGACCCATAAATGCCGCACGAGTTGTATCAATAATATTCGGGAAATCACGAGCCGCTTTCCGGAAACCCTGGAGCAAATTTTCGTAACGCTCCAAAACCGTCACTCCCAAAGTCTGGTAAGGGACAAAAACCAGCGCATATCCTTTTTTGGCTACAAAATCGGTTAATCCTTTGATGTAAATCGGGTTATTCCCGCCATAACCATGGGAATAGAAAATGGTTGGGACCGGCGTTGTGATTTCCTGCGGGTGATAAATGACAATGTCTTCTCCGTTAAAATTTACATTATTAAAAGCTTCCGAAGCCACCGTGTAAGTTCCGTCAGAACCATAACCTGAACTTGGTTTTCCCACGTTCGGGTCTGAATATTGAGCAGTTGTAAGAAATGGTAAAGCCAAAAACAGTGCGTAAAGTATTTTCATGGTGTGTTCGTTTTATGATGATTAGATAGTTTCGAAATACCAAGGTTTAATTCATTGCCTTAAATGTATCTAAAACATCCCGAAATAACAGACTCCGTTTCTCCAAAACACTGCCGGGAAGGGAATTTTAATCGCATTCAGTGGTTTCAGCACCTTTTTCAGCCACGGTTTTTTTATCGGAAGCTGCGACCAGTCGATATCCAGCGAAACAGCATATTCGGAGTGGGCGAAATAAGTTCTGCCGGTATTTACATCGGTGTATGTATTTGAATCCCCTTTCAGCTTGGCATCTGCGCTGTAGCCAAAACCGATTTGAATCCATTTCGGAAATTTCGATTCCTTGAAAAAAGTTCCGGGAGCCACGCACAGCCAATAACTTTGTGCATTGTAGTCCTTCAAAAGTCTTTCCGGGAAATTGGATCCTAAAGTATTTGGCCGGACTGCCGCGTATGGCGAAGGTTTATATCCGAATTTGAGTTGAAAACGCTGTTCGTCCCAACCCAATTGCTGACCAACGAACAAACCTGCTCCAACGGTATTTGCGGTCAGATCCGACCAGGAAAATCCCCACTGGGCACTGAATCCATCCAATATCTCAACTGAAAGCTGGTAAGTCCAGGCAATTCCACCGGAAAGAAAGACCGCTTTTTTCTTCGGCATCCGGGCCCAGCGCCAGGCTGCATAGTTTACAGCCGATAATTTATAGGCGGTGTAAGTATGTCCCAATTTGTCCATATACAGCCATTCATTAGAATCATTGAAGGCGTGAAATTTCGATTTTGGATAATCCTGGTACCAAACGGCGGAAAGCAAAGCGATACTTCCTCCGCCCAAGGCCAGGTTGCTTCCTCCAACCAGCCAAGATCGCTTATTCCAGGTCGTATCTGCCTGTTGGGCAGAAACACCGAAAGCCACAAAAAAAAGACAGAAAAGGAGCACTTTCACACTGGAAAAATACAACTTTCTGTCTTTAAAAAGGTGTTCAAATGTTCAAATTAGCATTCTTTTGAACCTTCGAAGCCCAAAGTAGCGAAGAAGATTTGAACTTTACGTGTTAACGGACAACGGCTACTTCAAATGTCACATCCACCTGGTCGCCGATCTTAGCATCGGAAGTCATGTTGTGCTTCGTTCTGTCCACAGCGGTTTTACCCACAAAGACCAACACTTCATTTCCGTCTTTCTCCACTTTCGATACGAAACGCAAATGCAGGATCGTTTCTGTTTTCACGCCTACAAATTCCAGGTCGCCGGCAATTCGGTAGTCCTCTCCTATTTTCTCTATTTTTTTCGACCGGAAAGTAATTTTCGGATGTTTCTCACTTTGAATAAATTCATCTCCCAATACGGATTCATCCCGCATATCGTTGAAAGTGGTAAGGCTGCTGCTTTCCATGTCTACATTCACATATTTCAAAACGCCGGCTTTATCCAATTGTAATTCCACCCGGAAATCTTTGATCGCTCCGGATGTTCTGCTGGCAGAAGGACCAACTTCAAATTCAAGCTTCGAATTTGCAGCCACACTTTTCCAGGCTCCTGCATCTCCGTCAGTAAGAGCTATTGCAGGAATATCCATCACGTTTTCCTTATCGGTGGAATTATTCGTGGTTTCGTCCGAATGCTCCAAAAGGGTTTTTATTTTTAGTTTTTCGCGCTGCAGACAGGTATCTGCCGAATTTGTAAAGCCGATCAAAATAAGCGGTAAAAGCATTCCCTGGAAAGGTTTCGAGTCTTCCGGCTGTTCTATCAATGCCAGCGCCAAGGAAGAACCGATGATTGCTCCCAAATAGGTAGGCATTCCGCCAAAGTTTTCGTTCAACAAACCAAAACTGACCAAAATTCCAATGATTAAAAGTGGAATGAATAAGCTCAGGAAGACTTTTAATTTCTCTCGTTTAATGGATTTACAAGCCCAAAGTGATCCCAAACCGGCCAAAATTCCCATCCACAGGTTTCCTTTTAACATGGAATCTGAAATTCCATCCAGCGAATTTAAGGAGAAGAAGATCCAGGCAACAGCGAAGAGCAAAATTCCCAATTGTAAACCGCTGTTTGAACGCAAAGCCAGGTTCGTCGAAAAATATCCGGTTGCAAGCAGAATCACTCCGAAAGTCGACGCCATGAAGGAAGCTGCAAAAACAAAAATCCCCAGGAAAACTAATGAAACTGCGGTATTAAATTCAGCACCATCAGCTCCAAACCAGCGGACGGCAAACCAATTTTTAATTTTGGCGAAAAGCGGGACAAGCGAACCGATAATTGCAAAAAAACTGACTTTGATTGTCCAGTCTACATCAAATCCCTGGTAATTTGCCTTTGCTCCAATTGGAATCAGGGCCAGCAATCCAACAAAATAAGGGGCGATTTTCCGGATTTTTTCAGGAAGAAGGGAAATAAAATAACCCAATGCAACCATTCCGATTAATGTAAAGCAGATCATATCCAATGAAGGATCTTCTTTAAATCCATTGGTCAAAGCCACAATCAGACAAATGATAGCGATGCTCAATGACGTTTTAAAAAGAAAGGGGGATCGAATTAAAAAAGCGCTTAAAATGGCAATGATCCCAACGCCCATTCCGAGGTAATTTTCCATAACTGTAGTTTTTTAAACAACTGTTTCTGAGGCAGTAATTTTTGGAATTACCGGAGAAATTAGCTCAAAAAAATGAACTTTCCAAAGAAATTTTAACAGCTCACTCAAAAAGACGTGTTCTTTTCTTTCCCGCAAATACGCAAATTTTAAAGGTCGCCTACCGGTCGACCTAACACGCTTGAACGAATGAATTTTAGTGGGATTTTTAGGATCTTTTTTGATGATTAACAGCATGGGGACACTCCGGAATTTTTAGTAAAGGCATCACTCTTTCCTATCAGCAACAGCGAGACCGGTAGGCTCGCTTTTTTATTTGCGCATTTGCGGAAAATCAATCAGGGATATGAATTTGAGGTCTAGAGAAACTGCTGGTTTTTGACTTTTGCTTCCAGAAGTTGGTGGAAAACAGCCTGGTTTAAAGAACTTTCCAACAGTTCGAGGTGTTGAAGCCGGTGGCAGTCGCTTCCCAAAATATCGATCAAACCAGCTTTTAGCAAACGGATCGCCTGGTTTTTGACATCTGGTCCGTAATGTCCGGTAAACGAATTTAAATTCACCTGGATGTAGCAGCCGCGTTCGCGTAAGGATCTGGCAACTTCAATGGACGGATGAAAATACATGTAGCGCTCAAAATGTGCCAAAACCGGCTGGTATCCGGCAGATTTCAACCCAAAAACAAGGTCTTCCACCTGGGAAGGCTGGTTTCTGAATGAGAACTCAAACAAAATGTGGTTTCCATGAAAGGGAAGTAAATCTTTCTTGCGGACACGCTCAAACAGCGTTTCATCAAAATAATATTCGGCAGAAGCTTCCAGGATCAATTTTAATCCTAATTCCTGGCTTACTGTTCTGACTTCATCGAGTTTTTTCAAAATGATCTCAGAAGTGTTGTCATACACTCCCGACATGATGTGCGGAGTCAGGATTAATTTTTGGTATCCCAGTTCTTCGAATTTACGCAGCATCCCGATGGTATGGTCCATGGTTGGTGCTCCGTCGTCGATCCCCGGAAGTAAATGACTGTGGATATCCACCAACAAGTTTCCACCCAAATTGGCAGTTTCTTTCTTTTGTCGGTTGAACATGCCAAAAATGCCCATTCTAACGTTGGTTGTACATATTTTTATAATAATCCTGGTATGCTCCGGAAGTCACTTCTTTCACCCAATCCTGGTTATTCAAATACCAAATCACGGTGTTTCTGAGTCCTTCTTCAAAGGTAATACTTGGTTTCCAGCCTAATTCATCGAACAATTTGGTGGCGTCGATTGCGTAACGTAAATCATGACCCGCACGGTCTTTTACGTAAGTAATCAGTTGGGCACTTTCACCTGCTTCACGGCCCAATTCCTGGTCCATGATTTTGCACAGTTCGTGGATCAAATCAATGTTTCGCCACTCATTCCAGCCGCCAACATTGTAATTGCAGCCAATTTCGCCGTGGTGAAAAATCACATCAATGGCACGGGCGTGATCTTCTACCCACAACCAATCTCTCACGTTGATTCCTTCTCCATAAACGGGTAAAGGCTTCTTGTTTAGAATGTTATTGATCATTAATGGGATCAGCTTTTCGGGGTGGTGATTGCTTCCGTAGTTATTGGAGCAGTTTGATCGTTTTACCGGGAATCCGTAAGTGTGATAATAAGCAGAAACAAAGTGGTCCGAAGCTGCTTTCGATGCAGAATAAGGACTTCTCGGATCGTATGAAGTAGTTTCCGTAAAGAATCCTTCTATTCCAAGCGAACCAAACACTTCGTCTGTTGAAACGTGGTAAAAAATATGACCTTCCAACGTTTTCCAGAATGTTCTCGCCTGGTTCATCAGGTTCACCGTTCCAACCACATTCGTATGCACAAATTCCATCGGACCTTCAATGGAACGATCTACATGAGATTCGGCCGCCAAATGAATGACATCTGTGATCTGGTGTTTCTCAAATGCTTCTTTCACATCTTGTTCAGAAGTAATATCTCCTTTGAAAAAAGTGTGATTTTTTGCATCCACGATGTCTTTCAAATTCGCCAGGTTCCCTGCATAGGTCAGCGAATCAAACGTTACAATTTGATAAGACGGATATTTATTTACCAATAGGCGCACCAAATGAGATCCAATAAATCCCGCACCACCCGTAACCAGTATATTTTTCTGTGCTGTCATACGGGGAGTAAAGGTAGTTAAAAACAGAATGGGAAACGGAATGAGAAACAGAATGAGCAGGAAGAATTAAATCCTCATTCTCACTATCATTCCCATTCTGACCTATTAGGATTCCAATTTTAAAGTCTCAATCATTTTCTTCTCACCCCAATCAAGCGATTGATTTAACTAACTTTACTGCAAAAATACGCTCACTATGAAAACCGGAACATTTCTGGCAGTACTATTCGCACTATTCATTCCTGCAACCTTTACCAGTGCGCAGAAAATTGAACAAATAGAAAAACTCAGAAAGAAAGAATATCCCAAAAAGATCGAACAAAGCAGCGGTGATCAAAAAATCGCTTACGAGTTCATTTACTACCGACTTCTGGACACTCATTTTAAGAAAGAACTTCCCGCATTTCAGAAAAAAATCGCTGCGAAAAAGGACGAAAAGCATGTGAAACTTCTTGAATTATTCGAGATTACTCAAAAAGAGAACACTCCGGAAAAATTGGAAGAAATCCGGCAATTTTCAGAAGACAACCGCTCAATTACATTGGTTTATGCTTTCGGGAAGTTTTTTGAAATGAAAGTTTTGGACAAACTCAACATGGAATCAGAAGTTATTGCCTGTGGAGAAAAGAACCTTTGGCTTTTTAAAAAGTATGAACACTTTCCACTTTCCGAAGTTTACAGCATGATGGGAATCAGCAGTTACATGCAGGGGAATACCCAAAAAGCCATTTATAACTTTGAAAAATCGGTAGATTATACGGATCCAAGAGATAGTGCAGGAATTGCAGGAATGATGATGAACGTCGGTGTTATCAGCTACCGTACGGGAAGCAACGCAAAGGCAATTGAAGCTTACAAAAGAGCAGACCGAATGAATGGGAATATCGATCTTCCATTAAAAGGGATGATCAATGAAAACCTGGCACTCTCCTATTCTTCTTACGGAAAGCCGAAGCTGGCCATGGCATACTATGACAAAGCAGCAACTATTTATCTACAGGCAAAAGACACGGTAAAATACAATGCTTTGATCCAGAATAAGATCGGTGAATACATCACTATGAACGATTTTGAATCTGCCATTCAATGTGCAAAAACGAGTATGGCCTTCTTTAAACGAACGAAAAACTATGCAATGCTTCCGTCTGCGCACGATAAACTGGCAAGTATTTACATTCAGTTGAAAGATACCACTCATGCGATCAAAGAAATCAATGAGGCCATCCGTTTGTCGCGTGGAAAACACATGTTCACCTATGTTTCTGCTGTTTTTGATAAGTCATCCATGGTTCGACGGGAAAAGGGACTACAGATTCTACTGGATTTAGAAAAAGAATTGATTGCCAAGAAGTATGATGGTGAAAATTCGACACTGTACTGTAAAATTGGGGTTTGTTACAAAGAAATGAATCAACTCGACCCCGCAGAAAAATATTTCCGGAAAGCGATAGAAGCAGAATTGAAAAAAACGCCTCCGAATCCGGAAGCAATGGTTGGATACAACCAAAACCTGGGTGTCGTTTATTTCGACAGGAAGGATTATGCCAAAGCACTAAAAGCTTACCAGGAAGCGGACAAATACCAGGATTTAAGCAATGTAACCGGCCAGCATCTTGCAGACAGGCATGAACTTTATGCAAATGTTTACGGAAAACTGGGGCAATACAAACCAGCTTACGAGAACCTGGAATCCTTCCGTAAACTCAAAGACTCTATCGACAACCTGAAACTGAGTGATAAGATCCTTTCTCTCAAACAGGAATTTCAAACACAGCAAATCGAAGATTCCCTAAGCATCAATAAAAAAGAACTGGGCTTGTCCAATGCAACCAATCAACGAAATGCATCCATTATCTCCGGAATGCTGATTGTTTTGGTGCTTATTATCGGTTTGGTAGTCATTGTTGCCAGAAGTAACAAACAGCGAAAATCGGCCAACCTGGCACTTACTGAGAAGAATGCTGAAATTGAATCACAGCAATTGGTATTGCAGCAAAAAAATGATGAGATCATTGACAGTATCAATTATGCAAAGCGTCTTCAAAATACCATCCTTCCCCCACAGGCAAAAATTGACGATCTGTTTCCCAAAAATTTCGTGCTTTACAAACCAAAAGATATTGTAGCGGGTGATTTCTATGTCTGTGAAACCATTGAAATGGCCGGACGCAAAATTGGCATTGTAGCTGTTGCAGATTGTACCGGACATGGTGTACCGGGAGCTTTGGTTTCCATGGTTTGTTCCTCTGCAATCAAACGTTCGGTAACGGAATTCAACCTGACAGATCCCGGGAGAATTTTGGATAAATCGGCACAGTTGGTAGTAGAATCGTTCGAATCTGCACATGAAAATGTAAAAGACGGAATGGATATTTCCCTGGCTTGTATCGATTTCGGAGCTAAAACCATGCGCTGGGCAGGAGCTCACAACCCTTTGTGGATCATTCGTAATAACGAACTGATCGAAATAAAGGCAGACAAACAGCCGGTTGGACACTTTGAAAATTTCAAAGCGTTCACCAGCCATGAACTGACACTGGAACCAAACGATCGTCTGTATTTTATTTCAGATGGTTTTGCAGATCAATTCGGCGGACCGATCGGGAAAAAACTGAAGACAAAGAACCTGAAGGATTTGCTGTTAAGCACTTCAAATCTGTCGATTGCACAACAAGGTTCAAACCTGGAGAACTATTTTACGGAATGGAAAGCAAGCTTCGAACAGGTGGATGATGTTTGTATTATGGCGATTGAGGTTTAATTACGAACTATTGAATATCCTTTTAAAAACAAATTAGCATCGTCAATTCTATTGTGATACTGAGTCATAAATATCCAGGTTTATTCATCTGAGTAATTAAATAAACCTGGAATTATTGACTTTTAAAAATTCAATTCGGTATTGAATTCCTCCATCTTTACAACCTCTAGTTCTTCATTTTGGAGAAAGTGCTCAATCAGCATAACTTTATTTCTATCTGATTTAGACAATTTAAACGTAATGATGCCATAAGTAAGTTTTGAAAATTCGTTCCTTAATTTTTCAATTTCAAATTTATCAGTTTCTGCATCACTTTTTAAATAGTGGTTAAGAACAAGTAACTTTTGACAACAATAATAAAGTTGATCTTTTGTCAGGAAAGATGTTCTCTTATTCCGAAATAACAGACTTTTCAACTTATCCCCAAAAGACAGCTTATCAATAAAATATCGATTCTGAAGCTTATCAGAATTTAAATCAACCTTTTGCAATAGGTAATTGATAACCCTTTCGGGCTCTATTTGTGTTTTATAGTATTCTCTTAAGTTGTCTATAGGCTGCCATCGACTTCTATCGAGCGATAAATCGATTTGACGCAGATAAGCGTACAAAAACACTAAAAATTTATATTCAAGTTTAATAATTTTCATTTAGCAAAAATGGAATAAATTCATATACCGCCCCATGTCCTTGACGTAATAACGTGCAACATGCTAATGATAACTGGTTTCGCAGAGAACCGCCCCGTTGGAGCTCATGGTAATGTGGGTACTGCCTAGCCAGTCCTTCACATGGAAATAATAATTGGCTAATTGCGAGACATTCCAAAAAAGACAAATCAATCCTTCATATACTGTCTTATCAACAGCTCAAGGTTTGATTCAATAATTGGTGTTGAGATAAATACCCAATTGAATTTCTTTCCTTTATTGAGGGTCTTACAAAGAGTTATCATTTGCTTTAATTCTTCTGAGGAATAGCTGGCGAATTGATTAAAGACCGTGTAATCCAAAAATTCAGCAAAGCTGATTTTCTTTTTATATGTTGCAATTTTTTCTTTGGTTAATCCTTTTTCTTCTCCCAGAAAGTCAATTCTATCAGAGCAATATTCCTTGAAATAAGCTTCAAACTTACTTTCGACCATTAATTCAATAATTAATGGTTTGTTTTCGGGGCTTGCCTCCATTGGTCCTTCGATTCCCTGGCCGAAAACAGAATGATTAAATAATAAAAAGATGATTACTATTAGTTTGTTCACTTGTCTGTTTTTTAAATTGTTTAAATTCAAAGATAAAGATTTGTCCCAGTGTCTTATTAACTATTTCAAAACCTGTCTATCAATTATACGATTGAAGAACGGAGTCACATTCGAATATTCGACCTTTATACAATTTATCTTTTCAAGGCTATCAAAAGATTGATCTATGATTTTTGATGAACTTTCATTACCTCTGTATTTTTTACTGTTAACTTCAAATTCATACAATAAATAATTAGCTCCTTTAGTCTGTCCTTGACCTGTAAACTTAGCACAAGCGACGGAAGAATTAATATAGACCAAATGGTTTAAACTTACGTAGATTAGAAAAATCACTAGGAGAGTGATAAAAATTCCTTTTTTCCAATTCATTTTAGTAATTGTTAAGGTTTTGGAGGATCAATTTGATTGTTAGTAACTGTATTAATAACATTAGTTGGGACGCCTGTTACTGTTGAGCCAATTGTTTCAAAAAGAGGTGGGTTTTTTCCGAAGGAAGCAGCGCCCGAGTTACCAATACTGTTCCATAAGAAGTCATTTCCAACAACTCCCCAATTTTTATTTCCAATGTAATTAAATCCCGAACTTTGAGTATAATCAACTGAAGCATCTAGAGCCGCCGCACCAATTCCTACTGCAAATGGATTCTTACTAAGAAAACCACTTCCAAAAGCGAACCCGACACCTGCAAAGTCAACTTTACTATTATCAAAATCATTCGCTATCATTTGCCCGGTGTAGTTAGTACCTCCATTAATTACTGCTGATGTTAAACCAGCACGTACTAACCCGATTTCAGCACCAACGCCTCCTGTTCCGATAAATATAAAGGTTTCTTTGAATAAATTTGCAAGATTATCAGTTCCTTTATACCCAGCTATCATTGCAGGAGTGCGCCAAGCAGGGTCAAAATATCGTTCTGAAGGGTTTGTGGTAGTCAATCCATCTCCAAAGAAATCAAGATTAACTGATGATAGCCACTTGTCAGGACTACCTTTTAAACCAACACTGCTCGATGTACTCCAAGCAATATCTGTTTGACTTTGATTACCCATATCAGCGACTTCAAATGTCTCACCATTTTTTGTATATTGTCCATTTTGACCTAAAACAATTTTGGCGCCTTCGTTTGTTTCATATTTATGTCCCGGAGCAGCATATGCAGCACCACTTCCATAACGATCCGTTGCCGTTTTTTGATCGGTTACTTTACTGTCGTACAGAACCTGTCCATTTATGGAAACCCAATCCGTTGGGCCTTTACCTGTTGGATCTACTAAACGAATAGGATTTCCCATCACGTAATTATAAGATGACCAGGCATGAAATTGCATTGCTAACGGATCTACACTCATATACCTTGCCAAGTCCTCATCATAATATCGTGCCCCGTGGTATTGGTAACTGGTTTCTCCGTCATTTTCATGCCCGGTAAACTGGTAGCGGTAACCTTCCTGGTTTGTGGTATACGAATTACGGGCCGGCATCGCTTTTCCATAAGAGTAATAATCAATACCATTTCGCATCACCCCGTTGGAACTCAGGGTAATGTGCGGGCTTCCCAGCCAGTCCTTTACCTGGAAGAAATAATCGGCGTATGTCCCACTCGGAGTGGCATAGCCCGCTGCTGTCTGGTAGCTTTTCACCGTTCCGTTTTGATCTAAGATAACCATATCGATGTAATATTCCCGGTCTGTATCAGAAATTTCTTTAACAGAACGTTTTCCGCCAAAGTAACGGTATCGGTGCTCACCGCTGGAATTAGTTATCGAAACCGGCAGTTCGTCATAGAACGAATATCCGATCCCTGAAACGCTGTTCTTCGGATCTGTTAACAGGTTCCCGTTCGCATCGTAGGTGTAATTGTACACATCCGGTGTTCCGGTGGTGAACTGGAAACTGGCCTGTGTTAAACGGTTGGTTCCGCTTTGATAGCTATATGACTGCTGCATGCGCTGTCCTGTATTGTTATTCCGGTTCAGCGTATAGAAATTCCCGTTTTCCTGGTACCAGAAAGCTTCATCGTAATACTTCTTGTTTTCCGGGGCAACAGGTGTTGGAAAATTCTGCAAATACCCGTAAGCAGTTGCACCTGGGTTCGGCATACAGTTTACCGGCGGAGTCCACGGCATCGTTCCAAAAATCACCTTCATGTATTTGAAAGATTGGGACTGAATGGGATTATTTTTTAAGTAATCAATGTGCACCTGGTCATGCGCTTTTTCTGCTTCGTAATATTCAAAGTCAAGAGGATTTAAATGATTGAGAGAGCAGCTGCTAATATATCCTGTAAAGAAATCATCGATTTGAGCAGCATTCATATCTGCATACTGCACATTGTTTTGCAGGTAATTACTTTGCAATTGATTGAGTGCATCAATTGAATTCTGGGAACGGTCTACATCTATCCTGTTAGCAATGTTATTGCCAAATTCCGTAAAATAAGGATTAAGAGCAATAGCAGCTACATGACCATCTATAGTACAGGCAAAATCACTTGGGATCGCTGCATTCAGGGTTGAATAATATGCAAACGGATTGCTCGTCATAGTGCTTTGTTTGTAATCTGCACCTATCAAACGGTTCATTTTATCATACGTATAAGCGTATTGGTTAATCTTTGTAGCATTTGTCGTTGCAGGTTCAAAATACTCATTACTCCAATACTGGTTGCTAATGTTTCCGGCAGCGTCATAGGTTAATCCCACGCGGTAATTTTTACTCATCTGGCTGATCAGCTGTTCGCGGATGTTCTTTTTAATGGATATATAGTCCCTGTGCGGATCGGACGTGTTCCCGGTTGTACCAAAACCAACCAGTAATAAATTTCCAAGCGGATCATAGTAGTTTTTGGAAACCTGCATATCCGTTGAATTGTAAGTATTGCTGTTTGTTAAAGCTCTTCCGTAGATATCGATTGTGTTCCGCCATTTGAAATTGGAACCGCTGTTCACGGAATTCGCATAATCTTTCCCTACCGGTAGGTTCATATCGTTGAAAACTGCTTTTAATTCATGCGTTCCCGCTAATCCATCATAATTATAGGTTGTTTTTGCAACCTGCCCATCGGCCATATAACTTATGGTAATTGCGTCTGTTTTCCCCGGAGTATACAAATAGGTACTCGTACTCAGTACATGCTGACTGTAAGCCGTTTGACCGGTTGTTGCCGCACTGTTATAGAATTTTCGCGTTCCTGCATAGGTGTTTTTCACATGAACCTGTACAAATTTGTCTGTTGCCAGCGGATAGTTCTGATCGTTTATTTTTGCATAATCATTGAAAAAATCGCCTGTCGGGAATGGTGGGTTTGCAGTACTCACACCCAAACTGTTCGGTGCAACGGTAACTACTCCGCTTTCCAGGGTTTGTCCCCATTTATCGTACTTGGTATATTTGAATTGAGAAGTATTGTAACTGTTCCCGGTTACAGCTTCCAGATCTTTTTGATTGCGTACAAAACGCACTTGTCCGTATTTATCATAACGCAATTCGGAAGTTCCTTTGTCCGGGGAAATGGTTTTGATCATTACCCCTAAACTGTTGTAGAAA
The DNA here is from genome assembly GCA_946479285.1 of uncultured Flavobacteriales bacterium. The sequence continues at coordinate 47,416 of CAMLFH010000026.1, read as the reverse complement.
TAAGAGCTTCGTTTATTTTCCGGATCGTAGGTTTCAACAATCCTTCCCGCACCATCATAATAGAACCATGTTTGAGCAAAGCCAAGATCGTAAGTATTGAATGAAATGGAACCGTCGGTGTTTTGGACGTGGTCCATTCCTATCTGGTGTTCTTCCATAATTACCTGCCCCAATCGGTTCAAATATGTTCTTGTTATTTTACCTACCGGGTTCACTGTTTCATTTACCAATAAAGTTCCTGCAGGATAAGTATTCATTCCAAAAACAACACTGACATGGCTCAACGCAGCAGCATTCATATATTCGGTCTGTGAACTTATAATATCACTTTCGGAATTGGCACGTGGAGCTTTGACACTTGAAACAACATCCTGAGGTTTCGGTTCGAACGCAACTTCTGTAAATGCGTAATTTGATCCGTAGAGTGTTTGTGTTTTTGCAGCGTAACTCGGATCGTATTTTGGATCCAGGCCATATTGGCTCAAGTAATAAGGCTTGTAAGACTGAACAATTTGTCCTTTGTTATTGTAAATATTGGTTTCGGAAACCGCACGCATGTTTCGAACATGATCTGAAATTTGTACCTGTTTGGTGCGCGCGAATCCGTCCATGAAATAGCGCGTGGTATTGAATAAACCATTAGCTACCCATTTTACTTCCGTCACATAATTATGAGAACTGGTCCAGTTTGCCTGGTCATAATAGGTTAGTTCCTGTGCAACTTTTCCGTATGCATTTCTTGTAGATGCAGTGCGCCCTTTTGCATCGAACGTAGTCTGAACAAATACATCGTTGTTGTTGACTTTGAAGGTTGGATTTCCGCGGCTATCCGTTATGGAATATTCGTATTTTGCTTCTTTCGGAGCAACAATAATGTCATCCACAAAAGCTGCTTTGTAGTTCATGATTGGAGTACCAATCTGGTTGATCGTGTTCTCTACATAAACTTCTACCCATTGCTCAGGTCCTTTATATACCGAAAAATCCACTGCGTATTGTTTCCAGGCTGTATTCAGATCTTGTGGATAGAACGTGAATTGTTGAACCACAGTTGTTCTGGAACTGTTCCAAACCTTACAAACGATTCGTATGCCCGGGTCTGTAATAGCATTTACGATACCTCTTCTATAAATAGCATCCGCAGCGGCGTCATCACTAGCTGGTGTTGATGGAACGGTTGGAGGTGTTAATGGTGGAATATCCGAATCGTATTTAAGCCACAAACTTGCTGTATAATTCCAATAACAATTCGGATTTCCTTCCGGTAAATTACACTCCGGAGCAATCGTTAGAGGTGCTATTCTAACAGGTCTTACAGCAGTTTTCTTCGTTTGCTCACCACTGGTTCGGATACTTGCAACCTTATAACTGTATTTTCCAGTACGGGCGTAACTACTTGATAACCGTGGCAGCGCTTTTTGGTAAGAGACTTTTGTATTGGTAAATATCGCTGCGACATTGGGAACAGGAGAGGTTTGAAAGCAAAGCACATGGCTTAGGGCACTTGCATCGTCCAGGATAATGTTTGGATAATCACTGGTAAGAAAAGTATTGGAAATGATTGCCGGAACGGTTGCTGTATTACCATTCGCTGTGTAAGTAAAAGTAACTGCGTCATTTGGTTTCAGGTTGGTAATATCGTTTGTAGTAACTGCAAAATAATAGGTCATATTAGGGTCAGTAATACTAGTATTATTGGCACATGGAGGAAGATTATCCGTTACTGTAACCTTCACAGGCACATCCATATATTGCGCTTCTGTAGTAAACCAATCTTCTTTCAGATAACTTTGATTGTTCCATTTCCCTATCAATTTCAAATCTGTGAAATCTTCGAACCCTGAGTAAGTTGCGTCAAAAGGCCGCTCTGTTCCCAAAATAGTTGCTTTTACTGAGTTTAAGCCGTTTCCGGTAACAGCTTTCGAATAGACCTGATTAGAGCGTATTGAAACAGGCATGGCAGCTGGATTATACTCATAAATATCGGATTCCGAAATACGCCAGTTTGGATCTGAAGTACTGAAAGCAGTTGGAGTAAAAGTTCCTGTTGCAGAATTGGCAGGAACGGTTTCGTAAGCATAACTATCTATTTTTCTAGGCACTGAAGGGGTATAATCATAAGTTATCACCTGCGCATTTAATGTGTTCGCTGGTACCGCACTATTCAAATAGGTTGTGGTTTTATAAGGAAGTGAAATTAGATTCAAATCCCTGAACTTTGTTGTCCAAGGGGAATAATTCTCAATGGCATATTCCGTTCTCGAAATGTAGCTTAAAGGTTCATTTACAGTCGTCTTTTTGGTTTGTCTCAAGATAAATGCCCCATACGCCGGGTTACCACCGTATGCTGCAATACTTTCATCAAGTTCTTCATAAGTGTATTCGGTTTCGGAAACAATTCCCTTGTAATTCGTTATCTCTTTGGAAAGTACCGTTTTGGATTGCCCCCACTTGATATAGGAATGTAAAGCAGGCGTGTTAATTCCGATGGTATATGTGTTATAAACAACCAGGTTATTAACTGGCTTATATGTATTGAACCCATTGGTTGCATCCGGTTTATAGACCTCAAAATCCAAATTCCATAAATTCACCGTGTTATTCGCTGTAGGGCTCAAATCATATTTAAACTTGATTTCCTGAGTAGATGAACTTAGTTGAGTATATCGATACTCAATTTTCTGATAAGGAGTACTTGCACCTGTTTCAAAATATTCTTCGCTTTTCAAAGAGATAGGTGTACGGTTGATATTATCACCTCCTAACAAAAGCCCAGCCTGCCAGGAAATACCTGGTATACGGTAACAAAACAAATTATAAACCGGAAAATCAACAGAGGTTCCATAACTTGGACCATAAGTTCGTTTAGTGTAAGAATTATCTGCTTGAATGGTTTTAATCGTTGTGTAAAAACTAGTCGCACTGTAATCATCTAAAGCAATATTTGTCTGCGAAATATGGCTCATGCGCTCTCCAAAATCATAAGTATAGGAAGAATTGAAATAATGGAAATTTTCTACCTGGTGGCGGTAATTCTCACGTGAAATAAATTGGTTAAATCCTGAAATCAATGATTGAACATATTCTGCCGGAAGCGCTGTAAAAGTTCCGTTCTCATACTCATAATTGATTGCGACAGACGGGTTGATTTTATCATTACTTGTTTTCTTTTTTAGCCTGATTCCATAATTGGTATATAAAGGCACTTCATAGGTTGCAGTGAGCCTTTTCGGACTTAACCCTAGAGAAGTATAGAGACCACTATTGGCTACATTGTGCGCGTCCTGAATAAAAGAACGATGTTTTGCAACCGCATTGTATTCAGAAACAACCGGAAAGTTTTCCTGTTTTAGATTCCATTCGGTAGATGGCGTAAACGATGCCGGTTCGTATTCGAAAGTCACCTCACCACCTGTTGGGTAAGTAATTTTTGTTAATGACCAGGCGCTCGCACTTGGGGCGTATCCCGGAATGTAAAAGAACCCATAAACGTCTTGTATTGGAAGAATGGCAGGAATTGCTACCACTGGAGACGAGATGAGCGTATTGCTTCCCAGTTGCAGATCCCCGGCATTTGCAAATGCTGTTTTTTGTGTTGGGGTAGCATTCAATTTGTAATAGTTTTCCTGGTAAGGGAAGTTAATCGTAAAATCATATGCTGAAACACCTGTATGATTTGAACTTCCTTGTAGGCCACTTGAATTATAAGTGACTTGCGGGTAGTTATTTTGCATTGGAGTTTCTGCTTTTGAAATCGTATTCGGCTGATTTACCACCGATGATCCTTGTCTCACTGAAGGAAAATAATATGCCCTAATAATTTCCCTTTTGTGGAATTCATCAAATGAAGGATTGTAACCGTATTCGAATTTATATTCATTTTTTTCACCGGCAGACACTGTCGCACCGTAAAATTCCAAACCTAGAAGGGTTGTTTTACCGCGTTTGTCAGTACCATTTGTATAATTTGCCATGTCGAAAGAAGAATACGTAGGAGATCCCACTAATTTTCCATTGCTGACAGCTATTTTTTCCTGTTTGTTATTATTTCTGATCAGATAATTGGAAACTGCCAATTCTTGTGCACTTCCTTTAGCAGCGTAATTGAATTTAATGGTTCCAACCGCAAGGTTTTCATTTGGATATAATTCCGGATTAATTAACCTGCTTTTGATTGAGATCTGATCATATTTCATGGTTTCAACAGGGTACTCAATGTCAAAATCGGTAATATTTCCACCACTTGCACAATATTTCCGATTTTCAAAGTAATAATCATTTCCTACACGGTTTGCTGGTTTCGTGTAGTAATCATGGTTGACATCATATCTTTCAGAAATGGTGAAATCAATTTCCTGCGTTGGAGTTATGATCTTTGTCAAATAAGCCAATTCTCGCATTAAAGACGAAGCGCGGTCTGTTTGCGAAAAAGAAGACCATTCACGGTATTTTGGCACTCTTTGGTCTTGCTTAATAGAACAAAGTCCTGCTAAATAACTAGCTTCAGTTTTTTCTGCATCCGTATATTCAAATCTAATCCAGTCTCCTGCATCTTCATCATCAGCAATTCCGTTTCCATTAGAATCCACATAATCTACAGAATGGATTTCAGTAAGTAACCATTCAGCGATGTAATCAATCTTCCAAAAATTTCCTTCTGCAGGGTCGTCTACATTTTGTGAATGCTTGTTACTCCAGAAAGGATCATCACTATATACATATCGCTGACCACGTAAAGCACGCCCGAATACATATACTGTTCCGTTATCATCTGTAATTGAAAATTGTTCAAAGTCTTCATAGCGTACATACCTTTCGGCTTCATCCGGAACAAACGCATCCTCAGAAAAACCATTTGGTATTTTTGCAAAACCATTTTTTACATAAGGAAGCACACCAATAGCTGCGGCATAACTGGTAGACTTGATCATATTGTTGTTTACATCACGTTGAAGGTTTACCTCATTGATCCGCGAAAATTCCTGTGATATTTGGTACGTTTTCACGGTATGTGCAATTTTCCAATTCTCCATTTCAGTCAGAGACCAGTTATGAGCATTATTCGGATTAGTTGGAGTACTAAGTAGTCCAGCATTATAAAAAGAGTTGGATAATTTGCCTGGAACAGAAATATGGTAAAGATCACTCAGAGGTGCTGCCCTGGTATTATCATTTTCGATTGCATTGAATCCCAAATACTGATGATTGGCAAATGGATTCACGATCGATCCATTCATTGTTGCAAACTTTCCCTTCAAAGATTGCCCTCCATTTTCATTCACGGTATTGTACATATCTGCTTCATGATAGGTAGAAGAGTAATCCGGGAAAAACGCCCCATAATCCCGCTTGATACTTCCAACAGGCAAAACCCACCCTAGACCAACCGGACCACTTTGCTGATCTGTTTTGATCCCGGCAGCATAACTCAACTGCAATGGGAAGGTCATCGTTCTGGAAGAGACTGTAACCAAAGGAACAGAAGTATTCATTGCTCCAGACTGACCAATCGATGAATTATCAGTGGATGCATTCTTGGTCAATTCTTTTTTGGAAGCAGTGATACCTTCCAATTTTTCGGTGAAGGATTTGGTTGGCTGTGCAATTGATAAGAGAGGTGTCAAAATTACAGCTAATAAGGTGGTTTTTTTCATAAATGATTAGTGATAAGTTGCTTTTTAAGTGATAATTATAAGTTCAGTTTTTTTGAATAGTTACGTTATCTAAAAGAATTTATTGCAAAAATAAGTGTTGAATTCGTAAACTATTTACGTGGATCTCTATTTAACGCCGCTAATTTACACATTTATGTGAAATCCGATTCCACTAATTATAAAACAGTTGTACTTTTTTGAAAATCAAATTATACCCTTGTTAAAATCAAAAAGGGTGGTCTGCCAATGCAAACCACCCTTTTAACTGAGATTATACCTAAAAAATTACCGAACAATTACTACATAATTCGATAATTGCGTTCAATCTTATTCTACCACCAATTTAATGATGCTTGTTTTCTCTTCACTTGAAATGTGCAGGAAGTAAACTCCCGGTGTCAAATCACTAACAGAAACTTCTGTTTTAGCTGAGAAATTGTCAATTGTTTTCACCAAAGATCCTGTTGTGTTGAATACAGACCCGGAAGCTTGTGCAGCAGTTGGCAATGCAACAACTACATAATCATTCGCCGGATTCGGATATACACTTAATCCTTCAATGGTATTTTCTGAAACTGCAGCAGTACTTGTTACTACAATCGTTGTTACAACTGTTTCAGTTCCACACGCATTAGTCAGGGTAACAGATACTTGTCTTGGACCAGCTGTCAAATAAGTATGTGAAACTGTTCCCGGTGCATTCGCAATAGTTGATCCGTCACCGAAATCCCAAGAGTATTGGTTTGCATTCTGCGGATTCAAAATCGTGAATGTGTATGTCGGCATGTTGTTTTGTACAAAGATTGTTCCTGCAGTTGGATCTCCCAATACATCTACGTTGATCGAACCAACACCCACACATCCGTTTGCAGCTGTAACGTTTACTACGTAAGGACCAGCCTGGGATACTGCACGTGTTTGAGTAGTAATTTGAGAGTTGCTCCAAACATAAGATGCTCCTGCATTTCCTGCATCCAAAGTCAATACTTCTCCTTCACAGATCGTTGTATCGTTTCCTAAAAGGACCAATGGGTTTGTATTCAGAATCTCTACTGTTTCGATTTTCTTAGCACAAGATGCTGATCCGTTGCTGCTGATCCATACATCGTATGTTCCGGGCTGAATGTTCGTAAATGCACTTGTTGATCCCCATGTTGGAGTTGTATTCCCGGGAACCAATGAATACTGTACAGACGGAGCTGTAATTACTACATCTTTAATCGCTTGTCTCATTGCATCACCACCGGTAGCTGCACCAAATACGTGTTTCCAACCTGTTGTGTTTGCAGTCAAATAAGCAGCCGGCATTTGAACATTTTCAAATACTGTTGTTCCATCAACTGTAAGGCTTGCTTTTCCAAGTGTGCTGATTGTAAGAACAACCGGTACATCCTGCTTGATTTTCCACAAAGCAATATTTCCTACATGAACCAATGTTCCTGCACCAGCTGGTGAAAGTGTACCCGTTACGTTATAACCCAGGTAAATTCCTGCAATATTCGGACTGTTATCATTCGCATCGAAAGAAAGTCTCAGTTTAGAACCTGATCCGTTTTGGTTACCTGTTGCAGTTACGTCATTTCCGAATGAATACGAAACTCCGTCAGCTCCTCCTGTACCAAAAGTGTTGATTGGTTGGTCAGCAGTCATTTTAAAGGAAACAGTCATTGCATTGTTCAATCCGGTATGGAAAGCAGGATCATTAATTGTCAATGAACCGTTGACACCTGTTTGAGATGGAGTTAAAACGGCTCTTCCGCCTGTGATTGCAGCACTTCCGCTTAAAGTAGTAATGCTTGTCAAATCTGTTGTATTTGCCAATGGATTGGTATACAATGTCTCAAGAGTCGGTTGTCCGAAAACGTTACTCAAAGTAACAGAACCTCCCAGGTTGATACAATCGTAATCTACTACTGCAACATCAGCCCCGAATCCAACAATAACAGAAGTTAAGATCGAATCGATTGCATCCGGACAAGTATTGGATCTGAAATCCGTGTATACTTTATAAACGCTGTCAGCTGCAGGGGTGAAGTTATACGTATTGGAAGTACTCCAATCCTGTAAAATAGCACCGTTCGCACCGATAAATTTGTATTCGTAAGCTCCACCACCGTTAATTACAGCAGGTGCAGCAGCAGCAGTAACCGTTACAGCTGTTCCCGGAGTACAAAGTGTAGCCGGAGTGTAAGCTGCAGATTTTTGAATTTTGTTAATCGGTGTCACCGTTACAACAGCTGTATCTTTACAACCCATTAGATCTGTACCAACTACCGAATAAATCGTGGAGTTTGTTGGACTCGCCAATACCGTATCATTGTTTGCAACGTTCAATCCTGTTACAGGTGTCCATGCATAAGTACTTGCACCGGTTGAGATCAATTGAACAGGTGCTCCCGCACAATAGGCAATATTGGATTGATTAATCACAACAGTTGGAGCCGGATTAACGACAACAGAAGCTTCTTCTGAGAAATCCTGGTCACCTGTAGCAACACAAGTAGTTACCAGGCGAACGTTTACAGTTGCGTTTAAAGTAGTCGAAAATGCTTCAGTTGTTCCTGTCGGAAAATTCACCCAACCTGATCCGTCATTGGATTGCCATTGGTAAGTTAAACCCGTTACAAATGAACCTCCTGTAGCAGAAAAATCAACCGGAGTTCCTGCATTGGAACAAACATTAGAAACAGAAGAAATTGCTGTTGCATGATTCGGAGCTCCTGCGCATGCTCCTGTAGGAGTGTGAACAAACTGTGTTTGAGCCACGTAAGCATATCTGGACGATGCTGTCGGCGGAGAAGCCGGATCAGGGTTGGTATTGTCATTGCGGTACAACATAGAACGGTTAGATCCCGCTCCTGTTGAATGCTGGCGCCATGTTACGGTGGAGAAGCTTGGTGTATTCTCATCGATGGCAAGGACTACATTACTTACTCCATCCCATAAGAAAGGAGTAGATAGCGTAATTTCCATCCAAGAACCACCAGCAGGAGCCGTTACGTTACCACTAAAAACAGGAGTCATACTTGCCACTGGAATCCAGGATGTAGTTGTCGCAAAACTAGTTTGTGCTGTTGTTCCCATGAACATATTCCATGCAGTGGAAAGTGTCAGGTTTCCTGAAACATAAAAAAAGCGGACTTTAGTAATCATACTTGGAGTTCCCTGCATTGCAGGTGCAAAATCGGATGCCAGGTAAATTTGCTGAGAATAGCTATAACCGAAGTTACCGTAAATCGGCATTTCCCCGGTTGTGGTAGTTCCTGTTGCAAGACTTGTTGTTGCAGTCTGCGCAAAAGAAAGCAAAGAACCCATTGACATCAGGATTCCCAAAGCGAGATTCCTGGAGGTCGTTCGATTCCTCATTTTTAAAGTTGTAAGTTTCTTCATAAGATTATGATAAGTTTAATTTTGGGCTAACTTATGAAGAACGCATTGTTTTTACTAAATGATTAGTGAGACAAAAAGGGGACAAACAACATTCTGTGAAATGCTTAACGGCAGCTGCTTTTAACAGGGTGAAATTGAACTAAATTCCCTTGATAAAGCGAGTTAGATCATCCAACGATTCAATGTTCAGTTTTTTGCGAAGTCTTAAATTGGTCTTGCGAACAGAGTCGGGAGAAATTGCAAGGGTCCTGGCCATCTCCAAATTCGACAAATTAAGTTTAATTAATGCTGCCAAACGAATTTCAGCTGCCGTAATCTCGGGAAAATTTTCCTGGAAGAAATCAAAGAAGCCAGGATTCAGTTTTTCAAAGAGACGTTTGAACTCGATCCAGTCATTTTCCGTCAGTAATGAGAATGACTGCAGATCATTCAACATGATTTCCTTTTCGGAATCTGTCCTTGAATGCTGATTTTTCTCGAAAGATTCTACTTGTTCCTGCAATTCGAAAATGACTTTATTCTTATCAAACATGGTGGAGAGCAAAGCGCGCATTTCCCGTTCTGTAGCATGCAGTTCATCTTCCATTTTCTGAGCACGAAGCGTCAACAATTCTTTATCTTGTCTGCGTTTGCGCTGAATTTGTTTGATAATGATGAAACTCGTAAGCCCCAGAATGAGACAAATCACAAAAAGCCCCAGGATGATGAGATCGTCCGTTTTCTTTTTTTCCTTGTAAATGGTATTCTCACCTTGTTTCCGTTCAAATTCGATCTGGAATTCGGCATTCTGAATATTCAGGAATTGTCTTTTCTCATCATTGATCTGCTTATACGAGATAAACTTCCGGAAGCTTTTCAAAGCCATTTCGTATTGACCCAATTTTTCGTAGTAGTTAATCTTGGTTCGATAGAAAAGTCCCCACAACTGCGGATTTGTCTCGTCCTGCATCAAACTGTCGAATACGGTCATTTTTAAAGTCGATTGCGGCAGTTTATTTTCCATCAGATCCAGCTCAATCAATAAAGCCAGGGCATTGATCTGACTGCTTGTCTGGTGGCTTTTGGTACTGACTTCATAATCAAACTGGATAAGTTTCCGTGCGTTTTGGTGATCCTTTTTGCTCAATGCAATGTAACCGAGATTCCCCGACAAAATTCCTGTCCAGGCTTCATTTTTCAACTTTACAGCCTGATTGTACGCTTTTTGAAGGTAAAATTCAGATGTTTTATTATCGGCTTTGTCCCGGTAAATCAAACTAAGCGTATTGTAAAGTTTAATCTTGTCTTCTTCCGAAATATTCGGATGATGCAGGGAAATTTTGAGGTGTTTTTCCGAAAGATCAAAGCGTCTAAAAAAATAGTACACCTGACCTAGTGTTTCGTGAAAAAGAGCGAGGTATGGCTTTTTGGAAGTGTACACCTCTTTTTCTTCCCGCAAAGTGATGTATAAGAAATAATAGGCTTCCCGATGCTTTTGTCCTTCACTTAATCTGCGGCCAATTGCAAAACACAATTCCGGATATTCATCCGTTTCGGCCACTTGATCTGCCTTGCATAATCTTTTCAGGAAACGGGCCCATTCATCATTGCCGGAAAAATCCGAGCTCTGAAACTCATCAAAGAGTTTTACATAGGAAGTTCCTTTTGAATTATGCTCAGAGATAATCTTAATAACGCCCTGATCTGCAGTCAACTTCGCCCCAAAGGAGTTTGAAGCCAGAACGCAAAAGAAGAGCACGATAAGACTATAGCAAATTTGTTTCAATGTGTTTAAGTATCTAGGGTAATCTTGCAAATGTAAACTATTTCCTGCTTCTCTAAACAGGAAAATTACTTTCTAAGATCAGTAGACGAATAACACGGATGATTGGTTGTATAAAACCAAAACAAATCTTATTTACGACTGCACTGCTCCCGGACATCCGGAATCTGTTTCAAATCGAAAGCGGTGAAAAACTTGTTTTACGACTGCACTGCTCCGCCGCGGCGGATCTGTATCGAATCGTCAGCTGCCGCTGACTCCTACTTCATCAAATTCACATGGCCCGACATTTCATGTTTTTCGTCGTTGTCGTCGTCCTTAAAACGGATCACCCAGGTGTAGATTCCAACCTGCGACATGCCGCCGGAATAAGTTCCGTCCCAACCAGTGTGAATATCACGCGATTCGAAAACCAATTCGCCCCAGCGGTTGTAAACATAGAACTCATAAGATTCTGCTGAAAAGCCAGCTGTCATGATCGGAAGGAAAATATTGTTGTGCTCATCTCCATCCGGTGTAAAGGTGTTCGGAACGTAATACAACAATTGGTCTTTCACAATTACAATTCGATAAGCGGTATCTCTACAGCCCTGATCTGAGATTACGATCAATTCCACGTTGTAATTTCCAACTTGTCCGATCGGGAATTGATGGGTAGGACTTATCTCCTCTGAAGTAGTTCCGTCATCAAAATTCCAGAAATTCTCCTGATTCAGCATGGATGAATTATCAAAAGAGGCCGTTGGATCGAAAGAGAAAACTTGTTGTGGATTGGCACTGAAACTCGCAACCGGCAAAGGATCCACACAAATCATATCTGTGAGCGTTTTAGTAGTTGTACACAAATTATCTGCTGTGATTGTAAGCGTTACATCAAAACAGTCAATTCCGGTGTATTCGTGATTGACGATAGCCACATTCGAAGATCCGGTTCCGTCTCCCAAATCCCAGGTTACAACAGATCCGGGATTTGCCGAACTCTCATTGATGAATTCTACTTTCAATGGAAAACATCCTTTGATCACATCTGATGAAAAGGCAATGATCGGGTTTTCTGTGATCTGAACGGTGACTTTGACCGTATCGTTCACACACATCGAATCGGCTGGCAGCACGTATGCAAACTGGTAATTCCCGTTTGCCAAAAGCGATAAGTCGAGAACACCTGTTGGTGCATCAAACTGGTTGCTTGGGAACGCAGAAGTTTCCGTCCAGAAAGGGGTCAATGTCTGAGCAGCTCCTGTTGTGTATTGATCCAAATCAACCGTTGTTCCGGTGGTGTTACATAAATGTAAACCGGTTGGATTTACTCCGATCGGCTGGCCGTTTACCCGAACCTGGAAACTGCTGGTATCATTCGCACAAAAAGTTCCGTAAACCACGTATTCCAATTGATTGGAACCAATTGCTCCACTTATGGTTAACTGTCCTGCCGGTGTTAAACTTCCCGCAAGTCCGCCATTGACATCAAACCAGGTGCCGCCGGCTGTACTTCCTGCTGAAAGCAAATCCGTGAGATCCACTACTCCGTTTGTTTCGCACCAAACCGCCAGGCTGTCGTTTCCTGCGTGTTTCTGGTTTTCGAAAGAAATGGTAATTGCATCCACTTTGGCACATTGCGCCGCATTTTTCACCGTTACCTGGTATGTTCCGGCAGTTGTGACATTTAAGGTCTGAGCCGTCGATCCGCCCGTCCACAAATAAGTACAACCCGGATTTTGCGCATCCAAAACGATAGCTGATCCTTCGCAAAGCGTGGTATCCGGTCCTAAATTCACGACCGGGAAAGTGCTGTAAGCAACCACTACCGTATCGTAGGAATAACAAATCGGTTTAAAGGTAATATCATCCAAAACGAAATCATTTCCGCCCGGATTGATGTTTTGATTGGCGATACAGATTTGAGCAGAAGTATTTAATCCCGAATTCCAAACCTGGAAAAATTGCTGCCAGGAACATCCGATGGTAGGGGTTGAGAAAACCGGTCCCACTAAATTTCCGTTGATCGTGAATTGCAACTGGGCAACATTTACTTCGTTCAATGCGTTGGAAACCCAGGACCCGAATTGGTAATCGGTGTTGGACTGAACCGGAACGTTCTGGCACCAAACATTGATTCCCGCTGTTCCGGAGCCGTTTACAACCATCATTTGAGTTCCCGGAGCTACGGTATGGTCTGCACAAGGTGTAAAATTGCTGTGTGCCGAAAAAGGAGAAGTTGTGATGGCATACGTTCCAGGATTGGAAACGAGCCCCCATGTTCCTCCTGTTCCAACGGTATAACCGGTTGTAAAGCCTGTATTCCCGGACTCAAAATCACCGTTCACGATTTGATTGCTTCCCAATTTTCCCACTTTTACGCTGTACGTTCCCGCACTTGTAATGAACCTGGTAGGAGTTGTAGCATTATTATTCCATTTGTAAGAATCATAAGGACCTGAAGTTGCTGCATTCAACGTAATTGTTTGTCCGGGACACAAGGTAGTATCCGGACCTAAATTAACGGACGGAATGTTCCCGATCGTAATCGTGAAGTTTGCAGCATCATTTGCACATCCTCCTGATCCGGTTGCAGTGTACGTAAAAGTATAGCTTCCCGGATTCAAGCCATTTGTGCTGAATACAGATGTTCCTGTATTGAAATTCCCGGAAGCCGGAGTGGTTGTTTCCGTCCAGGTTCCCGCAGTAGATCCTGCAGATAAAAAAGAAGACATGGTAATTGCAGGACCCGCTCCACAGTAATAAGCTCCGTTATCAAATCCGGCAGAAGGCGGTTGTGAAATAGTAATGGTAAACTGCTCCTGGTCGGAACAAGCTGTTATTCCGCCATAAGCGTAAAGTGTCTGAGAAGTGGTAATGATCTGCCCGGCATTGAAAGCCGTTCCTGTTCCCCCGGGACCCGTGTAGTATTTTTCATTGCCTGCGAGCGTTGTTCCTGTGATTACAGGTAGTACGTATGATTGACATGCCTGTACATTCGTAATGGGATTTAAGTTTGGCGTATTCACATAAGAAACCGTGACCTGTGCGCTGGAATCCGCACAACCGGCTGCACCATCAATGGTGTAAGTATATAAACCGCTCGTGTTCGTTCCGGGTGTGTAGGTTCCCAAATAACCATTCGTCAAAGCTGAAGGACCTGCCCAGATTCCTGCCGGAGACAAAGTTCCTGAAAAGATGGAGTACAAATCGATTCCGGCAGAACCAATGCATGCACTGTGTGTGAAAACAAGTGGAAGCGGCTGACATTGCGATAATCTCAGGTCGTCAAATCCGATATCATTTCCGGGACCACCGGGAATATTGGTAAAGATCTCGAAGTAAACGGTGGATGTAGGAGCAGTAAACGCGGTCATTGTGATATCGTTCCAGGTGCTTCCGTTGATTACATTTTGTGTTACAATAACATTTCCAACGGCATCCTTTACCATAATTGTGAGGTTATTGGTACTCACGAAAGCATCTCTTGTGGAAAAGCTGAAGCGGTAACTCTGCCCTACACACATATCTGTGAAAGGCTGTAAATAAATCGCTCCGAAAAATCCATCGGTTACATTCAGGTACATTCCCTGGGAACCTGTTCTTACACAACCAGCAAAAGTTTGTGGCGTGTTTTGGTATGTTGCCCCGGGAATGAGGTGCGGAATAATAGTCGAATATTCAAAAGAGTCATAAAAAACGGAAGTCCAGTTGCACTGAGAAAAGCTGTTAAAACTTATTCCCACACTCAGCAAGGCCCACAGTTTAAAAGATTGAAAGAGACTTTTGAATATCATCGGTATGTACTTTTAGAATGATAAACTCCAAAAGTAGGTGAACGTTGCCTTAAGTTTGTGGGACAAATGCGGGACAAAATGCAAAAAACGGACAAGTCGTTTTAAATTTCACAGAAGAAAATAAGATTTCAATTCTTTTTCACCGCAAAGAATGAACGCTTACGCCGTAGCTTGTGCCATCGCTAAAGCTATTGGCGGCATGCGATCAGCGAAGGAGCAAAGGAAAACTTTTTACCCTTTGCGTCTCCGCGCTCTTTGCGGTTAAATAAAATTCCCTGATTCTTAGTGTTAATTACAGGCTCCAATATTCCAGGTCGGCAATTTTTCCTTTAAAGGTTCCTTTGATGTCTACGAAAACGCCTTTGTTGTCCTTCATCAAAGACTTGAAATAGGTTTCATCCAGGTTTTTGTATGCCTTATGGTTAACTGCTACAATGATTGCATCGTAGTTTTTCCCGATTTCCACCAAATTCACTCCGTATTCGTGCTCCATTTCTTCGGAAGATGCATGCGGATCCACCAAATCCACTTTTACCTGGAATGATTTCAATTCGTTCACTACATCGATCACTTTGGAATTGCGGATATCGGAAACGTCTTCTTTGAAGGTTGCTCCCATTACCAAAACTTTCGCTTCCTGGATATGTTTCCCCTGTGCGATCATTTTCTTCACGGTTTGCTTCCCGATGTAAAAGCCCATTGAATCGTTTACGTAACGACCGCTGTTGATGATCTTGGCGTGATAACCGGCTTGCTGTGCTTTGTGCGTCAAATAATACGGATCCACACCGATGCAGTGTCCGCCAACCAATCCCGGTGAAAAGCGCAAAAAGTTCCACTTTGTTCCGGCAGCTTCCAATACGTCATAAGTATTGATGCCTAACCGGTTAAAAATGATCGACAATTCGTTGATCAATGCAATATTTACGTCGCGTTGTGTATTCTCAATTATTTTCGCTGCTTCCGCAACTTTGATCGAAGCGGCACGGTGAACCCCGGCAGTAACAACCAATTCATAGGTCTTTGCAATTTCTTCCAGTGATTCGGCACAGCATCCTGAAACCACTTTCACTACATTTTGCAAAGTATGTTCTTTATCTCCCGGATTAATGCGCTCCGGTGAATATCCTACTTTGAAATCTTCTTTGAATTTCAAGCCGGAAAGTTCTTCCAATACGGGAATACAATCTTCTTCGGTACAACCCGGATATACAGTCGATTCGAAAACCACATAATCGCCTTTTTTCAGCACCTGGGCAACTGTTCTGGAAGCACCCAAAAGCGGACGAAGATCCGGCAGGTTTGCATCATCAATCGGAGTTGGAACAGCAACCACATAGAACTGAACGTCTTTCAGATCGTTGATATCTGCCGAAAAGTGAATATCACAGCCTTCAAAATCGGAAGCAGCAAGTTCATTACTCGGATCTTTTTGGTTACGCATCATATCGACACGTGCCTGGTTGATATCAAATCCAACAACTTTGATCTTTTTAGCGAATTCCAATGCAATCGGAAGTCCAACATATCCCAAACCGATCACTGCCAGTTTGGCTTCTTTCGCTACTAATTTATTGTAAATTGAGCTGCTCATTTCTTACCTTATAAATGCGTTCAATAATTTCTACCACTTTCAATCCTTCCAAAGCATTTGTAGTTGCGGAAGTTCTGCCTTTCAACGTATCAATGACGTTTGTGATCACAAAATGGTGATTGGCAGCGGAACCTTTATATGCTCCGTAATCGTTCCCCGGATTCGTTGGCTCCAGGTCCGGCATTTCATAACCCGGAATATTACACACTTCCACTTCATTCATGTATTGTCCGCCGATTTTCACACTTCCGTTTCTGCCCACAATGGTCATGGAGCTTTCCAGGTTCTTATCTGCAACGGCCGTAGAATAATTGATACAGCCCATTCCGCCATTGATGAAATCAAAGCTCACAAAACCGGAATCTTCAAAATCCGTGGAGTCTTTGTGCGTGAAATCCGCAAATTTGCCCTGGATATTGTCGATATCACCGAATAACCAGTACATGATATCAATGAAATGCGAGAACTGCGTAAACAGCGTTCCGCCATCCAGGTCGCTTGTCCCCTTCCAGCCCCCGGCCTTGTAATAACGTTCGTCGCGATTCCAGTAGCAATTCAACTGCACCATGAAAATATCACCCAAAACTTTACTCTCGATCAAATTTTTAATCCACTCGCTTGGCGGCGAATAACGGTTCTGCATTACGCAAAAAACCTGCCTGGATTGCTGCAGCGACTTGAAAATCACTTTCTCACACTGATCTTTGGTCAAACCCATCGGTTTTTCCACCACCACGTGCTTTTTGTTTTCCAATCCTGCAAGCGCCTGTTCAGCATGCAAACCATTCGGTGTACACACATTCAGCACATCAAACTCAATACCTGAAGCCAATAATTCTTCCACCGATTGAAAGAAAGGAACATTGAAATCAACGACTCCGCATTCTTCTGCAGAACGGACATCGATCATTGCAACCAATTCTCCTTCCGCATCTCTTCGAACCATTTCAGCATGTCTCTTGCCGATATGTCCGGCTCCGAGAACGGCGAATTTCACTTTTTGGTTTTCTGGTATCATTTTCTTGTTTGAGTGGCAAAAGTAATTAAAATTTGGGCGAGACTGACAAACGGCAGCGCAGTCGTTCATTTGTTCCGAAAACAGGATGGATCGTAAAAAGATTACGAGGTTAGAGCATATCTTTGTATCTATTTTGTAAATAAAATTACTCAAAACAGCGCAATTTTTATTTTCAAGGTTATATTTGTAACGATTATTTGAGAATGTAACAATTTGACACTGTTTCATTATTGCTATTGAAACTGAAACTAAAAGTCATGGTCAGGGATGCCGAAAATTGCCATGCAAAAATTAAACAGAGTAGGCATTAAACTATTATTCACTATCATGAAAAAAATCACTTATTTGCTGTCATTGGCAGCTTTGCTTTTTAGCAATCAATTATTCTCACAAGAAAATGTTATTTCCGAAAATGGAAATGTGGGATTGGGAACGGGATCAACCGTACCCACAGCACGTTTAACAGTTGCAGGTTCCACGCGCATTGATTCCACACTTGTTGTGGGCGATTCTGTATTGATGTCTTCTAGTGCACGTGTGGGAGCAGATTTGAAGGTAGACGGAGATTTGTATCTTCCAAATATTGCACAATTAGATGGACTTCATGGAGAAACAATTCTTGTAAGCGGTGAAAACGGAGTTACTAAAAAGTTGGCTATTGAAGCAATCAGGGATGCTATTTATTCTAGAAATTGTGATATCGTAACGGGTGGTTCTGTAACGAGTCCTTCATGGGCAAACGGGCCAAACAAATTATTTAGTGAATGTCCGCAGGTTCTGGTTGGGATTGGAACTGCCACACCTACCAGGCAGCTAGATGTTTTGGGGGCGGCAAAAGTAAGTTCCCATATTTGGGCTGGTGGATCAATTTCGATTGGATCAGACATGGGTACATTTTCAAAATTTAGCATTGTGAACACAAATCGTACTGCTATCATTTATGCAAGTGCAGTAGGTAATACGCTGCCTTACCAGCGTCTGATGAGATTCGAATACAATAATCCGGACACTAAGATTATGGAAGTCTATAATTCGACAACTAATCAACTAGCGTTCGAATTAAGAGCAGATGGTCAAATGGATTTACACAACGGTGTTACAAATATTTTTCACTTTGGGACAAATGGGATGTTTTCTGTGAGTAACAACACACAAAAAACTTTTGTGGTTGAAGCTAGTGGATTAACCCGAGCACGAAAAATCAAAGTAGATGCCGATGTTTGGGCAGATTATGTCTTTGAAGAAGATTACCGGTTGATGCCATTAGCCGAAGTAGAAAACTTTGTAAAAGAACACAAACATTTACCATCCATTCCATCCGAAAAAGCAATGATGGAAGAAGGAATTGATGTGGCTGAAATGAATGTCAAAATGATGGAAAAGATTGAAGAATTGACCCTGTATTTGATTGCCCAAAATAAGGAGTTGGAAAAACTAAAAGCAGAATTGGAAACCATCAAACAACAGAAACCATGAGAAAAGCACTATTAACCTTATTGGGAGTAATGGTCTTTACACTATTCACTCCAACAGAAAGTTTCGCTCAAATGCCAAACATGAACGGTTGGCATGCTAAATACTGGTTCTACCGCTGGCGTTTAAGAAATGATTTCATGGTGATGGGAGAAGGCCCCGGGCAAAGTTTGGTGGCAGAAAGTCGAAACCTCACACGAGGTCAATTTATGAAATGGGCGGATGCCACAATCATGCACGGATATTATTTAACCATGCTTGCTGTTGAACACAAAATCCTACAAGACAAAGGAAGATATGCAGATTTGAAAAACAACGAACGGGAATTATACTATGCCATTAAGGCGTTTGAGCGTTTGGATAATGTTGCTGAAACTTTTTACTCGTCAGAACCAGGATATGATGATGCATATCGACCAAGTGATGCAACTTTACAACCAGATGTCAACGGTTATTTTTTCAGGGATGATGTAGGTCCTGATTTCTTAAACACGAATCAATTCCCTGGTCCCCCTCCAAATTTTACTTCGAACTATTATTCATTGACGAATAATAAAACAGGAATAGATTACGGACAAATGAATTACAATCAAAGTGATTATTGTGGACTATGGGGTATAACAACTGCAGGTGATGGAAATTCAGCTCCCGATTTAGCTGTTCCTCAACACCCAATTGTAAACTACAAAAAAGGTTTCGATGAAGGGGCTTATGGTTACGGAGAAGAAAGCCAGGATCAGGTGATTCGATTACTCTTGGGCTTTTTTGCTATTGTAAAGAGTATTCCGGATATGCCGTACGGTATTGATAAAGACAAGGACGGAATTGATGATGCTATTATGAATTTCCACGAAGAAGCCAAACGGCATAGTACCAATATGATCGGAAGGATGGCAGGACAGTTCAGTGGGACAACAAATGTGCCCCCGAGTCAGAATGTGCCAATTCCTTATCCAACCTTGGGAATACCCGGATCTCCCTATTGGACTGTTATTAATCCACGATTTAAAGAAGTGGAAATTGGGCAGGCGCTCTACCAATATATGATTCCTATGCAAATGATCTCCGGTCCGTTGTTTACTACAGGTAATAATATAGGACTTGGTTCTTCCAGCTATGCCACCGCATTGAGTTATAATCCCATTGCACAAGCTTTATGGAATTCGGGAATCAATGGTTATGGTGACAATGTGAATGTAAAAATGGCATTGATTCTGAATGTCATTTCCAATAGTGGGTCAGGTTTTATACCTGTGCCTCGCTTTGTTGCCAATAAAAGTGCAGATGCAGACATTGATGGGCTATACGTCCCACTCTATGATTATTTCTGGGATTGGAACCCAACCGATAATGAGAATGATGTAGAACGAAAAGAGCATGCCTATAATTATGCCAACTTAATGTTGGAAGCAGCTCCTTGTGTTGGTCCACACAATTTTGGTTATACGAATATTAATAGACCGGGGCATACACAACCTGATGGACCCTATTCAGCAGTTCAAGACCCTGATGGGATTCCTTACTATTGGAATGTTCCATTTGTTTTTGATACAGATCATGACCGTTGGGACGATGGAAAAGTAGATATTGTAGAAACTCAAGAATATGGACCTCCACAAACAACTGGATATAAGATTGATGAAGGATGGTTTTCGGGAATGGATTACATGCTGTTGTATAACCTGATTTATGCCAATAACGAAGGAGATAAACCCCTGTACCACGATCTGATTAACCGGGTTGTAGATTATGACGTTAATACGGACCTTTACTCAACTTTATACGGATACTCTGCTATCGGATTAATGATTGGGGCATTTGAAAACCTGAAAGTGAGTGGTAATATATATGGAAATACTCCCGTCACTTTAAAAGCACTGGATTATGTGCAATTGGATGCCGGAATTTATGACCCAGGCAACATGCCCGAGGGAATTACCATTGAAGTTGGAAAGATTACCTGTGGAAATGATTTCACCTCTTCCAATACGCCTTATTCCATCGATCAATGCCAGACTTGTGGTTTGGAAAACCAAGTGGGAAGTTTTGTTGCTCCGGTAGCAAGTGGAAAAGACCGCAGCTTACCCATGAAAATGCCTACAATGGCTGAGTTCGAAGAACGGGCAAAATTAAGCCAAACCGCTACAGTTGAAAATGAAGTGGCAGTATTTCCAAATCCGACAACTGATTTCCTACAAATTACAACAGATAGAGAATTGCAACAAATCGTTGTTTTAGATCAGAACGGTGCAGAAGTGAAACAATTTGTCCCTTCGAATAATTTATACGATATTCGTGAACTGTCCTCCGGCGTCTACACCATTATTCTCAAATTCAATAATAATGAAACAAAACACATTAAAGTGGTTAAGTTGTAGCCTGATTCTACTGGTTGCTCTTTCTTGCAAAAAGAAGAAGGGGGCATTGGACGATTTTGATTCAGGACGATTTGATTTTGTCTGTATTTGGAATACAAACGGGATACAGGATACGGTTACCGGTGAGGTGTCCGGACCGTATTTACAATCTATGGAGTATTATTTTAGAGTCAAACAAGAATTAAATACAATCAATTCCTTGAAAGAGATTAGAGTTGGAACCTTTAATGGAATGACTAATACCTCTTTTCGTGCACAGGCATTAAATATTAGTGCTAAAATCTCATCTTCCGATCACGACTCAGATAATTTATTTGTAAGTTTTGAATCCGGAAGTATATTGAGTGGAACTTTTAAACTAACCAGAAAACAGTAGCTATGTTTAGAATCAGATTAATACCCATTTTTATTGTTTGTTTGTTATTTGCAGTTGCAGGATGCAAAAAGGAAAATGGAAAGCATACCTATGAAATGAAACTAATGTTTGATAATGGTGATGTTTTCAAGGACTATGGGATAATGTACGAAAAACCAATCCATGGAAAAAAATACAGGGATAAAATTCACGATGCGTTCAATTTAAATGAATCCCAGGGAAAAGCAGTATACATTGAAGTTTTTAATGGATATGTTCTCCTGAAAGTGGATGATAATAAATTCATCTGTTCAGACCAGCTCTTTTGGGAAGGTATGGTTGGAGACATCTACCTTGAGGGAAATTACACTCAAAAAGGAAGGGCTTATACTGTAAGTGACGGACGTTTTGAAGTCATTTGGCGTGATAACCTTGGCAACCCAGTTTCCAATTCTGTTTTGACCGGCAAGTGGACCTTGGAACGTTAATAAATTAATTAGAATGAAAAACTCTCTCTTGAACCAAGTTTAGGAGGGAGTTTTTGTTTAGCGGTATTGCCAATACATAATAATTGCGCAGTTATGTGTAATTATTGAGAAAAACATACTATATTTGAAGCTTACACTGAAATGCTATTCATTCAATGAAACCAATAAGTTATCTGCTTACACTAGTTACATTCTTTGTTTTAAGCGCTTTTTCTTCATTTAAATGAAACAGAACATATTCAAGTACTTAAGTTACAGTCTGGTTCTACTATTCCTACTTTCCTGTAAAAAGGAAAAGGGAGCCTTGGATGATTTTGATCCGGGAAAATTCGATTACATCTGTATCTGGAAAAAAAATAACAATGCGGACACACTAGTAGGTGAAGTATCTGGACCATATATTCAAGGTGGATCTTATATTTTTCGCGTAAAAAAAGAACTTATAAATACCAATAATTCTTTCAGTATTGGCAGGCCTTCAAAATCAAATCCTACCTTATTTTCAGCTCAAGCGTTACCTGAATCTGCTCCCGTTACTTTCTCTGAGCACGATTTAGATCACCTTTGGGTCAATTTCCAAAAAGGTGACTCTCTGATTGGGTCATTCGTATTAACCCGGAAAGAATAACCGATGCATCTAATTAGAATAATGCTGATTTTGCTTGCGGGTTTATTCTTCGCAGGATGTCACAAGGAGAATGGGAAATACGAGTATGAAATGAAGCTCCTATTTGATAACGGAGACGTATTGACAGATAGCGGGAAAATTTTCGAGAAATTCAGGAAAAGCAAAAAATACAAAGAGCAAATTCACGATGCTTTCAACATTAAAGCTTCCCAGGGAAAAGCGCTATATATTGAAGTTTTTAGTGGCTACATTTTTCTGAAAGTGAATGATAACAAGTTTGTGTGTTCTGACCAAATTTTTGCAGGAGCTGGTCCGGGGGAAACCGGAGACATTTATTTTGAAGGAAACTATACTCAAAAAGGCAGGGCATATACTGTAGAAAACGGTTATTTTGAAGTCATTTATAGAGATCAATTTGGAACTGCCGTAAGTGATGTCATGAAAGGCAAATGGACTTTGAAACGGAAATATGATTAAATCCCTGACAGTATGAAAACAACTACGTTCCAGTGTTTCGGTTTGAGTTTACTTTTTTTGCTGATTTTATCTTCCTGCAAAAAAGAACGGATGACCGATATGAAAAAAGGGAAGTATGAAATGATAAACATTCGAACCTTTGCCGATGGACAAAAAGACACTATTCATTGTATGGTTTATGGACCGAGAAAATTAAAATATCACTATTATTTTTCGCCTGAAATAGAAAATAAAGTTATCGATGAGATAGATGTAAATGTATCCAGAAGAAGAATGCTTGGACATTTAAAACGTGTTGAATTCGTGAGTGTTCGATTTTACTCAGGGAATTTTCCATTACCCGGATATTTTGGGGGCTCCGCAGAGTCATACGATATTCAGAAATCTCAATTAGTGATAAACTATAAGAGTACAACAACAAATTACTCTACATTACAACAGGAAACAGTATTTACAGCAGTGGTTCAATTTAACTGGTTGGAGCCATGAAAGCGATTTTAACCATAAGTATCCTGATTATATTATTAGCAAATATGGCAGGGTCGTGCACCAAAGAAAATGCTAAAAAAGAATACCTTTTTCGTTTGGAATTTGATTCCGGTGATGTATGGGAAAAAGAATGTTACCTGTTTGAAAAACACAAACGGAACAAACGGTATAAGAATAGTGGAGTTGAGGAAGTTGTAGACCTGAAACATTCAAAAGATCTTATTTACACAAACGCGTTAAAAGGAGAAACCATTCTATATAAAGTGGATGACAACATTTTAACGGGAGTTAGTAATGCGAATATGTGGGTTGCGAATTTTAGCATCCTAAACAACCAAAGCGGATTGATGCAAGGAATTATTGAATTGAAAGGAGAATACAGTCAAAATTCCAGGGAATATTCGGTAGAAAATGGAACTTTTAAATTTCAATTATCGGGGGCATTATATAATGTCCCGGATTCTGTCTATACCGGAAAATGGACTTTGAAACGAAAATAGAGTTATTTCTTCGTCACTTTCCCGTTTACCAAGACATATTCTTCCTCACTTTCCGGGCAGGCTGCGAAACCGTTTTCATCAAAAGTCAGGCGGTGGCCAAAAGCGCTCATCCAGCCAATTTGGCGTGCCGGATTTCCCACTACCAGGGCATACGCCGGAACTTCTTTCGTGACAACGGATCCCGCACCTATGAATGCGTATTCCCCGATGTCGTTCCCGCAAACGATCGTGGCATTTGCACCGATCGAAGCACCTTTGCGGACAACCGTTTTCGAATATTGATCTCTGCGGTTTACCGCCGAGCGCGGATTCATCACATTGGTAAAAACCATTGACGGGCCTAAGAATACATCGTCTTCGCAGATCACTCCGGTATAAATAGAAACGTTGTTCTGGATCTTCACATTGTTTCCCAAAATCACTTCCGGGGAAACAACCACGTTCTGACCGATATTGCATCGCTCACCGATGACACAATTGGGCATGATGTGCGAAAAGTGCCAGATCTTCGTTCCTTCACCGATCGTGCATCCGGCATCTACTACTGCTGTTTCGTGGGCAAAAAAATTCATCTTTTAAAATTGAAAATGACACTTCGACTCCACTCAGTGTCCTTCATTAACAGAAAAGGTGGCTGAGCGTAGTCGAAGTCCCTTTATCGAACAATGTACTTCTCAAAATCGATGTGATCCGATTGGTACAATTCCTCTTTGGTTAAACTCTTAAAATACGCATAAGTGCGTTTCAAACCTTCAGCACGGTCAATCTTCGGCTCCCAGCCCAAAAGCTGTCTTGCTTTGGCAATATCCGGCTGACGTTGTTTCGGGTCGTCTACCGGAAGATCTTTGTAAATGACTTTCTGCGTAGTTCCGGTCAATTTGATAATTTCTTCGGCAAACTGGCTGATGGTAATCTCATCCGGGTTCCCGATATTCACCGGATCCGCGCAATCGCTGTGCAGTAAACGCACAATTCCTTCCACCAAATCATCCACGTAACAAAACGAACGTGTTTGTGATCCGTCGCCAAAAACCGTAAGGTCTTCCCCACGCAGTGCCTGACCGATAAATGCCGGAAGTACGCGCCCGTCGTTCAAACGCATGCGCGGTCCGTAAGTATTGAAGATGCGCACAATTCGCGTCTCAATTCCGTGGAATGTATGATAAGCCATCGTGATTGCTTCCTGGAAACGTTTTGCTTCGTCGTAAACACCACGCGGACCAACCGGGTTTACATTTCCCCAATAATCTTCCGTTTGCGGATGAACGGTCGGGTCGCCGTAAATTTCTGAAGTACTTGCGATCAATACGCGCGCATTTTTCACACGGGCCAATCCCAAACAATTGTGAATTCCCAAAGATCCCACTTTCAGCGTTTGGATCGGGATTTTCAGGTAATCAATCGGGCTTGCCGGTGAGGCGAAATGCAGGATATAATCCAGGTTTCCGGAAACATGAATAAACTTGCTTACGTCGTGGTTATAGAACTCAAAGTTCTCTAAATGAAATAAGTGTTCGATGTTTTTCAGGCGTCCTGTAATGAGATTATCCATCGCAATGACGTGGAAATCGTCTTTCACAAAACGATCACACAAATGAGAGCCTAAAAATCCGGCAGCACCGGTAATCAATATGCGTTTTCTGCCTGTATTCATCTTATCTCGATACTACGGACCTACCAATCGAACTGTAGTAGAATCCATTTTTATTCATTTCGGAAATCTCAAACAAGTTTCTTCCATCGAAGATAACGGAATCTTTCATCAATGACTTCATTTTATCAAAGTCCGGATTGCGGAAAACTCCCCATTCGGTACAGATCAGCAAAGCATCGGCATCTTTCAGTGCTTCATACTCGTTTTCTGCAAATGTGATTTTATCTCCCACCAAGGCTTTCACGTTATCCATCGCTTCCGGATCGTAAGCCGTAACTTTTGCTCCGGCCTGCAGTAATTCATCGATCAGGTACAATGCCGGGGCTTCCCGAATATCGTCCGTATCCGGTTTGAAGGCCAATCCCCACATAGCGATTTTTTTCCCGGAAAGATCTCCGCGGAAGAAGTTCTTCATTTTCGGAAAAAGGATTGTTTTCTGAGTTTCATTGACTTCCATTACGGCTTTAATGATCTCGAAGGAGAAATTATTTTCCCGGCCGGAATTCACCAATGCCTGAACATCTTTTGGAAAACAAGAACCGCCGTACCCGATTCCCGGGAATAAAAAGCGTTTGCCAATGCGTTCATCGGAACCAATTCCAATGCGCACCTTATCCACATCTGCTCCTACCAATTCACAGAAATTCGCAATTTCATTCATGAAAGTGATCTTGGTAGCCAAAAATGCATTTGCCGCGTACTTGGTCAGCTCAGCAGATTTCTCGTCCATAAAAATGATCGGATTTCCCTGTCGTACGAATGGTTTGTACAACTGTTCCATGATCTGCTCAGCACGTTCGGAAGACATTCCCAAAACAACACGGTCGGGTTTCATGAAATCGTCTACCGCATAACCTTCACGCAAGAATTCAGGATTGGAAACCACGTCGAAATCAACGCTTGCATGTTTCGCAATTGCAGCATGTACTTTAGCAGCAGTTCCAACCGGAACCGTACTTTTATCTACAATTACCTTGTAGTCTTTCATCAATTTCCCCAACTCATCTGCAACGCCCAAAATGTACCTCAAATCAGCCGATCCGTCTTCTCCCGGAGGAGTTGGCAGGGCCAAAAAGATAATTTCCGCGTCTTTGATGCCTTCTTCCAGGTCTGTGGTAAATGACAAGCGGTTTGCTTTAATATTTCGTTCGAAAAGCACGTCCAAATGCGGTTCATAAATGGGAACTTCCCCATTCCGCATGCGTTCTACTTTTTGTTTATCAATGTCTACACAGATCACCTGGTTTCCTGTTTCGGCAAAACAAGTTCCTGTTACCAAACCCACATAACCTGTTCCAACAACTGCAATTTTTTTCATGATCTGCTTATGCGTTTACGAAGTTCAGGATTTCAGAGCAAATGAATGTTTGCTGCTCTTCTGTCATCTCTGTATGAATGGGAAAAGAAATCACGTGTTTCGTCAATTCCTCGGTTACCGGAAGGTCCAGTTCGCCTAAATTGAATGATTTGAACATTCCCTGCTTGTGAGCAGGAGCGGGATAATAAATCATCGAAGGAATGTCTTTTGAAGCCAAATGGGCCTGAAGCGCGTCTCTGTCAGCACCTTTCAACTGAACGGTGTATTGGTGGAAAACGTGTTTGGATTTCCCGTCTCTGTGCGGCGTTTCAATTTTATCAGAAACTCCAAGAACACGGTCGTAGAAATCTGCCACTTTGATTCGTGCAGCCACATATTCGTCCAATTTTGGAAGCTTTACGTTCAAAATTGCCGCCTGAATGGCATCCAGCCTTGAATTACATCCTACAACGTCGTGCTGGTATTTCACTTTCTGACCGTGATTTGCTACCATTCTCAATTGAACGGCCAATTCATCATTATTGGTAAAAATAGCACCGCCATCTCCGTAACAGCCTAAGTTTTTAGAAGGAAAAAAGCTCGTGCACCCGATATCACCGATCGTTCCCAGTTTTTGTGTTCCGTTTGTTTTAGAATAATAATCGGAACCAATTCCCTGGGCATTGTCTTCGATTACAAACAGCTTGTGTTTTTTGACGATCTCCATGATTGCGTCCATATCACACGCTTGTCCGTATAAATGCACCGGAACAATTGCCTTCGTTTTGGAAGTGATTGCTGCTTCAATTTTTGAAGCGTCCAGGCAAAACGTTTTTGGGTCGACATCCACGAAAACAGGTTTCAATCCCAATAATGCTATAACCTCCGTGGTAGCAATGTAGGTAAATGATGGTGTAATCACCTCATCACCGGGTTTCAAATCCAACGCCATCATGGCAATCTGCAAAGCATCCGTACCATTTGCACAAGGAATCACATGCTTCACATTCAAATACGATTCCAATGATTGTTGAAAACGCTGAACAACCGGTCCGCCAATATAAACCGACGAATCTAAAACTTCCCGGATTGCTGAATCTATTTCGGATTTTATTGCCTGGTACTGAGTCGCCAGGTCAACCATTTGAATTTTTTTCACGTATTGAATCTATGGAGATTACTTATTATAGCCTATTCCTACAAAATTAATAAAAGCGGTGAATTGGGGAAAAGCTATTCCAGATTTGTTCAACCTACTTTTTTCGACCCTATTTCCACCTCAGGGAGGAATTGTTCAGCACAACAGTGCTATCATTTCACATGTTATAGAGCAGATTATCTAATTTTTTGAAAATTAATCTTCTGAAACATTTATTTCATTGGAACACCGTAAGTTGAATACTCATTTTTTTACGTATTAAATTATTGATTTTTAAAGCCGGAAAAAGCTAATTGAAGATGAATTGCTAACGCTTTGATTTTTCAAAAAAGACCAAGCTAGCTTGTGCTAAATTGTATTAAAAAATACTAATATTTACTTTTTAAAGAATTATTCTTTACATTTAAGGTGTATTTTAATACCAAACATCTAATGTCGACAAATTATAATTTAATTAAGAAAGTACTTGAGCTTCTCGAACATTTTGAATCTAAAAACGAAGAAGAGTTTTATTCTTCAGATCTTGATGGATTTAAAAATTGGATCTTATATAACGATTTCATTGAAAAACAACAATCGGATGAGGTGTCCTGGGAATTCAAAGAGCAGGGTAGATCTCCGGAAAGTGTAATTAGTACAATGCTCACACATCTCAGTAAATATGCTAAGATGTATTCCAAGTCGGTAATTTTGAATTCTCCCTTTTCAACCCAGGAAGAGTTTATTTACTTGATCAATTTAAAGGCTTTCGGAACAATGAGTAAAATGGAGTTGATCCGCATGAATATTCAAGACAAACCAACCGGTATACAAATTATTAATCGATTAATAAAACAAGGGTGGGTCCTTCAGACTAATTCTGAAACAGATAAACGAAGTAAGTTGATTGAAATCACTCCCAAGGGGAAGGAACTTTTAGAAGAGCATATGTTCAAGATCAGACAAGCTACTAAAATTGTGTCCGGGGATTTGTCACTTCGTGAAAAATTGGAGCTTATCCGTTTATTAGCAAAGCTTACGAGTTTTCATAGTGAAATATATTCAATGAACTTTGACCAGGAGGAATTACTTTCTAAAGTAATCAGCGAGTATATTCCTTCTGCAAATTAAATAAAGTCAATATGAAAAAGCTTTATGATAAATTGTCGTTTGATGTAAGTATCTTGCTTACAGATATTATTTAACGCTATTCAAAAAAAGCTCCTTCGAATGTTATCGCGAATCAATGTATACCTATCTCAAGTGCGAAAAAAGTCATATTGACGATGAGTAGTTACAATCAATACAAAACATTTTTATTATGGGACTATTCGTTTTGATTTTTCTGTTTGGCGTCACAAAAGAAATACCTGCTTTGGATCTTGAGTACATTCGGAAGAATTATTCAAATGCTGTAAATGACAAGGATTTGTGTAGATCTTTCATCGATAAATTGAGCAAAAATGCTGAAACAAATGTTCACTTGGCATATTTGGGTGCTTTTCGAACAATCTGGGCAAATCATGTTTTTAATCCTGTATCAAAACTTAGCACCTTTAATAAAGGAAGATCCGTTATTGAAACTGCTTTGATGAAAGACCCGGATAACATTGAAATAAGGTTTATTCGTTTTTCGGTTCAAAAAAACTGCCCTTCTCTTTTAGGGTATACATCAAATATTGCTGCCGACAAAAAGTTTTTAACGGATAATTTAAAAAAAATAACTTCTGCTCAGTTAAAGAAAATGGTGAAAGCATTAATTGAATGAATCGAGAAATTTCCTGGTTTCTTCCACATGCGCTTGTTGCTTCGAATAATCAGTCACACCCTACTCCGACAAAACCATCGCGTTAAACACCTTCTCCATCTGTTCCACTGTATATTCGGAAGAACAATTGAAATTATTGATAATCAGTGAAAAACAGATCTTTTTCCCGGCCTTGGTTTCCGCATAACCGGAATAGGCTTTGATGCGTTTCATCGTTCCGCTTTTAGCATGAATCTTTCCTTCTCCGGGCTGATTCTTACACACCGAAGAAAGCGTTCCGGAAACTCCCGCAACCGGAAGCGTTGCATAGAAGGCCTCCCCTTCTTTGGCGGTCGACATGTATTTCAACATCTCACAAAAATGGGTGGCAGAAATGGCATTGCTGCGTGATAAACCCGAGCCGTCGCTGATGTAAAGTCCGATCGTATTGATCTTTCCCGACCAATAATTCATCATGCGCGCAATGCTGTTGTCAATGGACCCATTCCCGGAAGTTCCGTAACCTACCCAGCACAAAACTTCTTCTGCAAAGAGATTCACCGATTTCATATTCGTCCACCAGGCAATGGAATTCAAAGTCTTGCCTTTGTATGTAAAGAAGAGTTTCATGGCGGCATAGCGGGTAGTTGCCGATACCATACTTAGGTTCCGGGCAGAAAGCGCCTTTTCTTTCACTTCGATTCCTTTTGCTTTCAAAACGCGGGTAAATTCCTGTGAAAAGGTCAATTCGGGATCCGGCAAACTTCCTTTGACGGTAAATCTTCCCTGTCCGGCTCCTAAAGTTCCTGTTCCAAAACGGTCCATGGAATACGGCGCACCGTAGATGTATGAATTATCTCCCTGACCTCCGGATTTAATGTAATTGGAAAACTTCAATCCTTCCACTTGTGGAGTTGTTCCTGTTAATGTAGTGCCTGAACCACTTTTTGCGCCAACCTGGAAATGATAACGCAGCATATTGTCATAAATCGGAAGTCCGGATGCTCCGGCACCGTAATAATTTCCCATATCGCCCCAGTTCCAGCCGTCAGGTGCGCCTTCGTAACCAAATTCAGAAGCATCTGCTACAATGGCGCCATTGATCTTTTTGATTCCCAGTTTTACGAGCGTATCGACCCATTTTTCCATGAACTCGTCTTCTCTTCCGTCCCCGTTATAATACCGGCTGCCAAGTGCTACATCGCCGCCGCCACGGATCCACAAATTCCCATTCAAAACTCCGTCCTTTGTCAATTCTCCGTCCAGGTAAAGCCGTGTTAAGGGCGCATAGTTTTTTCCAAGCAATTGAAAGGCCGTTGCGGTGGCAAATAATTTGGTTGTTGATGCCGGCGGCAAAGCCAATGAGGGATTTTTCGAAGCCAGGATCTGCCCGGTGGAGCAATCCATTGCCATAAAACTAATGGACGCATTTGCGAAATAGGCATTGGAAGAAAATGCATCTATTGCCGTTTGGACCGAATTCTGGGAAAAACCAAAGTTTCGGGCAAAAAGAAGGATGAATCCGATCGTAAAAATGCGGATTGTCAGCTTGAAATGAATCATACTATAAAGTTCTGCTTTCTCGCAGTGCAAAATTTCTGCCACTTAAAAACTTTTGAACAGTTCAATTAGGAAAGTTTCCGTTTCGCGGGTTCCAATTAACATTTTACAGAAGGTTTTAGTTAGAATATGTGTAATTTTGAACCATACAGGTTCAAAAAGGTTCAACATAGTTCAAAGAGTTCCAATTTCAAAGAGCTCGAGCTATTTTCAACTTTTGAACTCTTTAAACTTTTGAACTCTCTTATATAATGCCAAAAGTGCTGAGAATCATTAATCGATTCAATATTGGTGGACCAACTTACAATGCTGCTTTCTTAACGAAATTCATTTCGGATGATTATGAAACGTTGTTGGTGGGTGGTTTGCCTGAAAAGGACGAATCGGATTCCCTGCACATTTTGGAAGATTACGGAGTAAAACCCCTGCTGATTCCTGAAATGAAACGCATTCCTAACTTCCGCTCGGATAGGGAAGCGTATCGCAAGATTAAACAGATTATTGAAGAATTTCAGCCGGATATCGTCCACACGCATGCCGCAAAAGCCGGGGCTTTGGGAAGAAAAGCTGCAAAAGCCTGCAATGTTCCTGTTATTGTGCACACTTTTCACGGACATGTTTTCCATTCTTATTTCGGGAAGGTGAAAACTTTCCTTTACAAGATCATTGAACGCCGGCTGGCCACCATTTCTACCGGAATTATCGCCATCAGCCCGATTCAGAAAGAAGAACTCAGCACCACTCATGGTATCTGTTCTGCGAATAAAATAAAAGTCATTCCACTTGGTTTCGACCTAGTGAAATTCCAGGACAAACTGGAAGAAAAAAGGCTCGAAACCCGATTGAAGTGGAAGCTGGATGAAGAAGAAGTTGCTGTAGCGATTGTCGGAAGACTGGCCCCAATCAAAAATCACGGACTGTTTTTGGATGTCATCGAAAACCTTGCAAAAAAAGGAGTTAAACCGCGCTTTTTCATCGTGGGCGACGGACAGGAAAGAGCTTCCATCGAACATCGCGCAAAAGAACTGGAAAGCAAATACGATTTGAAGATCGAATTGACCAGCTGGATCAAAGACATCGCCACTTTTAATTCCGGGATGGACATCATCTGCCTCAGCTCTGACAACGAAGGAACACCGGTTAGCCTGATCGAAGCGCAGGCAAGTGGAGTTCCGGTCATATCAACGGATGTAGGTGGTGTAAAAGACATCCTGCTGGAAGGTGAAACCGGTTTCGTGGTTCCCAAAAAAGACCCCGAAGCATTCAGTGAAAAATTACAGCTTTTGATCGAAAACAAAGAAATTCGCCTAAAAATGTCACAAAATGGCTGGAACTTCGTAAGAGATAGATTCCATTACACTACCTTGGTGAAAAACATGGAAGATTATTACGCTGAACTAATTGAAAAGACTAGAAAAAATGCAAAATAAAAGAGTCTTATTTTTTTCCTTTCTGCTTGGCTTGTTCCTGGTACAATCCTGTGGAATTAACAGCAATCTCATGTTCCGAACTCCCAAAGGAGTGAAAGAAATCACAGACAGCATTCCTTTAAAGCCTTCTGCCGAATACAAAATCTCCCGGGATGACAAATTCACATTTATGCTTTATACCAACCAGGGAGAACGCATTGTGAACGAAATGGCAGGAATGAACAAAGAAGCCGCTGCAAAAGCAGATATCGAATACGTGGTAAGACCCGACGGGAGAGCAGATCTTCCTATTCTTGGATCCACACTCGTTGCCGGATTCACCGTGAAGGAATGTGAAGATACACTGGCAAAATTATTCGAGCAGAAAAATGGTTACAACCAGCCTTTTGTGCAGGTGAAACTCACCAATCAGCGGGTGATCGTATTTCCCGGAAACGGAAGTGCGGCTAAGGTTATTCCACTGCAAAACAACAACACTACCCTCATGGAAGCAATTGCTCTTGCCGGCGGAATTGCCGAGCGCGGAAAAGCAAGCCGGGTGAAGATCATGCGGGTAGTCAATAATGTACGGACCATGTATGTGGTAGATCTGTCGAAAATTGAGAATCTTCCCTATACAGATATGATTATCCAGGCCAATGATTATATCTATATTGAGCCAAAAGAACAGGTAGGACAGGAAACATTAAAAGTTATAGCACCGGTAGTTTCGCTGGTTACAAGTGCACTGGTTATAATTACAGTATTTTCAACATTGAAATAACGTGAATAGTTCAAGCTCCTCCATATTTATCAATAAAGAGTACAATCCCATCATTGTGAGCGTAATCCTGCGCCGTTATTGGTGGTGGGTAATGTTGTTGATCCTGTTTTTTACAGGAATTGCATTTTTCTACCTCCGGTATACCAAACCGGTCTACAATTCAACAATGGTCATCCAGCTGGTTGAAAAAGACCAGGGAAAGGAATTGCTGGAACTGGAAAGTATTAATAAAGTAGACGATATTTCGTCTGAAATTGAATTGCTGCGCTCACAGCTTTTATTCGAAATGGCCATTTCAAAAATGAACATGAATGTTTCGATCTTTTCCGAAGGAAAAATCCTGACAGAAGAAAAATACCATCAAAGTACCTTTACGATCCTGCCTTACCTGCTTCGCGACAGCAGTTTGTGCGACGTTCCCATCGAGGTAGAAACAACAGATGATGGCCGCGTTAAACTCACTTATACCGCAAACGGCCGAACGTATTCGAAAGTTTCTGATGTCAATAAAACCATTCGTACCAGCCATTTTGATCTTGCATTCAAAGTAGAGAACTGGGAAATTTTGAAACAGGATGATGAAGCAAACCGGCTTTATTTCACCTTCAACAACCAAAAAACGCTTGCTTCAAGACTCATTGCAAACCTGGAAGTGAATCCGGTGGATGTCAATGCAAAAACGATTGAACTGAAGTACAACGGCAATAATCCCGACATGTGTAAAGACATTATTCAGTCTGTAGCCACTACTTTTTTCAATTACGATGAGGAGATGAAGCGAAAAAGTGCGGATAACATTCTTTCCTTCATTCAATTACAATTGGATTCAATCGCCGGTGAATTGAAATATTCGAAAGACAGTTTGACGGACTTTCAACGTAAAACCCGCTTGGCAGATCCGGAAAATATGAGTGGAAATTTATCCGAAAATATGGATAAGTTCCAGGATATGCTGTTCGAACTCCAAAGCGAATCGGCTACTTTGAAAATGGTACATTCCAAATTGAAATCCGAACCAAACAGAGTGGATATTTACCGCCTGATCCCGGAAATGATGGGGACAAGTTTCGAATTGTCAATGACCAAACAAATCACGGACCTCAATACCTTGCTGGAACGCAAAGAAGAGCTCCTGACAAACGTATCCGAAAACAATTCGGAACTTAAGAACCTGAACACACGGATTCAATCAAAAATTCAATCCATCCGGAGAAGTATTGAAGTGATCCAGGAGCGGAATCGTTCCCAGGTCAAAACAATCAACGGAAAAATCGGAACCATTGAAGGTGAATACTTAAAACTTCCGCAGAAAAAAATGGAATACAATCGCTTGAAATCCCTGCAGGATTTGAATGAGAAGTATTACACGCTTCTAACGGAGAAAAAAGTCATGTATTCCATTTCAAATGCCGGTTACACTTCAAGCAACCGCATTTTGAACGACGCCTCCTTAAATGGGATTCCTGTTAGTCCTAATCGCAAGCTGGTCTACGCAGGTTTTGTTTTTGTAGGATTTGTTTTTGGGTTTGCCTTACTGTTCTTCAAGTACATTACATTCAATGAGATCAATACGGTGGAAGACCTGAAACAATTGTTACCGGAAAAAATTACGATCCTGGGAAATATCCCGCAATTGAAAGAAAGCTCTGAATTCAGCCAGTTGATGGTCCATACGAATCCCAAATCCATTTTGGCGGAGTCCATGCGGAATATTCGTACAAATCTCAGCTTCGTGAATTCCAATGCCCGCGTTATTGCCATTTCTTCTTCCATTTCCGGTGAAGGGAAAACTTTTGTGGCATTAAATCTTGCCGGAATTATTGCGCTTTCAGGAAAGAAAACCATTGTAATTGACCTGGATTTAAGAAAGCCAAAAGTCCACCTGGGCTTGAACGTAGCTAATGAAAAAGGTATCAGCAACCTGATCATTAAACAGGCAGTGCTGGAAGAATGTATCCGGAATTCGGAAATTGAAAACCTGGATTTCATCAGTGCGGGGCCAATTCCACCAAATCCGTCTGAATTGATCCTCAGTGATTCGTTTTTCGAGATCCTGGAAGCTCTTAAATCCAGATACGACGTAGTGATTATTGATAATCCGCCGGTTGGTCTGGTGACTGACGGAGTTCAAATCCTTGCCAAAGCAGATGTTCCGATTTACATCTTCAAAGCACATTATTCCAAACGTATTTTTGCAGGAAGAGTGCGTGAATTATTTGAAATGAACCAGATTACGCATTTGAATATTATTTTGAACGGTACAAAAGCATTCAGGGGCAAATATGGCTATGGATACGGTTACGGCTATGGATACGGCTATTACGACGAAGAGGATAAAAAGAAAAAGAAGAAGTAGCGAAGCTACTGAAGACGGAATGCAGCTTTCACAAAAAGCTAAGCATTACGGAAAGCGAAGCTACTGAAGGAAATAGAAGAATTAAAAATTGAAGAAATAAATGGAATTTAAACGTACAGCAATTGCTGATGTAATATTGATACAACCCACTATTTTTGGAGATGACCGCGGCTATTTTTTTGAGTCTTTTCATCAACAAAGGTTCAACGAATTTATTGGTAAGGAAATCTCCTTCCTGCAGGACAATGAGTCGAAATCTTCCAAAGGTGTGCTGCGAGGCCTGCATTTTCAGGCGCCACCGCACGCACAGGGAAAATTAGTTCGTGTTGTTAAAGGAAGTGTTCTGGACGTTGCTTTGGATATTCGCAAAAACTCCCCCACTTACGGGCAGCATGTTTCATTTGTTCTGAGTGAAGAAAATAAAACACAAGCTTACATTCCCGAAGGGTTTGCACACGGCTTTGTTACATTGGAAGACAACACCGTTTTTCAATACAAATGTACCAATTGGTACAATCCTTCCAGCGAAGGAACGATCCTTTGGAACGATCCTGCGTTGAATATTCAATGGGAAGAAACAAACCCAGTTTTATCTGCAAAAGATAAGATTGGAGTACTTCTGGCAGATTTTAAAACTCCATTTGATTAGGCTGAGATGACGGTTGAAATAATTTTGGCATGTGTTGGGTTCCTGGTTATGGGAATCATTATGAGTTACGTCTCTAACGGAATACTTTTGCGCTTTTCCCAAAGTCTCGGAATTCGGAATAAGAATGATGTGACAGTTCGCTGGGCAAACGAATCAAAACCTTCTTTGGGTGGAATCGGCTTTTTTGTGGCCTTCTTTTTTGGAACGGTTGCCTACTCCATTATTTTCAGCAACGAGAACATCTTCCAAAACCGCCAGTTTGTAGGGTTAATGACTGCGGGAACCATTTCATTCATTATGGGCCTTGCAGACGATGCTTACAATACCAAACCTTTCATGAAACTGTTTGTACAGATCGGATGCGGAGTGATTTTCGTTTACACGAATAACGTCATCGAACTAACACAAATCAATTGGGTCAATGGCATGATTACCGTCATTTGGGTTGTAGCCATGATGAATTCCCTGAACATGCTGGATAATATGGATGGAATTACCGGGACAACAGCATTGTTTTTACTTGTTTCCTGTTTGGCCAGCAACATCATTCTTTTCGATTGGAACATGAATATCTGGACATTGACCATGCTGATCCAGATCGGAGCTATTATCGGGTTTTTAAGCTACAATATTTATCCGTCCAAATTATTCATGGGTGATGCGGGAAGCCAGTTTATCGGATTATTCGTAGCTTTCTTTTCCATTCATGAATTGTGGAATATCGGCAATGCCACGCAGCTGAATCCATTGGTTGGAGGTGCTGTTACGCTGATTGCATTTACTCCGGCCATTTCAGATACTTTGACGGTGGTGATCAACCGCCTGCGAAAAGGAAAATCCCCGATGGTTGGGGGAAAAGACCACACGACCCATCATTTGGTTTATTCCGGACTGAATGACCGCCAGGTTTGGATCGTCTTTTTGGGAATCGGACTGATGGCAACTTTGGTGACGATTCTTGCCGTGGTGTTCGCCAAAATGGGAAATCCATGGATGGCATTCTTCCTCACTATCTACTTTTTTGCCGTATTTTTTGTGCTTTACCGTAACACGATTATTCACAAGAAATAGCTTGAAGGACCAGGAATGGGAACCACATCCTGCACAATAGAACACATAGTTTCTTTGTTTTCCATTATTTAGTTTGGGTGAGGAATGTAAAATCACACCCTTTAAAATGTGACCTGTGCTTCTATGTGGTTAACTGAAAAAAGAGATATTCTTCCTGGCACCACAAATTTAAACGGATAAACCTGATCCTGAATACCAAACTAGCTTTAGATTATGTAATTTTGTAGTGCTTTAATCGCATTACATGAAACACATTTTCCTTTTCTTATCGCTGATTATATTGGCTTCCTGCCAAAGTGAAGCTGCCAAAGAGCAAAAAAAAGAGGAGAAGCACCAGCAAGTGCTTGCTTCATCCGCTGTAGTTTTCCCAGCTTTGCCGCAAAGCATGGAATTTGCCGGAACAACCATTGATCTGCGCGACGAAGATCTGCGCGAGCGTTTGGACCGGGAAGTACTCATGACAGCTTATTATCAAAGCGCATGGATTGGTGCAGTCAAAAGGGCCAACCGCTATTTCCCGGAAATTGAGCGCATCCTGAAAGAAGAAGGAATTCCTAACGATTTCAAATATTTAGCAATCATCGAAAGTAACCTGCAGCAAGCTGTTTCTCCGGTTGGAGCGCAAGGATTCTGGCAGTTTATGCCGGCCACCGCCAAATTATATGATTTGAAGATGGATGCGGAAATCGATGAGCGGCTGAACATCGAAAAAAGTACGCATGCCGCTTGCCGTTATTTGAAAGATGCGCACAGGACCCTAAACGATTGGGTGATGACCACAGCTTCCTACAACCGCGGAGTTGGAGGTGTAATTGATGATATGGAATGGCAGGAAACCGAGCATTATTTCGATACTTACCAAAACAGTGAAACCGGGAGATATGTTTTTCGTCTTCTGGCTACCAAGCTGATTTATGAAAACCCGGAAGCCTATGGCTTTTACCCGGATAAAATGGAATTGTACGAACCATTCCGCGTTCAAAAAACAGTAGTGGAAGAAACAATCCCGAACCTGGCACTTTGGGCGAATGAACAGGGCTTTAATATTAAAATTCTTCGTAAATTAAATCCCTGGTTGAAAACAACCAAACTGACGGTCAAAGGAGGACAAAAATTTACCCTTCTTTTGCCAACAGCATCCGAAAATCTGAAACCGTATAACGCATACAAGTAAGAAGTTCAAGCGTTCAAAAAGTTAAAAGGTTCAAGGGTGACTTCAGCCGTGGCTGACTCAGCGCCTTTCGTTCAAAGTATTTAAATACAATTTTGAACATTTGAACATTTGAACATTTGAACATTTGAACATTTGAACATTTGAACATTATTAAAATAGATTACACACATTCTGACATGAGTCTTGACAAAAAAACAAACAACATTGAAGTTTACGGAGCCAGAGAACACAATTTAAAGGACATCCAACTAGAAATTCCCCGGGACAAACTCGTTGTTTTTACCGGTTTAAGCGGAAGCGGGAAATCTTCTTTGGCATTTGATACCATTTTCGCAGAGGGCCAGCGCAGATACATCGAAACGTTTTCATCATACGCGCGCCAGTTCTTAGGCGGAATGGAGCGCCCGGATGTGGACAAGATCAATGGGTTGAGCCCGGTAATTTCTATCGAACAAAAAACAGTTTCAAGAAG
Source organism: uncultured Flavobacteriales bacterium (assembly GCA_946479285.1). The sequence goes on along the minus strand of CAMLFH010000026.1, from coordinate 8,123 downwards.
TCCGCGGTCTACCGTGGGGACTATTACGGAGATTTATGACTTTATGCGCCTGCTTTATGCACGGATCGGAACGGCATATTCTTATGAAACGGGAGAACGCATGGTCAAATATTCCGACGACCAGATCACGGATTTGATCATAGAACAATTTGATGAGAAGAAGGTATTGATCCTCGCTCCAAAGATCAAAGGAAGGAAAGGTCATTACCGCGAATTGTTCGAGCAAATTGGAAAAATGGGCTATTCCAAAGTTCGCATCGATGGCGAAATTATGGAAATTACGAAAGGAATGCGTTTGGACCGTTATAAAATCCACGACATTGAAATCGTTGTTGACCGCATCCAGGTGAAAGCCAATGACCGCAAACGTTTATACGATGCTATCACCACTGCTATGAAACACGGCGGAAAAAGTATGATGATCCAGGATTTTGAAACAAACCAGGTTCGTCATTTCTCGCGTTTGCTCATGTGTCCCACAACCGGAATTTCTTACCCGGAACCGGAACCGAATTTATTTTCTTTCAACTCGCCATACGGAGCTTGCCCTACTTGTGTAGGATTGGGTGAAATTTCTGAGATCGACCGCGAAAAAGTGATCCCGGATCCAAAACTGAGCATCAAAAAAGGCGGATTAGCGCCGATTGGAGAATACAAACGCAACTGGTTTTTTGACCGCATTGAAGCTTTCCTGCAGCAGGAAGGTTATACTATCAATACGCCCATTGCAGATCTTCCGGACGATTTGGTCCACGTGATCCTGAACGGAAATGAAGGGTTGGAACAAAACAGCAAGGAAACAACCATTCAGTTTGAAGGATTGGGGAATTTCATGGCGCGCCATGCGGAAGAAAGTACTGCCGGAATTCAACGCTGGGCACAAAGTTTCATGAACAAGATCACGTGCCCGGAATGTCATGGAGCACGTTTGAAAAAAGAAGCACTTCATTTCAAAGTGAGTGGAAAAACACTGGGAGAAGTTGCCAACCTGGACATCCAGGACCTTGCAGCCTGGTTAGAGAACATTGAAGATTCATTAAATAACGAACAACAGGTCATCGGAACGGAAATTTTGAAAGAAATTCGTGCGCGCGTACGTTTCATCCTGGAAGTTGGACTGGAATATTTGACTTTACACCGCTCTGCAAGAAGTTTATCCGGTGGAGAAGCACAACGCATTCGTTTGGCAACCCAAATCGGTTCCGAATTAATGAATGTGCTCTACATTTTGGACGAACCGAGTATCGGTTTGCACCAAAGAGACAATACGCGTTTGATCAATTCATTGAAACGATTGCGCGACGGAGGAAACTCGGTGATTGTGGTGGAACACGACCGCGAAATGATGGAGGCTGCAGATTTTGTGGTGGATATCGGTCCGGGAGCAGGAGTTCATGGCGGTGAAATTGTGAATGCAGCACCGTTTAATGAATTGGTATCCAAAGATTCCATCACCACCAAATATTTGAGAGGCGAGCTGGAAATCGAAATTCCGAAAAAACGCCGAAAAGGAAACGGAAAGAAACTGGTGCTAAAAGGCGCCAGCGGAAACAATTTGCAAAACGTAGATCTGACAATTCCTTTAGGAACGCTGACTTGTGTAACCGGAGTTTCGGGAAGTGGAAAATCGACTCTGATCAATCACACGCTCTATCCTATTCTGAACGCACATATTTACAACGGTGTGAAGAAGCCGATGCCTTACAAGAAAATTGAAGGCCTGGAGCATTTAGATAAAGTCATTGAGATTGATCAAAGTCCGATTGGAAGAACACCACGAAGCAATCCGGCAACTTATACGAATGTATTTACAGAAATCCGCACCTTGTTTGCCGCTTTGCCGGAAGCACAGATCCGTGGTTACAAAGCGGGAAGATTCTCCTTCAACGTTGCCGGTGGAAGATGTGACACCTGTGGTGGTGGCGGATTAAAAGTAATTGAAATGAACTTCCTTCCGGATGTTTACGTGGAATGTGAAACCTGTAACGGGAAACGCTATAACCGCGAAACACTGGAGGTACGCTACAAAGGGAAATCCATCAACGACGTGTTGGAAATGACCATCGAAGATGCCGTAATTTTCTTTGAAAAAGTTCCGAAGATCCACCGTGTTTTAGAAACGCTGAACTCCGTTGGATTGGGTTATATCAAACTCGGACAGCCTTCTACAACCGTAAGTGGTGGTGAAGCGCAGCGCATCAAACTCGCAGGAGAATTAACCAAACGCGGAACCGGGAATACGATCTACATCCTCGACGAACCAAGTACCGGTTTGCATTTTGAAGACATACGCATGCTGATCGAAGTATTACAACGCTTAGTGGAAGACGGAAATACCGTTTTGGTGATCGAGCACAACCTCGACATTGTTAAAGTAGCGGACCACATCATTGATGTTGGACCTGAAGGTGGAAGAGGCGGTGGAAACATTGTCTGCACCGGAACACCGGAGGAAATCATTAAGAAATATACGGACGTTTCCCATACGGCCAAATACCTGAAAATGGAAATAGAGCACATGGAGAAATTGAGAAAGGAATTGAAGAAGAAATAATGGCACGCGATTAAAATAAAATGTAGGCACGCGACGCATCGCGTGCCTACATTTTTTGATATTAATCTTCACGACCAGGAATTCCGTTCTGCGGTTCGCCATTTGAAGCAAAATCGTTACTTTTACACCTTCAAAATCCACCTAATAAAAACGAAATGAAACAATTTCTTCTTACTCTTCTTTCCATCACCGTAATCGCATTCACCCAGTTTGCACAAGACGGATTTAAAAAACCGGTAGGAAACAACAACACGAATAAAACCATTGTTCACAGACCACATAAATCCCATAACTATACCTGGAGTGGATCTTCCTGGATATTTATTGACTCTTCAGACTATGTGTACAATGTACAGGGGCAAGCTACAAACAGCATCAGTCGAAACGGGAATTATTATACCGAACGTATCACTTCCAATTATGATAATTTGTTTCAACCGACACTTGAAATAAAGGATGATTACGATCATATCAATTCTACCTGGAAACCGGGAATCAAACACCAGATCGATTACAACGGGATGCAGGATATCATCCTGGATGAAAGATACGTGTTCGATAGCGGTAACTGGGAACTATGGCTAGGAACTAAGAACACTTATCAGTATGATAACAACAACCGGATTTCGGAGATCGTTGAATTTACGTACGATGAATTCGCTGAAGTTTACAGAGAAAATATCAAATTTTCTGACATCGTATACGACACTCAGAATAACATTCTGGAGCGAATCTTATCCTTCTGGAATACCAGTCAACAATTATTCGTATACGAAGAAAAGCAGGTTAACACATACAATCCCGATAACACTATTGCTGCACGTTATGCATATGAGTGGAATACAAACACCAGTTCCTGGGATAATTATTACCGGGTTACCTACACATACGGTGCAAATGGAAGTTATAGTTCTTTGATAGAATCTTACTCATCAAATGCATATCATCTTTCAGGAAGTCATGGCGAAGATTATGATTCTCACGGCAACCGCACCAGGTATTATTCGGAATCATGGGACGAGATGAATAGTCAATTGATTTTGATAGAGGATTACGTAGACAACTATCTGTATGATATGAATGATTATCTCATTCAACATATCCACAAGGAATTAAATAGTTTCACTTTGCAAGCTGAAAATATCTACCGCAAAGATTACTACGATTTTGAAACCTTTGATAGTCAGGTTGGAGTGAGTACTAATGAGGAAGAAATGATTTCCATTTATCCGAACCCGATGGAAACGACATCTGTTATTGATTTCAGCAAATTGCAGGAGAAAGTTCAATCCATTACGGTTTTCAATGCAGCAGGTTTGCAGATGCTATTCGTTCCTGTACTTGAAAATCACAAAGTCATTTTGACAAATGAGCAGCTTAAAAACGGTCTTTATCTAATCGTTATTGAAACGGATACACAAGTGATTCAATCGCGGATTATTGTTGAATAAACTAAAAAGGCGTCAATCGGCGCCTTTTTTATGCATTGTAGATTTTAACATCGAGTTCGAGAATTCTCGAATTCTAGTTTTAACGAACCGCTAAGTAGGTTCGCGAATTCAAGAGCTGGAAAGCTGATTTCGCAGAATTGCAGAATTCTAGTTTTAACGAACTTCAAGACACAAAAATTAAAGACGCGGCTCATCGCCTTTTCAATTCACGATAAATTTAAACCGCAAAGAGAAAGAGGACGCAAAGGTATAATTCATTTTTTGCGATCTTCTACCTTCGTGCAACGTCTTTCAGACTGCACTCCGTCTTCACCAGCAGTAGCTGGCTCTTCTTTGCAGTTCAATAAAAAAGCATCCGTCAATTGACAGATGCCTTCCTCTTTCTTCATAAAATTGGTAAAAGCTTAAATTTTCACCACCAGGAATTCCGTTCTGCGGTTCACCGCATGCTGTGCTTCCGTGTACTTCGGTTGTTTTTTCAGACCTTCACAGGTACAACCATTCAATATTTTCGATTCTCCATACCCTTTTCCGGAAATTCTCCACGGATCTTTGATACGGGATTTGATGTATTCTGCCGAAGCATCTGCCCGCTTCTGGGAAAGTTCTATGTTCTTCAGCGCTGTTCCTCTGCAATCGGTGTGTGAACCAAGTTCTACCACCATGGTCGGGAATTCATTCATGATCGCTACGATCTTATCCAGTTCCACTGCTGCATCCGGACGAATGTTGAATTTTGCCAAATCAAAGTAGATCGGTTTCAAATCGATTGCTTTCGCAAGATCTGTTCCTACTTCCATTTTTTCCAGTTTTAGGGAAATGTCTTTTGAAACATCATAAACACCGGGAGCAGTCAGCTCTTTGTTGTAAGTTGTTCCTCTTGGAAGGTATCCCTTTTTCTCCAGGCGAATGTTATAAGAAACACGGTCGTTCAGTTTCTTGTCGTAGATCGGACGCTTGATCTGACCGTCTTTATTAGTATAGAAAATGCCTTCTTCTTTTCCGGTCATGTTATTAATCAGCGTCACTTTTACACTATCCAGCACAGTACTTGATTTCTTGTCCAGTACCTGAACCAAAAGCATGAATCCCGGATCTTTTTCCAACACTAAATCTGCAGGAATATTTTCCGGGGATTCATCTGTGACGACCACTTTCTCAGCCGATTCAAAATAGTCTTTTTTGTTCCCTTCAATATTAAACGATCCGGTTTCTGAAGTTTCGTAAGTAGCTTCTGCATTTGCATCGGTCGTCAGTGTTGCCAGTTCTTTTCCGCTCGGATCTTTTACTTTGATCCAAACACCAGGAAGCCTGTTTCCTTTTTCATCTTTGGCTACTACACGAATATTACGCGCAAACATAAATGGCTTTTCCATCGTAAAGGTGTACAAGTCATCGTTTCCTTTTCCTCCGGGCCTGTTGGAAGAGATCATTCCGGTTGTTGCATCTTTGTTCATCCAAACCGAAAAATCATCTCCGGGAGAATTGAAAGGCGCACCTACATTCCGGATTTGTCTCAAATCGTCATCCTTGTAAACACATATAAATACATCCAATCCGCCGTAACCGGGATAACCTTCGGAAGAGAAAAAGAAAACTCCGGATTCGTGGAAGAAAGGAAACATTTCGTCACCACCTGTATTGATAGAGGACATATTTTCCGGCACCGACCAGTTTCCATTTTCCCAGCGGGAACGATAAATGTCTACACCGCCCTGTCCTCCGGGCATATCCGAAGCAAAGAACAAGGTTTTTCCATCCGGTGCGAATGTGGCATGACCCACACTGTAATCGTTGCTGTTAAATACAACCGGCTCCGGTTCAGTCCATGTCTCCCCTACCAGGTTGGAAACAAACAAAGAGAAATGGCGGGTTCCGTCAATGGCTTTTTCCTCGTAGTTATTTCGGGTGATATACGCCTGTTTTCCATCCGGAGAAAATGCTACCGGGCCTTCGTGGTATTTCTTGTTGACCTTTTTACTCGGAATTGGCTGAATATTCGTCACCTCGTTAGTTGACGGATTAATATCTGCTAAATACAAATCCAGGAATGACAAGCGGTTTCCCAACCATTTGCGGTTCACTACTTCACTATTTTTTCGCGAAGAAGTAAAAAGCAGTTTGTTGTTGTAGACTACCGGTCCAAAATCCTCCTGTTCCGTATTGAACGGCGCATTTACAATCTTGATCGTAGCCGCCTGAGCTGAATACTTCACCAATGATTCGTTCAGTAATTCAAAACGGTCCATCTCACTGTCTTTCGGATTCAACTTCGAATAGATCTTTAATTGAGCTTCCGCTTCTACATACTTCTGGCACTTCATCAAGATGCGGGCATATTCCAGGTGATCGTTCGGAATACGGTCTGCCCGTTTGCAAATAGTTGCATAGCAAGCTTCTGCATTCGGATAGTTCCCGATCATGTCATAACCTTCTGCCAGTTTCCGGAGTACGCCTGCATCTTTGTCTTTCACTTTTTCAAGCGAGTTCACGGATGCATAGTAATCGAACTCATTCAATTGCTTCGTCCCTATTATTTCGTTTTTCTCTTGTGCTGCCACCCAACCCATAAGCAGGCATGAAACAGCAAATAGTATTGTTTTTTTCATATTAGAAATATCTGGGTGATTTGATTTTACCATCGTTGTTAAAGAGCAGATCATAACGCAGCATGATCTCATGACTTCCTCCGTTTGTTTTACCTGTTCGCACTCCAGCCGACCAGTCATACGAATAACCGAAAAGGAATTGTTTGGAAATATGCACTCCAAGTAAGGCACCAACACCATCTCCGGTGCGGTACATGATTCCAAGATCGATCAGGTCACGCAGCATAAATGTTCCTGTGACATCCAATTGGAAAGGTGCATTTTGTACGAGTTTCCCCAATACAGTCGGCTTAAATTTCACGGAAGGCGAAATGGTAAACACCGCACCTGCAATCAGATAGTAATGACGTCTCTCTTTGGAAATGTCCATCGAGTTACTGTTCCCGTTTGCAAACAGGTTGTTTTCCAGGATAGACGGAACAGAAGCCCCTACGTAAAAATTGGGCATTTGAAAATAGATTCCTGCTCCCAAAGCCGGAAGCATTTTTCCTCTTCTGTTTGCCAAAAAAGCAGCATCTGTCGGATCAGCCAACGTCAGGTTATTCACTTCTGCCGAAAAACTGTTGAATCCTCCGTTGATCCCGAAGCACAAGCGTGCTTTATCCGAAAGCTTCAGGCGGTAAGCAAAATCTACGTCCACAGTCGTATTATTAGTTGGCCCAATCTTATCATTCACTAAACTCAATCCAAGCCCGATATTCTTTCGGGCAATCGGAGTGTGAACGGTAAAAGTCTGCGTAGTCGGTGCACCTTTAAATCCTACCCACTGGAATCTTCCCAATGCGGTAAATGTCAGTGCATCACGGCTCCCGGCATACGCCGGGTTTATGACCAGCGTATTGTACATGTAATGCGTATATGCTGCCTGTTGTTGCGCAAATGCCTGATTCAGTCCTAAAACAAGCAATGCTATTAATATGAATCTATTTCTCATGATTACCTTGTTATATAGATGTAACCTTTAACTATTTTATCGTCCATGCCTAAATCCAGGATGTAGAAGTAAGTACCCGCAGGCAATTCCTCTTTTCCAACGGCCATTTTCCCCTGGTTTGTTCCATTCCAGTCATTGTTGTAAGGACTTGCCTTGAACACCTCAACTCCCCAGCGATTGAAGACTTTGAGTTCATGGTCGGGATAGTCATCCAGGTTTGGAATGATGAGTGTTTCATTGGAACCGTCACCATTCGGTGAGAATCCTTCCGGAACATCTACGCTTTGCCCTCCACTGCCTCCTGACAAACATGCTGCAGAATTTGGAAGCGGATCACAAGGATCAAGCGGATCTGAAGTTCCTGTTGGAACATAAGGTGTGGAAGGATTATCCGTTCCGTACACTTCTTCTCCATCCAATACTCCGTCACCATCGGTATCCGGGTCATTTGGATTTGTTCCGTTTGCAGCTTCATCATCGTCTGAAACTCCGTCGCCATCTCCATCACAGGCAATACTTGTTGGAAGCGGATCACAAGGATCTAATGGATCTGAAGTTCCTGTTGGAACATATGG
>CAMLFH010000025.1 GCA_946479285.1 uncultured Flavobacteriales bacterium | reverse complement strand
CGCTCGGACATCTGCTTAGCTGTATCGCCCGTCACCTGTCCACAGATCACGTTGCCCACGATGTTGGTGATCACGTCGGCCTGCTCCCTGCCATAGTCCTTTCGGAGCTGGGTGAAGTCCTGGAGTCCAAGGCAGGTCACCACCTTATTCCCCCTTGCAGTTGCGATCAGCGAATCAATCCCTGTTACATATTCGGTCGGAAACTCATCCTTGATGATCCCGCATTTCAGTTTGTTCTTCTGGTTGACCAGTTTTACAAGGCGGTTGGAATAGAGCGAAAGTACCGCACCGTAGGTCTGCAATTTCTGTGGATTGTTCCCCACGCAAAGGATCTTCGGATCATTCGGATTATTGATGTCGAGCGTAAAGTCATTGCCGGAAAGTACGTAGTACAACTGAGACGAGGCGAGCCTAGCCATTGCGATCTTTGCAGAGGCGATCTGTCCCTCGAGCTGTTCCATTACGTCATTGAGGTAAGCGGTGACAAACGGGTTGATCAAGACCTCGATCTCCGGCTCTGAACGTAGGACGGTGAAGAGTTCATCATATCCCATCTGCATCAGTTCGATGACGTGCGGCAGGGTGCAGAACTGGCCATCGTTGTACCTGCGCAGGTACCAGATGATTGCGGTAAGGAAGTTGATGGGACTTTCCACAAAAAAGTCGCCCTGTTTCCTGATCCATTCGCGGTTGAGCCCGAGCAGGATCGTCCGTGCGCTCTCGGCCGCATCGGTGATATCGTTCATCGCCATCGGGTCCAGCGGATTGCACCTGTGGCTCCGGTTCAGGTCATCAAAATTGATCACAAAGAATTTCGGTGCGATGGCATACAGATGTTTAGATTTCAACCAGGCATTATAAGCGATCACCGAAAGGTCGGGAAACTTGAAATCGTACACGAACAGTGCAAACCCCTTACCTATAAGCTGGGTGATCACATGCCTAAAGACAAAGTAAGACTTACCCGAACCTGGCGTACCTGCTACAAGAATTCCGCGGAAGGGATTGATTATATTGATCCAGCTTTTCCGCATGCGGTTCTTCAACTGATACTGAGCCGGAAGGTTGATCGAATATTCATTCTCCAACAACCGTTCTTCTTGTGGAAAGGTCTCGTTCTCCCTGTTGAAAATATCCTGATCGAGCTTGTCCCTGATTATCCTAGAAAGTAAAGTGCCACCAGTCAGCACCAATAGGAACCCTGCTGTGGTAACCAGCATATATATCATCGCTATAGAGTTCGGCCGGATCGGAAGTAACATTATCAGGTAACTGACGAAATAGATGGACAAACCACAAATCATGTAAGCAATTGCGGGCCTGTAACCGAGCTTATCATCCTTCTTTCCCTTCGCACCGATCAAAGAGATGAAAAGGAATAGTAGTGCAACCAGTTTCGATCTTGCAAAACCATTGAACAGACCCGTCCTTTGGATATTCTCCATCAAATGGTCGGTCAACTGTACGGTAAGCCCCCACCTTTGGAACGCGCCATAACAATAGTAATAAAAATGGAGGATCAGGACAGTGATAGCGATGAAGCGCGTCATGTCCAATATCTTTCCCAGCGCCTGCTGGTTTTCTGATGATTGAGATGCCATAACCAAAAATTTTATCGTTTAATTTTCCTTCCCTTTTTCTTCCGTTTTGCGTTCTGCCTCAAGTCGTAGGGAATGTATTCAGAGCTGCTTTCCACCTGCAGCAGCGTGTCCAAGAGCTGGGAGATAAATGAGGGGGAAACGGTTGAGGAAATCGGTCCAAAGTTTTCCGTGCCATTTGAGGAATTATTCATGCCATCTTGCGGGCTAGTCGTTAAGCGGTTGAGCTTTTCGACATCAACACCTTTGTGTTCCAGCGTAGACGCGAAGCAACGTTCCTGTACTGCCTTTGCACTGTAGGCTTTGCCAAGTTCGCTCCCGTTCAGCACGCATTTTGAAACATGATCGACATAGGTAACACCATAGATAAATCCCTGGTCGTTCTTTCTCGTGACGATATCGATTCCCTTTGCGTTCAGCTCCCGGGCCAGCACATCCAAGGATACACCTTTTGCTTTCAGAGATAGGTCTATAGCGCTGCGCACCCTGCTTTTTGCGGAAGCAGGTTTATCGTTATTCTTTTCAAAAATTGGAGCGAGTCGGGACTGTGTTGGCATACTGTAAAAGCTGCTCGCCTTGATCGGAACCCCGATCGGGTTCCCATCTGTATCGGTGACCCTGTACAGCAAACCTCTATGTCTCTGCACGCGGGAGCCTTCCTCGCCCTCTTGTGCCCGGACATTGTACCTGCCCAGTACCGCATTCAGTTCAAAGAGGCTGGCAAATTTGTATTTGGTCAATACATTTTCCAGCACATTCTGTATCGCTTTCTTTGTTTCCAAACGACCGTATTCTACCCTTGAAGATGAAACGGGTTCCAGCCTGTACTGCTGCGATTTCAATTGATCTTCTGCCCTGATTAGTCCATGTACCATTTCGAGCTGCTTGCGCACGGGTTCGGATTTCAGCTTACCGATCATATAAGTATTGATCGCCTTTCCGTCGGGCTTTACCGGAGTGGTCACGATATGCATATGTGGGTGACCAGCGTCATCATGGCGGTAGACCAGGAAGGGCTGTGCACCGAAACCAATTCCAGTCATATAGGCCTCGCTGATCTCCATGAGCTTATCCTCGGAAAGGGAACTGTCCTTTGGGGAAAAGTTCAGCGAAATATGTATGCTGACCCGCTCGGCACGCTGGCTGAGATCGATCCTTTTTTGGAGATAGCCAAGGCGCATCGAAGCGTCCATCTGCGCGACATCCAAGGGATAGTTTCCTGCCCCTATGCAGACCGCTTTCCCCACGGAAACCTTGTTCTCATTGTAGTAGAACGTGCGGTTGATCGAATACCCCGATTTGATTACCGTAACCATGACTGAACGATTTTAAGGATCTGATTTTTGATCTCATCGATCTTGTTGGACAACGTCCGTTTTTCAAGCTCGTGCGCAAGCATCCAACGTTTGAATTCGACTGTTTCGCTCAAAGTGTGCAGTTTCTTTACCGACTGGTTGAAGTTGACACCGATCCGGTTTAGTTCCTGGCGTAACAGTGCCATCTCGCCCATGAGTTCATCGATGGACTGATTGCGGAAAACGGTTTCCACCGGCTTTCCAAAAAGTACCTTGCGCACATAATCGCTTACTTTTTTTGCGGTAGTACCGCTGATCTTTTTTTCAACTTCGCCGAACTCTTTTTCGGTCAAACGGACGGCAACGATGCGCGTCCTTTTCTGCTTTTTATCCTCCATCACAAATCTCCCTTCATCACCTTAAATCTTACTTCACCAACTATGACCCACCATGGATCAAAAAGCACCTAATTCTCTACCCTGCAAAACCTCAGCAATGACCCCCAACGAGTTCCGAGTGGACAGGGGGCAAGATCCTTTTGTTTAACAAAAGAACATCTTGCCGTTTGCGGCAGAAACAGGCAAACCACCTGAAAGCCACTGAAAACGCGCTTTAAGCCGTCTTTTTAATTATTTTGCTTCTTAATGATCACAACAAGCTGGTCAAATCATAGTGGGAGCTTAAGATCGTACGACAGTTCCAGTGCTTTCTTCTACCAAACAAAATTACCCAGGCGTCTTCGCATTCACCTACAAAGGCTAAATTATTACCCCGGAAATCAGATAGTTAGCCAGTATCTTTGTGTAGTTAACAGAGTGTCTAATTTTAATTGAAAAGTGATGAAAGAAAAAGATGTAGTGGCCCAGGTGTACGACACGATCATGAGCATACCTGGCATGAGTGAGATGGTTAAGATTGACATGCGGATATCGCGTAAGAATGCCCTGCTACTCACCAGCGTGATCGAACGCGGACTGAGCTCCAGGGGAGATGAAAAAGGAGATGGGATGCTGGAAAACATTCCCCAGGAACTGGTCGAAGAACTAAAGGCATTCTGCACCGACTGTCTGCAAAAATCAGGACTGACAGAACTCAGCGAAAAACTGAAGACGCTGGCAAAAGCCTAGTATGAAAGTAGCAAAATGCAAAACGCCCCGGCTTTGAAACCGGGGCGTTTTTGTATGGTGCATCCATGGTTTGCGAACGTATATTTCTTTAGTTGGCGTAGGTTTCCGGTGTAACACAATCGTGTTTACTTCAGCAAATAAAAATGTTAATCTCGGCGATTTCATAGTTTAATTAAATGCTTTTGTTTTTATTGTGGAAATGATCCCTCATGAAGATCCAAACTAAACACATTCATGAAATGAAATCACACCACATTCGCTTGCTCTGGCTGCAGCTGATCATCTGTTTCGTTGCCGCATTCGATATCAACATCGATGGCCATTGGTACCTGCTTGAACGAGCTTTTGTAAGTCCAATGTTCTATGTAGCTTTCTGCGTAAGCTTTATGATCTGTTTCCTGCTCCTTTATCTCATGCACAGAATCAATCTAAGGCTCGAGATAGATTTTCCCTGGTCCAAAAAATGGAAAATGCGCCTGTTCAGACAGGTTACAGATGGAATTATTTTTCCAGCAGTGATTGATCTGATCCTGATCGTGAACTATTTTTTGATTACTGGAAAGTCAGATCAACTAAGTGCCCATCTTAACTACGAGTACCGTCGTGTCGTACATTTTATCATTGGGATTAATCTAGTGTATATTCTGGTAGAGTACCTGCGATCAGTGAAATCAAAGAAGTATAGTGATATGATCTCACTGCCGATAAAGCACAACGGCGCAGATTTAATCCTAAATGCTGCATCAGATGTGCTTTTTGTACTGAAAGACGGTCGAAACATCAGGGTTGTGACGATTTCCGGAAATTCCTATACCAAAAAAGATACTATTAACGGCTTCAAAAATTCGTTCGAAGCGATCGGGTTCTGTAAAGTCAATCCATCCGCCGTCATCAACCTGCAGATGCTGAAAGGCTATGCGACCGGAATCAGGTCAAAGACCCTTGAACCACTTTTCAGACCACAGTTCAAAGAGAAGATTTCTAAAAGTGACCTTGAAAAAATTCGGGTGACGCGGGAGTATCTGACCAGCTTCAAAAAAGAAATGAAAAAATATATGGCGGGTGAGGTACAAATTTAGGGCGGGTTGTGCACAGCGCCCTAAAACCACTTGTTTCGTTGGAAAAAAGCGTAATACTTTTATGGCATCCCACCACGGGAAAAGAAAAAGTTTTAACTATTCACGCCATGAAAGCACGCACTATCACTCTGGAAATCATCATCGCCCTACTGGTACTGTTATGGGTCTATGCCGCACTTAGCAAATGGGCGGATTATCAGGCATTCTACCGTCAGCTTGCATGGAATAAAGTGGTTGGTGGATATGAAGACATTCTGTTCTACTTTCTCCCCGGGATCGAACTGCTAGCAGCGTTAGCACTCATCTTCAGACCAGCGAGAATTTATGGACTTTGGCTTTCTGCCGGACTTATGCTTGCCTTTACAGGATATGTATTTTACGTAGTCTATGTCGATCAGAGCAAAGCAACCTGTACATGTGGTGGGGTGATCTCGGCAATGACCTGGAAGCAGCACTTTGTCTTCAATCTTTCATACCTCATCCTAAGCGTTATCGGAATATACCTGCACAGAACAATACTGCAACCACCCAATAATAAAAAGCATAAACTGGGCGTAGCCGAAAACCCACAAATCGAGTAGGCATAATTTAACAACTTTCACTATGAAAAAGTTAACATCAACACTGGGCGTATTCGCCCTAGCAATCGGAGCTGTAGCAGCAATGGCAATGTCTCCCGCACCAAAAAGAGCAGTAGTTAAATCTTCTGCAACGAACTACCATTGGTTCAGCTTAGGAACTGGGTCTTACCTCGGCTACGATAGCGACGTTAACAAGCAGACCCAATGTGGACCACAAATTCAAGACTGCGTTGTAGGGTATCCTCAAATTGACGAAAATGAGGAACCTGTAGGTACTCCAATTACTCTTCGTGGAGATAAACAATTACAGTAGAATCCAAAAAAAGGCAACCTTCTTAAGGTTGCCTTACATTACCTGTAATGAGCATTTTCTAAAACTATTACTTTTCGTTCTCTAACACCTTTTTCAATCTTTAGATCATATTTTGCCAAGTCTTGATTCATTAATTCTAAGTCTTGCAAGTTCCATGCGATATCAAAATTTATTCTTTTGCTTTTACCCAATTCAAAAATTATAAGGTTGGGACTGGAATCATTAATTATTCTGGAGAGCATCCAAGTAAATTGATCGTTTGAAATAACTCTTTTGGCTTGATTAAATGAAATGGTATGAAACCTTTCACGCTCACTGAGCAGTTTGTTTTGATATTTACTTCCGTTTCCATTAGGAGAGATAATGTAGCAATCAATATTCTTCATTTTTTCAGAACTTCGTAGATTAAAGAATCGATCGAGGTCGGATATCATAATTTTTCCAAAATTTCCAAGGGTACTATCGCGGTAAATCAAATCATAACAAAACTGATAAATACTGTCGGCACGACTATCCGTAAAACTCTTGTTTTTGTTACTATCTAAACGTATAAATCTTGTTGGTCTATGGTAGGAATCCCAAGAATTATTTGTGTACGCAAAGTTGTATAGATCACAAATCGGAAAATTATTTACAGTTATTCTAACTTTTCTTGAAACAGTATCTAATGTACTTCGACCCATACCCGACAACTCATTTCGAAAAGTGCTGAAGTAAGAATAAAACAGCAGTTTGTGCTTGTTTTCTTCGTATCTGATAAAAATATCTGGCTCAGTTGCATACCTAATATTTGCATCCATTTCATCCACTTTCTGATCAATTTTTAACTTTTCACCATTAAGGAATCTTTTAATTGCAGCTTCGGTTGTATTACTACCATCCGTAATCGCGACTACAATTTGATTTTTGTCAATCCAAACCTGATGAGGAAAATTAACAGCTGGAAAATGTTTTCGTATAACTGTGTCCTCAACCACCTGAGTAAATTTTAAACCCTTAACTATAATGTTTTGACTCCAAAATTTCTCAACACTCTGTTGTTTTTCAAATGTCACTGGTAAAACAATTAAATCTTTTCCGAATTTTTCTTGAATTGAATCAAGGTGGCGCATACTACCCACACAAGGAGCGCATGCAATAAACCATTGATCAATTATTATTGCCTTCCCTTTAAAATCACTCAATTTTCCGCTATTACTTTTATGGTTGAGCATCTTTTTTAAGAAAATGTCGGGCACTTTGTCGCCTACATTTAGCGGCTTTATTTCTTGCGCAAAAGTAAAAGTACTTGATAGCAGAAATGCAGTAATCATTTTATTTATATATTTCAATTTCATTTTGTCGATTCTAGTTGTATCCAGGATTTTGCACCAAACTTGGTGCAGACATAACTTCTGAGTTAGGTATAGGGAAAAGCGACGCGGTGCTTTTCCAATCTGTTTTTAATGGTGCTATTACAGCATCAAGCTGTCCTGTCCGTTTGAGGTCAAGCCATCGCAATCCCCACTCTGCAAAAAGTTCCAAACGTCTTTCTTGTAATATGGCATCTATTAAAGATTGTCCTGCTATGCCAGATAATACACCAAGTCCGGCTCTTGTTCGCGTCTTATTGAGGTCATCCAGTGCTGTTGCATCATTTAAATGTGCCTTTGCTTCTGCACGGTTGAGGTATATTTCTGCCAAACGGATCATCATTTGTGCTTCAGTTTTGACAGTGTTGGTTCTGATTTTGTATTTAGTTGGATACTGGTAAGCAACACCTGAGACTATTTTGGTCGTGATCCAGTTTGTTTTCCTTTTATCTATCGTCGTAAAGGTATTGAACAAACTTGGTTGAAGTGGATAGGCCGGTCTAGTCGTCGCCGAGGTTGAAGGAATCAGAGAAAACGCTTCGTAAGTATTAGTCGAAAGGTTGCCAGTGGCAGTTTGCCATATAGCCTCTGTACTGCCGATTAAAAAAGTGCGATTTAAATCCATTTCAAGGGTATAAATAGCCGTTTGAGAGATTACTTCATTGCTGGCATTTAACACCTCAGTCCAATTTCCCAAGTAGGTATTCACTCGAGATAAAAAAGCCATTACAGTGTAGTAATTAACCCGATATCGACCGGTTGTTGGGTAGGCGGGGTTAAGTAGATTTTTTGCTTCTGATAAATCCATCAAGATTTGTTCTTTCACCTTAGCACTTGGGGTTCGGCTCATTTTACTTACACTTTCATAGTCTTCGGCAGTAAGCACTAACGGCACATCTCCAAAGAGATTTAATATGCTCCAATATGTATATGCCCTAACAAAGTGTGCTTCACCAAGCAGTTGATTTTTTGTTTGTGCGCTTAATTTTGACTTATTTAGGCCTGTAATACAACTGTTAGCTTGATTGATTACCTGATAGGGCTGACTCCAAAAATTAAAGGTTACCAAACTATTAGCAATGGACAACTTACTGCCTGCAAATTCTTGAATAAGAGTCGAAGCGCCAGTGTAATATAGTTCGTCTCCGTAAATACCCAAGTATACTGTCTGTCCCCCTGCCGCAAAATATAAACTGGTGTTTGATAATGTTGTGTACAATCCGTTGATGGCAGCGGTAGCCGTTTCCTCATTTTCAAAAATGATTTCACTTGCAATTTGGTTGGTCGGAGGGCCGACCGTTACAAATTTCTTGCACGCTATTCCGCAAACTGCAATTACGGCGGCGATGAGTAATATTAATTTCCTTTTCATGATTAATAGGTGATTTGCAACCCAACAGTGTACACTTGCATTGCAGGTAAAATTATTGGGTTTTGTGTTTCCGGATCGTAACCTTTTGTTTTATTAAAAGTGAGCAGATTCTGTCCTTGCAGATACACTCTTGCTGCTTTAGCGCCAGCTTTTGTTAAAACTTTGTTGCCTAAAGAATAGCTAATGGAAACATTTCGTAAGCGGATAAAGGATTGGTCACTGTAAGCGAAGCTGCTATTTAATAAATTGTTGCCAACTGTACCTGTACTGGAAGGCATCACTTTAGGTAATTCCGCTCTGTCGCCAATATTTTTCCACCGACCTACGGTGGACTCTGGTTGATTCATCATTATTCCAGCGGAAAGTGTAGGGCCATACAAATAGTAGTATAAATTTCTGCCCAGTTGCTTTTTGTAATCGAGGAAAACCTGTAATTCCAATCCTGCAAACACGATCGTATTTTGCCAGCCTCCATAATACTTAGGATCAGTTTTACCATTGTAACCGTAATCGTCAAAATCAGCAGAATTGTTTGCATTTCTATCAACAAAGTTTAGGTATCCCGTTTGGGAGTTAACATCCAACGCAGTGTAGTTGTAAATACTATTAAGGGATTCTCCAACAATATATGAGTAGTTATATGATGAGGTTTCTATACCGGGAAATGAAACCAATGTGTTCCTAGGAAAAGTAATGTTAAAGGAACTCTCCCAACGGAAACGACCTACTCGAACAGGGGTTCCAGATAGCGAAAATTCACATCCCTTATTTTCTACCACTGCAGGGAAATTGGCGATTACACTGGTGAAGCCCGTAATATAGGGTACTTTGTAATTGATCAATTGGTTACTGCTTCTATTTTGGAAGTAACCAGCAGAGAGCAAAATTTGATCTTGAAAAAAACCGAGATCAATAGCTGCTTCTAATTTGTTGTTCTTCTCCCATGCATAATTGCCATTATACAGGTTGTTAGGAATTAAAGCAGATGAGCCAACATAACTATTAGTCGCAGCCTTCCAGGTTTCTACAAATTGGTAATCGCCAATCTGATCATTGCCTGTTACACCGTAACTTGTTCTTAATTTGCCAAAACTTAAAATCGGATTGTTCCTTAACCAATTTTCTGAGGTAAATATCCAAGCTACGCCAATGGCACCAAAATTTGCAAATTGCTTCCCAGGGCCAAAACGACTACTACCATCGCGTCTACCAGTAAAATTTACTAGATACTTATCTTGAATATTATAGTTTATACGGCTAAATACTGCCTGATACCTGTACAATGAAGAAAGACTACTTGCGTCGATTGCACTAGCAGCATCAAAATCCCCCAATAACGCTTCGCTGCTATAACCTGTTCCATCAATGGTTAATGAGCTTGTACTCCTTGATAAAAAAGTCACCCCTGCAAGCGCTGTAAACTTGCCCTTCCAGATTTGCGTAGTGTATTCAAGCTGCGGTTCAATATTCCAGCTGTTAAACTGGTTCTTGCCAATGGTCGCACTATGTCCTGGGTTTAAACTAATTGGGCTTTTAGCTTCGGCTGGAGAAAGTCTTTGTTCGTTGGTGAATTGCTGATTATAACCCGCCAATACTTTTGCAGAAAGTCCTCTCCATATCTTATACGATGCGTTTAGGCTACTAGCCAAATTGTTTGTCCTGATCTGATAAGTTTCCTTTAAATAGGCATAAGGGTTTTGGATAATTATCCCATTATATGCCCATTGTAGTTTTCCATTAGCGTCAAAAAAATCTGGTGTATTAGGACTAAGAAAAGTACTGCTAGTTAAATCGATAGTTGGAGCCTTGTTCTCAACCGAAGTAAAATTACCCGAAAAATTGACTTGAAAACGATTGTCCGTTGATTTATGAGAAATATTAGCAAGCATACTACCGCGCTGGTTAGGTAAATCACCGGGATAAATGGATGACTCCCGGTAATAAGTTCCGCTCAACAGAAATTGTGTAGCATCACTACCTCCGGAAAGGGAAAGATTGGCATTGGTGGTGTGACCTGTTCCTCCCAAAAACTCTTTTTGATAATCGGTGTGACGGTTCTGGTCGAAAACCGTCAAGTCGGGAGCATTGATTGTTGTCTGAGTGATTCCTGCATTTACAAAAGCTTCTTTACGCATCACCAAATATTGCTCTGTGTTGAGTAGGGGTAGTAGTTTTCCAACTTGCGTAATACCTTGGTTAAAGTTGGCGCTAATCTGTGTTTTACCCGCTTTGCCCGTTTTCGTCGTTATCAGCACTACTCCATTCGCACCCCGGCTTCCATAAATAGCGGTAGCATCCGCATCCTTTAATACCTCAATACTTTCGATATCTCCCGGATTGATGGCATTAAATGGACTTACACCAGAACCCTGATTGAAATTATTAATTGCAGAATTGATCAACTGCATATTTTCATTGCCAGCGGCAAAGGGAATCCCGTCGATCAAGATCAGGGGCTGTGATCCCTGCGAAATAGAATTCCTTCCACGGATCTGGATCGAGAACGAAGAACCCGGTACACCGGACTGTTGCGTAACTACCAAACCAGGAACACGACCGACTAAAGTTGCCAATGGGTTTGATACTGGTTGGTTTGCAATGTCCTTCGCTGAAATTGTTCCCACCGAACCCGTGTTCAACCTTCGCGTAGTCGTACCGTAGGCGATCACCTGAACCTGGTCCAGTTGCCCCGAACTTTCAACAAGTACAACATTGATCTGCTCATTTCCACCGATCTTCCGCTCCTGAAGGGCATAGCCCACAAAAGAAAATACCAGCACATCCGTAGGGCCAGCATCGATGGAGTAGTTGCCTGAATTGTCAGTTACAGTCTTTCTGCCCGTTCCCTTTACGGTTACATTTGCCCCCGGTATAGGATCGCCGCGCTCATTGATGACTTTTCCGCTGATCACACTCCGCTTGGGACTTCCCGTTCGTTGCAGATCGCCCTGCTCCTTTGCTTTAATAATGATCAGCTTATCTACGATCTGGAACTGCAAGGGCCGGTCTTTGATG
Source organism: uncultured Flavobacteriales bacterium (assembly GCA_946479285.1). The sequence continues at coordinate 54,782 of CAMLFH010000025.1, read as the reverse complement.
CACTGCTTCAAGGCTTCTTCTACGGTTGCCCCCTGTAAATCAATGGTAACCTTGGCATCTTTAGGAAGGTCCTTGCTGTCGTAGAAAAGTCCGTAGCTAGATTGCTTCTTGATTTCATTGAGCGCCTTATCCAGCGGTAGGTTCTTGGCTTTCATCGTTATCGTCTGGCCGCTTACCGTGGTAGCGACGACCTGCATTGCTGTAAACAGTACCAGAAGAAATACGAGGTTTAAACGCATGATCAGGCTGTTAAATGTAGGGCCTGTTGAACTGCTTGGTTTGAGCAGATCGCTAGTGATAGCCCTGGCCTTTGCCCGTTTAAAAAATGCAGGCAAAAACCTTGTGAAAAAATTCATAAGTTTGTTTTGTTAGGTTGGTTAGTAAAACATTGTTTCAAAGTCGATGAGCTAAAGCCCACCCAACTATTGGCTGGTCGTGTTCGCGCACTTCCAGCCTTTTTATGTTGGGGGATTATTAACTAACTAAATCTAAAATGGTAATCTATTTTCATTGGATGTGGTATTTGGTTGGTAATTGGTTGACTATGGTTTTATTTATGGCTTTACGATCAGTTGCTTCCGGTTTCCACTTTTATGTATCTCGAAGTTGATATTACTTAATTCAAGCACCTTTAAGAGTGATGACAAGTTCGAGTTCCTCGGTATGCTCGCCGTAAAGCGGCGCTGGGGAAGGACGCCCTGATATTTCACATCGATATCATACCACCTTGCTACATCGTCCATAATGTTACGCAGTTCCGCGTCCTTGAACTCGATCCTTCCATTTTTCCACGCAAGGGCAATTTCCAGATCAGCTTCCTGAGATTTGATCGACCTGCCGTCAACCAATGTCTGTTCGCCAGGAATGATCAATTTCGTTCCGGCATCGGAAGTCACCTTAACCGAGCCTTCGACAAGGGTTGTAACGGTTTGTCCATTGTCCTGATAGCTGTTCACGTTGAAATGGGTTCCCAGCACGCGAACTTCCTGCAACTGCGTGCTGACCAAAAATGGGCGCTTGCTATCTTTGGTGATCTCAAAATAACCTTCCCCCGAAAGTTCTACGCGCCTTTGCGCACCATCGAAGCGTATGGGATATTTCAATTGGGACGCAGCATTCAGGTAAACCAAACTGCCATCTGGAAGCTTTACGGTATACTGCCCGCCATTTGGGGTACTAATTGTGTTCATCCCGTTAGGTAACGAGGTGTTCTCAACCACTTCATAGCTCAGCTGTCCATCTGCAGTCTTGGTGATCCTCATACCCTGATCAAGGGCAACCTGTCCGAGCCCTACATCATCAAGGTTAATGGTCTTACCAGTAGCCAGACGCAGGGTTGCACGGTTGGCTCCGGCGGATACATCTTGAACCGCGATCAATTGATTCTTCGCGGCATTGTCATCATGCTGTCGATTGAATAAAAAGGTAGCGGTTGCCGCAACCAATATAATTGCCGCAGCGTACGGAAGCCACCGCCACATAACTTTGTGCTTTGAAACCTGTTGATTGTCTAACCTGCCCTTGATCTGAAGGAATAATTGGTCGGCCTCAGGTTGTAGGTGGCTTAGGTCACCCGGTACGTCGGAATTCAAAAAACCTTCGGCAAGATGCCGAAGCTGCCCGTCTTCCGAAGACTTGATCTTCGCAAACAGTTCTTTTTTCTGTTGCTCGGAAATTGAGCCATCCAGATACTTTGTATATAGTTCCTGCAGTCGGGTCATCATCAATTGGTAGGTTGCTTTAATATATGACGCTTGCAAATAAGAAACTGACTATCGAGATCTGAAATTTTTTAAACCTGAAAAAGGGGAACCTTGGAGAGCTTCTTTTTTTTGATCTTATCGCACTGGTTTACCAAGAAATTAAGGTCTGCAGTTCTGCCTTCTTTTCGAGCAATCACCGTTGCAACTTCCATTTCTCTAAGCATATCATCGCGTTGTCCCTCCGTTGCGATCCTGCCAGTGCGCTCAACCGAGTTTCTCAATTTAATTTCCAAAATGATTTCGCGGGTTTGCCTTGTAATGTAATACACCCCAGGTTTGCTTTCCCGGTTCTGTATATGAAGTGTTTTGGCAACCCTTACTTCACGTTCGTTACTTTTAGCTTTCATCATATCAGACTATTTAAATACACGGAAAAATAGTCGATTATCAAATAGGATTTGAAAAATTTAACTGAAAAAGTGAGGAACATGCCAAAGCAGTTCCTCACCAGGGCATTGTTAACGGTACTCGTAAGCGAACGTTAGCGATCCTGTAGCTTCATAGGTTCCCGAAGCATTTGTTGAAATTAGAATGTTGTTGGTCATCTTCAACCATTTTGTCGGTGGAGGCATAGGAGGCAAAGGTACGATCAGCGCAATCTCCAACAGGTTACGGAAGCAAATTGCAACATTGTAGCCGTAGTTGCTTGCCGCTAAGCTACTGATACCCGTAAGAAAGTTCCCTTGGTCTGTTGAGAGATTGAAATTGTCTGAAACCCAGGTTTTAAAGCCGGTTTCTACCGCAGTTGCCTCTGCAAGGCGGTTTGGTGTGGTCATGGCATAGATCTCCGCGATCTTGGCGACAACGCCGTCAGCAGTCAAATTTTGTTTCATAATAATTAAGTGGTTAAATCTTCCCGGCAGGCCTGACCGTTTAAATACATGACGGTTGGGAAAACAAAACTGACTACTTACAATGAAAAAATATTTTGAAATGCCCTATTAAGGGGCGTAGAGCAAAATCAACAGGGCCATTGGGGATAGCACTTGTCCAGACTTCTCCATGTAATCTTTCACAAATCCAACGGCCTTCACCAAATGATTATGGACTGTATTTGGGCTGATTTCCATGATCCTCGCAGCTTCCTGATGGCTTTTACCCTCAATTTTGCAGAGAGTGAACGCCCTGCGACGCTGCTCGGGAAGTAGGGAGATTGCATTGTTCAGCAGCTGCTGTGTTTCCTTCGCTTCCAGCAGTTCCTGTGTGTTGTCGATTACCTCGGTCATTTCCGATTGTGCCTGTTCGTATAACTTGCTCTGCCTGGCAAGACTTCGGAAATAATCGACCGCCATGCGCTGGGCAACCCTATATAGATAGGCATCAAATGTCTGGTTTATTACGATCTGTTCCCTTTTTTCCCAGATTTTTACAAACAGGTTCTGCAAAAGCTCATCAGCCTCATCTGGGTCCTTAACCATTCTGCGAAGTTTCCATAATATGGGCTTCGCATGCCGTTGATATAGCAGCTCGAACGCCCGCTCACTCCCATCCCTCAATTGCTGAAGGAGCAGTGTTTCATCATGGTGGCTGGCTACGGTCATATTATCAGGCGATTATAACCAAAATTAAACTATTGCCTGATTAAAAGGAAATTAAATTTGCGGGTTTGAAAATGAGAAAATAAAAAGGGGCGCGGTAACGCCCCTTCAGTAAATTTTACCGGCTCATAATGCAACGTTAAAGTAGCGCAAAGCGATGCAAAAATAGAAAATTTCTTGCTTCAGGGAATAATATAGGTCAAAATCAATTAAAGCCAAGGTAAAAGAAGTGACAGACGCCGTCGACAAACTTTTCTGTTTTTTGTCTGCCATCTGCAAAGTACAGAACAACAATTTCATCTTTTTTCACCTGAAAAAAAGGAAAGACCACTGGGCGGTTAAGCCAATAGGTCTGATTGAAATTCCCGCAGTTAAACAAGTTGCCATCTTCCAGCACACGGAATACCATCCTGTGGTTGGTCGGGCTTCCAATGTCAAGTTCATCGATAAGTTGTAAGAGCATTGTGCTAGGTTATTATTTCTTCTTTGTTTTCCTTTCCATCAGCCCGAGCAAAATATTGCCCGCCATGATCCTGATCTTTTCATCATTGTGAATCTCTACATCCCGAACCTGATCGATCTGGTGGTCATACCAATCCCTTAGCTCTTCGTTCTGATCGATATCTTTGATCCCTACAAGCAGGAAGACAACCTTATAAAGATTGGTTTCGTACATAGAAACATCTAGTTCCAGGGCCATATAACTATGCAACAGTTTCCGGTTTCTCATGTCAGCAATGATAGAATGTAGAATACCATCAAAAAATGGTTGCAATATATTCCCCTGCTCTTTCGCTTTTTGCATTGTTGGTGAGTTTATTAAGCCGCCCTTGATCGGGCGGACTGCAAATTGTTTACTATTATGGATTTTTTGCGAGTGCATCCAGTCGCAAAACTTCCAGTACAACCTCTGTGGTAACGTCTGTTCCTCCGGAAAAAAGCGCTGAATCTTGGTCGATCACATATTGTAATCCCTTTTTGTTTGCCACCACTTTAACGGCCTCTTTAACCATACCATACGTGTTTTCGTTCAGGGCCATGCTCATTTTCTGGATCTGATCGTTGAGATCCTGTTCGCGGCTCTGAAGGTCTTGCTGCATTTTCTGGATGCGGTTCTCCTCATATTGGTTGACAGTTTGCGATTGCTCCCCCTTTTTGCCCATGTAATCGGTATAGGCCTTTTGGAGCAGCTTGTCCTGCTCCATCAGCTCGGCCTCGCTCTTTCTGGTAATCTCCTGGATTTCCTTGAGGCCTTTTTGCCGCGAGGGAATGGTATCCAATACCATTTTCGTATTCACATGCCCGACTTTAGACTGGGCGAACAAAGCGCCAGAAAGCGGACAAAATAATAGAAATAAAAAAATTGCTAGTTGTTTTTTCATGTTCAAAATTTTAGATTTTGGTCGGGAAATACCCGCCCAGAGATGTAAGCCCTGGAGGTATTTCCCTTTTTTCCAAAAATTATCTTTTATTGTTTCATCATTTTTTTGGTTGCGACAACTTGTCCATCAGCAACCAATGAATAAGTGTAGATACCTGTACTTAGGTCTGAACCGAATACCGTTACGCTACCAAGACCTCTTTCTGTAACGTCAACAGAGTTCATAAAGCGTCCGTTTGCATCATAGAAATGGATCTGTGCTTTCTTCACCGTTTCAGGGATAGAGAAGTTGATTACCGTTTGTTCTGCAAACGGGTTCGGTACGTTCTGGTCAAGCACGATAGCACTGCGGTTACTTAACGTAACATTCAGGTTTTTGCGGAACTCTTCCTGTGCTTCAGGTGTATTTGCCTGAATTGCGCTGTGGCTTAACTGGCACAAGAATGGAAGAATACCTGACAAACAGTTTTCCAATTGAGTTAAACGATCGTTAAGATCATCAATGGTATTCTGCTGCGCTGAATTCTCATTCACCAATACATTGATAATCGAATCTTTGCTTTCTACTTGTACGTTCAATTCTTCGATTGCTTCAGCCAAGATCGGAACTACTTTTTCGTATTTCACGTGTAGTAGGCTATCATCAGCAACGAAAGTCAAACGAGAATCAATCAACTGGATCTCTTGTGCAATAAATCCAACCTGGTTTACACTATCCAGGTTAAGTTCCGGGTGAACCGTGTGATCCCAATCGTAGGAAACTCCGCGCATTTCCAAGACCTTATCCAATGAACCTGTCAGATCTTGTACATTGGTTTTTATGGATTCGTCGGAAAGCGAAATAGCATCAACTTTCTGGTTCAATTCGATGATTGCCTGGGTATTGATCGGAATCAGGCCCGTATAATTCACTGATTTAAAAGGAACTGCCGCGGAGGTCTGATTTCCTTGGTCATCGAATTCTGCTGGCTTTATAGATTCGTACACTAAATTTGGGAATACGGATTCTACCTGTTGCGCAATGAAACCAAATTGTTTCTTGTTATCAAAACCGAAGTTAGGATAATTAGCAACATTCATATAATAGGAAACTGGCTTAACTGAAGCAAGCGCTCGTAAACTTCCTGATATTGAATTTACGTTAGTTTTGAAGATAGAATCAGAAGTTATCACTGTCGTGTTTACCTGCACTGTCCCAGCGAAAAAACCTGCTCTATTCAGCGGGTTTGTGACATTGTTTATTTGCGCGTACACACCAAAATTTACGCCTGAGTTGACAAGAACCTGGGTCCAAAGGCCATAGTTGTTTGCAGTACCCGTTCCTGATACCTGGGATAAAATACCCATATTTTCAGAGTTCCCAACTCCCGAAGCATTGGTTGACACTCCTACGTTTCTTTGCGCTCCTGCAAGCCCAGTCGCCGAATATGCTCCTCCATAATTATGGCGTCCGCTTCCTGCACTACCAGCAATTCCAACATTAAAATTACTTGGACCAACAACAAACGATGTTCCTTGAATACCATGGTGGCTTAGACCCGCCGGGCTTGAACCTGCAACTTGTACAATTAGCCCCTGAGTTTGCAAAGTTCCCGGAGTAATACCCCACAGCCCGCCTGTATTCGTTGAATTACTGCCATAAATGTTCATTTTGTGTCCGATGACCTGACCATTTGATGCTGTCTGGTCAATCAATATATTCAGTCCAACAGGCAGAGGATATGGTGTTGTTGGGTTCATTGTAATGTCAAGCTTGGCAGTTGGTGCCGAAGTGCCCAGTCCTAAGCGGTTTGCGTTTCCACTGTAACCTGGAACATGCGTAAACACGGTATTGAAGTTATTCATTGGAATTTCACGCGTACTTAAAAGTTGCCCAGGTGCACCAATCTGGTTCAGATCCTGCCCCAAAGAGACTTTAGTGGTATCAATTGTGGAAATTGAAGTCCCGTTATGTGCACCAAAAGTGCCCATCGGCCCAGCTACGCCCGAACAGTCAAGTGAATTCCAAAGGCCATCTCCATTGATATCCTCGATGCTATCCTGAATGCCATTACCGTTTATATCCCAACAGGACAATCCCTTGGGAGCGAAGCCCCATCTCAGTACCCCATTGGTATCAACCATAACGAATTTATCTACTGTACTATCCCTTGCAAAAGCGGGATCAGGCAAATATCTGAAGCGACCATTTCCAACTACGTCAAGCTTTTGGGTAGGTTCTTCGTTAACCCCCGAAACTGTAAAATCACCGACTCCTACACGCCCGTAACTGCGAACGGAATCAGTCTGTGCTCCTGAAGGGTCAAATATCGGATGGGTATATACAGTTGCGGGGTACATGCGCATCATTTCTAGACCATTATAGCTGGTAGAAGGAGCATTGTCAGGATTTGCATCTAGGACATGTCCTGTAAAGATAAATTGCATATTATCTACTTGAGTAGGCGATGTTGCAAGTCTATCTGTTCCCCAGGCAACAACTGCATTCAATCTATCATTACCTATCGCAACAGTGGTAGTAAGCGAGTCTCGTGGTTTTAAGCCCAACCATACATGGTCTTTATTATTACTCGTAAGTACTCCCAAGTCCATCCATTTGCGGTATCCTTGAAAACCTCCTGCACCTAAAAATCCTCCATAATCATATCCCAGATGCAGCAAACTCTTGGGACGGGTCAACGGGGTAGCTCCTGATTCACTGATCGAAATTCTGGTGGCATCTGTGGTCGAAGTTAGCCCATCATACATGAGCGGATTGTAAATTGCATTCAAGGCTCCGATAGAAGTAACCCGCAATCTTTCGTTCGCATCAATATTTGCAGCACCTCCATCTTCGGTTTGGATGATAAAACTGGATGATTCCTGCCAGCGCAGGTAGCTGTTCAAATGACTGGTTCCTCCCAAGGGAGTCCAGATCACGTTATCGATACCGAAGCGAAGACCATCTGTAGCGGCTTCACCTTGTCCAATAATATCTGTCCCCGCACTAAGCGGTCTACGGTAAGTGATCTGCTGGAATCCAAAGCCCTGAGAGGCCGCATTTGCCCGGAACTGGTAACTCATGTGGAACAATGATTGAGGCCGGATATAAAGCGCTGTTGTCGGGATTGCCCCGAACGTGTTCCCAAGTCCAAATTGACCGGTACCCGCAAAGCGTCCAATGTGCAATCCATCAGCATCGCTGTCAGCAGCCAAATCCGTTAATGTGGCGGTGGAGTTGTTTCCTGAGGTAAAGCGGAAAACAAAGTCATCGGGGCCTCCAGAGCTTCCGGCATTATCCGCCCACACTACAGCTGTTTCGGTTATATCCGTTCCTGTTCCTACCTTTCTAAGTCCGAAATAGCTCATATCGTCGTTGTCGGTAAAGGTAATCCCGGTTCTCATCCAGTCACGATGCCCGAATTGTTGGGTGAATGTACCGTTGTTACCATTCAGGTGCAGAAGCGAAAAGGCTCCGAAGTTGACGAACAACTCGTTCGGACCACCACTATACATAGGACCATCTACTCCTAACAATTGATAGCCGTTTCTAGGTTGATTTGATGCGGCAATGCTGTAGGTCACATTACCGTTCAACTTCTGGCGTAACGTGTTGTTGGTCGCTGTGTAGATAGGCGAGTTCCAAAGAGTTCCAAAAATATTGTTAGTACCATTTGAGTTATTGTTCCCTCCCCTATACCATCCTGCGTTAGCTTGCGCGGCGGTAGTACCTCCCGGAGGCGTACCAGTAGGGAATTGCTGTGCAAATCCGATATCAATTATTGACACGAATATTGCGAGCACGATGGTACTCATTTTTAATTTTTTCATAAATTCAGTTATTTTACTAACTGAACAAACCCTGTTACAATTGATTCCTTGTTACAATAATCGGCGTAAAATATTTTGTAAAAATAAATGCCCTCAGAACACATTTGATTGTCATTTGTGAGCCCGTTCCACTTGAAATTAGTGACAGAACTATTGGAATAGACAACGTTTCCCCATCTGTTTAGGATATCTACCTTCACATCCGAGACACCTTGTATGACCAATGGCTCGAAATAGTCATTTATCCCATCGCCGTTAGGCGTAAATATATTGGGGGTTTTAAGCTCGCCATCAAGAATTTGAGGTTGCGTTTCAACTGCAGATGCGGCGCCGTAAGCATTAATTCCACTAGACGACGGGCACAAAACAGAACAATTGGCATTTGTAGGGTCAACTGCATATACAGTAGTACTCTCAAAGGCGATCATTTTTAGATCAACTTCTTCACAAGTCGCGTCGCCTACGGTTACTATCCCATATACTGCATTGTCCACAGTATTCATTGTGCCAACAACCTCGATATTAGAAATGATCGAATTATCAAAGTCCAATTTGAACCTAATCAATTTATTTGCTGATTCAGCCATATAGTAATAATCCTTGTAACGGGTAATATCACCAGCGGGGTAATAGCCAATCAATCCAATCAATGTAGTGTCACCTGTGACTGTATGAATTTTATAAAGCCCCGTATTAGCTCTTACAGCCAACACATATTCGTCGTTGTATCCAACTAAAGAATTGAATCCAGAGCCAAATCCGTCGATATTCGAAATCAATGTTGCACTTCCCGTTGAGCTGTTGATCTTGTAAAAATCAAAAAAAGAAATACCGTATAAGGAACCCGATGGAGTGAGCGCAATGTCAGTTAGGGCGGGCCCTGTACTGCCTATGAGCTGGCTCGTGCAAGTGACCAAATCTACCGTGAACAATTGGTTGCCGGTGCTTATATAACACGATTCTTGTGAAAAAAGCGTGTTACCAATGAGCATGTTGAGTAACAATATGTAACAGAATTTTTTCAGATAGTATATTTTATATAAAATTAGTAGTTCATTTTAATCCGGCAATAAACCGAATAAGGGAACTTGCTTACAATAAGTAGACGAGTTACCAATTAAAAGGTTGGATTTTTATTTCATCAGTTTTAAAAAATTGGGTTAAATAACTCTGATTGCGATCCAGGGAACATCTTTGCAGCCCGTGCATTTAATTATTCAGAGTATCGCGAAATTGTAAAGAACGAAGGAAGTACTCTTCAAAGCAGAAACGTATGGTTTAATACTGAAGGGGAAAAGAAATCTGTGTTAATGACAACATTTTGTCAACAATTGTTCATTTGGGGAATGAACTTTCGAAGTGCCATGCATCTCGCAGGCAAGACCAATTAATTACGTGGTGCTCTTCGCCGTGAATAGTTGAAATTTCTGGTTTTGTACTTGTTTATTGGGTTAAATATAATTAAAACGATTAAAAGACACATATATGTGACTAAAATTATTCTCGTCTTCGGCAAATTAGCCCTATGGAATCTTTAGACGAAAAAGACGTTATTGCTAAACTGGGGCAAAAAATCAAGCTACTCCGCGAAAAGCAGGGAATAACGCAACAGCAGCTTGCCTTCGAATCCGAGATTCCGCGCAACCAAATTGGCAGGATTGAAAGAGGCGAAATAAATACTACTATAAAATCTATGACCCTCATCGCTAATGCTCTGGGAATCCATGTAAAAAGTCTACTTGATTTTGATTGATCCATAAATAATGTTTAAACGAATAAAAGCAGTTAACATGAAATCCGATCGAGAGTTTTCTTCGATAAAAGAGCCAGCTAGAATTAAATTTGCTAGTCATCGAAAAGCGTAACTGCTTTGTTTGTATTGTAACGTTGATCTATATAAAGTTAGACATTCGGAACGTAAGCTATCTACGTTCTTATCGGTATCATGACAGATCATCGCCAAGTTTGTTTCCATAATTAAGATTTTTCAGTTTAGATTAGCGTACCGGAGAACCCTATGACAATTGACCGTTACTATTATCGCTTTTGAAGGGCTCCCCGGCTCCTAACCACTATTCACTAAATAGATAGCAAACATGCTATCACTGACCTTATTAGGTCAATGCAACATTAATGAGCATTAATAGAATATCAACTATTTAAGCGCCGTATTTGAACGTATTTTTTAAATGGGGCCGCCTACGGTGACCCTACGGTCAGCGATAAACAGTGGCTTATAGGGTGATTTTAGTCCAGTCGCTCGGCTTGTTGAAAAACAGCAAATTTTTGTTTGAAATGTTCAACGTTGGCGGTATTTGTCTTTCTATAGATCTCAGACGCGTGTTTAGAAATGGTATTCTGTGCTAAATTTAGCTTATCGGCAATGACTGCAAATGTTAAATCTTGAAGGATCATTGATGCCACTTCCAGTTGCCTCGCTGAGAGTTCATATGCAAATATGCTTCGTGGGTCTGTAAAGAAACCGATCGTGCCAAGAGCCTGAGTTGCTTTCCGTTCCTCCAGGGCAAGGCGGTACATGTATGTTCCAACTGTAATCAGGAAAAGAATGTTGATCAATGAAACGCTCAAGTCATAAAATTCAGTAACAATAGAAATTAACGGATTGGCAGTCATAAGCACTATGGCAGCATAACTTGAATAGATCGCAATCTTTTTTTCCTTCAGCACCTTAACACCTCCTAGTTTTCTTAATTGGCCATCAAGCGAGACACAGAAACCAACGGATAAAATAATAGGCAATACGAGAAAAAGACCTTCCGCGAACCGGTAGTTGCCGTCAAAAATATAGGCAACGAAAACACCTGTGAGGTAAGTTCCAATAAGGATCGGCAGCAGAAATCTTCCGCTTGCTTTCTTTTCTTCCTTTTTACCGAATTTTACAGACAGGTAAACTGCGTAATAGATTGCTAGCACGATCCCGCAACCATTTGCAAGCAGCAGTTGTAAACGTATGTCAATTGCTCCCGGCTCGAAAACGGTATAAAAGCTCGCTACGTTAAACAAAAGAAATCCTGTTATCAGTAGCAGAAATCTCCAATCTGAGCGCTTATGGGTCTTCACCATCAGATCGATCAGGTGCCATGATAGTAATCCACCTTCTAATAATATGAATGTCAGCAGTGCGTATTTGAGGGTAATTCCAAGCATCTAGAATAGCGTATATATTTTTGGCGGTAAAGTAAAACCATATATTTGAAATAAAATACCGTATTTACCACATAAATGATCGACACTATAATAAAAAAAACCGCACGGTTGTCCGTGCGGTTTTGCATTTTCAATCTGCTTTTTTAAGCTGCTACATAGATAATCGTGAAGGACAGTTCACCGGTTGCTATCGGATTTCCATCAAGCCCGGCTTTGAGTTTACCAGTACTTCTGGCTTCGACGTATTTCGAATACGCGGGAGTTGGTGGATCAGGATATACAAACGTAATTTTCAATTTGTACAGAAAGCAAAACCAGCATTGATCACCGAAGTATTGAGCGTCCTGATCGTTCAGCCCGTTCAAGTATGTCTTTTGGTCGTTGCTCAAAGTGAAATTATCGGCTACAAATTTCTTAAAATTGGTTTTGACGGCTGTCGCTTTTACCAGTAATTGCGCGGGCGGGAGTGCATAAAAGTCAGCCTGTAGTTGGGCTACGCCGTTAGGTGTGAGAGCATAATTCATTAATTAAAAATTTAAAATTGGACAATAGTAACAGGCTAAATATATAATCAATTTGTTTATATTTTCGCTCCAGTAAAATAATTTGCAATGAAATTTACAAAGTCTTTATTAGGTATTGTTTTTCGCATCGTCATATCGGTACTGATGACCTTCTATTTAGCGGTTCATGGACAAGACCTAGATTTTGTGGGGCGTGTAATCAAGCAGCCAACCTTTTACTTGTCATTGGCTGCAAGCTTTCCGGTGACTTTCGCAATTGTTTATTGGATTCACTGGATAACGCTGGTACTGGACGAAAAATATGACTGGCGTTTGCAGCTTATTAAAAGGAGTTTTTTCCAGACGTTGCTCGGGGTAGTAGTCCCAGTAGCTTTTGACCTCCTTTTTGTGACTGCCTATGCACTGTTCGACCCGGCACATTTTGATAGCAAAGAATTCTTCACGGTCGATTTTCCAATGGTGGTGATCTTAATTGTGGCGCTAAACCTGATTTATGTTATACGATCGCTAATGTCTGAACCAATGGGAAAGGCAGAACAACAACCAATAGATTTAGGAGAACCGCCCACGATCCTAGTTCACTATGGCAAACTCACAAATAAGCTGGATGTCAAACAGGATATTTTGTATTTCTACCTGTCAAAACCAAATGTAATGATCGTTACCAGCGAACGCGAATACTCGTTTGGCAAAGGGACAATAAACGAAATGGAGGAACTTTATTCCGGGTTAGGGTTCTGCCGGATCAGCAGCCGTACGCTGGTAAATATGTCGATTGTTAAAGGACTCTCACAAGCCACCGCCAGGTACAATTATAAGCTTGGATTTTTTGATCCTACTGTCATCCCCGACCCGGATAGCAATGATCTTCTGGTAAAGGGTGCATATAGTGAAATGGTAATTGCCCTTTTACAAAAAAGGTAAAGCCTCATCAACAATATTCCCGGTTTCCAGACTAAACAGTCGTGCAAATCTGGTATCTGTTTTGCAAATCCGGGCACCAATTTACCGTATTTAAGGTGATTTGGCGGTTCACTGTGTGTTTAAGTACAACGCATCTATACATTTGCTGCAAACGTCTTTACATCTTGAAATGAAACATAGGACTCTTGCAATCGCGATTACTTTTTTCTTCGGCATCTCTACGTACATTTTGTTGAGTAGGGTTGGTCCTGAAAATGCTCAGGCCGATAAAGTAACCATCAACCAGGTTGTCCATTCAGCTGTCAATAAATTACTCGACCCCATCAGTTCAGTACAAAAAAATCCCGCCAAGAAATAATTTCTGGGGAAATGATTCTGACGCTGCATTGGCCGTATTTACCACAAAAAGCCATTGCGGAAAACCACATTTCTGCGATTCCAAAAAAAATCGCTGCTAAAGGGTAACAAATCATAACACCTATTGATATATCAATAGGAAAACCATGTATATACTAGGCTGTACAGCTGTTGGCGGTATCTCCTTGTATTACAGCAGTTCCATAAACCAAACAAACATTTAAGTACCTGGATTGGCTCTTTCGCTCAATTTTAAGGTATTGTGCAGGACTTGGAAACAACCCTGCGGAATTTTTAATGTCTAATAACTGGTTTAATAGAGAGAAAACATGGTAAGCAGCACTAACGACAATTCACACTACGACGTCACGACCGGCTATTCATCCGAACTAAAAGCTCTTCTGGAAATCGTGCTCATTACCGACCAAAGGTCGCATGTCGATTTTAGGCAGGACATGTACAAAACCTTCATGGACAAGGTCTGTTCTGCAATCAGCGAAAAACTGGCGAACATCCGTAAAAAGAGTGCAAAGTATCCCCACTCCCGACCTGTGATTGAGCACGTCATGGATAAGATGAAGAAATTCATCTGTGAAAGGGATGATCACCAGGAAACCGATATACGGGTCATCCCCTATCAATTGGAGATAGCGTACAAGCTCGAGCGGATAGATTGGGACGACCACAACATCGGTACCTTTGCACCAGTAGACGAAGTTCTGATCTACATGAACTATAACAGCAAGACCTATATCGACATGCTACAGAACTGGTTGGCAAAACGTATTGAGGCGCCAAAAGATCCTTTTGAACAGCTTAAACTGCTGAACCTGTACGTCAAGGACTTCTCCCAATTGTTAAGAAAGCCCGACGTCGTCCTCCATCCCGATTTTCTGGGGCTTTCAGAGGTCATCGGAGCCTGGTTCGAGCATGAATCCAAATTCCTGGAACAGGAATATGACCTCAAAAAAAAGGTGATCGAAGACCAGCCCGCTGAACAGACCGAAAAGATAAAATGGACACTTTCCGCAGACCAGATCGCCCTGATGATCAGGGCGGCCGACGACGCCCGTATGTTTGCCGGAAAATCGATGAACGCTGCCTTCAAAAAACTGATACCGCACTTCAGCTCGCTCCAAAAGGATGTCCTATCGCCGTCCGCGGTGCGCAGCAAGTCCTACAATGCCGAAGAGAACGACAAGGAAGTGGTGATCACCTTGCTGCAGAAGATGATCACCCGCATAAAAGAATATTAAAAGGGGCTTTTAGCTCAGCCCCGTATCAGAAAATGAGAGGTAGCCCTCACTGGTCAGGATCAGCGAGTCCAATACTACGATATCCAGCAGCTTTCCTGCTGATATGAACCTGCGGTAGTTCTGCAGGTCCTGTTCGCTGGCCCTTAGCTGTCCCGAGGGATGGTTGTGTGCTATGATAATGGCCGAGGCCTTTGCCAATAACGCCGCACAAAAGGCGATCCTAATGTCTACTACCACCGAATCGATTCCTCCATGGCCAAGATCGTACATTCCGATCACCCGGTTGCCGCGGTTCAGCAGCATCAT
The DNA here is from genome assembly GCA_946479285.1 of uncultured Flavobacteriales bacterium. The sequence goes on along the minus strand of CAMLFH010000025.1, from coordinate 39,755 downwards.
TTTCGCCTGCTCTACAAATTCGATCTTATCATGGTCCCAGCAGCTTTTGAAGATTTCATAGGCTGCATTTGAGGAAGTGACCTTCGGCCGCTGCGTTTGTGGAATGCTGTTCTTGTAACTCAGTTGCACCTCCGCAACCTGCCAACTTTCATGTTTCTGCAAACTTTTCATAATGCCAGTATTAAGAATTAATAATGGCGTCCGCAGCTGCCGTAGCTGAGCAAGCGCAAAAAGCAACGCAATAAATGCGCACGCGTTTTATGGCGGAATTTTTTGCAGCGCCCCGAGGCTAACGGCAGAACTTCACGCTAAGATGAAGACTTAATCAAAAAAGATCTCGATCATAACAAGCTGATATACAATGAGGAACAAAGGGAACAGCTCAAACTTGTCCTTGATGCGCCTTTACGTACTCCCTTACTTTGTTCCAGCAATCCGGTCAGACCGTGATCGCATCAAAGGAAAAAATGTTGGACTAATAGTAACGATTATGCTTAGCAATATCACATGGACACAATTTTTTACAGGCACATTCATTTTGGCCATCATCTACTACCTGTACATAGTGGTCAGGTATTATCCCGAGAAGCTGAAGGATCTTTTTGGTGGAGGAAAAACAAACCAAACAGCCAGCTCGCCCTTCATCGCAGATGAAGAACTATTACAACCGGCAGAAGAAGCCACGGAAGATATTCCCGATGCGCATAGTGATCTTGACGACATCGAGGAACTGATTACCAAGCTGGTCTCGGCCATCGAGCAAGCATCCACAGCACAGCTCGATCAAACAGAATTCACCTGGACGCTGGAACTGATACTAAAGGAAAGACCAGCATTGAAAACATCGCCTTACCGACCATCGATCAATGAACTGATCGTGTCGGAATGCTCAAAACATGGGAACTATGCACTCAGTGAGAAGGAAGTAGACAAGATGTGGGAGAAGTAGCATAGATCCACAACGGAGTGTCCGCCCCTGTCCTGCCCGGTGTAATGGAAGGTGTGATAGTGGGGGCATTGAGCCGGCGGCGGCACTCCGTTATTTTAAATTTTTTCGGAACTAAATCTTAATAATATGAGAACGTGCAATAATAATCGTGGAGGAAATCTTTGGAAGATGATCAACCTTACCGCACTACTGGTGCTGCTGGCCCAATTCGCAGTCGCCCAAGACGGGCTGGCCGGGATCAACCAGGCCAACCAGGAGGTACGGAGCTACTTTGGTGCCGGGACCAACCTGATGTATGCCGTGGGTGCATTATTGGCTCTTATCGGAGCGGTAAAGGTCTATCAGAAATGGAATAACGGAGATCAAGATACAGGGAAAGTAGCTGCTGCCTGGTTCGGGAGCTGTGTTTTTCTCGTGATCGTAACAACAGTTGTAAGGGCATTCTTCGGAGTCTGACCAAAAAATAAAACGTCATGGAAACCGCATTAAAAGAACGGCTTTGGAACTATATCATCATCCATAATCCGGAACTGATGTACGACCTACAGGACCATTACATGGTAGGATCTTACCTGCAAGAGAAGGTAAGCGAAGTATTGCCACAGGCACATGAAATGCTCGACCAAGGAGTTGCCATGTGCAAGATATTTGAAGCTTGCATCGAAGAACTTACCCGGGAGCTGAAACCATCAAGATTTCTGTTGGTCCGGCGTGTAATCCAAGAGGAGTTTCCATTGGAATACCATCTATTGCGCCTAAGCTACATGCTGGACTACGAGGTGCTGAACATACTGGATGCATCGGTGGACATATTCGAGAGGTTTGGACCTTTTTCAGAGCGCGATAATCCCAAGGCCCAGCGATACGCAATAATGCATCAGATAAGTGCTCATCTGTGCCTTACACATTAAATCAAAAAAAAATGGAAAACAGTAAATATCAGATCAACAAGGGCATCAACAAGAGCATAGAGTTCAAAGGCCTCAAGGCACAGTATATATGGTACTTAGGAGCGGGACTTGTAGGTGTACTGATTGTTTTTACGATCCTGTATATAATCGGTATTCCTTCGATTGTCTGCGTCATTATCGCCGCAGTGCTCGGCGGTGGCGCAGTCGCCAAAGCATACGCTATGAGCAGCAAATATGGTGAACATGGCCTGATGAAGGCCCTCGCAAGAAAGCAGGTGCCCAATGTTATCAAAATCTACAATAGACAGATATTTCTTGACCTCAAATCAAAAGAACATGGCTAGACCCTCGGAAGAAAACGAAAAGAGACTAAAGGATCGGCTGACTGCCAAAATAATTCTTACCAGCGAAGAAAGTGCCCTTTTAGAACGGCTGAATGGAAAGCAGCCGACTTTGGAAATCTGCGGGCAGATCTTCTTTGTCAACTGGATGCAGCAGCGCCTGGAGAAGAAAGGGGAACCAACTGAAGGTATCACCTTTGATGAACTTGAAGACTTCTATGTCAACAACGGGAGCAAATGCATTTTGCCCTATGATACCCAAAGCCAGGGCATTTTGGACTATGCAAACCTTATTGAGATGCCAGAAAACGTAGTGTTTGTAGAAATTCCTTCTCCCGAGCGGCTCGACCTGGTCGGCAGCTCACGAAAAAGCGGGGAAGCACTGGATGAGCTTCTTAAAAAAACATCCCAACAACAGCAGCACAACGCAAAAATCGTTACGCCGAAAAACGCTTGGCTGCGCTATGTAGTCGCAAGCAACCGAAGAGACCGTGGACTTGAGCCATTAAAGCACAAGAAAGGCATAAGGCGCTCCCCGAGATAAAAAAGCAATGGAAATGAATAAAAGGGGATCAAGATCCCCATAAAGGAACAAGTGAAGATGGAAAAGCGATTGAACGAGATATTCCCTATTATGGATGTTGAGCACAACTGTATCCTCAGCAACAAAGGGGACGCAACGGTGGTCTTCAGAGCCGAGCTGCCCGAGGTATTTACACTCAGCGACCAGGACTATGAAACATTCCACCATGCCTGGGTAAAAGCGATCAAGGTCCTTCCCAAACACAGTGTGCTGTGCAAACAAGACTGGTTTGTTCAGGCCCGCTACAGAGCGGACTTTAAAAAAGATAATACCAGTTTCCTAAGCCACAGCAGTGAACGGTTCTTCAACGAACGTCCATACCTGGATCATAGCTGTTATATCATGCTGACCAAGATGCCATTGGGAAGGAAACCTGCCACATCGCTCTTTTCAAATCTGCTCAGAAAGAACATAGTGCCCGATCAAACGATCGACAGTTCGCTGCAACAGGATTTCCTGGACAGTGTAGGTCAGTTTAAGCGAATCCTGGAAGACAGTGGCTTCATCAAGATGGCAAGGTTGAGCGGAAACGAGCTCATGAGCCAGCCCAATCAGATTGGCTTAATTGAAAAATACCTATGCCTCAACGAGCGCAGCGATCAGTTGGTGTATGGGGACATCTGTTTTGATGAGGGGCTGACCGTAGGGGACAATAGCTGCTTGCTGTATACCTTGGGCGATGCCGAATCCCTCCCGGGGGAATGCGGCAGCCAGACCGTTTTCGATCGTTACTCTACCGATCGGACGAAGTTTTCCATCGGTTTTGCAAGTCCTTTGGGACAGCTTCTGCCCTGTAATCACCTGTACAGCCAGTACATTTTCGTCGATGACGCCTATAAAACACTCAAACAGCTGGAAAGCAAAAGGCTCAGGCTGCAGTCCCTTTCGGCATATAGCCGGGAGAACACAATATCAAGGGATGCCACGAACGATTTTCTCAACGAGGCCATTGCAAAGCAGCGGCTCGCTGTAAAAGCACATTTTAACGTATTGGCCTGGACAAAGGACAAGGATGCTCTCAAGGATCTACGCAACATGGTTTCTTCCGGACTGGCGCAGATGGACGCTTCGGCGAAGCTCGAAACTGTGGGTGCCCCACAGATTTTTTGGGCAGGAATCCCTGGCAACGGTGGGGACTTCCCTATGAACGACACCTTCGATACATTCGCAGAACAGGCAACATGTTTCCTTAATATGGAGACAGGTTACCGTACTTCGCTTAGCCCTGTGGGCATCAGGCTGGGTGACCGGCTAACCGGAAGGCCATTGCACGTTGACATTTCCGATGAACCCATGAACCTGGGCGTCTGCACAAACCGCAACAAGTTCATCATCGGTCCATCGGGCAGCGGGAAATCGTTTTTGACCAACCACCTTGTACGAAGTTATTACGAACAGGGAACCCATATTGTGCTGGTCGATGTCGGCCACTCCTATAAAGGACTTTGCGATATGGTAAACGGGTATTACTTCACCTATTCGGAGGAAAACCCGATCCGGTTCAATCCGTTTTACCTCGGGGAGGGCGACAGTCTGGATACCGAGAAAAAGGAAAGCATCAAGACCCTGCTGCTGGCGTTATGGAAAAAGGACGACGAGCAGTTTAAGCGTAGCGAATACGTTGCCCTATCCAATGCGATCAGTGGCTATTTCGAGCATCTGGAGAAGAATAATAGCATATTTCCCTGCTTCGACAGTTTCTATATCTTCCTGAAAGAGCAGTATGTTCTGGTACTGGAAGCCGAAAAGGTAAAGGACAGGGATTTCGATATCAACAATTTTCTATACGTACTTCGACCATATTACAAGGGAGGTGAATTTGATTACCTGCTCAACGCAACACAGAACCTGGATCTGCTCAAGGAGAGGTTCATCGTCTTCGAACTGGACAATATCAAGGACCACCCGATCCTATTCCCGGTGGTGACCATCATCATAATGGAGGTTTTCATCAACAAGATGAGAAAGATGAAGGGAATCAGAAAGATGATCCTTATAGAAGAAGCCTGGAAAGCGCTGATGAAGGAAGGTTTTGCAGAATACATCAAATACCTTTTTAAAACGGTAAGGAAGTTTTTCGGTGAGGCCATCGTGGTGACACAGGAGATTGAGGATATTATTTCCTCTCCAATCGTGAAACAGGCAATCATCAACAACTCGGATTGCAAGATCCTGCTTGACCAGTCAAAATACCAGAACAAGTTTGATCTGATCCAGGAACTGCTAGGTCTTACCGAAAAGGAAAAAACGCTGGTGCTGTCATTGAACAAGGCAAATGATCCCACTAAGAAATATAAGGAAGTGTTCATCAGCCTAGGCGGGACACTTTCGAAGGTCTACCGTACGGAGGTTTCGCTCGAAGAATATCTGGCCTATACCACCGAACAGACAGAGAAGGTCAAGCTTATGCAATATGCCCAAAGATACGGAGGCGACGTGCGCCGGGGCATTATGGCGATGGCCGAGGATATTAGGAGCAACAAATAAAATCGAATATCATGAAAAATGCAAGAAGACTAGTCATGGGCATCATGCTCACCCTGGTAATGGTGCTTCCATGCCAGCAGGCACATGCCGGAATTTTCGGCATCATCAAGGCGATCCTGGTCAAGGCCATCAAGGCAGCAGATCTGAAAGTGCAGAAAATGCAGAACAAAACCCTAGACCTTCAGAATGCGCAGAAGGCCCTGCAAAACCAAATGTCCCGGAACAAACTGAATGAAATTTCGGATTGGACCAAGAAGCAAAAGGAACAGTACCAGAAATACTTCGATGAACTGAAAAAGGTAAAGACGGTTATCCGAGACTATCAGAAGATCAGGGATATCCTAAAGATGCAGTGGCAGATCACAAGCGAGTACAACCGCGTTTGGGAGCTGGTGAAAAAGGACAAGAACTTCACCGCGGAAGAACTAAGGTATATGGAGCAGGTTTATGGTGGCATCTTGAAGAAGACCTTGGACAACGTCAAGCAGATTAGGACCATCACTACCGCTTACACCACAGAAATGAGCGACGCCAAAAGGATGGAGATTGCGGACAATGTTTCCGAGGACGTCCAGCGCAACTATGACGACCTATGCCGGTTCAACAATGAAAACATCATGCTGAGCCTTTCAAGAACAAGATCAAAACAGGAGAACCAACAGGTACGCAACCTCTATGGCATCCGATAACCCATACAGATATGAAAAGGTTAATATCGGCCCTCTTGCTTACAGTTATTTCAACTGTGGCAATGGCACAGAAACAGAAAGAAATCAGGATCATGCTCGAGCAGGTTCTAAAGCTGAAACTCCAGACCACTCTTGTCAAGCAGGGAAACCGCGACAGCGAAAAGAAACTCGACCAGATCAGCTCCAACAAAAAGGGGAGCTATTCCATTTTTGACCGCTACTTCACTTCGCTCAAGCAGGTAAATCCGCAGGTTGGTGGGAACGAAACCGTACAAAAGACAAAAGACCTGTTCCTCGAAATCCGAAAGATCTTCCCGGGCACGATCGACCGCGCCACCAATAGCGGACTGTTCGAATTCTATGAGGTCAATTACTTCTCCCGGGCTTATGATCGGCTGAAGAAAGACTGCGAAGATATTCTGTCTAGCATGAACACGGTTACTACTAGCGGAAAGACGAGCATGACCGATGATGAACGCATGCAGCGTATCGATCAGCTCTACAAAAGGATGGTTGATGCCTATACTTTTTGCAAGCGGTTCTGTACGGACATCGAATGCACCAAGGCCAGCAGGCAGCAGTCGAAAAATGACTCCCAGCTGGTAAGAAGACTATACGGTAAAAAGTAATAACCAAAATATAAAGACATGAAAAAGTTATTGATCATACTTTTGGGCGTAATGGCAACCATCTCCACTTGTTCAAGTGCGAATGCCCAGGGACAGGAAATCCGGCAGCTCAACCTGAACATACAAAAGCTAAAGCACATGAAGAACATCCTCAGCCAGATCAAAAAGGAATATCAGATCCTGAGCGATGGCTATAACAGGATCAAGAATATTTCCAAGGGCGACTTCGATCTTCACAAGGGCCATTTGGATGGGCTGCTTAACGTCAGCCCGGCGGTTCGCAACTATAGCCGGGTGGCTAAGATCATCCAGTTCCAGTACCAGCTCGTTTCCGAATACCGGAATGCAAACGCCAGGTTTATTTCCAGCAAGGTCTTCAAACCCGGGGAACTTGACTACATGTCCCGGGTCTACAACCGCCTTTTGGACCAAAGCATGGATCATGTACAGGAACTCACCACCATTCTTTCATCGGGCAAGACCAGGATGACAGATGATGAAAGGTTCAAGGCCATTGACCGGATATATTTTGAAATGGAAGAGAAACTGGGCTTCCTTCGGGAGTTCAATTCATCGGCAACGGTAATGGTGCTGCAGAGACAGAAAGAAAACAATGACGTGAAATCCGTGGAAAATCTCTACGGAATAAAATTTTAGGATTATGAAAAAGCAAATCAGATTTTCGGCAATACTGCTATTGGTCATGGTTCCGGGCATCGCCTTCGGGCAGACCAGGGACGGTGGCGTTCAGGACCTTCACAAATTATTGGAATCGATGTACGACCAGATGATGCCCCTTTGCAGTGAACTGATCGGCGTTGGACGAGGTATCGCAGGTTTTGCTGCGACTTGGTACATCGCATATCGAGTTTGGCGGCACATCGCCAACGCGGAGCCGATCGATTTCTTTCCACTTTTTAGGCCGTTTGTGATCGGATTCTGTATCCTGATCTTCCCCTCGGTACTGACCATGATCAATACCGTGCTCAAACCAACTGTAACGGGTACGGCAAACATGATGGAAAATTCCAACGGTGCGATCGAGGCGCTGCTAAAAAAACGCGAAGAAGCGCTCCACAAGACAGAAGCTTGGCAAATGTATATCGGTGAGAGCGGACTGGGAGATCGGGACCGATGGTACCGCTATACCCATGATGGTGCAGATCCTTCGGAGGAAGGCCTTATGGAAAGCCTTGGCAACGCTTACATCTACCATGCCGAAAGGATGACCTTCGCATTCAAGCACCAGATCAGGCAATGGTTCAGTGAGTTGCTGCAAATTATATTCCAGGCTGCGGCCCTCTGCATCGATACCCTTCGGACCTTCCAGCTGATCGTCCTCTCCATCCTGGGACCATTGGTATTCGGACTTGCGGTCTTCGATGGGTTTGAACATACGCTGACCGCATGGCTGGCCAGGTATATCAATATCTTCCTCTGGCTTCCGGTAGCAAACATATTTGGGTCTATAATCGGGAAGATACAGCAGGAGATGATCAAGATGGATATTTCCCAGCTAGGCACCCGAGGGGACACGACCTTTTTCAGTACCACCGATACGGCGTACATGATCTTTATGATCATTGGCATCGTTGGGTATTTCACCGTACCAAGCGTTGCCAGCTACATCGTACAAGCAGGTGGCGGTGGTGGCTTGCAGACCAAGACGACAGGTATGTTCAACAGCGCCGCGAAGTTTCCCTTCTCAAAAGCAACAGGCAATAATTGATAGGTTATGTTCAAAAAGGCAAAAAATATAGATGAAGCGTTCCGTCACGTTCGAAATTTCTGTGCGCTGACGATCGGCACTTGTCTGGTGGTCTCGGCATTTACCATTTTTAAAAGCTTCCAAATGGTCAGAGATACGCAACAAAAGGTATATATCCTTGCCAACGGAAAGGCGTTGGAAGCCTACGCGGCAGATCGTGGCGATAACATCCCAGTTGAGGCGCGAGATCATATCAAGATGTTCCACAAGCACTTCTTCACCTTGGACCCGGATGAAAAGGCAATCCAGCAGGGCATCACCCGTGCTCTTTACCTGGCAGATGGCACAGCAAAAAAGATGTACGATAACCTGCGGGAAACCGGCTTTTATTCTGGACTGATCTCGGGGAACATCAACCAGACCATTTCGGTGGACAGCGTCATCGTGGACATGGAGAACTATCCTTTCAGGTTCCGTTGCCATGCCACCCAGCGGATCATCAGGCCGACCACTGTAACAGTACGAAGCCTTGTCACCGAAGGTGCCCTACGTAACGTCTCCAGGAGCGATAATAATCCACACGGATTCCTGATCGAAAGATGGGCCACCATTGAAAACAGAGATATAAAAACCGAAAACAGAAGATAAGATGACACAGCGAAATAACGAAGCAACCGGCCAAAAGGAAAGGCCGATGGTTGCGGTAAGACAGAAGATGAAAACGATTGGAATCCGAGTCCAAAAATTATGGGCTGAATGGATGTCACGGAGGACGGCAAGGATGTCAAGGCGCACGCTCTATGTGCTACTGGCATTGTTTGTATGCTGCGGAACAGTCTACAATACACTGATCTTGACCGGGCTTTGGAAGGTGGAGAATGTCGGTCATGGCAACATTGCCATCCCTAAGGGATCAATGCACAAGGGCATGATCGATAGCCCGATGATGGTCGATCAGCAAATCAGGAGCATCCGGGAGGTCCGGGCCAGCTTCGACAGTCTTAAAAAGACCAAAGAAGGACGGGCCATGCTCGATAGCATTGCCCGTCGAAGGCCCGGACTTCTCGACAGCCTGCGCAGAGCAGAAGATATCTTGACAAAATTTTAAAAAAAACAGCTATGAAAACAAATGGAAAAACACAGAGGGACCGGAAGTTCTATGTGATGCTACCGGTGATCGCCCTTCCCTTTCTTACCCTGTTATTCTGGATACTGGGCGGGGGATCGGGCGCAATTGGGCAGACGGGCGAATCGGGTTCCGCATCCTTGAATACCAATCTTCCTGATGCAAAAGCAGCTGGTGGGCCAGCGGATAAGCTCAGCTATTATGAACTGGCGGAGAAAGATAGCGCCAAATTGCTCGAACAGATGAAAATGGATAGCAACTATAGGTTCTCGCAAGGGGACAGCTCCCGTTACTTCGGCGACTATACCGGGGGGCTAAATAGAGGACGAAATGGATCAGTGGCCGATCAACTTTATCAGAACCTGGGCCAGCTTGAGCGGCAGATGCGTAGCGGTTATGGAAGCTCTCCAGGGCGATGGGAAGATTATTCCCAGCCCAGTTACCAGGAAAGAAGTTTTGCGGGATATCCTTCGGACCACCGAAACCAGGGGTATTCAGATCAAAGCCAAAATGCTGATCCGGAGATCGAACAGCTCAATGTCATGCTCGACAAGATCATGGAGATACAGAATCCCGATCTTGCCAATGAACGGTTGAGGGAAAGTTCGGAAAAAAGACGAGGAGAAGTATTTGCGGTGTCTATGCCCACCAAGGGCAAAAAGGTAACACTGCTCGACGGCACAAAGAGCACCCCGGATAAAGACGGTTTCTATGACCTTGACCAAAACGGGTTCTCCCAAGTCCAGCAGAATGCGATACGTGCCGTTGTCCATCAGGACCAGATGGTAGTCAATGGTTCCACTGTTAAGATGAGGATTGTTGACGATATCATGGTGAATGGCGTAAACATCCCCAAAGACAGTTTCATCTTTGGAATGGCGCAGCTTAGCGGAGAACGGCTGGTTATCAAGATCACCAGCATCCGCTCCGGAAGATCACTCTTTCCAATCGATCTGACGGTCTTTGATCTTGATGGAATCGATGGTATCTATATCCCAGGTTCGATCACCCGTGATGCATTCAAGCAATCAGCGGACCGTCCGCTTCAATCGGTCAACCTAGGTTCCCTTGACGGTACATGGGGAGCACAGGCAGCTGGAGCGGGAGTGGAAATGGTCAAGGGCCTATTTTCAAAAAAAGCCAAACTGGTAAAAGTCAAGGTAAAGGCTGGCTACCAGATTCTACTCCGGGACGAGAAGCAGAAATCCAGCATGGGCAAATAAGTAATAACTAAAATCGTGATAAAATGAAAAAGTCACTCACAACGGCGGTGTTTGCGCTATTCGCATTGACCGCACAGATCACTCAGGCACAGGAAAATAGTGATAAAAAGCTAATGGAAATGTCTTCCTACAACCTGCAGATCAGTAACACTAAGACGAGCAATGTCGTTTTCCCATTTGCCATAGTCAGCGTCGACAGGGGAAGCAAGGACATCCTTGCCCAAAAAGCCGCCGGGGTCGAAAACATCCTTCAGGTCAAAGCGGCAAGGCAGGGCTTTGACACCTCAAACTTGAGCGTTGTAACAGCAGATGGAAAACTGACCACATTTGTCGTCAGCTTTGCGCAGAATCCTTCTTCGATCAACCTTTCGCTTGATCCAAACAACAGGCCACGGGAGACCTCGATCTTCCTTCCAAAAGAGAACACCAACGAAGAAGAGCTCCGCAAGTACACGGATTTTGTACTGCAGAATAACGCCTACACACCAGGTAGCGGTAGGGAAAACAGTGGTATCGTGTTCCACTTGAAGGGCCTTTTCATCAAAGATGGCGTGCTATATTTTCAGTTCAAGATCACCAATTGGTCAAACGTTCGCTATGACATAGAACAGTTTAGGTTCTTCATCAGGGACCTGAAGCGGGCGAAACGCACTGCTTCCCAGGAAATCGAAGTGCTTCCGATCTATGTCAACAAGCAACTCGCACAGATACCGGGCAAGTCAGTGGACATGTACGTTTTCTCCCTTCCCAAATTTACCATCCCCGATCAGAAGTTCCTAGCTGTGCAACTGATGGAAAAAGATGGCGGAAGACATATCGAACTAAAAATTTCAAACAGACAACTGCTTAATGCAAGACAGTTGCGCTAAATAAAAGGGATGATCATCTACGAAAGTGAAATTCAGCAGATCAAAGAACTCTTTGTAAAGATGCATTGGGAAGGATTTCCATTTATCGGATACGACAGAGGTAATGGACCGCTAGGAAAGTATGAAATGGACTTCTTTGCAACCGAAGACCAGGTGGTCGAATTCTGCGGAAAAAATCCAGAACGGGATTTTCTAGCCACAAAATCGGCCTACCGTGCAATGGAATGCGCCATGCGTGACAAGACACTAATGGCATACCGGAATGGCGGCGTGGATGTCGCAGCAATTGTAGAAAACTACCATGAACGCTTGAAAAACGAACATATGTTAAACAATAAAAAGGAAAAGATTATGATCGACAACAATTTTGATTACCTGAACAATCAGGTTATCTATGGGGGCTTCAAGGAAATCCCCAGCGATGAACTGCGCAAGCAGATGGAACTCGGACAAAAGGAATTCGAGCTCAAAATGGACACTGCTTATGGCGCAGACAAGGTCAGCGCAAAACTGAACTTTACAAAGTCTGACCAAAGCGAAATGTACTTCTTCAATCACTTCGATCTTGAAGTCCAGAAGGAAGGACAGAAAGAAGCGATGAAACAAAGGTTCTACATCAACAACCGTGGTTCCAGCATCACCCTTAAAGAAGGCTACAATCTTATGGAGGGGCGTTCCGTACATAAAACGCTCACGGCTAAGAATGAAGATAAATATGATGCATGGCTCCAGCTAGACTTCAAGAATGCCAAGCAGGACGGCAACTTCAAGATGCATACGTATTCGGAGAACTATGGCTTTGACCTGGAGGCTACCCTTAAAAAATATCCGATCAAGGAACTCGAGAACCAACAGTTCAAAGATGGGCTTCTCGACAGCTTGCAAAGGGGGAACCGCCAGTCTGTTACACTGGTCAAAGATGGACAGGAGGTCAAACGTTTCATCGAAGCAACTCCCCAGTACAAAGGTTTGAATTTTTATGACGAGAACAACAGCAAAAGGGTAACAGAAAGCCGGATCGAGTCCCAAAACCAGGCACAGGATAAGTCAAAAGGAAAATCTGCCAGCCAATCGCAAAATTCGGGAAAGGCGGAAAATACAGGTAAAAACAGTGAAGCCAAGGGAGAGGCCGAGGCAAAAAAGAAAAGTAGCAGGCGTAAGATATCTGCATGACCTCCAAAAAAAAAGGGGTCGGGCATTGATGCCCGTCCCCTTCCCTGATTCACGAACGAACTTTTAGATCATGGAACAAAAGCAAACAAACCGTATTGAGACGGCGGTACTCGCCTGGAAGGAAAAGGAAGATCGCTTCAAGAGCGTATTCTCATTTGAAATGGCCACCAACAAGGCGCTAATGAGAGAAAAATTGCGCGATTACGAAAAGATAGCTGTACGATTCGGTGATACCAAAGATCCCGATGAACGGTTTTCGCTGGCTGCGCTGAAACAAGAACGTAAGTATATCGCAAGAAAGGCCTACCCTAATAGGCTGGTAAGGCTCTTCAGGCAACTGGTGGCTGGGCCGATCAGAAGGTTTGTACTTGAAAGAGCAAAAATAAGCCTGCTACGGCACAATAGGCTGAACGTGATGGCTCAGCTTGAAAAAATCGGAATGTCAGCGCAGTACAAAAAGGTAGTCCAAAAAATGGAAAATGGGGAACGCTCATTCACTGTTCCCATTTCAACCTATGTCGGCGAAAGCAAACGCGTTGACAACAACATTGTTTTTGAAGCCAATGGCGCGGGCGAATACAACCTTGTGACCAACAAAGTTCAATTACAGAACCAGGGAGATCCCCAACTGAACCGTCAGCAGACATTCAAACATTCTGACGGATTGAATGTAGATGCAGAGCAGAGCTTTAACCTGCTCGAGGGCCGCGCAGTGCAAACCGATGGAAAGTGGGTTGCCTTGGATCTCAATGACAGGGACACCAATGGGAACTACCGGATCAAAGAATTCCCAAATTCTTATGGCTTTGACATTAAAGAATCGCTAAAAGAACTCCCTATCTCTCGGTTGGACAAATCTCAAAGTGATAAAATCCTGGCGGAACTTCGTAAAGGCAAAACACACCAGGTAAAGATGGGGACTAAAAACTACACGATCGAAGCCAACCCTCAGTTCAGAACCATCAATATATACGATCAGAGCGGTCAAAGAGTTTCGAAGTCGGAAGTTTCGGGAAAGAGTGTTCGAAAACAGAAACAAGAAAAGCTTCCAGCACCAAAATTGGTTAAAAGACAGGGTGCAAGGGTAGCATAATCAAGAAGCATTATGGAAATTTTAAAACCATTGACCGATTTCTTTTCCAAGATTGAAAAGGACGGACGGATAAGCGTTACGCACATTGCGGTCTACACCTCACTTCTAAGGTACTGGCAACAGACGGGGTTTATAAACCCGATCACTGCATTTAGCTATCAGATCATGGAGATCGCCAAGATCTCAGCACCGATGACATATCGAAAATGCCTGAAGGACTTGAGTGATTTTGGGTATTTGAAATATCTACCCTCATATAAAAGTAATCAGGCTAGTAAAATATACCTGCCCGATCACTTTTAGATAATGTAAAATAAGCACACCGGTGACGTGGAAATAAATGTGTAAAGTAAAGTGTGAGCTATGGGAAATCTAATTAAAAACACCCTAGCTTCTTACCACGGGAATGTAGTAAGAAGCTACAATGTCGAACATCCTGAATGTAACAGGGCAATACATGCTAAAAAAACGGTACTCTCAAAAAAGACCGAAAAAAATTATAAGGTAACCGTGACCTATATTCAGGTAACAGACGAGGAAGCTAAGATCAAACGCGCAATAATCGAAAGTATCATAAAGAAGGGCTTTAAATCCTAATCATCTATTTACCCTTGGGCGAACAGGAACTCCATTATTTCGACCTTATCAATGGGGGGCACCCTCTTTTGATTTTCCCAATCAAGAACTGTGGTACCATGGACACCAAGCCTTTTACCGAGATCCATATTTGTAAGGCCATTTCTCCAACGGTAGGATTTCATCTTGCCCGATATTGTTGTCTCATTAAAGGTGATCGGGCAATATCCTAAAAATTTAATGATCTGCGGGTTGTACTTGATTTGTGGCTGGGCATAATTGTTTTCCCAATTAGTTACACAATCCTCAGTTATATTAAATTTCAAAGCAACATCTGCTTGCAGCATCTTCAAGTCCATTCTTCTCTTCTTTAGATGCTCACCTACAGTTTGCGGGTCCACAGGATAAGACAGTGGCATCGGTTTATCCAACTGTTTTACATATTTAAAACAAGGCAACGCATGTATGTCCTTGCGGTTATTACAATCACCCGGAAAAAGAATGCGTTTGCGCCCCCGGAGTTGTGCAGCGTTATTTGAATAAAATCTCAGGGCCTCTCCTGGACCGTATTGATCTTCACGTAGAAGTTACTCCCGTATCTTTTGACGATTTGGCCTTTAACGCTCCTACGGAGACCAGTGCTGAAATTCGTGAACGGGTCATTCAGGCGCGGATTATTCAGCTCAAACGTTACAAAACTTCACAAACTCACTGCAACGCTCAAATGCAGCGAAAAGAACTCATCGAATTTTGCGAAATATCTGCTGAAGGAAAACACTTGCTGAAACACGCCATGGACAGATTGGGACTTTCGGCAAGAGCTTATGACCGCATTTTGAAAGTAGCACGTACCATTGCTGATCTGAATGATTCCGAAAATATTGAAACAGTCCATTTGTCAGAATCCATCCAATTAAGAAGCCTTGATCGGGAAAACTGGGCCGGATAGCACTTTAAGTCAGATTCCAAAAGCCTTTTCAACCAACTCATCGTGAGTGATGGTTTGATAAGAATGAAGGATTTTGGTGTTTTTTTCAATGATTAAAATTCGCGAACAGTATTGGATGCAAAAATCAATGTCGTGAGATGCAATAATGACCAATCGTTTACTATCTTTTGCAATATTACCCAATAGGGACATTACCTCCTTTTTTGTGGGGTAATCCAAAAAAGCAGTTGGTTCGTCCAAAAGGATAATCGGCGTTTCCTGGATCAAAGCTTTTGCAATTCCAACCCGCTGACGTTCTCCGTCACTTAAAGTAGAAGTGGATTGTTCCAGCAAAGAATTCAGGTGAAGAGTTTCGCAGTATTTTCGGACAATTTTTTGATCTTCCGCAGACAATCTTCCGGTGAAATTCGTATAGGAATGCCGACCTAATTCTAAGTATTCATTCACTTTCAGGTAATCAAAACCTAAAAAGTGATTATCGACCAAAGTAATTTGACGCGCCCGCTCCAACAGCTTCAAATCATTCCAATTTCGACCTTCAACACTTACTTTTCCATTCGGGAACTTCCCCTGGACCAATGCATCCATTAAAGTTGATTTCCCCGAACCATTTGCTCCTATCAATGCAACAAATTCTCCCCGTTCTAATTCCAATTCCGGAATTTCGTACAAGATTCGCTCATGCCCTATTCTGCAGTTTTCAAACTTAAGCATTGCGAATATTTTTAAGTAAGAGGAAAAGTACAATCGGAGCTCCGAGCAAAGCAGTCAAACTATTGATCGGCAAAACCATGATCGGTTCAAAAATACGGATCAGAAGCACGCACAAAACCATTACACTTGCTCCAATCAAACCGGAAGCTAAGAGCAAATGACCGTGTCGGGCTGTTTTATAGAACATGCGCACCAGGTTGGGAACGATTAATCCCACAAAACCGATAGGTCCGCAAAAAGCAGTAACCAATCCGGCCAATAGAGAAACCACGAAAATGATCTTCCAGCGGGTTTGTTTCACTTTTACACCCAAAATCGCCGCTGGTTTTTCGCCCAGGATCAATGCATTCAAAGGTTTTGTCAACAAAAACGCTAAGCCAATTCCAACCAGGAAAAGCAAACTGATCAGTGGAATCTGATCCACGCCGACTTGCTGTAAAGAACCCATTCCCCAAATTGAAAAGGCCTTCACACTATTTGCATCCGCCTTCATCAAAATAATATTTGTGATTGCAGAAACGAAGGTTCCCAGCATCATTCCTACTAAAAGCAAAGAAACCATGGAACGGATGCGCGCTGCGATCACTAAGATCAGTAAACCAAAAATCAATGCGCCAATGGTTGCTGAAATGGTTATTCCCAAATCAAGGATTTCGAATCCGAGAATAGAACTTCCCATTATTGTTAGTGCAACCATTAAATGCGATCCGGCTGTGAGTCCTAAAATAGATGGCCCGGCAAGCGGATTATTCAAAGTTGTTTGCAAAAGTAAACCGGCTATCGACAATGCAAATCCGGCAATAATCGAAATAAAAATTTCAGGAATTCGATAAATAACGAACAATTGCCAGGCTTGATCGTCGGCAGAATTTAGAAAGGAAAACCAGGAATCATCTCCATGCGGAAAACCAATTGTAACCAAAGTGATTGCAAGGAAAAAAATCAATGACAAGATATGTTTCTTCCACATAACCTATTTCAGCTGTTTGTAAAAATGTAATTTCGATTTCGAATCTCCTTTTGCAATGTGCATGAAATCTTCCAACAACCAATGCGGATTCACCTGGCTGTATTCCCAGTAATAATTCGGGTCATGCATATAGCCATAAACTTTCCCTTTTTGAACCGTATGAAAGTACTGGAATTTGGAATTCAAACCAATCAGCTTATTCAAAGTCGGAGCTTCTGCATTGATCCAGACATCGCATGCCTGATCATCACTAAAAACCTGCTCGAAAGTCGGTGTAACACTTGCCGTTCCAATGGTATTCTTATAAAAATAGTCCAAACCGCCATCTTTCATAATTCCCGCCATAAACGAACCACCTGCAGGAGCGTACCAAACATCTCCTACTAATCCGCCGCAAATCACTTTTTTCTTCTTTACGATTCCTTTTGCTTCTTCCTTTATTTCCAAATAGGAACCAGCGACCTCATCGAAATACTTCTGTGCTTCTGCATCCTTACAAAGCAAAGCTCCGAAAACCTTGATCCATTCTGCTTTTCCCAGCGGGTGTTTTTCTTCCCAATCGTAATTGGCCATGCAGACAACTCCCAATTGAGCAAACTTGTCTTCATTCGGGAATGGCTGACCAAACCCACTGAACACGATCAATGGAATTTTCGCTTTCAAAACAGCTTCCGGTGTCAGACCCGTTTCGTAACCGGCAGTCAGAACTTTCCCGTCATTGATTCCCCGAAGCAATTGTTTATTTGAAATATATTGTTTCTCTGTTGTGGCTTTAATCACATCAATTCCTCCGATTGCATTCAGCATCCCCACAAAAGAAGTGGAAAGTGCTGCCATGTTTTGAACCGGAACTTCAATGATCTTCAAGTTTTCCGGACGTTTCATCTTTGAATTACGTGGAACCAATGCATATTTCGTTTCAACCTTCAGGGTCTTTGGGTTCTTAATGAGCAGTTCTTTGTAACCCACTTTTTGTTCGATGGAAACGAGTCTTGCATATTGAAATCCTTTTACCTGCGAATGGTCGTTTTCCGGATTTTTAGTGGTGCAGGAAAACCCGATTACCAATAGTGAAAAGACGAATAGAATATTTTTCATTTGATGGGGCATTTTGCTTGTTTCATCGCCTCTGCGAGTTGTTGATCATTGGTATTTCCGGTGTTCAGATCGTCCAAAATCCGGTTGAAATCGGTTTCATTCCTGTTTTGAGATAATTTGAACGCAGCTTCCGGGTGTTGGATTTCTATCCGGTAACCCACAATTTCCTGCATGTACGACTCAATCATTTCGACCGGCCATTGAGACATTTGAACTTTATTTTCGCGGCCGGCTTCAAAAATGTCTACCAATTTTGTCAGGTGTTTTTTTAATTCCTGCGAACTCAACGCTGTAATTGGTCCCGAAACATGAACTGATTCATAATTGTAAGTCGGAACGTTCACATGTGTGTAAAGAGAAGAAGAAATGTACCCGTGAGCTCCAGTTACGATCATTTTTCCTTTTTTCACCGCTGAAATAGCCGGAACGATTGAATTTGCTTTTGCTACATGAAATTCAAGGCACCTCTTCAAACCTTCAAATTCGCACGTAAAAGGAATGTGAACTCCTGCCGGAAATCCATCCGGTCCGTTAACTGTTAAAGTCCCAAAAGTATGCTGTTCTAAAAATTTCAGCAGCAACTCCTGATCTTTCAGCTCAAAGTCTTTTGGGATATACATAAAGCAAATATACCATTTCGGGAGCAACTGAGATAATTGGATTAACTTTGTAAAAAACTGTTCCATGTTATTTTCGGATTATCCCATCTCTAAAGAAATTAAGGCTCAATTAGAAGTTTTAGGTTTTAGAAAACCAACCGACATTCAATTCAAAGCGATATCACCGATTCTCAACGGAGAGGACGTCTTTGGTATTGCACAAACCGGAACCGGGAAAACGGCAGCTTTTGCCATTCCGATTATTCACAAACTGAGTGCTTCGAAAGCAAAATCGAAAAGCCCCAGATGTATCGTGATGGCTCCAACCAGAGAATTGGCACAACAGATCAAACAAGCTTTTGAAAGCATTGCGAAAGGTTCAGACATCCGAATCACAGCGATTTTGGGAGGTTTGGAACAGGACAAACAAATACAGGAATTAAAGCGCGGAACTGATGTAATCGTCGCAACTCCGGGACGTGTTTTCGATTTGCGCTCTCAAGGACATCTTTCCCTGGATTCTATCCGGTTTTTAGTATTGGATGAAGCTGACAGGATGTTGGAACTGGGATTTGCACACGACATGAAAGCCATTCACAAACTTTCTCCGCAGCACAATCGCCAAACCTTATTTTTCTCGGCAACTATTGATAAAAAGATCAAAGCTCTGGCTTACGACATGGTAAGAGATGCCATCCGCATCCAGGTATCACCGAAAGATCCCGTTTCAAAGAATATCGAACACGGATACATCAAAGTGGAAATGGACGATAAGCGTTTCTTCCTGGAGAACATCATCAAAGAATACGAAGATTTTAAATACGTGGTTTTTGTCCGGACGAAAGTGCGCTGCGAACGTGTTGTTGCAGCTCTGGAGCGGGTTGGTCTTCACAGCGAAGCACTGCATGGTGATGTGGAACAGAAAGAACGTTTCAACGTATTGGAACGATTCCGATCCGGAGAAAACAAAGTTTTGATCACTACAGATGTTTCCGCACGCGGAATTGACATCCAGGGAGTTGATTACGTAATTAACTACGATTTACCGGAACAGCCGGAACAATACGTTCACCGAATCGGGAGAACGGGACGCGGAGAAAATAAAGGCCAGGCACTTTCTTTCTGCAGTACAGACGAAGAAAAAATATTCGAAGAAATTCAATTATACTTAGGGTACGATATCGAAGAAATCGTCATCAGTAAAGGTGATTATTCCACGATCCTGAAAGACTCGGAAGATATTACTTACAATTGGAAGAAATTATTGGACGAAGCAAACGAGGAAGACGGAACGGAAGACACCTGGTGACTTCGACTCCGCTGCGCCTATGCTGTGCACCTATGCTGAAGCTACGGCGTAAGCATAAGCTCCTGCGTAAGCATTCAGCCACCCTCAGCAATTTACGTTCAGAACAAAAAGGTGACTGAGTCCCAAAGTTTCGGGAAAGGCAACTTAAAAAAATAAAAAAGCCCCAACATGATCGTCAGGGCTTATCCATTTGGGGGTGTGAATTATTTTCCGGCTGCTGCAACGTCGTATTGAACGTCAATTTGGGAGAGTTGGACGTCCATTTCATTCCAGGAGAATAATTCGACATATAATCCTGTTACGGAATCAAAAACTGTTACCCGTCGATCTTTTTGTCGATAAGACTCATAGAATTTCGCATCGAATAATTGTCTTTGTGAACGTAAAACCATCTGATTATCGGCAAAGCGGTAAGATTGTGCCATCACATAGTTTAGTTTAGCAAGCTTGCGCCCGTCATTTTCCAAATCAAGACGCTGCTGCGTGGAGAAATTTGCATTGATCAAACGCTGGGTAACTGGGGCGCAATCTGAAAATTTCTGTACAAGGGTAATGGTGTTAGTTTGAGAGAATCCTACTAAGCTAATCCAAAGAGAAGCTAAAATGGTAAATGTAGTTTTCATAGCAGTGTGTTTTTGAGATGATCTTAATAACGGCTTTCATTATTAACTATCTAAAAGCTACAAACTATTTATCCGGAAATCAAATCTGTGGAAATTCTAACATATCAACTCAATGAAACAAACCTCCTATTTACTGATAATTGCCAAATAATTGCCAAAACACGCAATTCATCATAAAGCCCGTTTTAATCATTATGCAAGCATAAATATTCAGTCAAAAATGCAATTTGTTCATTTTACCGATAAAAGGCTAAAAACTACCAAACAGATTGAAAAATCATCACTTCAGTCAATGAGAACACCTGATTTACTTTTAATAAAAGAACTGATTGCAGGTATTTACTACAGAATATTGACTTCTCTTTCAAGAGTTACGCCGAATTTGGAGCGAATATCTTCAATGATCAAACCGGAAAGTTCGAAGATTTCATTTCCCGTAGCACCGCCGTAATTCACCAAAACCAAAGCCTGCATTTCATGAACACCGCAATTACCAATGCGCTTGCCCTTCCACCCTGCTTTCTCAATGAGCCAGCCCGCAGCCAGTTTCTCGTCTCCGTTCTCCTGCGGATAATGTGGCGCATCCGGATAATTGATTGCCATTTTTTCGAAAACGGCTTTTGGAACAACCGGATTTTTAAAGAAACTTCCGGCATTGCCCAATACTTTCGGATCGGGAAGTTTACTTCTTCGGATGTTCATCACCGCCTGACTCACTGTATCAACCGTGATTTCATTCACATCCATTACTTCTATTTCAGACTGAATGGCTCCGTAAGTAGTATTTATGATCGGGTTTTTTGATAACTGATAAGATACTGAAACGATCACGTATTGATCTTTCAATGCTCTTTTAAAAACGCTTTCGCGGTAACCAAACTGACATTGCTCTCTATTGAAAATGTGCAGCTCCAGGGAATCGATATGCAGAGCTTCCAGGGAAACAAATGAATCTTTTATCTCTGCGCCGTAAGCCCCGATATTCTGCATCGGGCTTGCCCCAACACTTCCGGGAATCAAACTCATATTCTCAATTCCTCCCCAACCCTGTTCCACGGTAAACCGCACAAAAGAATGCCATTCTACTCCTGAACCAACTTTCACAACAACAGCCGTTTCTGTTTCATCAATGATCTCAATTCCGGAGATTTCGTTCTTCAGAACAAAAAAGGGTAAATCCTTCGTAAGCAAAATATTACTCCCGCCACCCAAAATAAAGATAGGAGTTTCCTGGTCCCGGTTTTGAAGCAAAGACTTTAATTCATCCAACGATTCAAAACGCCCGAATGATTTGGCTTTGACATCAATTCCAAAGGTATTGTAAGGCTGTAAAGAGATATTGTGTTCGATCATGGTGCAAAATTAACGCATAAATGCGTTTTAATTCAAAATGATGAATGCAAAATGCAAAAAGAAAGGGAGCTCGATTACTCTTACCCCCCTTTTCAATTTTCAATTATAACATTTTCAATTGCACTTAGTGCAGATCAATCTCAAAGGGCATTCTCATTTGAATTCCTGAATAGGATTCTAATTTCATCAATCGTTTTGTCAGATCATCAATCACTTTCGGAACAGCGTTTTGTTTGATTTTCACCGATTCACGGTCCTCTGCAGACAATTGTTCCAGGATCTCTTCAAACGGCTCTACTTTCACTTTCGGGTAGTATTGAATTTTTGCATCTTTGATTTTCGCTTCTTTGATTGCAAAAGCCAATGCATCATTTACTCCGCCTAATTTGTCTACCAAACCAATTTTCAAAGCATCTGTACCTGTCCAAACTCTGCCGCGTGCAATTCTTTGAACCTGAGCAGCTGTTAAACCTCTTCCGTCTGCAACGCGTTTTTTGAACTGCGTGTAAATCTGGTCCACTTCGTTTTGGATCAAGTTCAATTCTTCAGGAGTCAGTTTTCGGTTTGTAGACAATACGCTGTGCTTATTCGTTTGTACACGATCGAATGTCAGGCCTAATTTATTTTCAAAAAAACCTCCTGTATAGGGAATTACTCCAAAAACACCGATAGAACCTGTAATGGTTGTTGGCTCAGCGAAGATCGTTGATGCAGGAGTTGAAATATAATATCCGCCCGATGCCGCAACATCCCCCATTGAGACAATTACTTTCTTTTTCTTCGTAGTCAGGGAAACTTCTCTCCAGATCTCTTCAGATGCCAGGGCACTTCCTCCCGGACTGTTCACTCTGAAAACAACTACTTTGATCTTATCATCGTTTCGAACTTCTCTGAAATACTTACAAACCTTTTCGGAAGTCATTTCATCCCCATTTACGGTAATTCCACCTTCAGCAACAATTACCGCTACGTTTGCGTCGGAACCTCCGTTATCGAAAGCCAATTGCTTGTTCTTAAATGCTTTTCCGGCGTATTCTTCAAAGGTCATGATATCCTTCAAATCTTTCAATTCGGATTTTTTCAGGATGATTGCTTCTACTTCATCGCGGTATTTTGCTCCGTCGATCAACTTTAAACGTACCGCATCATCCACACGCTGAATCTTTGCATTTTCAGCAATATCATTCAATTGCTCAATTGTCACTTTGCGGTCGGCAGCAATCTGAGAACGCACATCATGCCAGATTGAACTCATATAACGCTGTGTCTGCAAGCGACTTGAATCACTCATATCTGTTCTGAAGTATGGCTCAACCGCACTTTTAAAATCGTTGTTCGAACCGCGAATCACCTGCATTTCGATTCCTAATTTATCAAAGGTATTTTTAAAGAACATTAATTCTCCGCCCAACCCCATAAATTCCATTGCGGAAGTAGAAAAACCATATACTTCATTGGAAACAGAACTAATGTAATACTGTTTTTGAGTGATGACTTCTCCGTTCAGATAAGCGACAATGAATTTTCCGGACTTCTTAAAATCCTTCAATGCATTACGAATTTCCATTGCAGTTGCATAACCGCACTGAACATTTCCCAATTCCAAATAAATTCCTTTTACGTGTTTGTCCTCCTTCGCTTTTTCCAAACCAGTCAAAATATCCGCTAATCCGGTTGTTTTATCCATTGTAAAACTGGAAGGATTTAAGCTCGAAGAACTTCTTTCGCCGATTGATCCGCTTAGGGTCATGTGCAAAACACTGGAATCTTTTGTTTCTGGCTCTTCGCCAAAAAGAGATCCGAAAATAATTAACCAAAAGATCCATCCGAAAACGGATAAGATCATAGAAGCCAGTAATGATGGCCAAAAAATGCGCCAAAAAGAAACTTTAACTGTAGACGTTGACATAGATATAACTTTGAAACAAATATACGCCCAAAAAAAAAGTCATTCTACCTTTAATGATGTAAGTTATCTTTACTTCATCAAAAGGATCAAAAGTTATTTGAATGGTAAGTCCGGAAAAAAGCAATTTCAGTGAGCTGATCTATATAGGAGTTGGTACCAATTTGGGCGACCGAATGGCTAATATCCGGCAGGCAATTGCAGAATTAACTTTAATTGGCATCGATGTTCGCCGAACTGCGTCACTTTACGAAACAAAAGCATGGGGCTTCGAATCTGACGACTTATTCTTAAACACTGTTTTTGAATGCGTTAGCTCTAAAAATTCGACATATTGTTTAAAAGCCCTGCAATTTGTGGAAAAAAAAATGGGCCGAAAAAAGACCTTAACGCAAGGATACGAATCCCGAATTATCGACCTGGATATTCTATTGTTCAAAGATCAACAAATTCAACTGCCAGAGTTAACAATTCCACATTCGTATATTACTGAAAGACAGTTTGTAATAACACCGATGGAAGAACTATGTGGTTCGTTTTACTTTCATTCGCTCGGGGCAAATTTCGAGCAACTAAAAAACAAATTCAAAAACGCGGATTTTCCATTCGTCGTACATAATGCACCACTTGTCAATGAATAAATACAGATTAATCTTTCATAGGTTAAAAAATTATGTTTATTATTGCAAGGAATTTTATTAAGGTAGTAACTAACAATTGAATATGAGAAAGCAAAGTATCAAAGGATTAGCTTTTATCGCTGTAACTGGTTCGCTTGTTTCAAGTTGTGATCTTTTAAAGGATCTGGATTACACAGTAACTCCAAGCCCTCTTGAGATGCACGCTGACAGTGTACGCGTAAAAATTGACGTGAAATTCCCGGAGAAAGGGATTAAGAAAAAGGCATACGCTGAACTAACTCCAAAGTTAGCCGGAACACCGTTAAAAACGGTAACGGTTCAGGGAGAGAAAGCAACGGCGAATGGTACAGTAATCCAGTACAAGCCAGGTGGAACATTAACATACACAGATGTTATTCCATACAAACCTGAGTTTGAATACACTGAATTAATGATCACTGGTAAAGTATTCAAGGGCGGAAAAGAGAAAGTAGGGAAATTTGAGGATAAAGAAATCGCAAAAGGAACTATCATCACTCCGTACTTGGTTAATAAAGATTTCAAGTGTATTTACGCAAAAGACGAGTTCAAGCGTGTAAATGAGAAATCAGCTGTTTCTCAGTATAATTACTTGAAAGGGAAACACGATGTTCGTAAGACAGAATACAAGGACACAGATATCGTGAATTTGGGAACTTGGTTGACAGCTGCTCAATCTAACCCGAAAATCGCAATCAAGTCAATTAACATTACAGGTTTTGCATCTCCTGAGGGAGAAGTAGCGTTCAACGACAACTTGTCAACTGACCGTGCAAATTCAGGTAAAGCTGCAACTATTGAAGTAGCGAAAAAATCTAAAAACGAAAAAGCATCAGGTGAGATTTACAACCTGGCTGGACGTGGTGAGGATTTCGACGGTTTCAAAGTACAGTTGGCTAAAAACACGAAAATCAAGCAAGAAGATAAAGATTTGATCTTACGTGTACTTCAAATGTACGCTGATCCAAATCAGCGTGAGACTGAAATGAGAAACTTAGGTAAATCATTTACAGAATTGGATAAAAACATCTTCCCATTATTACGTCGTGCTGAAGTAAGCGTTGTTTACGATCTAACAGGATATTCTGATGATGAGTTGAAAGCTTTATCTGTTTCAGATCCACAAAAATTGACTTTAGAGGAGTTGTTATTCACAGCTACTTTAACAGACGATTTGAATGAGAAAGGTCGTTTGTACCGTGAGGCTGAGAAAAAAGACCCGTCTGATTACCGTGCAGCTAACAACGTTGGTGTTGTATTGTACAACCAGGGGAAAGTTGCTGAAGCTAAATCTCAATTCGAAAAAGCAAACGGTTTGAAAGACAATGCTATCTCTAAAAACAACTTAGGTGCTGTTGCAGGAGTAGGCGGAGATCGTAAAAAAGCTGCTGACTTGTTCGGACAAGCTGGTGGAGCTGGTGATGAAGTAAATTACAACAAAGCTATCATCGCTATCCAAAACGGAAAATATGCTGACGCAGTTAGCGGATTCGGTGGAACAGCTTCTTTCAACAAAGCTTTAGCTCAATTGTTGAATGGTGATGCTGCTGCTGCAATCAAAACTATCGATGATTCAAACGACAAAGATTCAGGTCAGGGTTATTACCTGAAAGCAATTGCTGCTGCTCGTCAAAGCAAATTGACTGATCTTGTTAGCAACTTGAAAAATGCTATCGGTAAAGATGCTGCATGGAAAGCAAAAGCTGCTAAAGACCGTGAGTTCTTGAAGTATGCTGAAGACGCTTCTATGTCTTTCATTAAGTAAGAGATAACTTCTTAAATATAGGACCCCGACATCGCTTGCGATCGTCGGGGTTTTTTATTTGATAATAATTCTGGTAGGGACGCGATGCATCGCGTCCCTACTTATTTTTACCACAAATACACAAATTTGAAAGGCGCCTAATACTTACGCTGAAGCTTCAGCATAGGCGCACCGATCGCCTTCTTCTACTGTATAAGATTTGTGGTTAATTACCAATAAGACAAGTGAGACCGGTAGGCTCACTTTTTATTTGCGCATTCGTGGTAAAAAGAAAAAGCTGTGCCGAAGGCGCAGATCACCTTCCTTTTTCACTATCTTCACAAGATAAAGACACATCCCATGAACTCAATCTTTCTTCGCGCAAAACACTGGCAGTTATTTGTTCCACAACTGGTTATTCCGTTTGTGACCATGATCATTTTTGGGATTATTGCAACCATTACTATTTCAGCAGTGGAATATAATACGGACAGAGAGGGAGATCAAATCTGGCTTGTTTACTGCATACCAGTCATCTTTATTCTTTGCGGATTTATTCAATTTGCCTGGTCCTGGAGTATTTTTACCAAACTCAGTAAATTGGTTCCAAAACACATTCCCCTTCCTTTAGGAAGAATCAAGTTCTTCTTCGTGATTCCGTTTCTTTATTTTTGCATCCTACCTTTCTACATCATCTTTATCATCGATACATTTGACCAGCAAAATGAAGAAAATCTGTTCCTGGTTGCGGCTTTGGGAATTCTTGTTTTCGTCCTTCACTTCTTCAGTATTTTCTGCATGATCCACACCATGTATTTTTCTGCAAAGATTATCCGCAGTGCGGAATTGCAAAGAAACGCGCGCTTTTCTACGTTTGTAGGATATTTCTTCCTGATCTGGATCTTTCCGGTGGGAATCTGGTTTATTCAGCCAAAGATCAATGCTTTGATCCGTCATGCGGCTCCGGACAATGTAGCCGACAAACATCTGATTTAGTAGATTAATAGTGTTGCTTCTCAGGCTTAAATAAACTCGAAGTCAACTCTTCGGTTCAACTGCTTCCCTTCCGCCGACTTATTATCGCTGACGGGGTTCTTTTCCCCCTTAAAGTCGATCACAATGCGGTCTCTTCTCAAGCCTGCTTTTACGAAGAAGTCAATAATTGCCTGTGCCCTCCGCTCGGAAAGAGCTACGTTGTATTCATCCGATCCGTCAGCATCCGTGTTTCCGGTAACGCGAACCCGCAGGTCCGTATGACTGTTGATCACGTAAACGATTCGCTTTAAGAACGCTTCATACTCCGGACGAATCACCGCCATGTCGTAATCAAAATAGATTGGTTCGAATTGAAAGTTCTTCCGCTCTGAATCACGGATTTCCCTGGACTTTCTGCCATTCTTAATATCATCAATAAAAATCGGCCTCCAGGATTGTAATTCCACAGACGTTTGTTCCTTTGCAACCGTTTCAGCCACTTTGAAGCAGACAATTTTCCCGCTGATACCCTTGCATTCAAGACTAAAGAACTTTCCCTGCAAATATCCGGTAGAATCGATGTAAGCCATTTCAAAATCAAGCATACACCAACGATTTCCGTAAACATCCTTCTTCTTTACGATCGTTGATTGCTTTCCCTTGATCAGCCCGTTCTTTGTATCTACTTTCAGTGCACGTACTACAAAACCGTCCTTTCCTGAAACCTCCTCCCGTGTGATCGGTTCCTTGCCGAAATCAAAATAAATAATTGATGCCTGCTCCAGCTTTTGTCCGTCACGGATCAATACCCCTTTCCAAACTCCTGTTACCTGAGCCTCAACAAATACGGATAGAAAAAGCGAAAAAATGAAAAGTTGGTACTTCATGTCTACTTATTCGTTAATTTTAGAAAAAAGTTGCCTTTTTGGGCTTTTTAACCAAACATTTTTCGATATGAAAGCAATCATCTTTTCTTTATTCGTGCTAATCAGCACTCTCGCAACTGCACAAACCATCTACGACTTCAAAGTAACCGATATTGACGGGAAAGAATACGACCTGGCATCCTTAAAGGGAAAGAAGGTAATGATCGTAAATACCGCTTCCAAATGCGGGTTTACACCACAATACGAAGAACTGGAAAAACTATACCAAACATACAAAGATCAAAACTTTGTAATCGTTGGTTTTCCGTCGAATGATTTCATGTCGCAGGAACCGGGTTCAAATGCAGAAATCAAAGAATTTTGTCAAAAGAACTATGGTGTGAATTTCCCCATGATGAGTAAAATTGACGTCAAAGGAAAGGAAATGCATCCGCTTTATAAATTTTTGACTGAAAAGAGCCAGAATGGTTATTCGGACAATTCGGTGAAATGGAATTTCCAGAAATACCTGATCAACGAAGAGGGAAAACTGGTACAGGTAATTGCTCCGGGAACAAAACCCATGTCGGAAGAAATTATTTCCTGGATAACGGCTAAATAAAGCTTAAAAAACACTCCTGATCAAGCCTCCAAATATGTGAGGCTTTTTTGTTGTTGAAATGTCAATATTTTGTTGATAAGTACACGCTCTCACTCCCATTTCCGCTAGTAAAAACGGCTTAAAATCCGTATATTTGTTCGGCATTGAAAAATGCGTTTTTTAAGCAATTTATTTTATGAGCGAAGAAAAAAAGAATCAGGATTATTCTGCGGATAATATCCAGGTATTAGAAGGTTTAGAGGCTGTTCGTAAACGTCCTGCCATGTATATTGGTGATGTTGGGGTTAAAGGTCTTCACCACCTGGTTTACGAGGTAGTTGACAACTCGATCGATGAGGCTTTGGCCGGTCATTGTGACACGATCGGTGTTTGGATCAATGAAGACAACTCGATCACTGTTAAAGATAACGGTCGCGGGATTCCGACAGGTATCAATACAAAAGAAGGGAAATCTGCCCTGGAGATCGTAATGACGGTTCTTCACGCAGGTGGTAAATTCGATAAAGACACGTATAAAGTTTCCGGAGGTTTGCACGGTGTGGGTGTTTCTTGTGTGAATGCATTGTCCACACATTTACACGCGATCGTTCACCGCGACGGAAAAATATTCGAACAGGAATACAATATTGGTAAACCATTATATACCGTTCGTGAAGTAGGAAATTCTCCTGACCACGGTACGGAAGTTCGCTTCAAACCGGATGCAAGCATTTTTGATTACACCGAATACAACTACGATACTTTATGTGCCCGTATGCGTGAGTTGGCTTTCCTGAATAAGGGAATTACCATCACCATTACCGATTTACGCGATGTTGATGATAATGGAAAACCCGTATCAGATATTTTTCATTCGGAAGGTGGATTACGTGAGTTTGCACAATACCTGGACCGTAACCGCGAACCTCTGATTAAAGATGTCATCTATTTTGAAGGCGAACGTGAAGGTATTCCGGTAGAAGTAGCTTTGACTTACAATACTTCGTATACTGAAAATATTCAGGCATATGTCAATAATATCAATACGCATGAAGGTGGAACACACCTTTCAGGTTTCCGCCGTGGTTTGACAAATACTTTGAAGAAGTATGCTACTGACAGCGGAATGCTGGCGAAAGAAAAAATCGAGATCGATGGAGATGATTTCCGAGAAGGATTGACTGCTGTTGTTTCGGTAAAAGTTCAGGAACCGCAATTTGAAGGTCAGACAAAAACGAAATTAGGTAACAGAGAAGTTACAGCGCCGGTTTCTCAAGGAGTTTCGGAAATGTTAACGATTTACCTGGAGGAACATCCTGCTGAGGCTAAGATCATTGTTGACAAGGTAATTCTTGCTGCAAGAGCTCGTCACGCTGCCCGAAAAGCACGTGAAATGGTGCAAAGAAAGAATGTTATGTCCGGTTCCGGATTACCGGGAAAACTGGCTGACTGTTCGGAGAAAGATCCTTCCTTATGTGAGATCTACTTTGTCGAGGGAGATTCGGCGGGTGGCACTGCGAAACAAGGCCGCGACAGACATTTCCAGGCAATCATGCCGCTTCGTGGTAAGATTTTGAACGTGGAGAAAGCCATGCAGCATAAGATTTTTGAGAACGAGGAAATCAAAAATATGTATACGGCTTTAGGTGTTAGGATCGGAACAGAAGAAGATTCAAAAGCACTGAACCTGGATAAACTTCGCTATCACAAGATCATCATCATGTGTGATGCCGATGTCGATGGTTCTCACATTGAGACTTTGATCCTGACTTTTTTCTTCCGTTATATGAAAGAGTTGATTGAGAATGGATACATCTATATCGCAACTCCGCCACTATACCAGGTGAAGAAAGGAACGAAAGCGGAGTACGCATGGAACGAAGACCAGCGCGACGTTTTAATTTCACAGTTAAAAGGAGCTGGTGCTGATTCTTCTGTAAATGTTCAGCGATACAAAGGTTTGGGAGAGATGAATGCGGAGCAGTTATGGGATACAACCATGAATCCGGAACACCGCACTTTACGCCAGGTAACCATTGAAAACGCCGCTGAGTGTGATCAGATTTTCTCCATGCTAATGGGAGATGAAGTTCCGCCAAGACGTGAGTTCATTGAAAAGAATGCGAAATACGCAAAAATTGATATCTAAAAGCAAAGCCCCGACATTCAGCGTCGGGGCTTTTTTTTATATTTATATCCGAATCAATTTTAGTCAAACGAAATCTGTCACATGATTTACCGCATTTTGTTTTTGTTCATGCCTTGTTTCTTCCTATTGGGATGCTTTGACTATGACAAAGAAAATAAAGAACTCAGAGAAGCTTTTAAAACCAATCATTACAATTTCAAACTGGATAAAACGTTGAAATACGAAGGGATTTCTTTTAAATTGCCGGGGCATTTCAAGCAGAATTTTACTCATAATTACACTGTTAAGAGTACTTCTCTAACAAGAACCAGTAATGCTTTCAATATCTATTTCTCTGTGGAGCGTTTCAATGAATCGGATTTAAACCGGGAGTTTGTTTACGATTACGTCATTGATGGAGATCTTCTCAATACTTTCCAGGATGCGTATGTTGCACGCCGCTTCGAATCTCTTGACAACTCCGGTGTATCGATCAAAAAAGAGCTTCCCAAAAAAGCATTCAAAAACAAAGGACTGATTCAAACAATCTCGGGTGACGGAACCTATTCCGGGCAGGCTTATTATGTCACGTCCACACTAAAAGTAGGCAAAGAATACTACGTGTTCCAATGGATTTCAAGTAAACCCATCATGAATTACACCTACGACGATTTTGAACGCATTCTTCAAAGTGTACGCAAGTCAAAATGACACACGCTGATCTGATAGCGAAATTCGAACACGAATTACCAGGAGAACGCTCTCACCTGGCATTTATGCCTTTCAGAGGAAGTTCAATGGAACAGGTAAGAAAAGGCATTGCTTTCCGTGATGCTGCAGTGGCCATTATCCTCTTTCACAATGAAGCAGGGAAATTATGTACGATTGTGACCAGGAGACAGGAATACGATGGTTCGCACAGTGGACAGATCAGTTTCCCCGGAGGAAAAAAAGAAATCGATGACGACAATCTGCTCGACACTGCAATTCGGGAATGCTACGAAGAAATCGGCGTTCATGCGCGAAATTTCGAGTTATTGAAAGAGCTGACACCGCTTTTTGTTCCTGTAAGCCAGTTTTTGATTACTCCTTACGTCTTCTACTCGGAGAACAAAACATTCGAATACATGCGTTCTGAGCGCGAAGTAGCTGCCATTCTCGAGGTAGATCTATTGGATCTTTACGAATCAGAAGTTGTTCAAATAGATATTCCAATGAAGTCTGATTACATCCTGAAAAATGTTCCTCACTTTCAGCAGGGAGACATTCTTATTTGGGGAGCAACGGCACTTATCCTAAATGAACTGAAGGATATTTTGGTTTAGAATCTTACACGGGCAAATCCTAAAGCTGCAGAAACACTTGTTCCGTTCTTTAAGAAGAAACTCAAAGCATCCCTGGAAGCTACACCAAATTCATAAGCTCCGTCCTTGATGATAAAAGTCAATCCGAGCGGCATATTGTGCTTGTAAATTCCTCCTCCAAAATACCCGATACTTAGTTGAAGCCATTTTACAGGAATGATATCTCCACCAAATGAATATACCGGATTTTGAATCGATCCCGGATTTTCTTTATTAAACGGTGCTACTACATCAAATCCCATTCGAACGTACTTAATCGGCTCGAAGCTTACTCCAAATCTAAAATCCGACGCATTAATGACTGTATATTTCTGTTCACCTTCCAAGGTCATCAACCCGTTTTCACGAACCAGCTGATTGACGGTCTGCGTAATATTCTCACTATTTACCCCTCCAATATTGAACGAAGCAAAAAGCGTATCCTTCACTTTGTAAACATTTCGTTTGTAAGTGACCGAACCAATATTATTCACGGCAGCGGCAATTTTCAGTTTATTAAATAGAATAATGCTGGCAGAAAGGTCGATTCCGTAACCGGTTCCCATTACCGGAGCGATTCCCTTGTTTTTCTTTGGTACCTGATTGGATCCGCTTACATTTCCGTAATCTATATCAAAAGTTGGCGTGATTGCGGAATACAATCTCAATCCGTCATCGTCCGAAGTCATATTGAACATCGCCATCGAAGTAATCAATCTCGCACCAATTCCTCCATACACTTCGAAGACAGAATCCTTCCCAAATAATTTTCTTCCGTATCCGATGTTGTAACTTCTGTTCCACACCATTTGAATGTGCGTTCCTTTTGTCAATTCACTTAGACGGATAGGCACATTCAATGAACCACTGACTACATGACCCAATGAATCTTCCGAAATGCTGGCATTATTTGAAATTCGGGAAGTATCCGAACCATAAACCACAGTTAAAGAGTCAAAAACAGAAGACAATTTACCCCTGAATAACAAATCGGTGGTTTGTGAATTCATTTTGGAATACCAGCTGTAGCTTTCGCGGATATTGAAAGCGATTCCACCAAATTTTTCTCCATAATAGGAAAAACCCAGCCAGTTATAATCGAAATTGATAGCTACTCCGGCTTCGGCATAATCTCCAGCCGATTCCATTTGTCTTTTGTAGTCGATTTCATTGGGGTTTTTATGCTGGGCGGCATTGTACAAAGTACTTGTAAGGTTTCGAAGCTTTTTGGCATTCAGGGAATCCGAAGAAACACCGAATGCGAATTCAGATGTTCCGGTAGTAAATTTCTTTCCGGCATATCTTGGCCTCCAGCCCAACGCAGATGTATTGATTCCAAGTGTATGATAATCTGTCACGAACGGTGTTGCAACTCCTTTTCCAACTGTTGGAAAGGCTACTCCCTGTGTCTGAGAAAATGAAAATGAGCAAGTTAGGAGGAATAACAAAAATAGTTTTAGTTTCATGCTTGTAGTTTGTGGGCTAAAGAAACAAAAATAAATCCAAAAAAATCTGGGTAAAAACAAAAAGAGGAGTAAATTCTAATGTAATTTACTCCTCTTTTTACTAAACCATGCTAAAACTATAAAACCCAAAACTAAACAACTATGAAATTGTGTCGTTCCTGGAACAAAGGTACTTCAGTTTTATGGATATCTGAACTTTTGTTTGTGTTTTTTTTGATCAAATAAATGAGTGATTCTTGAATTCTTGAATAGCGTATTTTTATTAAACTTCAATTGGACACGGTTATTTTCCTGTAAGGTGAAATAAGCACAGAAATCAAAAAGATCGCGCCATTTACGCATACTATCAATGGAGAAATGGAGATATTGATCCATTTTCCAAGAAACACACCAAGGATGCAAGATGCTATTCCTATGCATGCAGAATATAAAAAAGTTTTAGCCAAAGTTCGGGAAAACTGCAATGCTGTTGCCGCTGGCAATACCAATAATCCAACTACCAGGATCACTCCCACACTTTCAAAGCTCAAAACTGCATGAATACTTAACAGCAACATGAGTACCAGGTGAAATGCCTGAATTGGAATTCCGATAAAAGAACCGAATTGCGGATTGAAAGCCCAAACTTTCCACCCTTTGAAGCCAATTATGAGTACTATTAATAAGACGATTGTCAGGGGAAGTAATTGTAAAATCGCTCTTGTTCCATACAGGTATTCGCCAATAATTACCTGATCCAAAATAGAGGTTTCCAGATCTCCGTATAAAACACACTCCTGGTCCAGGTCACTATTTTTCCCGGCAAATAATGCAATCATTAAAACACCAATTGCAAACAAGAAGGTAAATGTGAAACCGATGGCCGCATCTTCCTGGATACGCCATTTCCTGCGTAAAAAGTCAATTAAAAAAGTGGTCAAAAATCCGGTGACTGCGGCTCCAAAAAGCATAGGAACAGAATCTCGGGTACCACTCAGTAAATAGGCTACAACAATTCCGGGTAATACTGCGTGAGAAATAGCATCTCCTACCATCACCAAGCTTTTCGAAACAAGCAAAACTCCCAGTAAGGATGCAGGGATTGCTACGGAACAAGCGGTCAATATCATTAACAGGTCATTCATCCTTTTTTAGTTTTAAATGGAATACGCTGTAAAATCGCTACAGAAATTGCACACAGACTCAAAACCAGGATAATACAAGGTCCGGTGGGAATGTTCTTTCCTAAAATGGAAATATAGGAACCCAGCAGGGAAGAAACCGTTCCAAAAATAAGTGACAGCGTGATCAAAGATCTCAGGCGATAAGTCAGCATTCTTGCGGTGAGTACCGGAATAATCAGAAGTGCTGACATCAGAACCACCCCAACTGCCTGAACTCCCATTGCTACCACCAAAATCGTCATCGCATTTAAAAGGAAGTCATTCCATTTCAGGGAAAATCCCTTGCTGATCATAAATTCCTTATTGAATGCAAAACTGAACATGACTTTATATCTGAAAAATGTAACTGCAATGATCAGGATTGAAACAATCAAAAACAGATAGAGATCCTCTATATTCAAGGCTGCAATTTTACCGAACAGGAAATCGCTTAGCCCCGCCTGACCATCATCTGGTCTGCCCTGGATGTAGGAGAGCATGGATAAACCCAATGCAAAGAAAATACTGAGAGTAACGGCAACAATCGTATCCGATTTCAATTTAGTCCTGCGTTGAAGCCAGGATATTTGCTGAGTTGCCAGCCAGCCGGCAATAAAGGCTCCCAGCATTAGGATCAGCGTATTTCTTTGCCCGGAAAGCATGTATGCCAGTACAATTCCGGGTAAAATGGAATGTGAAATTGCATCACCGATCAGCGATTTTTTCTGCAGGAAAGTAAAAGTTCCCACCAAAGCCGCAGATATTCCGATGAGTGCAGTTCCAATAAATACTATCCAAATACTTAAATCCATCTATTTTTTCAATAAAAGTGTCATTCCGTAAGCTTTTTCGATGTTCTCCGTTTTCAAAATTTCATCGATCGGGCCGTTTGCTATGAGCTTCTTATTCAACAGGACCACATCATCAAAATATTGAGCAACCACTGAAAGATCGTGGTGAACAATTACTACCGTTTTCCCTGAATCACGTAATTTTTGAACGATGGACAAAATGGATTCCTGGGAAGCCATATCAATTCCCACGAAAGGTTCGTCCATGACGATTAGTTCTGCTTCCTGGGCAAGCGCTCGTGCTAAGAAAACACGTTGCTGTTGTCCACCCGACAATTGACCTATCTGCCGATTAGAAAACTCCGACAATTGGACTTTTTTCAAGGTTTCCTTTACAATTTCCTTATCCGCTGCCGTAGTTCTCGACCACCATTTTTTAGGACGAATTCTTCCCATTGCCACGACTTCTTCAACTGTTATTGGGAAATCCCAGTCGATGGATTCTCTTTGAGGAACATAGGCGATCCTGGATCGATATTTTTCCAGGGAGCCTCCAAAAAAAGTGACTTCTCCTTTTTTTACCGGAATAATTCCAAGCATCCCTTTCAATAAGGTTGATTTTCCAGAACCGTTTGGACCGATAATTCCGGTAATTTTACCTGAATCAATAGATACTGACACGCTGTCTAAAGCCAATGTATCGCGGTAGAAAATGCTTAAATCTTTTATTTCAACAGCCTTTTTCATTTCAATCCTTCTTTAATGGAATTTACATTATGACTCAACATTCCCAGATATGTATCTGCTCCGCTTCCTTTCGAACCCAAGGCATCTGAAAAAAGAGTTCCCCCGATTTTCACATGATAACCTCTTCGTTCAACCGAACTTAAAACACTTTTTAATGCTTTCGGACTCACCGAATTTTCTACGAAAATGGCTTTTACCCGATGTTCAACAATATAATCGACCAGGTCCACTACATCTCTCATTCCCGGTTCCTGGGAAGTAGATACACCCTGTAATGCTTTCACCCGGATGTCAAACGTCCGCCCGAAATAATGAAACGCATCGTGTGAAGTGATTAAAACACGCTGTTCTTTGGGTACTTCGCTCAATTTCAATTTCAACTCATTTGTTCTTTTCCGGACCTTTACGAGGAATTTGTAGAAATTCTCTCGGAACTCCAATTCGTATTGCGGGTAGAGCTCCACCAATTTATCTACTACTCCATTCATACTATGCACCCAGGAGTCAGTATCAAACCAAACGTGAGGATCAGGAGTAATTTCATCCGTGTAAAGCACCTTATCTTTTGGGAAATCCAGTTGAAATGAAATCACTTGTTTTCTTTCGGACAGACGGCTAAACAATTCAGCCATTTTTCCTTCCAGGTGAAATCCGGTATAGACAACCAATTTCGCATCATTTAGCAATACCACATCGCTGGGTCTCGGATTATAGGTGTGTGGATCCACACCTGCTCCCATTAGTGATTTAACGGTCAATTTATTTCCTACAACCTGCCGAACACAATCTGCAGTTATTGAAGTAGAACAAACGATCAGTTTTTCATTCTCCTTTGTCTGCTCAACCTTGCAGCTAAAAAGAATGCAAATACAAAATCCTATGTAAGCCAGATTTTTCATAGCGGCTTTACAGCGATTTGTTTGGCGATTGTAATGGAAAACTGTACTTGTTTTCCGTCCATATTAATAATAATAGATCCGTCAAAACTTAATTTATCGAGAACATCTATAGGAGTTCCAAGGTGAAGGCCGATTTTATTGAGGTATTGTAAAAATTCCGTTTGATCATCCTCCACTCCCATAATAATGGCTTTCATACCAACTACGGCTTCTGAAAGCAGTATGCGATTTGAAACGGATTCGATTTTCCCGTCCTTTCCCGGAATTGGTTCTCCATGTGGATCAACTTTTGGGAAACCTAGAAACTCATCCAATCTATCTGTCAATTCTGTAGATTGAATATGTTCCAGTTGCTCTGCAATCTCATGGACTTCATCCCAGCCAAAACTCAATTTATCTACTAAAAAAGTTTCCCAAAGCCGATGTTTGCGAATAATCGCCAATGCATGAGATTTACCTGTATTCGTGAGTGTACAACCCTGGTATTTCTGATATTCCAAAAGTTCCTTTTCACACAATTTTTTGAGCATATCTGTTACAGAAGAAGCTTTCGTTAGCATTTTTTCTGCTAAATCGTTTGTAGAAATTGCACCTTCCGTATCCTGACTAAGGGTGAAAATTGCTTTGAGATAATTTTCTTCGCTTTGAGTTAAACGCAGCATTCTGATTTTTTTACAAATATAAAACTTATTTTTAGACTAGTCTAAAAATTAATCAATTATGTGCTTTCAAAGCATTTACCTAAGAGTATATTTATAAAATAGTTGTATTTTTGCACCAAATTATTCAAATCAATTAAGATGTCAGGTAACAGAACATTTACAATGTTAAAACCGGATGCGATCGAAAACGGTCACATGGGAAAAATTATTGATATGATTATCCAGGCTGGATTTTCGATCAAAGCAATGAAATTCACTCAATTAACTGAGGAGCAAGCAAAGAAATTCTATGAAGTGCACGCTGAGCGTCCATTCTACGGTGAATTGGTTGAATACATGACATCCGGACCAATTGTTGCTGCAATTTTAGAGAAAGACAATGCTGTTGCTGATTTCCGTGCATTGATCGGAGCTACAGATCCTGCTGAAGCTGCTGAAGGAACTATTCGTAAAAATTATGCAGAATCAAAAGGAAGAAATGCGGTTCACGGATCTGATTCCGATGAGAATGCTGCAATTGAAGGAAAATTCCATTTTGCTGATTCAGAGGTTTTCTAATAAAACGCTCTCAAAAATAAATAAAGGCCTTACTTTTAGTGAGGCTTTTTTTTGATACCTATGGAACAATTGGACATTTTTGGAAGTGAAACTTACGAGTATCTATTTGTTATTGAACCAGATCAAAAAACAATCCTAAAACTTATTCAGCTTAGAATGCTTGTGAACAGTATTAGTCCCTTACCGGAAGAAATACTTCATTCAAAACCACACATTAGTATTTGTTATTTCGAAGCAAGTGATTTTTCAGACGAATACATCCTCCGGAAAGCAAACGAAGTTTTTTCATCCCTTCGATCATTTAATATTCAAGTAGAAGGTCCTGAACAATGGAAAAATGGAACATTTGTATTAAGAGTGAATCCTGATCAGAACATTTTAAAATTGCAAAAGCAATTATCAGGTGCTTTTAAAGGAGTCGTTAAGAATTTTCATTTGACGATCGCCAGGAATATATCGGTTGAACTCATGAATAAACTTCCAACGAAATCAGTTGATTATCCATGTGAATTCAATTGCGAGTCGATTAACATCCTTAAGAAGAAAGAGAGCAAGCCATATCAGCTTCTTGAAACAATCTATTTAAAGGAAAACTAATCTAAAATTCGACTATTTCGTTTTATTTAACACCTCTTGTTTTGAATCCAAAATCAGAAGGTTTAATTTAATTAGACGTTCAAATTTAAAATAGTTGAGATATGAGTACAGAAAACCTGAACAATGCAGAAGCTGTGAAAAAGCTTGCGGAATTAGTTGATAAAATAGATATCGGGATGGTGATTACCCGCACGAAAGATGATGAATTGCACATTGTGCCATTAAGTCGTCAGGAAGTGGATGAGCAGGGGAACATTTGGATGTTGATATCAGCAGAGAGTAATACACACCAGAATGTAATTGATAACAATCAAATAGACATTGCATACAGTCATATTGGAGATTACAATTTTGTGTCAGTGAGCGGGAAAGCAATTATTTCCAGAGATCAGGCAAGAATAGACAAATATTGGAATAAAATGATGGATGCCTGGTTCGAAAAAGGGAAGGAAGATTCCCGTATTCGAATTTTAAAGGTTGAAACTTCCGACGCACATTATTGGGACAATAAATCCAATAAGCTTGTTACCTTTTTTAAGGTAGCTGCCAGTGCTGTTACCGGAGCTAAAATGGACATCGGAAGAGAAGGAAACCTGGATTTATAATTGGTTATAGCATAGGATTTCTTCTAACAGCGTAAAACTAAAAAAGCCCTTACCAGTAATACTGATAAGGGCTTTTATAAAAGTGGCATCGACT
>CAMLFH010000024.1 GCA_946479285.1 uncultured Flavobacteriales bacterium | reverse complement strand
GGAAGTGCTGCGAAAAGAAAAACAGCCTTTAGAAGAACTTTTAATTTCCTCTGGAAAACAACTGGCTCTTTTCATCGTTTATACGAACAAGGAAGTTTTGACTTACCCGGAATTGGAGAAATGTGCCAAAAAACTGGTCGGGAAACTACTTGCCGAATTACAGCCAACAGAATAAAGGAGATCAACAGTTATCCGGCGACTAAACCATTCGTCCAAAAAAGCTAAAAAATCAAGTCGGATTCCCAATCTTTCGGTATTTTTACCCACTTAGACTCCATTTTTCGGAATGGTTTTTGAAAGTCATCAAAAGAGAAAGCTAAGCGTTTGATAAGAATCAAGCGGTTAGCACAGATAAAAAATAATAGTTAAATATGAAGCAATTCCTGCATGTTTTCGCCCTGGTAACCATCCTTATCGGTTTCAGCTCCCAAGTAAGAGCGCAGTCCAACGGATTTGAAGAAATTAAATCCATGGAATTAATGGACCTCATTTTTCAGCAGTTGGAAACCAATTACGTAGATGAGATCAAACCGGGAGAAATGAGCAAAACGGCTATCGATGCCATGCTGAAACAATTGGATCCGTACACGGTTTATTACCACGAATCAAACATGGAAGATTACCGCATGATGACCACCGGACAATATGGTGGAATCGGTGCTTTGATTCGTAAAATGGGAGAATATACTTTTATTGCCGAACCCTATGAAGGCAAGCCTGCTCAAATGGCCGGAGCAATGGCCGGAGACAAAATTCTTTCCATTGACGGAAAAGACATGAAAGGTAAACCAAGTGATGAGGTTTCTGACGGTTTGCGCGGACCAAAAGGTTCAACCATTCAATTGCGCGTAGAACGTGCCGGACAGGAAAAGACCATTTCTATTACCCGTGATGAGATTAAATTGGCTGATGTTCCTTATTTCGGAATGTTGAATAATAGCAGTACCGGATATATCAAACTGAACAGTTTTACTCAAACAGCTTCAGCAGAAGTTATTTCGGCCTTCGCAAAATTGAAACAACAGGGGATGACTTCCGTGGTTCTTGATCTTCGGGGAAATGGTGGAGGTTTATTGATCGAAGCCGTGAAAATTGTCAATATTTTCGTGAAGAAAGGTCAGACAGTGGTGACTACAAAAGGCCGTATTCCGGAAGAGAACAGAACTTATGCAACTTCTGCAGATGCGTTGGATCTGAATATTCCATTGGTGGTTTTGGTAGATGGCGGATCTGCTTCTGCTTCTGAAATTGTTTCCGGAAGTTTGCAAGATTTAGACAGAGCTGTTATCGTTGGGGAGAATTCGTATGGAAAAGGATTGGTGCAAAGAACCTTTGATTTGAAATACGGATCAAAGATCAAACTGACAATTTCTAAGTATTACACACCATCAGGCCGTTGTGTACAGCGTTTAGAATACTACGACAAAGAATTGGGAGATAAACCAAAAGCAATTGCAGATTCCATGTTGAAATCATTTACCACGGCGAATGGCAGAAAAGTGATAGATGGACGTGGGATTGAACCGGATATCGTAGT
The DNA here is from genome assembly GCA_946479285.1 of uncultured Flavobacteriales bacterium. Next base: position 65,289 of record CAMLFH010000024.1, on the reverse strand, counting down.
AGAAAAAGATGATTATTCCCGCTTACTTTTAATGTTGGTAAGCAACAATGTCATTTTCAATTTTGCGACTGATTACAAGCGTTCTCATGAAACCATTGCTCCGGCAAAAACATTCCGGTTAAGTCCGGAAGATTATGCAGCCTTCAAAGCTTATGCATTGAAGCAGGATTTCACTTATTCTACGGCTTCTGAAGAACAGTTGGAGCGGATGAAAAAAACAGCTGAAGACGAAGGTTATTTCGAAGATATCAAAGCGGATTACGATCAATTGCTATCTAAGGTCACTCCTTCTAAAGAACGTGATTTGGATAAATTCAAAGACGAAATCACAGAAATTTTGTCCAGCGAGATCGTATCACGTTATTATTTCCAGAATGGACGAGCAGAACAAGCTTTCCAATTTGACCTGGACATTAAAAAAGCGGTAGAAGTTCTTTCAGATACTAAAAGGGTAAATACTATTCTCGGAAAATAAGCGTTATCGATTTATAGAGCGATTACTTATGCTGGATAAACTGACCGGGAAACCCGTTCATTCTTATATTCAATTGGTTGCAATGATAGGAATTGCAGCAGGATTGCCCTTTAGCAAAATTCCCCTTTCCATTGGAACAATGCTTTTAGGTCTCAATGTCATTTTACTTTGGGACTGGAAGAATGTTTGGGAGAAATGGAGTTCCAATCGGTGGCTTTGGCTGTTGTTTGCCTATTTCGCAGTGGAAATTCTTTCTATTACCTGGTCGGCAGATAAACACGAGGCCTGGAATATGATTCGCAGAGAATTGACACTTTACGCCATTCCCCTTACTATTGTTGCCATTCCATTAACAGCATTCAAACAGTATAAATGGGTTGTGATAAGCTTTTTAGCAGCCGTATTTATAACCAGTTTTATCAATGTTGGAACTTACTTTCATTGGTGGGGATCCAAAGTCTATGACGATATCCGAAGTCTTTCCCTCTTCGTTTCACATTTACGCTATGCAATGATGATTGCACTTGCATTGGTTTTTTGTGCAGCCTGGTGGATCCGTAAATTCCCCTATCGCTGGATTGCTGTAACTTTAGCTGCCTGGTTCCTTTATTACACTTTTCTTTCTCAGATCGGAATGGGCGTTTTTACGCTTTCCGGGGTTGTTTTAATGATGTTCTGGTTCAAAGTGAAATCAATAAGAACGCCCTGGAGAAAAAGAGCATTTATTGCGGCATTCAGTGCGTGTATTTTATTTGTGGGGATTTTCCTTTATGTGAAACTACAACCGGTTCCGCATAAAATAACATTAAGTGGGGAAGATTATGGAAAGAAAACAGTAAATGGAAATGAATACAGCTTTGATCTGCTTCAGAAAATGAACTGGGAAAACGGGTATCCGGTTCAGGCTTTTATCGCTGACAGCGAATTGGAGAAAGAATGGTCGGAATCATCTGAAGTAAATTATCGTAACGGTGTTGATTTGAAAGGAAACCCGATCCGTAACATTTTATGGAGGTACATGACTTCAAAAGGATTGCGGAAAGATTCGCTGGATTTTCAGAAAATGACCAAACAAGATATCCGCAATGTAGAACTCGGATTTGCTTCCGTTGAAATGGCTAAAGGAGGAATCTCTGCTCAATTGTACCGAATGCGTGGTCAATTAGATAAAATGGAAGATCCGAATGGTAAATCTTTGCTGGAGAAAATAGAATCTCTGAAAGCCGGAATCACGATTATTAAAGCACATCCGTTCACAGGTGTTGGAGTTGGTGATATGAGGCAATCTTTTGCAGACGCTTATAAAATCAATCATTCGAAGTTGAAAATTGACGATCATGTTCTATTGACGCACAATCAATTCCTTACTACCTGGATTGCCGGTGGAATCTTCTGTTTTATTGCTTTCATCAGTTTGTGGTTCATTCAACTTGCCGCAGTCTTAAGAATAAATGCATTCGAGTGGACTGGTTTTCTGGTCATTACCATGCTTTCTTTCCTGATTGAAGATACCTTGCAGACACAGACCGGAGTAGCATTTGTGGCATTCTTTTTCGCATTTTTTATAACCGGCAGAAAGATCTTGTATCCCGGGAGATAGTTCAAATGTTCAAATGTTCAAATGTTCAAATGTTCAAATGTTCAAATTGAGCTTTTAACCCCGATAACGATTGGGACTTTGAACTATTGAACTTGTTGGAACGTTTTGAACGTTCCTGAGAATTAATATTTACGTAATCCAACAGCTATTGCTTCTTGACGTTGAAAGGTTTACTTTTGCACCAAAATTGAGGATCCATGCGTTTCGAACTAACGAAAGAATTTTTAGAGCGCATCCGGCAAGCTATCGCGTCGGAGGATGATCAATGGATCAAACTGCACATTACCGATCTTCACTTTGCCGACATTGCTGAAATCATGGACGAATTGTCCATGGATCAATCCAAGTATCTTTATTACCAATTAGACGAAGAGCTTCAGGCTGATGTTCTAATGGAATTGGAGGAAGAAGTGCGGGATCGTTTCCTGGGTACTCTTTCTACCAAAGAAATGGCGGAGCAGTTGGAGAACCTCGATTCCGATGATGCTGCCGATATTTTGGGTGAACTACCGGATGAAAAGATCCAGGAAGTCATTTCTCAGATGGAGGATGATGAAGCGGCAGATGACATTGTTGACCTCTTAAATTACGACGAAGATACGGCGGGTGGATTGATGCAGAAGGAGTTTATCCAGGCACGATTGGATTGGCCGGTAAACCGTGCTTTGGTTGAATTGCGGCGTCAGGCAGAAGACGTGGAACAGGTTTATACGATTTATGTCATTGACGACCTCAATAAATTGGTTGGAGTTCTTTCGTTGAAAAGACTGCTTTTCGCAAGTCCGAAAACTCCGATCCGTGATCTGTATGAGGGCAAGAATCTCATTTTTGTGACAACCAGCGACTCTTCCGAGAAAGTGGCGAAGGTCATGGAAAAATACGATTTGGTTTCTGTGCCGGTTGTAGATTTGCAGGGCAAATTAGTTGGCCGTATTACCATCGATGACGTGGTTGATGTCATTAAAGAGGAAGCAGACAAAGATTTCCAGCTGGCTTCTGGTATCTCGGAAAATGTAGAATCCAATTCCAGTGTTTTCCGGATGTCAAGAGCCCGATTGCCATGGCTTTTAATAGGAATGTTGGGTGGAATCTTAAGTGCTCAGGTGATTTCGCGTTTCGAAACAAATATCACCCATCTTCCGGCATTGGCTTTCTTTATTCCTTTGATTACAGCGATGGGAGGAAATGTCGGGGTACAATCTTCAGCAATCGTGGTGCAATCATTGGCCCGTGGAATTGACCCTTTCGACAGTATTCTTTCAAAAGTAGGGAAAGAAGCCATAGTAGGTTTGGTAAACGGTTTACTTTGTTCTTCACTCCTTTTTGGAATCTCTTATTTCTTCAATGACTATCGTCTGGCCTTGGTCGTAAGTATTTCTTTACTGACGGTTACCGTTTTTGCAGCAATCTTCGGAACTATGATTCCGTTGATCCTGAATCGCTATAAAATCGACCCGGCTTTGGCCACAGGTCCCTTCGTAACCACCACAAATGATGTCCTGGGACTTTTTATCTACTTTACAGTAGGACTTTTGTTGTTGAATTAAATGGCTGTAATTCAATCAATTGAATTTTATTTTAAAAATAATTTCAATTTTCTGCTACTTGTTAAAATCCAAATCTTTTCTCTGGTCGTAACTGAGTCAAAATTATTTAAAATTCAAAACTTAACGATTATGAAAAAGGGATTATTATCAATTGCATTAGTTGCTTCAACAGCATTATTTTCTAACTCATTTGCACAAACTGTAATGGTTGGCGGAGAGTCAATGTATCCGGCAAAGAACATTGTAGAGAACGCAGTTAATTCAAAAGATCACACCACTTTAGTTGCAGCGGTAAAAGCAGCAGGTTTGGTAGAGACTTTACAAGGTAAGGGACCTTTCACAGTATTTGCACCGGTAAATGACGCTTTCGAAAATCTTCCGGCTGGAACAGTAGATATGTTATTGAAGCCAGAGAATAAAGCAGCTTTGACTAAAGTGTTGACTTATCACGTGGTTGCAGGAAAAATGGACTTCAATACCATTGCAGCAGCAATTAAAAAAGGAGGCGGTAAAGCAGAAATGACAACTGTTTCAGGAGGTAAATTGTGGGCTATGATGAATGGTGATCACAACATTACTTTGAAAGACGAAGCAGGAAACATGGCAAATATCTCTACTTACGATGTATACCAGTCAAACGGTGTGATTCACGTTGTAGACAAAGTGTTGATGCCGAAAATGTAATTTTCAACGTAAGTCTTGAATCTGAACGACAAGAGTTACAGCGTTAAAATTCAGGATACAACTAACAACTCATAGCAGAGTGGAATCCCGGCAATACTTCGGTAGCGTCGGGATTTTTTATTTGGTAAACAGCTCATGGATATTCAGCTAAAAGGACTTAGTTCTTACAAAGTAACACGGTTAACTCATGCACAAGAATGGATTGATTACCTTTGTAAAAAATTTCCCGCATGACATTTCACGATCTGAATATTAAAAAACCGATACTAACGGCTTTAGACGAGCTTGAATATACAACTCCAACCACCATTCAATCGGCTGGTTTTTCGGTGATGATGTCCGGAAAGGATGTGATCGGTCTTGCTCAAACCGGAACAGGTAAAACGCTTGCATATTTGCTTCCAATGCTTTCATTGTGGAAGTTTTCTAAAGAACCGCATCCACAGATTTTGATCATTGTTCCAACAAGGGAGTTAGTTGTTCAGGTGGTGCGTGAAGTTGAAAAGCTGACACCCCATATGAATGTGGTTGTTGGCGGAGTTTATGGTGGAGCAAATATCAGCACACAAGCTGCAATGGTTTTGCAGGGATTGGATGTATTGGTGGGAACACCGGGGCGTATTTTCGATCTCACAGCAAATGGATCATTGCAATTAAAACATGCTAAAAAAGTAGTGATTGATGAGGTGGACGAAACGTTGAATTTAGGTTTCAGACCACAATTGATGCGCATTTTTGACCTGCTCCCGGAGAAAAGGCAGAATTTATTGTTTTCAGCAACGCTTTCAGAGGAAGTAGAATCATTCCTGCAAACGTATTTTGATAATCCACTTAAAGTAGAAGCTGCGCGTGTGGGCACTCCTTTGGAGAAAATCAAACAGGAAGCAGTTGCCGTTCCGAATTTTACCAGCAAGGTGAATTTGCTCAAATACATGCTGGAGCAAAATGCAGATATGTCGAAAGTGCTTGTTTTCGTCTCTTCACGCGTATTGGCTGAAAAATTGTTTGAGGAATTGGAGCCGATGCTCGGTGTCGAATTAGGAATCATTCACTCTCAAAAAGCACAGAATTTCCGTTTTAATGCCGTGAATCATTTTCAAAACGGGATCTACAGAGTGTTGATAGCAACGGATTTGATTGCACGTGGTATTGATGTAACGGACGTATCGCATGTATTCAACTTTGATATCCCGGATAACCAGGAAAACTATATTCACAGAATTGGTAGAACAGGCCGCCAGGACAAAGAAGGTCATGCAATAAGTTTTGTGGCTGAAAAGGATAGAGAGTTCTTCGGAAAGATTGAAGAATTCATGAATAAAAAAGTCGCTGTTCAGGAATTTCCGGATGCCGTGGAATTGTCAGAATTGGTTTTGGAATTTGAAAAAACCCATGCTGCAATGAAAAACACCCTGGTTAAAACTCCGAAAGATCAGGCAGGTCCGGCATTCCACGAAAAGAAAGCGAAGAACAAAAAAGTCAATGTGCGCTACAATCACAAACAAGCGATGCAGGATAAATATGGAAAGCCAAAGAAAAAGGGAAGTAAGAAGAAGTAGCGAAGCTACTGAAGACCGAATGTGGCTTTGACAGAAAGCCAAATAGGAGGGATAGTGAAACTTCTGATACAGAGCAAGCGTTGCGCCTTCGCTGATCGCACAAGCTACTGCGTAAGCTTTAGTGAAGCTCTTAAAGGGTTAGAATCTTGGTTCAAGAACTTCAAAACTTCTGATTAGCGCAGTCCATTTCAATTCTTATTCTGCTAAAAAACGTTAAGTGACTCGTTAATTTTAACATTTCACCTACATTCGCTATTCTATGATTAAGATTCGGATCAATCTTGTAATTACTGCAGTATGGATTGCCATGCTGGCGCTTTTATTGATCCAAATTTTCCAAACGCTTCAATTGTACGATCGAAAATCAGATGATTTTAAAAGTAAGATCGATACTGCCCTTGAGCGAATTGCAATCCGCTACGAGAAAGTAGAAGATGTGCGCAGGTATTCAAGCCTGATGAGCAAAGACGTTTCCGGTCAATACCAGGATGTATTAAGAGAAGAATTTCAGAGTTTATTTGAAGTAAAAGAATCCATTTCGATTCGTGATACGGTTCTTACCGTGAAGGGAAAGTTGGAAAATTACCTGATTGTAACAGGAAATAGTTACGATTCGCTTTCCGGCTTGTATTCAAGACAGGAAGTACTGGCCAGAGATGTCCGTCAAATTCACGAATTATTTGATGGGGGTGGAATGAGTTTGTTTCACAAGGATTCCATTCGTGCAGCCTATCATTTGGATCAGCGCGTGATGCACAAAATTGTCAAGAAAGCGAAATACATCAATGAATTGATGGTGGAAACCTTCCGGGATAATATGTATCTCGATCCGGAGAAAAGAATCGATTTGCAGGTGCTGGATTCAATTATTCGAAATGAACTGATTGCTGACAAGCTTCCGGATGACTACAAATTTGTGATCGTAGAAGAGAACAATGAACCGGTGAAGTTCAGTAAAAACCTCTTAAATTACGATGTCCATTTGGATACTGTTAAGACACAGGCGACCATGCTTTTTCCGAATAAAATTCTGGAGGATAAGCTCACATTGCATTTGAATTTTCCGAATAGTAAGTTCTTCGTACTGAAGTCGATGGGAAGCCTGCTGATTGTAAGTTTGATCCTGGCAATTTTAATTATCATCACTATTTCCTATATGTTTCGTACCATTTTGACTCAAAAGAAGTTATTCGAAATAAAAAATGATTTCATATCGAACATGACTCATGAGTTTAAAACTCCGATTTCGACGATTTCTTTGGCTTGCGAAGCAATGCATGATCCTTCCATGATGGGTGGACAGACCGAAAATGCTGCGCCGTTCGTAAAAATGATCCAGGAAGAAAACAAACGCCTGGGAGTTTTGGTGGAATCTATTTTGCAAAGTGCGGTGATTGATCGCGGGGAGCTGAAAGTGATTATGGAGAAGGTTCCGGTGGTGGAAGTGATCCAGTCAGTTGCAAAAACTGCTTCGTTCCGCATTGCCGGTTTGGATGGGGAATTAATTCTTCAAATGCCCAAAGAGGAAGTTTATATCGAAGCTGATCGCATGCATTTCACTAACATGGTGAATAATTTAGTTGATAATGCAATTAAATACAGCAAAGACAAAATTCATGTGACGGTGAAACTCGAAGTTTTCGCCGAGCGTTTGGAATTGTCCGTGATAGATAAAGGAATTGGAATAAAACGTGAGCATATTTCGAAAATATTTGATAAATTGTACCGTGTTCCAACAGGAAACGTGCATAATGTAAAAGGTTTTGGCTTGGGATTGAGTTATGTAAAAGCACTTGCCGACATGTTCGGATGGAGCGTTCACGTAACTAGTCAGGTTGGAGAAGGTTCAGAATTTCGTGTAACAATAAAAAGATAATTATGGCTAAGCAAAAATCAATTTTATTAGCAGAAGATGATGACAATTTGGGTCAATTATTACAAACGTTTCTAAAAGCTAAAGGTTACCAGGTGGAACTTGCCCGCAATGGAAAGCATGCATATGAAAAATACACAGACGGACATTTTGATTTCTGTATTTTTGATGTGATGATGCCTGAAATGGATGGCTTTACGCTTGCAAAAGAGGTGCGTTTGATCGACCCTAAAGTTCCGATTCTTTTCCTAACAGCGAAGGCTATGAAGGAAGATAAATTGGAAGGTTTTGAAAGTGGTGCAGATGATTACATGACAAAACCTTTCACTATGGAAGAGTTATTGGCACGTATCGAAGCAATCTTGAGAAGATCAGGTCCTGCAGACAACGAAGAAAGTGAAATCCAACAAATTGGAACAATCCAGTACGAACCGGTTTCACGCATCCTGCATTTGAAGGAGGAAAATAAGAAGTTGACTACCAAAGAAGGACAATTGCTTCACTTACTTTGTAAAAACCGCAATGAAGTGTTGGACAGACAAGCCGCTTTGCGCGCAATTTGGGGCGATGATAATTATTTCAACGGCCGTTCAATGGATGTTTACATCGCAAAATTGCGTAAGTTATTGAAAGAAGATGAACGCATCGAAATCCTGAATATTCACGGAAAAGGATTTAAGTTGATTGTACACGAATAATGAAACAAGTTCAAAAGGTTGAAAAGTTGGGCCTAAATTGGAACATTTCAACTTTTGAACATTGGAACTTTCCGGAATAAAACTATATTCGCTTTCGTGATGCGGAAGAGAAATCAAAAGACTCGTCATCCCGATAGCTATCTGGAGGCGGGTCTTTTTTCATTTTATGGGAAAGCTGCCTTGTTACTGCTGTTTTTGGCAGGTAGTAGGCATGCCGCAATTGCCCAGGAAGTCTTTTCCATTTATTATCCGAGTGGTGATTACAAATTGCTGGAAGATAACAAACAGCAGATCAGTAAATACATCTTTTCCCACAATTTCCGAAAGATCGATAGTTTGCAGGTTATTGGATTTGCCGATTCGACAGGTAAAAAGCGATTGAATCTCCGTCTTTCTAAAAAGCGGGCAGAAAAAGTAAAAGAGTACCTGGAAGATATTCTTCCTGCTAAAACAATGGTATCAAGTTTTGCCCGCGGGGAAGAAAATGCACTTCGGAATCCCAATGAAAATCACCGGCGCGTAGAAATTCATTTGTTTCATAAGGGAAAGAGATTGGTGGAAGATTCAACGGATCTCTACGAATACTTTGGGAATACAAAGACCTGTTTTGTGCTTTCGGATACGATCATGAAGAATTGCAACATTATCCGTTATAACGACGGAAGAGCAAATGTTGTGGTCCTGGAAATGGAACCGCATTTGTTTGCAAAGAATCAAACCTATTATACACTTACAAAAGGTTCGCAATACGCCAAAATTGTCAAATGGAAGTTGGAGATGAGTGGAGAAGGCTGGTGGCGCCATGAACGTTACCGCGCAAAAGTAAAGGAAGCAGATTTTGAATCCTATGGAATCCTCACCAAAAAGCAGATCCGTGAAGATTACGATCAATGCATTGTCTGTGAAAAAGATATGGCAGCTACTTTGAAATTGAAATCAGAACTTTTGCCGGAAGTTTATGTCATGCAGAACCTGCAGCTTCGGAAAAAGATGCTGGAAGGAGAATACCTGTTGATCGTTCCCCAGGATTATGTTTCGCCGTCCAGATCCTATTACTTCGACCGGAATTATGACCGGGAAGTGAAATGGCGCACCCGTTTTGGAATCCGAAACCGGCCTTATTACTTTGCAGTGGTACCAGCTGAATATTTGAAAAACAAAGACTGGAATATTTACTCCAACCGCTCCACCTGCATTCCGGCAGGTGATTCTTTGAAAATCTCTTATCCGGTAGATACCATGAGCGCACATTTCTGTTTACCGGAATCAAGAGGTGGTTTGAACGCCCTGGAATATGGATTGGAAGCAACTTATTGGAATTATGATTTCCGTGCTGCTGCGATTTCCGCTTATGTGCAATATTCTGGAACTCGTTTCGAATACAGTATCAACGTAGGAGTTGATTTGAAAGCACGTGTGATGGCCATGCTGAAGACCGATTATTTGATTTTTTCTTACGATCCCTACAAACAAACCTTTATTGGAAATGCAAATCGATCGATGATCCATGATTTTCACCCCACTTTAGCTGCTTATGCAGGAACGGATCTGACTTTCATCAATGATCGCTCCGGTGCCGGACTGGTCCATGCTTTATACATTGGCTTAACGTACAAAAACAATCCTTTCTCTTTTGCCTTAGATCGTTTTTATACCAATGTGGGGCTTTCTACCAATTACCTCAATTCCGGCGGACTGAACTTTTCATTGTACCTGCAGGTCGGCGTGAAATTTAAAATCTAAAATAGATTGGTTTCCTAACGGTTATATGCAATACCGTGCAATTCGTAATTAGCCATTCGTAATTCGTAATTACAATCGTATCTTTGTTTTCGCAAAAACACAATTTATGATTCGTCTTCAAAACTTTATCAACGGAGAATTACTCGCACCTGTTAAAGGTCAGTACATCGACAATTACGAACCTGCAACGGGGAAAGTGTATGGAGAAATCCCGAATTCGACGGAAGAAGACGTAGAATTGGCAGTTGTTGCGGCTGAAAAAGCATTTCCGATCTGGTCGAATATGACCAATGAAGAACGCGGAGCGATCATGATGCGCATCAGTTTGGGGATTGAGAAGCGCATGGATGAATTTGTAGCTGCTGAATCCCGTGATAATGGAAAACCGCTTTCACTCGCTGCACATGTGGATATTCCACGGGCTGTATCAAACTTTCATTTTTTCGCAACGGCAGTAGAGCATTTTGCTTCCGAATCGCATTACATGGAAGGAATGGGAATTAACTACACCACCCGCAAGCCCATTGGAGTTGTGGGATGTATTTCCCCGTGGAACCTTCCTTTGTATTTATTTTCCTGGAAAATTGCCCCGGCATTGGCTTCCGGGAATTGTGTGATTGCAAAACCATCTGAAATTACACCTTACACGGCTTATTTATTGAGCGAAGTGGTGAAAGAAAGCGGAATGCCGGCAGGTGTTTTAAATATCATTCACGGCTTGGGCCAATTTGCCGGAGACGCGATTGTCAAGCATCCTAAAATCAAAGCCATTTCTTTTACCGGTGGGACCAAAACGGGAGAATACATTGCACAAACTGCCGGACCGATGTTCAAGAAACTCTCTTTGGAATTGGGTGGAAAGAACCCGAATATCATTTTCGCAGACTGTGATTTTGATGAGATGATCAAAACAACCGTTCGTTCTTCTTTTGCAAACCAGGGGCAGATCTGTTTGTGCGGATCGCGCATTTTTATCGAAAGAAGTATTTACGACAAATTCAAGACCGCTTTTATTGCGCGTGTAGAACAATTAACCGTTTCCAATCCGTCCGATCCCAAAGCAAAAATGGGAGCGGTGGTTTCCAAACCGCATATGGAAAAAGTGCTTTCTTACATTGAGTTGGCAAAAGAAGAAGGCGGAACAATCCTTACAGGTGGAAAACGCGTGATCTTAGAGGCTCCATACAATGAAGGTTATTACATTGCTCCAACGGTGATCGAAGGACTTTCATACGATTGCAGAACAAACCAGGAGGAAATTTTTGGTCCGGTTGTAACGCTAACGCCTTTTGATACGGAAGAAGAAGTCTTAATGATGGCCAACAGCACCGTTTACGGCCTCAGCGCAACGATTTGGACGTCTGATCTGAAAAGAGCTCACAGAACAGCTGATAAAGTGCATGCAGGTGTTGTTTGGATCAATTCCTGGCTGGTGCGTGATTTGAGAACACCATTCGGAGGAGTAAAAGCATCCGGAGTGGGAAGAGAAGGCGGCTGGGAAGCTTTGCGTTTCTTCACCGAAGCGAAAAATGTGTTTGTTCCTTATTGATTGAAAATTGATAAACAGCAGGTAGGGGAGAAAAATTTTTCTCCCCTACTGGTATAATTATAATATCGATTTTATCGCTTAATCTTTCCTCTTTTCAGAAAACCTGCCACTTCAAATTCCAATGAGCCATAGATTTCCTTCCGCTTCAGGGAATCAATCCGGAAGAGCATATCTGTTCCCCTGTAATTCCACAAACCGCTGCAGGATGCACTGGTAGTTACTTTCGGCGATTTCCCCGCAGTGTAAGCGCTGATGCTCTTTGGAAGAATATTCAAATTCAATGGCGGTGAAAACAAAAAGTGGTAATATTTTCCCTGTTTGGTTACAATTCCTTTGGAAAAGAGCGCCGCAACCAGTTTTTGTCCGTTTTTGTTAACTGAAAACATGAAAGAATATCCGGGTACCGCAACTTTGTTGATTTTACGCGTTTCAATCTGGTTAAATTCCTCATCGTAAGTCATTTCAACCACTTCTTCATTGATAATTTGTGTTCCGCCTTCCTGGAAAGACAGATCTCCGTCCCAGGCATCAAAGAAAGCCGCTGTTGGGAAACTGACTTTCTTCCCCAAACCAACAATCCATTTATAAAGCGGATCATTCGGGTCTTTTTTGAATTCGGAAATATTTAAGTGTATATCCAGCGCTTTGGTAGAATTTTTACCGCGCTCAAAACTCATTCCTGCTTTCTTCTCCTTTATTTTCAAAGGTTTTATGGAATGAACGTAGGTTTTGAGTTTGATGTTCAACGAATCGCTGTCGTGAGCGCAAAGCACATAATCCAATCCGAATTTTCTTAATCTTGGAGAACGCGAATAAAGCACAATGTCTTCCTCTTTAAAAATTGGGTGCTTCAGGAATTTTTCCCAGGAAGTTTCAATATCTCCTTCGTGGGCGAAAATGGCTTTTCCCAAGCGTCTCTTGATATTCGTTCCTTTGTAAACGAGCAGGTAGTTCTTGTCGTAAAAAATGTAAAGCCCAAGATCCTTGATCTTCTTTACTTTTCGATTGTAAATAATGGTGTCGGAAATGTGAATGTATTGTTCCAGTCGATTCAATCCGTTTTGGATTTTGGAACTGTCCATTACTGTTACGAAAGTTCCCCATTCATCTTCTCCGTTGGAAAAGAAATAACCGGTACTTTGAATATCTATCCCAATTCCTTTTGCCTGACCAAGCAAGAAATCATAAGTCATGTATTCCCGGAAAGGAACTTTGTTCTTAAACATCATGGAATTCGTTTCCCGTGCGATGTTCAATAAATTATAGCGTCCAACGATCTCACTTTCCGGAAGGCGGTCCAAAAGACCTGGCGGTGGATCCGGAGCAAATAATTTCGGACGCATGTATAGAAAGAGTGCCAATGCTGCGCACAGCAAGGCGATTAACATAACCTTATTTCCAACTCCTTCTGCTTTCATTTTTTAACGTGTCGTAGAGACCAGGTAAGCTGTGTTTACTAAATCCAACAAGTATTTTCCTGCATTGTCGAACGTTCCGTCAAAACTGTAAGTCAAATTATAAGTTGTTTTCTGACGGGTAGTTTTGGTAGAAGTCACTTCCACTTCTCCTTTTTTGCCTTTCATAGAAGCCAATACATCAAAACGATGATCGTTCAGGATTGTTTCCGGCAAACGGCTGATCATGTCTCCCAGGTTCATGTATGCATACATTGATCCGCTTTTCGCCGCATTTTTTGCCTGCGTTCCGGAAATTGCTTCTGTTCCGTATCCGTTGGAATGGTTCTTTGCCAAATCTTCGTCATTGGTGAAAATGAACAAACCGTTCTTATTGATCATGTACAATGGAACGGAGTTGAGGATCGCCTCTTCATAGACCCAATAATCGCCCATATTCTTGAATTGGGAAGTAATGCGTGCCATGTGCTTCAAGATCTTGTTCGGAATGTCAGGTCTGCCTGTTGTAAACCCTAAAGTAAAGATCGGCATGTCTTCTTCCGCTTCGATCTCTTTCTCTCCGTACTCAAACGTTTCTTCGTCGTAGAAAAACTCCACACGTTTTGTTTTCACGCGCTTGATTCCGTTGAAAGTGCCGAACATACTTCCTTTGTAAGTATTGAAAACTTCATCTGTGTTGATGAAATCATTCAGCAATTCAATGGTCAATACATTGGCGGAGATACGTGCATTCTTTTCTTCGCTCAGGATGGGCATAATTACTTCATAGGCCTTTTCGTATCCTTTTTTCAGGTCGATTTTATAGGTGAAGAAACCGGTGTTATTCTTTGGAATGTATTTCAATACGTTTTTATCGAACTTAGCACTGTTCAGTTCTTCGTAAATGCTTCCTAATCCATCGCCGTAGTTTGCTTCTACTTTCAGATCAATAGATTTTGCGTTCAATACGATATCACCCAGCATCACGTTCCCGGTATATAAATCGTTCAAATCATGATACAGTTCCGGGAACATTGCCTGCAAATAAAACAAGCTGTTAGTGTTTTTAAAATTGCGGCTGTTATCCAGGTAGAAAATCCCGTCGGAAGTATGTGTCAGCTGAGCCGCAAGGCGCGCATCTTCCCCTTTCAGATTGATTTTCTGTGCAAAAAGCTCTTCGGTGATAAGCAGCAAACGCTTCCGGGAATATTCCGATTCTATGCTGTCTCGTAATTCGTAATAGTTTTTGAACAAATCGCTTGTTTCATCCACAGCGATTGGAGTTTCATCCACTTCTTCTTCAATGATCTCTTCCACTTCATCACCTTCTTCGTTCATGGTTGGATCATCATCCGTTAGTTCTTCTTCATCGTAGGTATCCATTTGCTCCTCATCGTAGTATTCGTCTTCCATCCATGGAAGTTCAAATCCTCTGGAAATCCAAATAGAATCCGTGATCTCAGTTAATTTCCCCTGGTCAGTATCCACTCGGATCAATAGTCCTACATTTCCCTGGATCATCAGATGATTGAAATAGTTGTTGTAGTATTCCGTTCCTGCTACCAGGCTTTCTTTGCGGTCAAAATCATCAAAAACACTGAATAATTTTTCCTTGTCGCTGATCCCGAAAGTAAATCCGGAGATCTCAAACTCAGGATTCTTTCCGTAGAAAATATTCATCTTCTGATTGAAATCAATTCCGGCATCTTTCAGAGTTTTCCCTTGTGTGGACCCATCAAATAATTCAGACTGCAGTTCAGTCATGAAATCATAAGAAACCAGTTCGTCCATAGATACCTTTTGAAGGATGGTAATATTATTCAAACTAAAGACAGTAACGGCATCTTTAGGAATAATATCTTCTGATTTCTGCCCCCATGAAATTGCTCCCACAAGGGTAATCGGAATTAAGATTTTAATTTTCATAAATGAATGAATGAACGGATTCTACACGAAAGTAAAATCATTTTTTGAATTGAAACGGCTATTTGGTTTATCAACCGGTATTTGGTTGATAACTTGTGTTAAAATGAAACCTTTTTTGAGCAATCTGCGGAAACTAGTTCGTGACCACAAAGGTACTTTTCAGGATTGAAGGATTTGTACCCACAGAAAAGGTATTGGCTTCGATCAAACCAGCCACTTTCGTCGGAGATATTTTCGCCTGCGGATTGTCACATTTTGCAATGGGTTTATCAAAACGGGAAACACAGGTATATTTTCCTTTTTTCAGTTTTTCCTGATCCTCAGCTTTCATTTTTTGGATGACCGCCTGAAAATTGGGGACAACACGTGTCAGTGTTTTCCCATCCCAAGTGAGCCAGTTTTCATCCAAAGCAGGATCGTTTTTGTCTTTGACCTCTTCTTTGATAATTTCCCGAATAGCCTCTTGTAAATCTGAAACGGATTCGAAATCAATGTAAATCTTAAAAATGAAGTCGTCATAATTGGATTCGATCCGAACATTCGAGATGCCTTCCTTTTCTTCCAGTTTATTTCTATAGAATTCAATTTTTTCCTTGATTTCCGGAATTTTTGGAATGCGTTTGCCATCAACGCTGTCCAGTGCAAGGATCGAATTGATCTTGACTTTACTCGCGCTCATGTTGATGGTATACTTGTAGGTACCCGATCCGTTAGCATGAAGGGTAATATCGTCCCAAATGTCGACACACGAGGAAAGTATAAGAACCAGAAACCCAATTAGAAAAATACGCATAAGTCAATTTCGTAAGTGCAAAAATACAGAACAGGATGAAGCAAAAACAGTACCAACTAAGAAATATTTCCTATTGGATGAAAGAAATGTGGTTTTCCGAAACCGTAAATGTGGCTTTCCGCCCGCAAATAAAAGCGCGATTATCATTTATATGCCCAACAGGTGCATCAAAGGCAATGGGAAATGAACGGTATTTGGTATGTTCCAGGATCAATTCTTCCACGGTCCACCCGGTTGGAGTTGCGGTATCCTTTAGTTCGGTCATTCCACCTACAATTAATCCGGAAATACGGTCAAATACGCCTGCAAACCGAAATGCCCAAAGCATGCGGTCTAAGTGATAGACTTGCTCGCCAACATCTTCAATAAACAGTATCGTGTCATCATAAACAGGGGAATAAGGCGTTCCCAACAGCGCGTAGAGAATAGAAAGATTTCCGCCAACTACAGTTCCGTTTGCTGATCCGATTTTGTTGGTGGCATTGACCTGCCAGTTGTATTCATTGGGTTTTCCCTGGAGTACATTCAGAATGGAATCCAATGATGCGGTCGTGTTTTCCTGAAAATTTAAAGGCATGCTGGTATGTGCACTTTCGATTCCCAGTTTCAGGCCCAAACAATGAAAATTGGTAATATCCGAAAAACCCAGGATCCATTTTGGTTCGCGGAGCAGGTTTGCCCAGTTTACGGTGTCGAACAAACGAATAGCACCATAACCACCTCTGTTGCAGACAATGGCTTTTACTTCAGGGTGATCGATAGCCCATTGCAGATCACCGGCGCGTTCTGCATCCGTCCCTGAAAAATAACGGTATTCATTCGCGGCATTTGAACCAACCAATACTTTAAATCCGTGCAACTCGAAATAGTTCCGTGCAAATTCAATGTGTGCAGGTTCAATGGCCTTTGCAGGAGAAACCAGTGCAATCGTATCGCCGGGAACCAATTTCGGAGGACAAATCATGATCAAATTTAATTCAAAATGGTGAATACAAAATGCAAAAAATCAGTAGGGGGCGAAAAATTTTCGCCCCCTACTGATTAACTATTAAAATCAATTGATTATGCGTTAATAGGTCCCATCACTACCATTTTCTCCATGGTAGGTGTAGGACTTCCGCCCATTTTCTCCAATGTAATGGCGAAAGCAGTAATGTTTTGCGCATTTACATCAAATGGTTCGGTCATTTGTTCCACTTCATCGTAAGTGAAGAGACCTACAGAAACCGGTTTCCCATCAGCAATTACCCACAATTGGTATTGCATGTTTGCGGGTGGTGGAGTAATTTTTTCGGCATGCATCACGGCTTTCTTCATGTCCTTGCTCCACATTACTTTCACGGAAGCAGTGGGCTCCATGTCTGTTCCGCTCATCATTACTGTGCGCGTGCTTTGTTCAGCCAAAACTTCCTGTACCGTTTGTAAATGATCTTTTTCCAAAGTCATAGCCTGTAGAACCTGCTCATTCTTCTGCTGGGCTTTTTTCATGGAAGCCATCGCGTTATCCATGCGTTTTACCTCGCTATTGGAATTGTACCAAAGTGCACTCACTCCAATTGTCAGGATTATGGAGGCTGCCGCCATCATTTTCCACATGGGGCTCACGCCTTTTACTTCCGGAGCTGTATTCAAAGACACAATTTTTGCTTCGGACTTTTTCTCAGGAGCTTTTTCCTGCGGAGTTTCGGCAATTGTCTTTAGCAAAGAAGCACGGATAGACGGATCAGGTGCCTGGGCACTTTCAAGCATCATATCCTCGAAGCTTTTTTGAATGCGAACAAACTCAGCCCGGATCTCCGGGTAGATTTTAGAGAGGCATTCCACTTCCTGTACTTCCTGTGGGGAAGCAAGACCGAGTGTTACCGACTCCAAAATTCCTGACGCTATGTATTCGTTTATATCCACAATATCAATAGTGTAAACCATTTTCTCAACTCCGCCATGGCAGCACGCGAACGGGTTTTCACAGTTCCGAGCGGAAGTTCCAGCTCATCTGCTACTTCTTGTTGCGTATACCCTTTGAAGTATAAGTATTCAATCATTGTCTGTTGCTCAGCAGGAAGGCGATCTACCAATTGTCTTAATCCGATGGTACTCACATTCTGTTGAACTGTTGTCGAACTACTTACGGTGGTTTCAAGAATTTGGATTTCAGCCTTCGATTCTTTTTTTAATTTTCGCAGTGCATCAATCGACGTATTGCGAGCAATATTGAGCATCCAGGTGAAAAAACTGCCTTTTGTATCATCGTATAATTGGATGTTTTTCCAAACTTTGATAAAGGTGTCCTGGAGTACATCCTGGGCGATATCCCCATCCGTAATAAACCGATTAATGACACCGTTAATTGCCCCGCAATAGCGATCGTATACGTCCGCAAAAGCATTTTGATCACCGGTTTTCACCTTAGCAACTAATGCATTAATCTCTATGTTATTCAATGAATCCAATAAAGCGAAAGTAATTATAAATAATTGAAATCTGACATTTTAAGTATGAGAATCAGTTAGCTGGTCTTCCGAAATTTTAAAAAAGGTCCGAATAGAAATCCTATGAGCGTTGCAGCGATTAATTTCGGATATTCCAAAAAATTCGCCTGCACTTCCAATCAGCAGGACAAAGACAAGAAATGTTATACCGATATATCTATAGATGGAAAACCCGGTCATACTTGAAATGTCTGTCTGCAAAACCAAGTTTAAATCACTAGATATTAAAACCTGCTTTTGGTTGATTCATTTCTCATTTCTGACTTGATTAGTACATTGACTGATAGTCCGAAATAGACAGGAAATTAGTAACTTTGCATCTGTTTTCAAAAATCCCTTTAATCGATTTAAAGATTATGAGTCAGAAGTATAATGAGTATACAGGATTGAATCTGCCGAACGTTGCGCAGTCAGTTCTTGAAAAGTGGAAAAATGAGCGCGTTTTTGAAGCTTCCATCTCAACAAGAGAAGGAGCTGAGCCGTTTGTTTTCTTTGAAGGGCCGCCATCAGCAAATGGTTTGCCGGGAATTCACCACGTAATGGCTCGCTCGATTAAAGATATTTTCTGCCGCTACCAAACACTGAAAGGAAAACAGGTAAAGCGTAAAGCCGGATGGGATACACACGGTCTTCCTGTAGAATTGGGGGTGGAAAAAGAACTCGGAATTACCAAAGAAGATATCGGGAAGAAAATCTCGGTAGACGATTACAATAAAGCGTGTCGTGAAGCAGTCATGCGCTACACGGATATCTGGAACCGATTGACGGAAGAAATGGGTTATTGGGTGGATATGGAAGATCCGTATATCACTTATGATCCCAAATACATGGAATCCGTTTGGTGGTTATTGGGCCAGTTGTATGAGAAAAACTTGATGTACAAGGGCTATACCATCCAACCGTATTCACCGATGGCAGGAACCGGTTTATCTTCCCACGAATTGAACCAGCCGGGCTGCTACCGCGATGTGAAAGATACGACGGTTGTTGCGCAATTTAAGATTGCAGACGGATCCAACTCCCCCTTTGGAGGAGGGCAGGGGGGAGGAACTTTCCCGGATAATTCTTTCTTTTTGGCATGGACCACAACTCCCTGGACACTTTCTTCCAACACCGCATTATGCGTTGGACCAAAGATCGATTATGTGTTGGTTTCAACCTTCAATCAATACACGCATGAACCGGTTCAGGTTGTTTTAGCGAAAGATTTGGTGAAAAACCATTTCGGAAAAGGGTTTGTTCCTGTTGAAGATGAATCGGGATTGGAAGGATACGATAAATCAGGGAAGAATATCCCGTTTTTGATCCTTGGCGAATGCAAAGGTTCTGACCTGGTCGGAATCCGTTACGAACAATTGTTGCCGGGAGCTCTGCCGTTTGAAAATGCAGACCAGGCTTTCCGTGTAATCTCCGGAGATTTCGTGACTACTTCAGATGGTACGGGGATCGTACACATTGCGCCTACTTTTGGTGCGGATGATGCTCGTGTTGCAACTGAATCTGGGGTTCCTGCAATGCTGGTACTGGACGATAAAGGTGTTCCGGTCCCATTAGTGGATTTGAGAGGTCGTTTCCGCCCGGAAGTTGCTGATTCCCTTTTCGGATTGGCTGGTGAATATGTGAAAGCGGATTACCTGACGGATGAAGAAACCGAAACGGAATTCCATAAGCAGAAAGAAGGCTTGAAGTCTGTAATCCCGGATTTGAAAGCATACATGTCGGTGGATGAGCGCATTGCTTTGAAACTGAAGATTGAGAACAAAGCATTTAAGATCGAAAAATACGAACACAGTTACCCGCATTGCTGGAGAACGGATAAATCGGTGTTGTATTATCCGCTGGATTCCTGGTTTATCAAGGTAACCAATGTCAAAGATCGCATGATTGCATTAAATAATACAATCAACTGGAAACCAGCTTCTACGGGAACAGGTCGTTTTGGTGAATGGCTGAAAAATGCCAACGACTGGAACTTGTCCCGTTCACGTTATTGGGGAATTCCGATTCCGATCTGGTCTACGGAAGACGGTGACGAGCGCGTTTGTATTTCATCTGTTGAACAATTGAAAGCGGAATGTGACAAAGCAGTTGCAGCCGGTTTGATGACAGCGAACCCATTGGAAGCATTCAAACCGAATAATTTCTCAAAAGAGAATTACGGTCAGATCGATCTGCATAAAAATTACGTAGACGAGATCACACTGGTTTCACCTTCAGGAAAAGGGATGAAACGCGAAAGTGATTTGATCGATGTGTGGTTTGATTCCGGTGCAATGCCGTATGCACAATGGCATTATCCGTTCGAGAATAAGGAATTGATTGACAATAACAAATCTTATCCGGCTGATTTCATTGCAGAAGGAGTGGACCAAACGCGTGGGTGGTTCTATACTTTGCATGCAATTGCTACGATGTGTTTTGATTCAGTGGCATACAAAAATGTCGTTTCCAACGGACTGGTCCTGGATAAGAACGGACAGAAGATGTCCAAGCGATTAGGAAATGCAGTTGATCCGTTTGAAACATTGTCGAAATACGGTCCGGATGCAACGCGCTGGTACATGATTACGAATGCACAACCCTGGGACAACCTGAAGTTTGATGCGGAAGGAATTACGGAAGTGCAGCGCAAGTTCTTCGGGACGCTTTACAATACCTATTCGTTTTTTGCATTGTACGCGAATATTGACGGATTTAACTATTCGGAAGCTGAAATTCCATTGGAAGAACGCCCGGAAATTGACCGTTGGATCTTGTCGAAATTGAATTCACTGATTGCACAGGTAGATGAAGCTTATGCTTCTTTCGAACCTACAAAAGCAGGTCGTTTAATCCAGGATTTCGTTTCGGATCAATTGTCGAATTGGTACGTACGTCTTTGCCGCAGACGATTCTGGAAAGGTGATTACGAAGCAGATAAAATCTCGGCTTACCAAACGTTGTACACTTGTTTGGAAGCAGTTGCTATTATGGGCTCACCGATTGCTCCGTTCTATTTGGACCAGTTATTCTCGGATTTGAATGCGCTTTCAGGCCGTCATCCGGTGAACTCGGTTCATTTGGCTTTCTTCCCGAAATCCAATGCAGATCTGATCGATTTGGAGTTGGAAGCTCAAATGGAAATTGCTCAGAATGTTTCTTCTTTGGTGCTGGCTTTGCGTGCGAAAGAGAAGATCCGTGTGCGCCAGCCGCTTCAAAAAATCATGGTTCCGGTTCTGGATAATCATTTCGCTGCGAACATTCAGCATGTCCAGGAATTGATACTTTCGGAAGTGAACGTGAAGGAGCTGGAACTATTGGCTCACGAGAACAATGTATTTATTAAATCCATTAAAGCAAATTTCAAAACCATCGGCCCGAAATACGGGAAGCAAATGAAAGCCATTGCATCTTTGGTCGCACAAATGGATCAGCATAATATTGCTGAAATTGAGAACAACAAAGGTTGGAGAGGAATAATCGAAGATGAGGAAATTATCCTGGATCTGAGTGATTTTGAAATCCGTGCGGAAGATATTCCGGGATGGCTGGTTGCTTCTGAGAATGGATTGACTGTTGCTTTAGACAGTACGATTACGGAATCATTGCGCATGGAAGGTGTAGCGAGAGAATTGGTGAACCGTATCCAGAATCTGCGAAAAGATTCCGGATTGGAAGTAACGGATAAGATCAAATTAACACTCAAATCTTCCGAATTCATCCAGTTGGCTGCAGAGGCAAATAAGCAATTCATTTGTGATGAGGTGCTGGCAACTGATTTAATGATTACAACTGATGCATTCGAAGGTCTTTCAACAGATATCGAAGCAGATTCGGATACTTTGATCAAAGTAGAACGCGTATAAAATTAGGAAATACTGGTTGGGAGAATACGGTAGGTTCAACGTTCTCCCAACCAATTTGAATTGTTGCTCGTTTCCATTGAACAAGTAACCTTTTAAATAAATTGAACCATGCTAAGTCGAAGTCTTTTTATTCTTTTTTTAAGTTGTTCAACGCTCTATGCACAGGATTTCGGTTGGACTATCTCCAATTCGGGAACAACTTCCCTGGGAGCCAATGTAGAAACGGACGCTGACGGTAACGTCTATGTATTGGGAAATTTTTCAGATACCGTTGATTTGGATCCTTCGGCTAATGTGGCTCAACTTACTACAGTCAATTCTGTTTCTGAAACATATCTGGCTAAATATGATCCAGCTGGAAATTATCTCTGGTCAAAAAAATTGATCGGAGTTCTGTCTGCGGAAACAAGGGAACGTGATCTTCTTGCATTTGATTCGCATGGAAATGGCTTGATAGCAGTGAATTTTGAGGATTCGTTAGTTGATTTGAACGGTAACGTTTATTACTCATCAGGAGGTTCCAGGGATATTGGAATTCTTAAATTTGATAATGACGGAAACCAGCTCTGGCTGAAGCTTGCTCAGGGTAATGCGTTTGAATGGTTGTTTGCTATTCAGATGGATAACCAGGATCATATCTTATTAAACGGAGCATTCTCAGGTCCTTTTGACATTGATTTTGGCCCCGGGACTGAAATAATTTCTCCTACGGGTATTGTCAATGATTTCATCCTGAAATTGGATGAAACAGGAGCGTTTGAGTGGGTCAGAACATGGGATGAAGGAATGAAGGTAACAGATATGTCAGCAGATAATTTGCGGAATGTCTGGACAACGGGTGAATATTATGGGACTGTTGATCTGGACCCTTCTACAGGTGTTTTTACCGCTCAAAATACAACTAACAATGAGCAGGCGTTTACTCTAAAATTGGGATCCGACGGGAGTTTTACGTGGGCAAAGGCGTTTTTAAGTTCCGTTCGGATCAGCGCCGAAAGATTTGATTTAAACGCACAAAATGAAGCAATTGTAATAGGGCATTACAAGGGCACTGTTCAGTTGGATTCAGAAACAATTGTGTTACCGGGAAATACTAATGCTTATCTGATGAAATTGGATGAGAATGGAACAGTTGTGTGGGCCCGCAGCATCCAATGTCAGGGATTCAGTTCGATAGCGGAAGTAAAAGCACTCACTGACGGAACGATCCAATTCGTGGGATTTTTTTATGATACCATCTATTTTATGGGACAAAATAGTGGTATGCAATTGATCCCAGTTAATCAGATTGACACTTACTCGGCCTGGTACACAAGTTCCGGATACTTGAAATGGGTGTCCCGTTTTGAAGGAACAGGCTCTGTGATGGTATTTGATCTCATAAGGGGTTCAGCAGATACCATCGTCATGACTGGTGTTTATACGGGAAATTATGATTTTAACCTGGGACCGCTTTTAGAAACCGAGACTTCACCAACCTATTACCATGGTTTTGTAAAGAAAATGTACTTCGACCCTTCCATTTCATTGGGATTGGAAGAGCAGGATGAAATGCAGATTTCTTACACAAATCCGGTAAATGATCAATTGCATTATCAGTCAGCTGCAAAAATTGAAAAAGTATCTGTGTATTCAACAGATGGCTCACTGGTCAGAGAAACGTATAATCCGGATGGGAAAATAGATTTCAGGGGAATCAATTCAGGACTCTATTTAATTCATTTTAGCTCTCAAAAAGGAACTTATACAGCGCGAATTATTCGTTTGTAGCAGCTAATAAACTTAAAAAAATAGCCGTTTCTTCTTTTGTCTTAGTATTTTTAGATCAAAGACCGGGGAATGCAATTATTTAGAAGAACCAGGAGGAAAGAGTTGAATGAATTATTCGATGATTTTTACAATCAGGCAGATTATACATCCAACAATCTCGAGTTCCTTATAGATCTGGTTGCAGACTTTCGTCCACAGAAGATAGAAAAAGAGAAACCCGTCAGTATTCAGCCGCTTTTGGATTATCTGAATGAACATGCAGTAAGGCGTTATGCCACGGCTGTCTATCTTAGGAATGTATTTCAAAACCGCAAATTCACAGCTATTTTAACGGATTCCGGGATTATCCGGGATGCTTACTTCATTCGGGAAGTGCGGGAGCGGATAGCTTCGAAAATATTACCCGAACAACCCGAACCCGATACGCTGCAGTTCCTGCTGAACCAGGTGTTTTATAAACAAAGAGACTTTGAATGGATCCAGGAAATTCCTCTTCCTGAAATCAACGAATTAATTATTCTGTTGGATCTGCAGACGATTTACGATCACGGAAACGAAAATTCCAATTCGGCAGTAACAGAAATAATCAGCGGAATCAGTCTGCTTATTCAGCGAATAAGTGGAAGAGCTTTGGAACAAGATGTCTTGATCATGGTCCCGGAGTACGAGGATATACAAAGTCCGTTCGAATCATTCGAAAAGAAACTGGATGTGGTTGTTGAAAAGATAGCTCAACAGGGTAATTTCTCCCTGTCCGTAACTGATCCCGATTTTCAGGATTTGGTTCAATTACTTCAGGGTTGTCACCAGATCATCGATAACGCCTTTGACAACAGCGCTAAGTTTGGGATTTCCATTCGTGTGAACCAAAGCTTACTGCGGATCAGACAGCAATTATTCCGGATAGAAGCATTGGTACCTTTGCTTGCTACCGATTCGGAAGAGGATAAGCGCGATAATTCAATCTATCTGACGATCAGATTGATCAAGTACAATTGCAGGAAGAACAATATTCGCCGTTTAATGCTCGACAGTACGCAGACAATTGCTTATGAAGTAACGCAGCATACGGCAAAAACCGGCGAGCATTATATAACCGAGTCGAAGAAAGAATACCTGCACATGCTTTTAACTGCTATGGGTGGCGGCCTGGTTGTTGGTTTTCTGTGTCTTTTCAAAGTCATTTTGGGAAAGGCAGAAGTGAGTGATTTCGGTCATGCTCTTTTGTACAGCATGAATTATGCTTTTGGTTTTATATTGATTTATTTGCTTGGATTCACCCTGGCAACTAAACAGCCTGCAATGACTGCTGCGGCAATTGTTAAGTCTATTGAGAAAGGGTTGTCTAATTCGGGGTCTGATGAAGACAGGTACCGTTCATTTGCCATTTTGTTTTCTCATTTGTTCCGTTCCCAGTTCATTGCTTTTGTGGGAAATGTGTTGGTTGCATTTCCGGTTGCTTTATTGCTGATCTGGTCTATGCAGGGAATTGCCGGATTTCGGATTGTGGATGAAACGAAAAGTGAACATTTAATGACAGATTTAAACCCAATCGCTTCCTGGGCAATCCTGCATGCTGCGATTGCAGGAATTTTTTTATTTCTGTCGGGAATTATTTCCGGCTCGATTTCAAACAAGATCAAGCATAAAAAGATTTATAACCGGATCAAGGAGCATCCTGTTTTGAAGATTTCCATAGGAAAAGAAAATGCGAAACGCTTTGCTTCTTGGATCGAACAAAAATGGGCGGGAGTAGCATCCAACTTTTGGTTTGGTGTGTTTCTGGGTTCCACAGCCTCCATAGGTATTTTCCTTGGTCTCAATCTGGATATCCGCCACATTACTTTTGCAGCGGGGAATATGGCTCTTGGATTATTTGGAGGTCATTTTGAAGCAGGTTGGTATCCCATAACGATGGGAGTTTTAGGCATCGGAATCATCGGCTTTGTGAATTTCATAGTCAGTTTTGCACTTTCACTGTGGTTGGCCCTGCGTTCCCGCGATATTCCAATTTCTGAATTAAAGTATTTATTCCATTCCGTTTGGCTGTATTTCAAACAGAAACCATTGGCATTTTTCCTTCCTTTAAAAGATTCCTGACATCCTCATTAATTGCGGTATCAATTGTTAAAAATCAACTTATTTTCTCGTTTGAAATGTTAAATAATTTAGAAATAAGCGACTGATTCCCTATATTCGACCCACATTAATTTATTAACTTACTATGAAAAAATCATTACTGGTGTTCTCGCTTCTGGCGGGAAGTACTTTGAGTTTTGCACAGCAGGGCTCTAAAATGGGTTTAAATCATGCCTCAAATCCTCAGCTTAGGCAAGTGCCACTTACATCCGAACCGTCATTGGTAAAAACCTTAATCTGCCAGGATACATTACGTTATCCGCAGGCAAAAGAACAAATTCTGGGGACAGATAATTTTTACACATTCAACGCTTATGCTTCAGATAATGAAGTAATTTCTCAAACCTATTTAAACTCAGGGAATTTATCGATCAAAGGAATTGAGTTTTTTGGCGCGAAAGGTTCAGCTACCAATGTTACCGTAAATGCTGCTATTTATAACGTGAATGCTTCAAATGTACCAACAACATTGGTTGGGAGCGGGAATGTTACGATTACTGGAGCTTACACGGGTACGAATACGGATTATGCCTATCGCTATGTTAATTTCGCTACGCCACTAAATGTAACCGGGAATTATGCGATAGTTCTTACACCAAGTACAGGGATTTTAAATTTTTATGTAACGGATATTGCTGCAGGCCAGACTTACGATGAAGATTTTATGCGTTATAAATCTTCTTATTACCCGAATTCTGCCGGGGCATATGTTTCTGCTTTAACATTGACTACAGGAGATGCGGTCAATTTTGCCGGGCCGGGTCAATTTGAATTATTGGCTGGGCCAATTGTGAATTATACAATCAATACACAATTCACAACTTCCGCAACTACCGTTTGCCAGGGTACACCGGTTACTTATACAAATGGTACAACACCAATGTCAATTTTGGGTAATAGAATGTCAAACTTGAATGTGTTCATGTCCTATTTCGGACTAGCGACATCGGATTCTACTTTTGTTTACGACATGGATAATCTATCTCCATACATTTGGAATGGTACAACCACTTATACTCATCCTGCTGCTGGGACATACGATGTAGCTTTGTTTACAATCGGTGGGTTCTTTAACAGCTGTGTTGATAATACTACCCATACAATTACAGTAAATCCAGCGCCTGCAACTCCAACCATTACTCCAAGCGGACCATCAACATTCTGTGCTGGTGGAAACGTCATTTTAACATCCTCTTCCGCAACCGGGAATGCATGGTCTAATGGTGCTACTACTCAATCGATTACCGTCGGGTCTTCCGGATGTTATACTGTCATAGCTTCAGCTGCAGGTTGTAATTCTCCTGTTTCAGCAACATTCTGTGTAACTGTAAATCCATTGGATAATGCAGCATACACTTATCCAACAAATGCTATTTGTGACGCTTCTCCAAACCAAATTCCTACAACATCTGTTGCAGGTACTTTCTCCGCAACACCTGCCGGATTGGTTTTTGCAAGCACTTCAACCGGAGAAATTAACGTAGCTGGAAGTACTTCAGGAACGTATTCGGTAACTTATAGTACTTCCGGGTCTTGTCCTAATACAAGTACTCAAACAGTTGTGATCTCCGGAGCACCGGATGCAACGTTTACTTACGCGCAACCAAGTTACTGTACAAATGCTGCGAATCCTAGCCCGGTATACGGTGCAGGAGCAAGCGCAGGAGCATTTAGTTCTACAACTGGATTGGTCATCAATGCTTCAACTGGGGTGATTAACCTTGCTTCAAGTAATGCAGGTACTTATACGGTAACGAATTCAATTGCTGCCAACGGTTCTTGTCCGGCAGATGCTGAAACATTCAGCGTAACGGTTGCAGCGGCTCCAACTGCTTCTGTATCCGGAGGCGGAACACAATGTGGTACGGGATCTTTCCCGGTTAACGTCGCGTTAACAGGATCTGGTCCCTGGGATATTACATATTCTGACGGAACAACAACCAGTAACATTACAGGAGTTACAACTTCTCCATATGTGATTAACGCAACAGCGAACGGAACTTACACAGTTTCCGCTGTAACAATGGGTGGATGTACTGCAATGGGTACAGGAACTGCAACGACTATTTTCCATGCAAATCCTACCGTAACATTTACACCGGTTGGAAACCTGTGTGATAACGGAACTGCTGTAAACCTGGTTGGATCTCCGGCAGGAGGTATGTTCTCCGGTTCTGCAGGAGTATCAGGATCTACATTTGATCCAAATGGATTAACTCCGGGTTCTGTCACATTGACTTACAACTTTACAGATGCAAATAACTGTTCAGGTTCTGCAACTTCTACTTTCACAGTGAACGCAGCTCCTACAGCAACACTTGGAGCATTTACAGATGTTTGTCTGCAAGCTGCTGCTTTTGCTTTAACAGGTGGTATGCCAGCAGGTGGATCTTATAGCGGAACAGGTGTAACAGGAGGAAACTTTAACCCTGCGACTGCAGGAGCAGGATCTCAGACTATTACGTATACTGTGAATGCAAATGGATGTTCGGATGCAATTTCTCAAAATATTACGGTAGAAGATTGTGCAGGAATTGAAGAAGTTGCTGATTTCGGATTGGAGATCTATCCAAACCCTGCAAGTTCAATTGTAACAATCAAAACCGGAAAAGATGTTACTTTCTCCATGATCTCTGAGGATGGAAAAGTAGTTTACCCGGTATCCTCTTTATCCATGAATACAGAAACACAATTAGCTGTTTCGCATTTGGCTAAAGGAGTTTATTTCCTTCAGTTCAACAGTGCTCAAGGAAACCTGGTACAAAAAGTAATCGTGAAGTAATTCAAAATACCATTATTCGGAATCCCGCTCATCAACAGGTGAGCGGGATTTTTTGTTTAAAGAATATTTTTGGAGTTATCTATACGGAGCTTTCTCGCAAAAACCTCTCTCAAGTCCTGACGCTTAACTTTCTCCCCGGAAATCTAACAGAAATTTCTAGGTGATCTATGTGAACTATGTGGTTAACTTTCGCTAATTTCGGATACATGCCAAAAAAATACGCAGCCATAGATATCGGATCGAACGCAGCTCGATTGTTAATTGGAGAAATCGCCACGGAAAACGGACACCCGTACGTTCAGAAAATCTCTTATACGCGAATTCCGCTGCGTTTAGGTGAAGAAGTATTCGATTCCGGTGAGATCAGTGTGAAAAAAGCAGAAGACTTCATTAAAACGATGAAAGCGTTCAGCCTGATTGCAGATATTTTTGATGTTGCTGCTATCCGTGCGTGTGCAACCAGTGCCATGCGGGATGCGAAGAACGGAACAGAGATCATTCAGCAGATCAAACGCAATACAGGAATTGAAATAGAGATTATTTCCGGTGATGAAGAAGCACGGCTGATCTTCGGGACCTTCGCATTATTGGATATCGAACGCTCTGAATCCTATTTGGTCATTGATGTGGGTGGTGGTTCGACAGAAATCAACGTATTCGAACATGGAAAACGAGTGGCAGCCAAAAGTTTTGATATCGGAACTGTCCGGATGCTGAAAAGTAAAGTCGGAAAACAGGATTGGCGAGAGATAAAAGATTGGATCAAACAACATGTGGAAGACAATCCGCACGCTGTTTATGCAACAGGTGGGAATATCAACAAGATTCACAAGATTTTAGGTTTCAAAGAAAAATCACCTGTGACGTTGAGAGCCATGAACAAGCTTTATAAGGAATTAGAACCTCTCAGTGTTGGTCAGCGCATGGACAAATTCCAGTTAAAGCCCGACAGGGCCGATGTCATCGTGCCGGCACTGGAAATCTTCCAGGTATGCATGACAGCGCTCAACTGCAAGGAAATGTACGTTCCCAAGATAGGTTTATCGGATGGAATTGTTTATGATTTGCATAAGAAGAAGGCATGAAATCGGAATGGAATGTGAGCTTTTGCGGGCGTAATACGTTACTTTTCTGCAAATGTCCATTTACCTGTAAAACACGATCATGTATAAAATAATTCTCTTCTGCTTAGGTATATTCTTAGTATCTGTCGGAAAAAGATTCCGAATCATGCATTGGCCTTATGGAGAGCTCATTTACTTTTCCGGTTGGGCACTTTGCGTAGCAATGTTCGCACTTTTTGTTTACGGATTGCTCAAAAATAAAAGCAGCAAGGATAGTTCAAATAAAAAACTTCTCTTCTGCTTAGGCATATTCTTAGTATTTGTAGGAGAAAGATTCCGAATTATGCATTGGCCTTATGGAAAGCTTATTTACTTTTCCGGTTGGGCACTTTGCATAGCAATGATCGCTCTGATCATTTATGGAATGCTGAAAAAGAGAACGTGATGAGAAGTGAATTCATTCTCGTTCTCTTTCTGTTCTTTACCCAATCTGTATCCCTAACACCGTAATATCATCGATCTGCTCAAAATCCGCGCCATCTGCAAATTTCCAGTTCTCAATCACAGTATCCAAAATCTTTCCTTGCTCGTTCATCGGTTTGTGAGCATTCTCAGCAAGCAGATTCTTGAAATTGCGGCTCATGAATTTCTTCCCTCTTTCACCGCCAAACTGGTCGGAATAACCATCCGTGAACAGGTAAAAAATATCTCCTTTATTTGCCACCATTTCGTGGTTGGTGAATGCTTTCATATCCGGGTAGATCGAAATTGGACGTTTGTCCGGTTTGATCTCTTCCAGCTTCTTGTTTTTCGAAGTAACGATGTACAACGGATTATTCGCACCGGACCAGTGACATTTATACGTTTTGTTGTTGATCAAAAGGAGTGAAATATCCATCCCATCCATTTGTTCGCCCTGGATTCCTTTTTGCTGCAGGGAATGAATGACCTTATCGCGCAATTCATTCAAAATAATATCTGCACGCGTTATTTCCTGCTGTTTTACGATTTCGTTCAGGAGACTGATACATAACATGCTCACAAAAGCTCCGGGAACACCGTGGCCCGTACAATCAGCTACTGCAACTAATGTCCAGTCACCTCTGCGGTCTACGAAGAAGAAATCTCCGCTCACAATGTCTTTCGGTTTGTACATCACGAAGAAATCTCCTGGAATCGTTCCGCGAATGGTTTGTTCATTCGGCAAAACGGCATTTTGAATACGTAAGGCGTAGCGGATACTGTCGGTTAATTCGAACAGGATCTTCTCAATTTGATTTTTCTGTTCACTGACAATGGAATGTTGCTCGGAAAGTTCCTGGATGGATTTCTTACGATGTGCGGCGTTGCGGTACAAAACATAAGCGATTCCAAGGATCAGGACCAAAACCACGCATCCCATGATCATAATTACACGCTGCATTCCAAGTGCCTCCAGTTGTGCATTGATCTGGCCTTTTTGTTCCTCAATGCGTACTTTCTGATCAAACAGGGTTTTTTCCCGTTCGTCAATCGTTGCCTGCTGAGCGTCCAGTTTCTGAGCCTGTTCTTCCAGGATGGAACCCTGCTGGTCAAGCATTTCCATTTTTTCCTTCAGAGACATTTTTTGGTAATTGATCTTAACTTTTTGGTCTTTGATCGTTTCCTCTTTGGCGGCTACTTTTTCGCGTTCCTTTTCTAGTTTTTCAGTTGATTCATTTAAAAGGGCTTCCCAGGCAACAGTTCCTTCCATGTACTGCTCGAATTGATTGGTCAATTTCAATCCGGCTTTGGTCATGTTTTCCTGGTTCACAGTGAAATCGTCTTTTTTCAGGCGTCCGTTAAAGTTGACCATGATGAAATCATCGTCTTTGCAGGAATTGGTGACCAAAAGCGTACTGTTCCCGTCAATTGCTTTGGCTATCTTTTCAATCTTTTTGTTGAATTTCTTATCTACGCAAAGTACCTGGGTAGGACTAATCGCATCCGCATTCTTAAAATGAACAACGCTTACCTTTTTTCCTTTGAATGAAATTCCCTCGTATTTCTTCCGAAGCACACTGTAAAACGAAGTGTCGCTGTCCAGTACACCAATTTGAAAAGTGGAGAAAGAAGCCTGGTTTTCCCAACTTGTGTTGAGCATGATAGGATAAAGGCTTGTAGCAACAGATTCATCGGATCGCGAGAATTGTGCAGAAGCATTGAATGTGCCAAAAAAGCACACCAAAAGGAATGCGCAAATGGGCTTCAATCGCGGTGCGAATGAGTCGGTAACGTGTATAATGTTCTTGTTCACGATCAAAGTCTTTGTTCGAAACGGTTTATTTAAAGTTTAATGGGTACAAAGGTATGAAAAACAAAGGTTACGATTGGAAAGATCTTTCATTAAGAAAACAGGAAATAGATAGAGGCGAATAAAGAGAATTTAGTCTGAATTAGCTAGCGTAAGGACTTAAGTAAGAATAAGGTTGTTTCCGAATAATTGAAAATGTGTCTTTAGTAACGTTTGATGAGTAATTGCAAGGTAAAATTCACATTTTAATTAGATTATGCTGGAAAACCAAAAGGATCAGTTTTGAATTTCACAGATCAATTGATCTCGCTATTTTATTCCTACATTCACAGGGTGAAACTCTATATCGCCTTTATAATAATGAGTTGTAGCTTTTCCTGTCTGGGGCAAAATGACAGCTTGAATAGTGACTCAAGAATTCCATCAATA
This sequence comes from uncultured Flavobacteriales bacterium, assembly GCA_946479285.1. Next base: position 32,658 of record CAMLFH010000024.1, on the reverse strand, counting down.
GATCTGATCTATGGGTTTCGAATTTTGAACCGCCCGCAATTTGCTTCGAATTTCGACAAGAAATACAATACCTTTTCGGATTTTAAAATGTCTTCACCGCTTCAGTATGTGGGAGCTGGAATTACGCTTGTAGCATCTTTTGGAAATAGGGACTATGTCAGTAACCTGCAGTTTTGTGTCTATCTGCCTCAGAAAATCAATCTCACCGACAGCTCAACAGCAAAATCAACCGGTTTCAATGTGGGGTTCACCTTCCTGGGGTTTGACCTGCTAAGAAATGCTAAAAACCTGGACCTTATAGCAAACTTTGGTTTTGATGCAGGCCAGCTTTTAATAACTGATGCCGGAATCAATCAGCGAAACCGGTATTTTGCGCCGAAAGTTTCTCTACAGCCAAAAGTAAGACTCGGACGGATTGCCCTGTCAGTTTGTGCAGAATATGGTTACGATCTCACCAAAGATAAATGGCGCAAAACATGGTTCGGGCCCGGACATCAAAATAACCTGGTTCCATCTTCCAATAAGATAGGCGGACTTTCCGGGCTTTCCTGTTTTGTAACAGTTGGATACGCTATTAAACCCGGAAAATAATCTATGAAGAATTGCCTCTTTGTACTTTTTGCCTTATGCTTCTTAATTGGATGTGGGAGCATGTCTAAAAACAGTTTTGTTTCTTCCGAAAAATTGTTTGGAGAATGGGTTCTGGAAAATGAAACACATGCCATTAATTATCCTAAAATCGAGTTTGCAGCTGATTCAACCGCCCTGTTTTTTAGTCGTGGCGATACCATTTATCGGTTTAAGTTTCAGGTGAAATCAGATAATCTTTATCTCACAGATATTTTTGGGAAGGAGGAAACTTATCGGGTAATTGGCATCACGGATGATCAGTTAATCTTCTCTTCCCTAAGAGAAAAGAAGGTAAAGCAAGTCTATAAACGATTGAAGTAATAACAGATCCGGAGACTGATTTTGGGATTCGGTTAAACCGAGCACCAAAGTTGCAAATCTGCCTGATTCATGAGACCTGTCCCGACTATTTCGGGGTCTGCGTGAAAACCCATATATTCGCTGACCATTGTGCTGGATCGCCTGGTACTGCACATATCTTTGATAGAAAATTTACGCATATGAATGATAATAAGAATGAACCCAAAGTAATTGGAATAGGAGGAGTTTTCTTCTATTCGGATAACCTGGATGAAACCAAAAAGTGGTACACCGAAAACTTAGGAATTTCCTTCAACGATTGGGGTTCTGCAAGCCTGGAAGGTCTTCAATGGAAACCCTTCAACACAGAAAGCGGCCATTTTGATCCGTCAAAAAAGGAATTCATGATCAATTACAAAGTGCAGAACCTGGAAGGACTTCTGGAAAAGTTCAAAGCAAACGGCGTCACGATCTTAGACGACGTAGCTGTTTACGACTTCGGAAAATTCGTCCACATCCTCGATGCCGATGGCACCAAAATCGAGTTGTGGGAACCGGCCGATCAGTAACAAGTGCTGAGGTTTTCCGGAAAGTTAAAAAGGCTAAAGAAGTTATAAAACAGAAGTTGTAAGACATTGATCAATGTTACTATTAGAAAATAAAAATTAACTTTGTCCGGCTTTAATTAGCAAAAGGCTCCGTAGCTCAGCTGTATAGAGCACTGGATTTCGGCTCCAGCGGTCGGGAGTTAGAATCTCTCCGGGGTCACACAAGCGGGGATAGCATCAAATTTGATACTATCCCCGTTTTTCTTTCCCTTTATAACGCCCTCCAAATGCGGGATTGGTTGAAAATAAGAATTCACTCGAGGGGTTAGAACTCTATCGTTTTTTCGATCATAGATGATTCCGTCAGGGAATACAATATTTTGAAAAATCATTCTATCACCAATCGAAGCGTTTTCCCACCATACTAAGGGTTTCTGACAATATTTGACTACCAATTTTAAACACTTTTCGAGGTTAGAACTCCCGCGCTTGATTTGTATCAGTAAATTCTCCACTTTGTTCATTTCATCGCTGAATTTATCTTTGAATTTGTCAAACATCGGTCTATCAATTACGCCCGTTACCAACTTCTCTTCTGCAGATTCTATCTTATTTTTCAGTTCCGAAATCTTCGAATTGTACAGTTTTTGATTTTCATTTATTTCTTCAAAGAACACGCCGTACATTGATGCAATACCAAGTTGGATAAGTTCCGTTTGTTGTGGATTTACTTCAAACTCTGAAATCAGCGTTTTAAAGTGGTCGTGAAGCTGTTTTGCACTCTTGTTGGTGTTACACCCTTTTGTTCTGCATTTGTAATACCATAGATTCTTTTTACGGACAATATAACCTGTCATTGGTGCATTGCATTCAGAACAATGAGAAAAGCGTTTTAGGGGCAAATTTTCGTCCTCTGCTTTGTGTGAAACGGGATGTGTTCGATTGTCAGCAACGATATTGTTAACCTTTAGGAAGATTTCCCGTGAAATCATTGGTTCGTGTTTTCCTTCAATCACTTTGTTTGGAACTAGCTTTGAAACCATGATTCCGCAATAGTATGGGTTCGCCAGAATTTCGCACAATCGTCGGTCGTCCAGTTTCAAACCAAGAGCGTTCAACCGTTGAATAATTTCGCAGTTGCGCATTTGTTTATCTGCTTTCCAAATGAATGCTTTACGCAATAACTTCCCTTCGTCGTTAAGTACAATTTTTTGGTCAACCGCTTTTGAACCTTTGTTCAAGTTCACGTACCCTTTTGGAATGGAATAAGGGGTGTAACCCTTTTCAACCAGTTCACGCATTCCGCTAACTGTTTTATCCTTTCTCATTTGGTTATCCAAATGACCGAATAAAAGCATAATGTTGCGTTGAAACTCTCCCGTAATAGTGCTAGGGTCAATTCCCTGTGATACGGAAAGCGTGGTTACTTTGTATTGCTTTTGTAAATCTTGTGCAATCTTCATTCCGTCTGCTCCTGTGCGTGAAAAACGTTCGTAGCTGTAAACGAGTATGTAATTCACCCGTTTGTTTCGCTTCACAAATGTGAGCATTCGGTTGAACTCTTTTCGGTCGTCGGTTTTTGCGGATTCATGCGTTCCGCCAAAATATTCGACTACGCTAAATCCATTCGCACTTGCGTATTCTTCGCATCGTTTGCGCTGAGATTCCAAACTGGTGTTATCTTCTTGCGATGAATGCGAAACGCGGGTATAAATTACCGCAGTTTTTGCAAGCTGTGCGTTATCGGTTGATTTCGGAGCGAAGTGATTAAACACACTTAAATTATCCATGATTCAAGTTATTAGAATTTGCAATTGTTTCCAGTAGAGCCAAGCTAATTGCTTCAATGTTTGCAATCAACTTTTCATACTGTGCTTTAGTTATATTTCTGTATGCGGGAAGTTTCGAAACATATTGAAACGAAAGTTTTTCCCGTAGCTTCTCTTTCGCAAGTTCAATGCGATGTTTAGAAAATGATTCCATGGGAATAACTTTTAGCGTTAATCCCCTTTTTAGAACCCGTACAAGCGTTATTTTTACTTGTACCACATACGTTGTATTTACGAGCATTTGAGCGTTTTAAATACAGTTTTAAAGCTGTTTTCATTACAATGGAAATAAAATTCTACAACTCCGACCCACCCCATTTCGAAAAAAGTTTATAAAAAACGCTGAACCCCTGTATTTATAAGCGATTCAGCGTGAACATTTTAGGGTGGTGGGTTTACTATTCCCAATCGGGTGAATTCACCACCGATTGAGCGCACAAATACCCGTGTAAATACGAATCCATGACCATGGAACGTGAAAAGTCCAACGCTCCTGAAAGTTCGCGTAACGGTTCGATAATTTTCACTTTGAATCGTCGGAGCTTGCGTCCGTTTTCAGAAAGCAATTCGACATTTTTCAGTTCCGCTTGTTTTACCAATCGATTAACCCGCAAAAATTCACTTGTATCAGTATCGCCAATCTCGCTTAATGCAATATCGTAGATGCTTCGCTGAATTACATTCAGGATATTCGGTTTTTCTTTCATGGTCGGAATTAAGCCCGTGCGGGTCGAAATGATCAAAAAATGGTATTCGTCCGAATCGGATTGATTCAACACGTATTGCACTGCATCGCCAAGCGGATTAATGTTTCTTAATCCACCATCAATGAGGTTCGACGTCTCAAATTGAGTAGTCGAAATGCGATCAACGGGTGACCAGATCAAGGGCATAGTGGAAGACGCTAATACAGCCTTTTGGAACTCGAAATTATCACGATAATCCGTGTGCTTTGCGCTGTAATAGTTCCCGTCCGTCAGTGATACGAACCCCGCTTGGAAAACTTCGCTCTTGATGTCTTTTAGCTGTACCAAAAGCTGTACTTTCTCAAACAGCGGTGTATTGTCCGCAACTGCGGTTAGCGTCTTTAATTTGTCAATGATCTTTTGCAGTACTTTTTCACGTGTTCCTTTGAACAACAACCCCACTTTTTGAAACGCATTTATGTCGGATAATAGAAATTTCCCTAGTCGTTCCGTATCAAGTGTGGTTTTGTTGTTCTCAGTTTTTAGAAAGTCACTTACAAAGATTTCTTCTGGTCGTCCCGCTATGTGGTTCCAAAGCTCCATGAGTTCTTTGTTTTTTCCCATGGCGATCATTGCACCATTTAGTGCGCCTGCCGACACTCCGAAAACAGCGTGTGGAATGCCTGGCTTTTCTTGTCCGTTTCCGAAATTGATTCCGTCTTTTAAGATGCGCTGCCATGCGCCAACTTGGAACGCTCCTCGCGCTCCACCTCCAGTGAGGATTACGATTAATTTTTTCATGATGAATTGATTTAAGTTGTTATTACTTTATGCGTTTCTAACACGGGCGTTTCTTGTACTTTTTCCCCTGTTCAATTGGTCTGCATATCGTTGTGCTTCTTGTCTTGTTTTATAAACTATTGCGGTTACATCTCTTTTCCACTTTCCTGTATGCAATAACACGGAATAGGAAACTCGAAAACCTTTAGAATTGCTGGCTGATTTCTTTTTATTTGTTGCCATGATGATTGATTTAGGATTATTTGATATTGTTTTGAATGACCATAAAAAACGGGGCGTTGTTCCCTGCCAGTTTCCCGTTTTGGTCTGTTTTGTAGGTGGAGATCTTCACTTTGTTACTGACGTTTCCACCAATCGCCTTGATGTAGTTTTTTCCTGTTTCAATGACTAATTCACCATGTGAAGCGAAATAACCACTGGTTTCATAGCCTTTGCCATCTTCGCGGGTATATACTACCAAATCACCGATTTTAGGAGCGTATTCTGAAACTCTGAATCCTCTTAATGGTGCGTTCTTGTTGGTGCGGTTTGCTTTGGCTTTTTGAAAGTACCCTGCATGTGAACTGGCATAAGGAAATTGATCTTTTGCACCTGACTTATAAAAGAGCCATGAAATAAATGCGCTCGACCATGGATAAGTGGATTGAACCGAAGAACTCTGCATTTGGTTTTCGGAGAAGCTAATTCCTACCGATTTCCAGTATTCAATGAGAAAATCACTTGCCCTTTGTGAAAGTTCCGTGATTGCATCCCATTTCGAAGCTTCACCCTTAGCTAATCGAATCAGCCGTTTTTTAAATGAATTGCTATTGAAATAGAAGTAAAGTGCAACACCGATTCCGGTACTTAATAAAATGACAACACTCGAAATCAGTATGATACGACTTGTTTTCATTAATTTTGGTGGTAACAAATGTGATTTCCGAAGGAAAAGAAGAAGGCGGGAGCTGTGAACGTGTCCAAAGGGTGTCTTTATCCAAACTTTTGCACTGTTCTGTTCCCGCCTTTGCCTTTTGCTCTCCCCAATATCCCTATGTGGGCAAAAGGCTACCTAAAAAATACTGAATCCTCTTGTTCAATAACTAACATTATAGCTAAATGGTACTTTGAATTAGCGTACAGCTATTTTCTATTTCCCAGATTCAATAAGACGGTCTATTTTCTTTTCTATTCTTTGAAGACTTTCTTTAATCTGATTTATTTCCGTGTCGTCAACCGCACCTTGTAATTCAAGATTCTGAATTCGTGTCAGGGTTGTACTGATTTCCTGCTGTTGGACGATGTTGGTCTGGTGATTCTGTTCGGTCATGGCGCTCGTTTGGAAATAGAACGGCACAACTGAAAAGACTGCTCCGATAAGGATAAGCATGACACTCTGTTTTACATTATCCCAAAGATTTTCACTCATTGCTTTTAGGTGTTAGTGTTCTACGCCGATCAACTGCGATACGGGCAAAGCATCCATTTTTACGCCTTGCTTGTATATCGCAATATGCGGTACAGTTGATTCGTGTTCCTGTTTCACAAAGAGCAGTAAAAACAGCTCTTTTGTATCGTTAGCCTGAAACTCTTTCATGGACGAAAGGAAAATGTTTTTAATCACATCCCGAACGTACATTCCGACTATCATTCCTAATCCACTACCGCCACCGGAGTGAATTATTGTTTTGAGGTCGCATTTTTTAACAAAATTTGACTGATTGAAAATTGCAAATACAGGCTTTGCGTTTTGATTTTCAAGGTCAATGCGAATGTTCAATTGTGTTTTTTCGATGCTGTTTTCTTCTGCGAGTGTGTGGATTACTTTTGCGCACACGTCCACAAGCATTGCCTGTGCTTCTTTTGAATTAATCATGATTTATGTGTTTTAGTTGAGTTGTTCTGATTCCAGTTCAATTGCTTCGATTATATCTGAAAGCTTCATTACTTGCAGTGTCTTTTCGTCCTGTCGAACTCCGATACACGGGCAATTGGCTTTTTCAGATTGATAGAACACAAGGGAAATCCGCGCAGGGTTTTCACACTTGGTTTGCATCATGAAAGCATTGTGAACTGTCTTAAATAATTTTTCGAGTATTTCAGGGCTGAACCGCAGTCCAACCATTTTCGGGGTCAGAATGTCGAGCAATGGAATTTCAATTTCTGTTACTCCATTTCGGCACAGTTGAAAGATGATCTTTCCTTTTTCCAAAATCCGAACGCTCATAGTCATTTGACAAGGCGCGATTTTGTATTTCACACACAGGGCAAAAAATGATTCCCGGAACGTGCAGTTGATGTGTTCTTTACTAAGCCCTTTCATGGCTTTAGGTATTATCAGGGTAAAAACCACCACAAACGCCCATTGAAGCGCACAGGAACGTGCGAAATTCTCAGGAAGGATGTTTTAGCGGAAAGCTTGCCTTTTATCAGTACCGGAAGATCTCCGATAGCAGTTGTTGAAGATTGTGAGTACATGGGAGCGACTTTCTTTTGAATGTCGTCCCACGTAAAGCGGACATCGAGCGGAATTACTGAAGAATTGTCAGCAAGCAATGTATAACGGGCAGTTGAGGTAATATCAGAGATTTTATAACCGCCTACATAAAATTCATACTGCTGATTCCAGACCTCTAAATTTATGCTCGTTGGGTTGGTAACAAGGAAGGAAACCCGAAACGTAACCCCGACATTATCCAAGGACTGAACCGCGTAACTCAGCACTTCGTAATTGACACTTTTAGAGATCGAAATAACCCCGTAAGTGGCAACACCCAAAAGACCGAGAATGGTAAAAACCGCAACTGGAATCCAAACCTTTTTCATCACAAAGAGAATAAGAGAAGCCCGAAGCCTACCAAAAGAAGCGCAGTATATCCTAGGTAGCCATTCCCTGTACTACTTTCAGGACTGAACTTGATTCGTTCCAGGCGATTGAGCCAACCATTGATATATTTTTTCTTTGGAGAAGCCTTGTAGCGGTTTGCGCGTACTTCTTTGAGTGCATAGAACAAATCTTTTTGATTGAGTTTGTTCATAAGTTCGATACCCTCCGTTGTGAATACTTTGTAATACACAAGGGGGCTTTTTAGACGTGTAAGGGCTTTCTCAGCCAGTAATCGCATTCCACTTACTCCGTGGTTCACCGAACCATCGTAAAGCATCGTTGCAACCGATTGATTATTGAGCTTTCCGAAATTGCTCTTATCCCAAAAATTGCGTCTAAGAATGAGTTCGGCAGTTCCACGGGAAAGGTTTTTCATTTCGGCAACTGTCGGGGTTCTTCCAAGAAATCCCGCAAGCGTAGGTGCAGCGATTCCCCAATTTGTGCCGATCAGTACACCCATGTACCAGTTTCCGCTGTCGTCAGGGTCGTTCTGATAACCGCCCTCGCTAATTCCAACAATCTGTTGTGATTTTTCAAAATTTGCCATGATATGATGATTTAAATGATTACTGTTTTTTGTGTTAGATTACATGAGTTTCATAGCTTGTGTGTAGAGGTCGTCGAGGCTTTTAATGATTCCTATTTTGATTGCTTCGTTATAGGCTGTTTTAAATCCTGTTCCTATTTTTCCGTCAATTCCTCCCGAATCTCGAATTGCGCTGACAATCGTATCATTCATTGCCATCGCACCCATATTGAACAGGAAGGATTGCATTTTTTCTATTTCAGTTTTTGAGAAGGTCCGACCACCGAATGAACTGGTAGAGTAACCTCCTCCCGAGCTTGTCGGATTTGATTTAGCAGGGGCAGAATCCCCGCCATCGGAAATCCTGCTTTCTTCCCTTGCTTCTCTGCCTTTCTGAACTTGTTTCACAATCAGAATCGTGATAACCGCCAGAACAATGATTGCACCTAACGAAAGGGCAATAATCTTTACTACTTTTTTGTTTTCAGGTGTCATTTTGCGTAGGGTACAAATGTTACTGTGTCTGCTCTTACAAATCCTTCTTCAGTTGTTCCCCAAAACCCAACTTTTTTGTTCAGTTTTACTTTGAACCATCGGTAAGAATGGGAGTTGTAAACTCCTGTGGCTTCACTGATAACTTTACCAATTGCAGTTCCTTCGCCAATGGTTGTTAACAGGTTGTCGAAAGGGTCATACCAAGATGATTCGGTGTTAACCTCGGCACTGCTTCTTACATTGGTATAGCCCCAACCACCTTGCCACTCGCGTTTCGGGTACAGTTGTCTGTTTTTGAGTTGAGAAAGCGGATTTTTCAATTCGTTTTCTTCATTGAAAATCGGTACTACCTGACCATTTTGAATACTGCTCGTATTTGTGTTGGTCGGCGTGGTGGTGTTTGCGGGTGGTTCCGCTTTTGGAGTATTTTCATTCCCTGAACCGTCCCCGTTTCCTTTATCCTTTTCGTCGTCTTTCTTGTCTTCATCCGATGGTTTTTTTACTATCAGGTAAATACCTATTCCGATGGCTGTCAACAAGAGAATCGAACCCGCGATTAGGAAAATGTGCTTTCTTTCCAGTTCCATGACTTTAGGTGTTTGGGAGCTTATTGATCTTTGCAATAAGCATGTTCAATTTTGCCTTATCGGTTAATGAGGATTGCAAGACCTCTAATAAATCCTCGTCGTAGGATTCTTTAAACTCGTGTGCAATCTTCGAAACGTCGTGTTGATGCCCAAGACCATTGAAAGCATTTACAATCGTCATTTGTTCGCTGGAGAAAAAATAGGAATAGGCATCCCAAACTGTTTTCGACCGCTCCCGCGCTTCCATTAGTGTTATGGTTGCTTTCCCGCTTTTTTGGTAAGTTGTCGGGTTGAACACGCCCGAAGCAAGCAATTTGTTCATTCCACCCGATGCGCCTTGACTGTCAGGATTATTAAAGGCTTCATCCAATCGTTTCAAAATGCCCGATTTCTGAACACTCCGAACAATGAGGTAACTGACTGCTCCGGCGGTAATGACAACCAATCCTATTATGATTACTTTGCGTTTCATGACAAGAGTTTTATAGAACTTGGTGCGCTGAGAGATTTTGAACTTCCCAAAGCTCTAGCACCGCCCTTCAGACCTATTGGAGCGTCTAAGACCATTTGACCTGCTGACTTTCCTTTATTTGTGCTTTTGATAATGTAATAGGCAATTAGTCCAACTCCTAAAACAACCGTTCCGATCACCACCACCCGAAGCACATTTGCAGTATCTCCGAACCATTCAACAATCCCTAAACCGAAGTCTGTCATTTCTCCTTTGAAATCAGTTGTCAGGTCAACGCCTTGTTCGTCCATGTACTCGCGTAAATCGTGCGTATCGGCAGAAGTTCCCGCACCTGCCCGTTGATTCCAGAATTTGAGGAAATGCGCGTTAGCTGCATCCTTACCAAACCAACTTCTTAATGCTTTGTGGAATGCTACCCATCTTTCGGCGGTATCGTCGGAAGTCGGGATTATTTTACTTGGATCTACTCGCATGATTTCTAGTTTTGCAACGCACGGGTTCGTTAGCTCTGAAAAGGTGGATAAACTCGCTTATCGCCTTCATGCGCTTGCGGTTTAATTCCGTGTCTTTTTTGGCAAATACAGCACGGTAACAGTTTTCTACTTCGGTGTAATCAAATCCAAGGTTTAGCGCAATGTGAACCGCAATTATGTCTGCGGTAAGTTCATTGGCAACCTCCTTTCCGTATTCAGGGTTTTTCCACTTATGCCCGTATTCATGCAGGAGCATAATAATGAGCATGGGAACTGTGTAATCTGCAACCGCCTTTTTTGAAATTTCGATCATTCCGGAAGTGCGATCAATTCGGGCAGGTGTAGTAAGCTCCGTTTCACCCTCTTTTAGCTGATTGAGGTAAAGAATAGAAAACCCTTCGCTTTGGTAGATTGTTCCTTTTTCTCCTGCTTCCAAGCGAGGCAGTTCCGTTGCAAACCATTTGGCAAAGGCAATAAACTTGCAATCGCTGTCAGTTAGTTGCAAAGGGCATTTTGTGTCGGGTCTTACCTCGATGCTTTCCAAGGTGAAACCTTCGCGCCCAGGAACTTCATTTTCTGAAACTATTCGGGCGGTCAGCTCGTCGGGTACAATCGGCATTTTGACAAGCAAATCAAGGCTTTTAGAAAGCTTCAATCTGCGTTGTGCATAGATCCGTTTGGTATTGGAATCAAAAACCGTAATTCTCAGCTTTACAGGTCTGCGAATCACAAGCCCTAAAATGAGGTGAAAGGGCTTTTTGTAAGGGAACAAATCGAACTGCATGACTAAAGTTTTTTACCGATGATAAACCCGATACCAATTGAAATAAGCGCGACTGCTATAAACAATCCTGCGTGTTCCTTTAAGGTGTCTTTCCATGTCGATACCTTTGCAGGAATCGTGGTCTGGGGCGTTGTTGTCTGCTGTGTAACCAGTGTACTTTCTTTCGTAGGTACAATTTCGGGTGGGGGTGCAGTTGGTAATACTTGTGGAGTTGGCGGAGTGGATTCCACCTCTGAAATTTGCAAATCTTTTTGCGCACTTTCGGACGGATAAATGACCTTGATTTCAGGAGAAACAATGCGCGGATCGCTTGTCTTTGTTCCTCCTGTAACGGCTGATTTAGGGGCTGTTGGTGTCATATCTTTAAATTTTTCTGTTGATGGCTATTGCACCGGAAAGAAGCCCGAGAACAATGGGAAGCGTCCAGATGGCTTTTTGTAGAATCAGGCAAGCAACTATTCCAATGAATGCCCCGATTAAAAAACCATTGCGGTACGCTTTAGCCCCTTGGCGGTAATCTTCTGTATTAGGTTGCATTTTTGACGGTTTTGAAATGTCTGTAAAGCTTCACCGAAGCAACAATTATCAGGGTCAGACCAATTGCGATGAGTACGGCAATTCCAACGTTTCGCCAAACTTTGCTATTCGGATTGTCGGCACTATAATTAGGGGCAACTGTACTTTCTTTTGGTGCATAGAACAAGTCCACCATTGAACCGTCTAAACCACCTTCTTTGCGCTTGATGGTTGTGCCATCCGGACCGCTTGTTATGTACCAACCCCCGTCATTCAGTTGTCTTTCCAGTTCACGCGCTAAGTCGTCGTTTGTCAATTCAGCTTGCATCTGCTGTTTAAAAAGCTCCTGCGCTTTTTTCTCTGTCATGAAACTCATACGGCTTGAATTTTAGGTGCTACTGATGGCTTCGCTAGTTCAATTGCTGGCTTTGCTTTCGCTTTCATATAGGCGCGAATGCCAATAATAACTGCAATGACAACAACAAGCCCGATACCTACCCACATCCATGTTTGGCGGTTCCGTTTAGCTCGTTCATTTTCCAACTGCTGTTGCATCTGTTGTAGTTGCTTCTCAGCTTCGGTGTCTGATTGTTCCTGTTGTCCGCGTCCAATCCCTCCGAGAACAGAGCCGACAGCCGACAGCGCACCGCCGACCATTTGCCAAACCTGACCATCAGCCGATGAATAACCATCAGCCTCAATCAGCATTCGTGCGATTGATTCACGTAGTTCCGAGTTCGTAGACAAATGTTTGACTACGACAGCATACATAACAGGCGCAGGAAGTACTGCGCCAACGGGAATACCCGATTTATGTAGAATCTCCAAAGTTTCTTTCGGAAAAGCATATACCAATTCTTTAAGGCGGGTGCGGACAAGTGATTTGTTTTCCGCTCCCTTTTGGTTGCGCTCATTTTCTAATATGATTTCTGCGAGTTTCATGCTACTGCTGCTTTAAGTGCTAAAGCCTTTTTTTGCTGACGGATCACAACCACCACAATAATTATCACGATGATAGAACCGCCGATAATAAGCCCCCATTTTAGTTGCGGGTTCATTCCTTTTGCTTTCTCTGCTTCGGCTAGTGCTACGGTCTGCGCTTGTTGCAATTCAACTTCCTGCATTTTGATTTCGTGCGAAATGACCTCCTGTTCTTTTTGCAATGCAATTTGTCCGAGTTGTTGTGCATGTGCTACTGTTAGCCCTTTTGAAAGTCCATCACTTTCACCTTTTACCAAGGCTTCTAATTGACGTTCAACGGCTTTTATCTGATCTGGAATTCTGCTTTTTTCAGTGTTCATTGCAGCTATTTGAGCCTGATAATCGACAATGCGATTTTTTGCGTCATATACTGCCTGTTCAACACTCTTTCCATTTTCTTTTTCCCAATCTTTTTTGCGACGATTGTTCAAACCTCCTAACCAAGTGATATCCGAAGACATTAAATTGATCGAGTTCTGAAGGTTCGCAATCGTTGTCGGAATCTGCGTTAATCGCGTTTCCAAACGCAGTTTTTCAGCTCTGAGCGTTTCCAATGTGTTAGAACCGTCAGCCGAAAGTTTTGCTTTGGGAAGAAAAAAATTCCAATTAATACCTTTCATGGCTCAATGTTTTAAAAGGTTGTCCGCTCGATGCGGACAACCTTTGATTTAGGGGCTTACCTGCGGGTTAACAGGTTTTGTTGTGGTAGTACCAATCCACCTGCCGTATTGACACGAGCAGGGGCAAACGTCTTGATAGCTTCATTACCCCGAAGCGGTTCAGAGGTATCGACTTTGTACAGCGGGAAAATGGTGTAGAACACGCGTGTAAGCGGTTCAATTACAATTTCCCAATAGGTCGAACCCTTGATTTCCTCGTTAATAGGCGCATCCAACATGGTTTCCTGATTTTGGTATGCCGATTTGAACTGTTGCATATTGATCGAGCGTGTAAACACGTTCCCGTTCGGGTTCTTTTGATGAACCGTAATGAACTTGGAAATCTGCAACTTGTTTTCCGATTCGATACGCATAAACTGCGTTAAAAACGGATTTTGAGAAGATTGCAAAAGCTCGACATACTCAACGCCAGGCTGACCCATTCGGATAATAATTTCAGGGTCGCTACCGAAGTTGTTTTTCAGCAAAAACTTATCATTTCCGAAGAGAATTGCCGTGTGTGCAATCTTATCAGGGTTCTCTACAATGATCTGATAGGGGTCTGCCTGAAATACCTTTGATACGGGTTCTTCGGGCGCACCTTCTATGTAATCATAGTAGGGCTGTTCATAACCTGAACCGTCGAAACTGCTGTATTTTCGGTCTAGGTGGTTAAGCACCTCCGCAAATGGGGTGCGTTTTTGATTTGGTGATTTCATAACTCAAATGTGTTATGTCATTAGCCTTCGCCAGTTGTAGTAACGGGTGTTGTCGTTACCGTTGGCGTTGTTCCCTGTTTTGCCGCAACAGGAGGAGCGGTTGCGAGATCGGTCGTTTTCGGTTTAGTGAATTGATAGACAATAATGCCCGCAATTACTCCCGCCAATACATTTAGACCGAGAATGATAAGCATCTGCTTACCGGTGAATTTTTGTGTGTCCATTTTTAAAGAAAATTTTAGTTATAGGACTTCTATTTCTTCTTCCAACGCACAGGTTTCAAAAATGTTAAATCGGTAACTGCCCAGTAATAACTGGGGACGTGGGGCAACTAAACACGAAAGTCTTATTTGTTGGGAAATGTAGAAGACTTACAAGTGGGCAGTTAAAAATGAAACACCACTAATTGCCTATTGCTTTTAATCATTATAATGCTACATTTGCTAGTTATATACGTTATAACCTTAACACTTTCATTGAGATGGAATTAATCACATTAGCAAGTTCAGCACTTGGTTTGGCAATGCCTTACTTGGTAAAAACTGGAGAAGCGATAGCAGAAAAAGTAGGCGAAGATATTTGGGGTTTAGTAAAATCACTATTTAGTTCTGAAGAACAAAATACGGTTCAAAGTCAACTTTTAGCAAATCAAAATAACGATGATATTGTTCAACTGTTAATTGATAGGTTAAACCAAAATCCAGAATTAAGAACTCAATTAGAAGATTTCGTAATTAAAGGACAAGAAACCTTGTCAAATAATCAAACGATAAATAATGCTGGTAATGTTGATAGGCAAATAAATATTACTCAAAATTCTGGTAACATTCAAATGTAATGGATCAGAATGTTGAGAATAATGGAAATGTTGGAAACCAACTTAATATTACTGATAATACTGGTCCAATAATCTTTACGACACACTCTAGGCTTGCGCAAAGATTTATTGATTTGAAAAACGAAGTTGCTAACGAAGCACGTTTTGATCAATTTATTGATGATTTAAAACAATATAGGACTAAGCTTGATGGGAAAAGTATGTCAGATAAACTTTTAGATGGCAATTTTTCTGACGCTGAAATAAGTAGAGCTACTAAATACAGTTTGGCATATCATAAAAAAGCAAGAAAAAATAGATTCTATGAATCTGCTCAAAAGATTGATGTTGAAATTTTCGGTCTAATGGTTATGAATTTTGAAACCTATGTAGAGCCTTCAATAATTGGTGGTGTTGACAAGGCACAAATAAAGGAACTAGTTACGGAAAAAGTAATAAATCCGATTCTGGAGAAATTAAACAAAGATGGTGGAAACGATACACTACTGAATTATACAGCGAAGGATATTTTCGGGATGCTATATTTTCTTACTGGAAAGTGTCATATTAATTGGGCTGACTATGATAGTATATAATCAGGCATTTGACCTTTATCATGCCATTCATCGCCTTTTATTGTTCTTAAATAAATTTGATGAAGGAACTTCTATTGAAATTGATAGGGTTCGCATTTGGGATTTTTATTTACTTTTTCCAAACCAAATCCATAATATTCGATTAAAAAGAGATGAGGATGATATTCGTCGGTTTAGACGTGAATATATTCTTAAGTCAAAGAATCCTTATGATGAAATTCCGGAAAACCGAAAAGTATTTGAAAAAATAAGACCCTTCCAGTTAGCAGCAATAAATTGTTTAGCGTCTTATGGTATAATAGACAAAGATGATTTGCGAACAGAACTTGTATCTATATCCAACAAGTTGAAAATACATGAGTATATCAAGTATATGGGCGACATTTCTGATAAGGAGAATAACATAATTATCTTAATGACTACCTATTTTTCTAGTGTAAAGCTAACGGGGACGGATGGTCTAAAGGATAGAACTAATCTAATTGAAAGCAAGTATGATGCCTAACCAATTATTCTTACTTAGGCTTCGAATCTTAACTGAAGAAGGTGCAGTAGCTTATGATGAAAAATTTCATAAGGGAGTTAATATTATCAGAGGTGATAATAGTAGCGGTAAATCAACAATTACACACTTTATTTTTTTTGTATTAGGAGGCGCATTTAATGATTTTGTTCCTGAAGCTCGTCAATGTGCTACTGTATTTGCAGAAGTAGAAATAAATGGATTGATATTTACCATTAAACGAAATCTTGAAAAAGACGAAAAAGGAAATATTAATAAAATTTCTTCTTTGTATTTCTTTTGGGATAATATGGATGTTGCGTTAAACCCACCAGAAAATCAATACTGGCAAAAATTCGGGTATTCAACTACACAAAAAAAGAAGAGTTTTTCTAGTGTGATGTTTGATAGTCTAGCGATTCCTGAAGTAAAAGGCGATAATAACATCAATATGCACCAAATATTAAGGTTATTGTATATAGATCAAGAATCACCAACTAGTTCACTTTTCTACTATGAACATTTCGATAGTCAGTTCACGAGAGAAACTGTTGCCGAACTTTTGTTAGGCTACTATAGTGAGAAACTTTATGAAATAAAGAAAAGACTTATCGAAGCTGAAAAAGAGTTCGAAGAAATTAAATCAAGAATTAAAACAACCAGTAACTTTTTTCCAAATCATCTTTTCCTAGATCCTAAACATGTAAAAGCACAGATCAAGTCAAAGGAAACTGAAATAGTAACTGTTCAAAAGCAAATCACTGTTCTTCGAAATGAAGAGAATAAGACTGTCTACAAAAAAAATGATAAGTTAAACTTTCAAGTTTTACAGGAACAAAGTATCGACCAACGAGGTAAGGTGCTGAAATTAAAAGATAAAATTGAATATTTAGAAAACGACATTTTAGATACACAGTTTTTTATGGAAACTCTTCAGGATAGTATTAGAGCAATTAATAGTTCTATATCCACAAGAGAGTTTTTAGGAAATATTCCTTTAGATTATTGTCCGGATTGTTTAAATAAATTGGAAGTTTCACAAGATGAATCAACTTGTAAACTTTGCAAGGGTGCAATTGACAGTTCATTTGGTGTAAACCAGGCTAAGAGAATGACTTTGGAAATAACATTCCAAATTAGAGAATCTCAACAAGTATTAGAAGAAAGCAGAAATGAAGTACTAGAACTGAAAACCAAATATAAAGTAGAGGTAGAAAAGCTTGCCCATATTCAGAAACAAGTTAACGAAGCATTGATGGACGTTAAATCAGTTAATCAAGAACAGTTAGATAAATTGAATGCTGAAAAAGGTTTTATTGAAGGTGAAATTCTTCAATTTTATACTATGTTGGAAAACGCAGAACTTTTTGCGAGCTTGCTAAAGAACAAAGAAGAATTGCACTCAGAAATTGAAAAATTGAAATTTTCTAAAGATCAAGAGATACAACGGCAATCATATATTAAAAAAGACGTAGAGAAGCAGATCAAAGAGGAAGCGCTATATCTTATCAATAACGATCTAATAAGACAAGATGGATTTAAAGATGCCAATGAGTTTTATATTGATTTTTCGAACAACATTGCGTATCTATCTAGTAAATACACTAAATATTCTGCTAGTTCCAATTTTTATCTAAAAGTCGCTGCACGATTTGCTGTCTTTTTAGCTTCGCTATCCAAATCTGAAATGAGATTTCCTCGTTTTATTTTTGCTGATAATATGGAGGATAAGGGAATTCAAGTAGACAGAGCACAGAATTTACAAAAGATATTAATTAAAAGGGCAAATGATTTTGGACCTGAAAATTTCCAAATGATCTACACAACCTCATATATCACAGATGAATTAGATAAAAGTGATTACGTTGTTGGTGAATATTATTCTGAATCGAATTATAGTCTTAAAAATATCGTCAAGTAAAAAATAGAAATTGTATTTTTAATATGATTTAGGTGGTTAGGTTAATTATTGAAAGGAGTACAACGCCTGTTGTACTCCTTTCATGTTTTTAGTAATTAATCAATATATCTTGTTATGGTTCTTTCAATTGAGCCTACTATGTGTGGAATTGCATTTGACATTTCGTCGGGCAGAACTGAAAGGTCTATTTCATTTCGTGAAGTTTGAATAAGACTAACATTCAACCATCCTACACGCCCAGACCAAGTAACTGGATATTTCCAAAGCGATGGATTAAAGGGTTTATTGGCATTAAGCAAAATTGGTAATCGGGTGTTGTAATCTCCTAGTTTGTAAAATGATTCGGAAATTGTGTAATCGGAATTGTTCATGCAGATCATGTTAATTGTTAAGCCTGAATATACCTATTTCGAATAGAATTCAAGTCGCTGTAGTTTCGACAAACCTTACTTTCCGATCGTATTAATGCGACTTTTCGGCCTTACAATTTTACTTTTTTAATCGACGAAATATTTTCCTTTTTTAGGTTTGTCGGCATTAGTCGGAATCGACTAAAACACAATTCGACGAATCCTGTTTTCCGACTGGACGAACCGATTAAACCGACAATATGACCGACTTGTTTTCGTCGATAAGTGTGTTTGAAACTCAATAAAAATGGGAGTCTTGAAAAAACAAGCAAGAACTAAAAATATTTTCCATTCCATGTAACAATTTGAAAATAGAATCGTTGGAATAGTATCCTAGCGCGCATTTCTTTTGCACGTTCCCCTAAATTAACGGGCTTATCCAAACGCCCAAGTCAAAGGCTGTCACATAGTATTAACTAAATACCTATGTGTTATGGCAACATACACCAAAAACAGAAATTCATTCTGCGGAGTGAATACCGTATCGGAAAGCCAATGCTTATCCGGTCGAAAAGTCGGTAAATCATTGAACCGATTGATCCAAGGCGAGCAACTTAGTATTAACCGTCATGGCATCCAGCAATAGTGGATTTACCCTAGAAGAAAATCTAGTTTTATCCAATGAAGAGTTAACGAGCAATATCAGTAAGTTAGCTTCATTCATCCGATCATTTGAGGGTGGAACATGGGAAGTCGCAAGAGCAAAAGCAGGAAAACTTCTCAAAAACAAAACTGCCTTTGAATACATCGACCAAGTAAGAGCAACAGTAGCAGGAACTGAAAAGCCTAAAACGGAAATCAAAGTTGCACCTTCCACCAGTAAGAAGCCGATTAATCAGCAAACAATCTATGAAAAAAACTACGATAGGCTTATGGCCATCGCTCCGGGATTGGAAGATAAATTGGAAAATTACAAACACGATTCCATTTATGGAAAGTCAGTAAAAACGGGATATATGGACTTCAACTTAGAGGTTCTAGATCGCGACAAAACAGGCTTTTATATCGCGATCTCACATTACTTTGAATCAAATGGCGATTTGGTTGCAGATCCCGACATGGAAATCTTCTTAAATCTCCAAAAAAGAACGATTGAAGCCTTGCATTTTCAAGACGCGTATCGTTACATTGAAGTTTACCCTGACAAACGAAATCGCGATCTGTTCAGCAAACATCAGAAGAAAGATCAAAACGATTTTTTAGCAGATTGGTTAAGAAACCTGAAGAACCAAGGTCATAAAATCAAATGGGAGGAAGACGACACAACTGGTATTCCACCAACTCCAATTGTTCAACCGCCGATTAGCCCGTCAAGTGTCATCGTTGACAACTATAAAAAAGAAGACAAAGACGGAGTAAAATCAGTAGAACAGAAGTCGGAAACTAAAGTCGAAAAACCGATTGATTCGAAAGAAGAAGAAAACAAGGAAGAAGCGAAGATCATTTCTTTTCCCCGAGAAGACAAAGAAACACGATATAAGAAGCTGAAAAGTTTCATTTCCATCGTGGTGTTTCGGGAAATCGGCATACTCGTAAAGAGTACCGACGATTTACAGGGGAGGGTAAACCATATTCTTGACCATCAAGGCGCACCGGATTATCTCGTAAACGCTTGGGAGGAATTGCAAAAAGAAAGTCATGATCGACTAAAGGAACTCAACTTTCATCGGTTGACACTGTTTGCTCCTGATATTTACGACCTGCTAACTGATTCGGGTGAAAAGCTCCGTTTGGTATCTGAAAAATCAAAAGAGGTTTTCAGTATAGAACTCGGAGACAACCGCAACAAAAATGCTAAAACGCTTGCGGTTTATCAACTTCAGGGACAAGACGATATACCTACTTTGTTGCTAAAGATCAACGAGCAGAAAAACAAGGTGTCCGTTGATCTAATTTTAAATCAGTTCATGAAAATGCCAACCTTCAGTGCGGACGACGAAACGAATACCGATTTAGAACCTTATCAGGCATCCATTGAAGTCGAAAACTGGCTGAAATTCTTAAAAGAAAACAAGTACCATGTAATTGTTCTGGACTTGAAAACCGAAAAAGGTGGTTCACAGCCAACCCCTACGGCAAACGTTGAAATTACCGACGAAGAACCTGACAAATACGATAACGATTACATCAATAAAGACATTCCGGATTTCGAACCTGGACACGTTCAATTGACAGAAACACATAAGAAGTATGGAGTAACCCAAAAAGTAATAAACGAGATCAACAGAACCCAAAAAGGGAAAGTGATATTCCCACGCAAGCAAGCCATGATTCACAACACAAAAGACAAGTTAGCGGATTTAGCTCATCAAGCCCAAATGCCCGGATTCAGAATATCCAAAACGGGCAAGTTTTATTTCGAGGGTAGAAGTAACAGAGCCGACAGAACCCGCTCAGGTTATTAATTAAAATTTAGAAAAAATGGAAGCGGAACACACGTCCCAATGGTTAATGGGGGACGACATGCCACACAAAGAATTCATGGAAGATAACGGACTTGTTCCGGCTGATTTCAGTGATTCATTACGCGAAAAACTGTCCTTGTTCGATGTCGAATTTTCAAAGGCATTGAACGACGGAATTATGACCGATGATGAATACGGTTCATTACACTCATTTTCAGCAGAACTTGAAAGACTTATTCGCAAAGAATGGGAATCCAGAAAAGGGGCTTCCCAAACGGGTGCGGTGGTTGCTGTACTTATTGCGATCGGTGCAATTATCGGATTAGGTAAACTTTCACAGTCATGAACATACCGAGCAATTTCAATGTACAAACCAAAGAGTTTGTACAGGTATTTACAAAGTTCTGTTTATACCTCTCCAAGTTTGGTACTCAGGCAATGGACGCTTATTTAGATTCTATTCCCATTAAAATGGGAAAGACTGACGGTAAACATTTGGGTGCTTACATTATCGGTAAGATCCTGCAAGAATATGAAAGTACAGGAACGCCGTTTACCCGTTATGAGTTGTTCAACTCCAAGGAAAGACGGCAGGAGCTTTCCGAAGCTCGAATGCTTCTTTGTGTTTTAACTAGCAAATACGTGAAGCTCGACAACGGAGAGATTTCATCCATGTTCAACAAAAGCAGGGATTTTGCAAAACGCGCTTTGTCGGAATTTGCCAAACTGGACGAAGCCATTCCCACACACCGTAAATTATTAGGCAAGTACAAGAAAATTGACACGCTCATTAAAGCCTATGTCGATTTCAAACCTAAATCGTAGAATTATGGATTTCTATAAAAAAAATGGGGTCGGAAGACTGACCACCGAAGAACAAGCATTGATAGACGGAATTAAACGGGTTGTTGCTGAAAAAGGCATCCGGCCAGAAGTCATACCGCCATGCAGTACAATAGAAGATTTAATTTTTTGGAAACAGTTCGTTGATGAACTTGACGACCATCCCGACAGACAAGTGGAAGAGGATTTCGAAGAGGAATTGGACGAACAGCCGAACGAGGAAACTGAATTATCTGACGAACCAGAAACTCATTCTGATGATGAATCGGCTACCGAAATCGAACCCGATTTAGGCAGTCCTGCAGAAACGTTTGAAAACAATCCCGATACCTTCATTGCTGACAATTACAGTCCGTTTTCTGATCCCATTATTGAGCGTTCATATAATCAGGCTGGCAGTGGTTCAGGTTCAACAACTCCACTCGAAGACGATGAAGAACCGTTGGACTTGGAAGAATCCAAAGGCAGTCCTCTTTCGGATCTCCCACCACATACAAAACGGAGAGCAGCCGAACAGACAGCGGACACACTTTTGAAGGGTTACGCACAGCTCGCGCCTATTCCGTTTAAATGGATGTCGAAATTTCCGGAAAGCAAAATTGAAAAAATGGCTTTCAATGGTCAGATTGATTTGTCTATCGAGGTTTCGGAAGGTGTTTCGTTTGACGATTACATGAAGCAGACAAACGAGCAATTGGACGAAATCTTTGAGGTTGATACCGATACATTAAGCGACATTCGGGAACCGCTCATAGAAGTTCTTATGGAACAGAACATGGAGTTAACCCCTACACAGCGTTTAATCGCAGCGGTTCTAAGCCATCTTGCTCAAATGTTCACCGTCGCTTTGAAACTCCGTAAAGATCACAGTAGGATTTTAGCTTATCAAAAGCATTTGACCTATTTATCACAAGGCGCAAGGGTCGCATAATCCGCGACCGTGAACATTCCTAAATCAATCTCCCATGTCGCACAAATGGAGAGAAGCAAAGTTGATTATGGTGGCGGGTCGAAAAGGTGTCGGAAAAACATTTCAGACCCTCTGTCAGATCGCAGACTATTTGAGAAGCAACACCACCAAACAGGGGCGAAAGGTTCTAATCTTTGATGTAAATAATGAATTTGGAAATGTTCGGGACGATCACGGAAACGCGAAATTCCCGAACATTGGTTTAATCAAACTATCACAAGTTCCTGCCTTTGCCAAAGTAACCCGCCCATTTGCTAAACGCGTTTCAATTTTCAAGGACGATGGGCAAAGGATGACGCTTTCGGAAATGGCACAGGCTTTAGGGTTTATCTTAGAACACTACCGAAACGGGCTGTTGCTGATTGAAGACATTAGCAAGTATATCACTGATTCACTTCCTGGGGATTTGATTGGTGCAATTTGTACACAACGCCATGTCTCCGTTGATGTGATCATACACGTTCAAACAGTCGGTAAACTCTTTCACCCGAAATTATGGGGCAATTGTAATGAGATTCGCTTACACAGAACTGACGACACCGTAGAAAGACACAAGAGCAAAATCAGCGGAAACCTTGAACATTTGCTAATCATGGAAAAGCTCATTGAACTTAAATTTAAAGCCGGAGAAACGCGCTTTTGCTGTTACCTGAACAAAGACACTGGAAAGATTCGCGGACGATTCACAATGAACGATTTCAAAAATGCTGTTGAAGATTATCTTTCGTCGAACTATCAGCGGATTTTAAAACCGCTTTTGGATAAACGGCATATCTATTCGGGTGAACGAATGTATAAGAATCAGAAAGAGGCGGTAGACGAGTATTTGCAGTATATGGTTAGTGAGTATTTATAAGGGGCTGAAAAGCCCTTTTTTGTTATCTTAGAATAAAAGCTTGAAATGGAAGATGATACAAATGATGAAAATTATACTGTAAAGGATATGATGCGGATTTTGTCCGAAGCAAGAAAGAATCCAGATAACCACGGTTACCCGCCTGAATTAGTTCAGAAATTTGAGAAACTTGAAAAAGAGTGGACTTCCGATTTGGAAAAATCGCCAATGATGCAAATTGCGAAAGGTTTAGATCGTATTACAAAAGCCTTTAATAATCGGAACCCTTTTCTTGAAGCACTTGAAAATTCCCCGCAAGCTCAATGGGCTAAAAGGATGGAACATTTTAATTCTAGGTTTAGTGTCATTGATAAACTTCAAAGAGGAATTCCAGAGTCTCCATTGACGAAGTACGCTAGGCAGATGGATGATTTAGCTAAGAATTTGCCCATAGCGATGGGAATATTTTACGACAAACTCACACTACTTTCAGAACAAGGTTGGTACGTAAGTCCTCGACCGTTTGATGATATTTCATTAGGCAAAATACCTTATTACTTGAAGGCCGAAAACGCTATTGAGTTTGAAGAAATAATTGTTGCTGAGATTGAGAAAGTATTACCTAATTTAATCGAAGATTGTCAAAATAGTTTTCCAAATCGGGCTGATATTTTTGATGAAATCCATAGACTTTATAACGACGGTTATTACAGATCTGTTGTAACAATGTGCTATATTCAAGCTGATGGAATTTCAAATGATATTTTCCAAGTTGGATTTTTTGACAAAGACAAGAACGACGGCTATAAGTTGAAAACTTTTACTGCACTCAGAAGAATGGATTTTAATCATTCCATCGGCATCATTCGACAATTGGAAATCCCGACAAATGAAATTACCGCTAATTCTCAAAGTGCTTACTTACAAGAGGAAAGTAAAAAAAGAAGTTCGTTTAACCGGCATTTAGTTTTACACGGACATTCAACAAATTACGGAACAAAATTGAATGCGGTTCGAGCAATTTGTGTATTGGATTTCCTACACTATTTATCCGAAGCAGTTGCGATAAACGAAAATTTCGGACAGGTCGAAGAGGAAGGTACGGACTAGCGACATCTACAAATAAAGGGCTAAAACAGCCTTATTGATCCATAAGCCGTTTTTTGATTCAAGAAAAAAAATAACTGCCCGTCATTTAGTGGGCAGTTAGCATTTTATTCTGTCAAAATATAGCTTTAAGGCATAATTAAAGGTTAGTTGCCCACCTCTAAGTAGGCAGTTACAATTTTATTACCGAGAGTTCTGATTCAGCAGTTTAAAAAAGGACAATTGCCCACCAACTAGTGGGCAGTTAGTAATAAATAGCCTAACAGTCGTTCAGACAGTTCCGAACCATCAGGATTTACTTAATAGTTTCTTGTATTTCCTGCGCTCCAAAGCCAGCCAATCATAAATTCCAGTTGCCAATCGTTCAAAGGACTCATTGTCATTAAAGGCAAATTCCGTAACGTGATAGGCACGATCACAATACTGATCCGTTAAATACTCCAAACGTCTGTCGTTGATATTGAGCTCCATTAGGGAGAAAACAGCAATGCAAATGTCCAAATAAGCATCATCGTGACTAAACCCAAGTAGGTTTAATCCAGAAACGGTATGTTGATGTCTTAAATCGTCTTTTATCAGTTTGATAATCGTTGCCTTAAAATTTTTTCTTCTCATCGCCAATTATTTTTAATGTTCCAATTTGAACCATAAATATACCAAATAAAACTATATATGGTACTTATAGGTAAATATATTGTCTTTTTTGATTTACAAATGGTTGTCTGGGGGTGATATGTGAAAGGCAAAATCAGGTTATCTTTAATTATATTCGAAATATGAAAGACTTGAATAGGATTAAAGTTGTATTGACTGAAATGAAGCTAACACAAGTGTGGTTAGCTGAACAGTTAGGACGCGGTCCAAAGACGGTGAATCTATGGAGCACTAATAAAAGACAGCCCAGTGTTGAAGATTTGGATAAAATCGCTGTATTACTAGACGTTGATATTTCAGAACTTTTAAATCCGACTAAAAGAAAATCTAATCCATGACCTAGCTTGTGAATAAAACCCACTACTATTTCACGCTACTATTACTAACCACGCTAATTAGCTGTTCCAGCAATAGTAATAACTCCTTTCCTTCGTCTACATCAAATAATCTTCAAGAAGAGGAAGTACGCGAACCAACTCCTGAAGAATTAAGAGCCGAGTTGAAAGCAAAGGAAGAGCTTGAGCCGAATGCCTATATTTCCCATAAAAATGTTTTTCTCACTCCGCAAAGGATTAAAGTGAGAAATGGCGGGCTTTTTAGAGATGCTGAATATGAGCCAGATGGAGCGCTTATAGAAGGAATTTTCGTGAACTCTGCGACACTAGCCAAGTTCAAAGATATTCAAATCAAAATAGGGTATTATTCAGTTACCAAATCTTTGATAAAAACAGATTCTTACACAGTTTACGTTTTTTCCGAACCGAATTCAAGTAGGGAATTCTCGATCAAAATTCCTGAGATTCCTTCTGCGTACGACACTTTTACGTTTGAGGTAATTGGGGCAACCGCAGTCCACGAATAAATGGATAATCTATCCCCGAGAATTTTTGTTCTTCGACTTAGCGATAATAGGATAAATAGTATCACTGATTCCTTAACAGAGTTAGACATAGACAAATTTGAACATCCTTTAACAAGCAACCAATACAAAATTTATGTGTTGACCGACATAGAGGACATTCTTTACGTCGGTACTACTAAGACTTCAATTAAGAATCGTTTGCGCTATGGACTGAATGCAGACGGAAAAAGCGGATACCACGGCTACAAGTGGAAAGCGTTGCCGACCGTTAAACTGTATGTCTGGTGCTTTGACGATTTGGACAAAGAAAAAATTGAAAGTATCGAGGCAGAACTTGTCTACTTAGTGAGAAAAGAAACGGGTAAATGGCCGATATACCAAAATGAGATACACTTTAATAATTCGTTTAATCCAACAGGCGAATTACTAGCAAATCAAATGTTCCAGCAGTTAAATGAGAATCAAGTAAAATGTTCAAGTAATGAAGAAACTAGAAATTATTAGTCCATCAGTTCAAAAATTTGACCTAAAAGAGGGACTTATTTCGAAATTTTCACATCAGTTGTTTGTAGATGAAAGTTTGGGTGTTAACCTTCCAGTTAATCACTCGATATTCATGTTTTTAACGGAAAAATCTGATGACGGAAGATTCAAAATGCCTTTTGATGTTAATGCAATTTTTAGCAAACCGATCGCCGAAAATCTTCATAGGATTAAAGCGAAGATTGGCCAGTGCAGTCAAATTGCAGAAAATTTGTTTGGCGCTTTGAAGTATTGCAATGATAAATTCAAATTGAATCCAGATTTGAATACTTTTTTTCAAAAAGTTGAGGAAAGATATTCTAAGCTTGATTTTATGGGACATAGAGATATATTAAGTAATATCATTAAGTCGCAAAAGGTAGATTGGCTTAATGGTATTTTATTGTCTTACGATAAAAAATCAGTGACTAAATCATTCAATAGTTTTATCCTTGACAGGAATAAATACACGCACGGTGAGGTAATGTATTGGTATCCGGAAAAAAAAACTTTGTTAGAGTATCAAAATGAAAATGGAGAAGTAGAATATGGTGAAGTGAACCAGTTAATACTCAACTCCTTTTTACAATGTTACCAAGAGTTGGATCAAATTTTAAATCAGATCAAAACAGCAAGTAACAATTAAGATGTCGAGCATAGATTTACTTCAGTATAGTATAATTAAATGGGTAAGAATATTATTTTGAGAATATGAACAAATGCATATTTTGCCTAACGACCGACCCTCTTGTATTCAATACAAAAGAGCATATTCTTCCGGAGTCTTTAGGTGGTGGTGATTGGGCAATTTTGCCTGATGGATTATATTGTGATAGTTGTCAGAACAAATTTGGTTCTACCATTGAGCAACAAGCATTAGGAGATTATCCATTTGTCAATTTGAGGACTATATTAGGCATTCCAACAAAAAAAAGAAAAGCACCATGGTTCAACTATTGGGAAGGTAATTTACACTCAGCAGGGGAACCTGGCAAAATAATCTTTGAACCAAATAAGCATTTTGAAGAAGCTTTTAATTCAGGAAGAAAAACATTAACTATCATTCCTGCATTTTCCAAAAAGCCTGAAATGACTTTGCGAACGTTGCTGAAAATCGGTTTAGAAACAATTGCAGCTAATGATAGTGAAACAATTTTCGAAGAGCGATTTAACTCTGCTAGGGTTTATGCATTGACAGGTGAGAAAAACTATCCTTGGTCTTATCTCCAAAAAGAAGATGATGTTTTAATGATGTCTTATCTAAAGGGTGAAACTGGGGAAGATCATCATTGTTTTATGGATGTTCATTATGAGGAAAGTGGATTAGTCTCATTGCATTTAAGGGTCTTTTATTTAGAGTTTATTGTTCCATTAATTGAGAACGTTCAGTTTGAAAAGGACACTAATTTGAGAGAACCGATGTATAGATATATTACTGTAGAATAGGTAAAATCAAAAAAATTGTCCCAGATTTAAAATATATATCGTAATATTGCAATATAGTTATAAGACGATAGATATGGGTGCAACTAAAACAGACCATTTTTCAGAAGAACAAAACAAACTGGCTAACATGATGAAAGCTTTAGGGCATCCTGCTCGTATTGCTATCATGGAATACCTAATAGAAGTTGATACCTGTATTTGCGGAGACATTGTGAATGTATTGCCGTTGGCTCAACCAACGGTGTCACAACATTTAAAAGAACTTAAAAACGCAGGTCTTATAAAAGGCAGTATCGAAGGAACAGCCATCTGCTACTGTGTAGACAAAGAAGCTATTGCAGAGTTGCAACGATACTTAGCTAATGCTACACTCCAAATGGAGATTAAAGAAAAATCTTGTTGTTAATTAAAAATTCAAATTATGAAGCTTTCAGAGATTAAAGCCATTTTACCAAGGCTTGAAAACGTAGCGTTTCAAACTCCGGACGGATCATTCGTACCTGAACACTTCCATGTGACCGAAGTAGGCAGTATTCAAAAACATTTCATCGATTGCGGTGGAACGATTCGTAAAGAACAAGTAGTTAACTTCCAGTTGTGGAATGCAAATGATTTTGAGCATCGTTTGAAACCAACAAAACTTTTGAATATTATCAAACTTTCGGAAGATAAATTGGGGATTGAAGACAATGAAATCGAAGTGGAATACCAAAGCGATACAATCGGGAAATACGATTTGAGTTTCAATGGTACACATTTCGTTTTAGTTCCTAAAACAACGGCTTGTTTGGCTTCAGATGCTTGTGGAATTCCTGCTGAAAAGACAAAAGTGCAATTGACTGAAATCGCTGGAGGAAATGGAAATTCATGTGCGCCTGGGAGTGGTTGTTGTAATTAAGTGTAATGTTCTTAGACAACACTAATGAAAATTTGATGGTACTTGGACAACACGATTTGTCCAAGTACTTTTCATTGTTCTCTCATTTTACACGCCTCAAAACATTAGAAGAGGTAGCAAAAGCAGGTGAAGAAGGATTCAACCAGATTGTTAATGTCAACGGTCTGCACGATGCGACTGTAAGAAACAATTTGTCGCTTCTCAAAAAACACCACTTTATTACGGGTCAACTAAGATCAAATCAGAATCTTCATTATAAAATAAACTATGAACAGGTAGACCGATTCAAAAAGCAGTTCGACGAATATTTTGAATTAATTAATCAAAGTCGATTCCCGAACAAAGAAAAACAACAATTCCCAATGAATACAAAAATCAAAAGCTACATTGATGGATTGGTTAACCAATTCGATACTATTTCCAATGAGCGTAAAAAGATCTTGGAAAGAATTTCCAATTACATACGTTCAAAACAAGAGCAGAGCAGACCTGTTAATTTGGTTTACATCTGTACCCATAATTCCCGCAGAAGTCATCTAGGGCAAATTTGGGCAAAAGTGGCTTCCGATTACTATGAAATAAAAGACGTAAATACATTCTCCGGAGGAACCGAAGCAACGGCGTTCAATATCAATGCTATTAGTGCGTTGCAACGAGTTGGGTTCAATATTCAGAAGACAACGGATTCAGAAAATCCGATTTATCATGTTTATCACAACGACGGTGATGAACCGAGTATTTGCTTCTCAAAAGTCTACGATAACTCGGAAAATCCAAATTCAGAATTCGCCGCAATTATGACGTGTAGCGATGCCGAAGAAAACTGCCCTTTTATTCCGGGAGTTGAACTTCGGGTAGGCACTACTTATGACGACCCGAAAGCATTTGACAACACACCGCTTCAGGACGAAAAATACGACGAAAGAAGTCGTCAAATTGCATTGGAAACACTATATGCTTTTTCATTACTTAACTAAAACACATGTCAGCAAATAACTGTGCTCCCGTAGCAGAAAGAAAAAAACTAGGCTTTTTAGATCGGTTCTTAACCCTTTGGATCTTCCTCGCAATGGCAATTGGGGTCGCTATCGGGCATTTTGTTCCCGAAAGCACCGGTTTCATCAATTCCTTTTCAAATGGAACAACGAATATTCCGCTTGCGATAGGCTTGATTTTGATGATGTACCCACCCTTGGCGAAAGTCAATTATTCCAAAATGGGGCAAGTATTTTCGAATACAAAGGTTTTGGCATCATCCTTACTCTTGAATTGGATTATCGGTCCGGTTTTGATGTTTGTTTTAGCCTTGTTGTTCTTGGGCGGGTATCCCGAATACATGATAGGTGTAATCTTGATTGGTTTGGCTCGTTGTATTGCAATGGTGGTTGTATGGAATGACCTGGCAGATGGTAATCGGGAATATGCAGCGGGTTTGATTGCTTTAAACAGCATTTTTCAAGTTCTTCTGTATAGTGTTTATGCCTACATTTTCATTACCATTCTACCTCCCTATTTTGGTTACACAGGGTTCAAAGTGGACATAAGTATCGGTCAAATTGCTGAAAGTGTAGGGATTTATTTAGGAATTCCTTTTGCGTTGGGAATTTTAAGCAGGTATTCATTGATCAAATTAAAAGGAGAAGAATGGTTTCAAACGAAGTTCATTCCGAAGATCTCTCCCATTACTTTGATTGCGCTGTTATTTACGATCGTATTAATGTTTAGCCTGAAAGGTGAATTGATCGTTCGAATTCCGATGGATGTGGTGCGAATAGCTATTCCGCTGGTGATTTATTTCGCAGTCATGTTTGTAATCAGTTTCTTTCTGGGAAAATATTTTGGAGCAGATTATTCCAAGTCCACGTCTATTGCTTTTACGGCAACAGGAAACAACTTTGAACTAGCCATTGCAGTTGCGATTGGCGTTTTTGGAATTAACAGTGGTCAGGCGTTCGCAGGAGTTATCGGACCATTGGTTGAGGTTCCTGCATTAATTGCGTTGGTAAACTTGGCTTTTTGGTTTAGAAAGAAGTATTTCGCAAACGAAACCCTAAATCAATAAGGCGATGAATGAATTTGACACCATCGTTATTGGAGGAGGACAAAGCGGTTTAGCTTGTGGTTACTACCTTAGAAGAGCTAAACTCAATTTTCTAATTGTTGATAAACAACCAATTTCTGGTGGTGCGTGGTTAAATTCATGGGACAGTTTAACGCTGTTTTCTCCATCGGATTACAGTTCTTTACCGGGATGGTTAATGCCGAAATCAGGAAACAAATTCCCGCTTAGACAAGAAGTAATTGATTACTTAGCAAAGTATGAAGAACATTATCAATTGAATGTAAAGCGTGGTGTGGAAGTAAGCCACATTACCCATGAGAATTCAATTTTTCAGGTTCACACCAATCAAGGCATTTTTGAATCCAAAACAGTCATTTCTGCAACTGGAACTTGGGGAAGTCCTTTTATTCCGAAGTTAGAAGGCATTGAGAATTATAAAGGCATTCAAATCCATTCTCGAAATTATAAAAACCCGAATGAATTTATTGGGTTAAAAACTTTAGTAGTAGGAGAAGGGAATTCAGGTGCACAGATTGTTGCTGAAATTTCAAAGGTTACGAATGTTAAATGGTCAACCAAAAAGGAACCTGAATTTTTACCTGACGGGGTAGATGGATATTACCTGTTTAATGTAGCTTCAGCAAAATACAAAGCAGAACAAGAAGGAAAGCCTTTTGATGCATCACAATACAATTTGGGAAATATTGTCATGGTTCCACCGGTTAAGGAAGCTCGTCAAAGAGAAGTATTAGTTTCAAGCGGGTCGTTTCACAAACTATTTGAAAAAGGTGTGATTTGGGATAACGGAAATGAAGAGGAATTTGATGCCATTGTTTGGTGTACAGGTTTTGGTTACGACACCGCTCATTTGAAATCGTTAATAAAAACGGACGAAAGAGGTGTTGCCAACACCAAAGAAAGCAAGTCATTGGATATTGCAGGGTTGTGGTTAGTTGGTTACGGTGGCTGGACAGGGTATGCTTCAGCTACACTTATTGGATTAAACAGAGCAGCAAAACAAACAATTCAGGAAATCGAAGAATTTTTAGAAACAAAAAACACGTAAAACTTAATTCGCAGAGGTGCGAAAAATCAAATTTATGAAAGCAAAAAGATCAATTTGGACAACCATCACAGGAGGGCTAACTTCAACAGCTCCTATTTTACTAGCATGTTGCAAAAGTGGTGCATGCGTAGGAGTTTGTGCCAGCCCGGTAGCATCGTTGTTTGGCGTTTCGTCTGCAACTATTGCCAGTTCCCCTGTAATGAATGCAATTGAACCGCTACTGATAGCAATAAGTGCCGTTTCGTTTACAATCTCTTATTATTCCCTGTATGTTATTCCAAAGTTGAATTGCAACACCGGTAATTCGTGTGATTGTGCTCCAAGTGATAAAGAGAAGCGCAAAACGAAAACAAGAAAAGCTATCTTTTGGATTGGGTTGGTGATAAGCATTACTGCTTTGACTTATTTCGAATATTCAAAATTCAATGCTGCAAATTCGAAGCAAACGGAATGTTCTACAACTAATGAGAAACCCGAAGCATGTTCCAGCTCGGGAGAATGTACCGAAAGTGGTTGTGAGTAAATTTATTTCAAGCTTATTTTTCTAAAGTTTCCAATTGCAATACACGCTCCAAATCTTCTATTAAAAAGTTAGAAGTTTCCCCGCTTGAGGTCACGAATACAAAAAAAAGATAACTGCCCACCATTTGGTGGGCAGTTGTTGTTTTATTCAAATCCAAGTCCAGATTGGTTTACAGAAAGTTTTCAATTATTCAAAATGCTTTTAGCCACGAAAAAACTTATTTGCCCACCTGTAAGTGGGCAGTTAATTTTTAATTCAAAAGTTGTATTCATTTGATGCTAAAATTTATAATTATATCCAATTCTCACAACCTGCGTTTCGTAATAGTCGGTACTTACGTAACTAAA
>CAMLFH010000023.1 GCA_946479285.1 uncultured Flavobacteriales bacterium | reverse complement strand
TTGGAAGATAGATCACTCAGCTGGATGGCACCGGTAGGATTGGTATAACCATCACAGTCTGTTAGACAGTAATTTTGAAGGTCTTCACGGATTGTGTTCAGTTCTGTTTCTGTCAGCCCATTGCAGTTTTCTTCAATTTCGTTCATCCAGACAGTGACGTTGTTTGCACAGATTTGTGCACAGTTATCATCCATGATCCCCAAAAGGTCCGTAACACCTGTAGTTGTGTTCATGGTTGCAGGATCAATGAAGTTTGCACTCGGATCATCGATGTAACCACAAGCCGGGGAATAACCGTTTTCAATGAAATTATTGCGTTCCCCCATGTAGATACTTTTCACATAATTCCAGATTCTATTTTGTAAAGCGGTTCCGGTAAGCATAATTCCACCTTCTTTAAACAAATCTTCATAAGCCGGATCTCCAGCCATATTTGAAACGTAGTCATAAATGCTTCCCCCGGTTCCCTGGAAATTGCTGTTCAGATTAGAAATAAAAGTGGAAAATCCGGAAGAATAGAGCGGGTGAACAGATATAGGATCATTGGATACTACCATACCTCCCGAGCTGTTGCAATAAATGGGTTGTGCTGCTGCAAAGGTAGAAATGGAGTTGATGATATAAGCATAATGCTTGATATCGGCCAGTGCTTCACATTTGCTATAATGACAATATTCCGGATGGGTAGTCACAATGACCGAAGCCCATTCGTCCTGCCAATGATCTTCCAAATCCTGCAAGCTGGTAGGATTGAAAGTAACACCCGGAGAAACGGTATAAGTAATATCCCAATTCGCAGAATTCGTTCTCCAGGGAACATAAGAAGCAAAGACCCAGCCACCCGGTGAAATATCTTGTTTTAATAATCCAAGCAGCATGTCGCACTGTCCGGGGTCATTTTCCATATCTTCCAATACTCCATCAACAGCGCTGGTAGCACATTTTTCAGTGATGCAAGCATTGATAGAATCCTGAGCACCTAATGAAAGTGAAGATAGGGCTCCTGTAACCGGATAACCTAATTCTTGTCTGCATTCCTGTTCATAGAAAGCAGCGCAATCAAAACCACAACCCAAAGTTACAGCGTTGTCGGCATATTCGTCCAGGTAATCCTGCAGAATTGGAGCTCCCGGAAGGGAAGAAGCATTAGAAGACAAATAACTCAGTAATGCTGCTTTGTCTACTCTAAGGATTTTTTGGATCCGGTATTCTCCCTGTACGGACAAGGTAATGGTTTTAGAAATTGCAGCCAGGTCCGGATTAAATGTCGGAGACTCGCAGTCCAGTTCAGCTCCGGAATAACGTTCTTTGATGGTACTTAAAGGTGCACCCGGAAAGCTTGCGGAGTTATAAGCAAGGTTTACCAACGCACCATTTGGATCATATACCTTGATTTCCAACTCATAAAAGCAGGAAGCACAAGACGTTCCAAAGTATTCATCGAGTGAATTGACACCTCCGGCCAGCATATCGTACTTCAAAGTAATCGGATTACTTCCCAGGTTAAAGTGGGTGTAATCGGTTACACTTTGCAGGTTACCATCACTATCGGTTGTGATCAGGTTCATTGGCATCAGGGTTGATGTACTTGTAACACCAACCCCAGCCGGGTTATTATCTAAAGGAAGCAGGTTTGCAGGCGCAGAGGCCATTAATCCGGTAGCAATCGTACGGCCAGCCTGGTCTGAATAGCTTACAGAAGCCTGTCCGTTAGGATCTATTTGAATCTGCTTATTATAATGAGACAGATTTCCTACGTTGGACCCGAATAATTCGCGTAAATCGCGCTCAGTGGGTTTTACATAATAATAATAACTTTCATGTCCTGCACCCATTCGGTGAGTCAATCCAACACCGGAACTTACTTTAGGGCGTCCCAGGTTATCATTACTCAAAATTACCTGGGAATACGGGTATCCCTCAGCATCGGGAATTCGATCTCTGAAAGGATCAGTAATGTCATTGAAGGAACTGTAATACCTGCCTGCCCCACTGCCGGTTCCCATGGGAGAACTGGTTCCCTGGTCAAAATCTGCTTTATCAAAAGCACCTCCTCCAACATCAGTATGGAGATTGTTGTAATAACTCAGCGAGTTTGTATTGATTGGAGTAGGAATGACCTGGACACTTGAACGGCCCTCGTAATCGTATAAAGAAGCGGTAGCCACCACTTGTCCGGTGCTTTTTTGCTGCATTAATTGCTGTCTGGCGCGGAGTGAACCGTCAAGATAAGTAACGGTGCTTGCGGACATGCCGTTTTCTGCGTAGGCAACGGTATACTGCCAGTTCTTTTTTCCTTCAAAATTGGTAGTAATGGCCAGGCTCATATTCCCGGCCCCGGATTTTTTGGCATACGACCAGGCTCCGTAAGCATATACTTCTTTATTACCGGTTATTCTGAAGATATATCCTTTCGGGCGGATCCTGAAATAAAGTGTTCCTTTGGGGTAGATAAGATCTAATTTATGACTGTGTTTATAAGTTGTGATACGAACCGGCTCCTTAAAATCGAAGGGACTCTGAGCTGTTGAATTGGTAAATTGTGTTTGTTCCTGCAGGTCAATAAATACCCATTCCACATCGTATTCCACAGCACCAACAACATGGTCCCAGTTCAATTGATTGGTGTTAGTGATAGACAATTTAGGTGCTGTTGTTCCCAATTGAACAATTCGGTCGTTGAAAACCATTGCTTCCAGGTGAATATCTGACAAAGGCAAGTCTGAAATAGTACCCGGGACCCAGCTACTGGTGTATTTTTCTACTGTCATGCTGGTAATACTCCAGGTCATGGAATAATCCGTCGCATTTGGTGCTTTGAAATCAGCCCAGGCACTATAGGTTGAATTTCCCTGGGGAGTGAAATCGATTACCAGGGTTTCCTCCTGAGGAATAGGGGCATTATTTTTAACTTTCAGGGTCAAACGCCATTTAAGTGCATTGATCAAATCAGAATGTGAATTTCGATTGTATGCGAGTTCTACACGAAATCTGCGGTCCACATTAAAGGAAACTCCAGACCCTGCGCTAGTCAAAGGATCTTGCACGGTCAATGTACTTCCAAGCCCGTTTGATG
Source organism: uncultured Flavobacteriales bacterium (assembly GCA_946479285.1). The sequence continues at coordinate 64,602 of CAMLFH010000023.1, read as the reverse complement.
CAAGCGGGAAGTAGGAGGTGGTTAACAATTCCTGCCCGAAAGAAAGACTGGTTAGCGCTCCAAAAAAGATAAGGATTATTAGCTGTTTCATGTTGATTCAGGTTGTTATTTTAATAGATCTTCGGTTGATTCGTTATAAGTGATCCCATAACCGGAAAAGGTTTCTGTAGGAATATTCTTTTTGTTCTGATAGGTAAAATAAAATTCGCTGGTAAATATAGCTTCTTCATATTCCGGATTTTCGATAAGCTTAATATCATTGCTTGCTTTCATTCCGGCAACCTCGACCATAGCCTCATTGTAGTAATAGTCAATATGTTTCAACATATCGCCGGAAAAACGTAATTCTACCAGTTCAAAGTATTGGTTGGAAAAGCGAAGATAGTAGACTCGTTCCAGGCCGTCAAATGAAAAATAAATGGAATCTGCGGAAGAGACCAATGTATCAACTCCCTGCAGAAGATTTGAAAATGTCATTTTCTCTTCCTTTTTGTTCAGTTTCTTGTTGTCTGAATAGATGATCATCCGGTCTTCATCGTTAATCAAAATCGTATGATTTTCATTAATCAATATTTCACAAAATCCGGTTTGATAAAAATATCCTTTGGGAGTAACCAATACGCTTACTACTCCCTCGTCATCAATTCCGGTTGTGTCATTGGTCGAGTATTTGACCTCGAACCGAAAGTTCCGGAGCTTTTCAAGTTTGGAATACATGGTCTTGAACTCAGAAACCAGCTCTTGTCCCTGAGAATGAAAAACAAATCCAAAAAACACCAATAAAATACTTATGCTTTTCATATTTACTCTCTTTTAAGTGATGTTCTGGATTCTTGTACTGTTATAATCCCCTTTTCAGTCTCACGCTTCACCAGGAATAATTGTCCTTCTCCATTGTAGTAATAGAACGTAGCATAGTTGTTCTCATCCAGTTCGGCTTCCAGGCGCTGATTTTCATTGTTGTACACATAAGTGCTCATTCCTGCATCACGCGGTTGTACACGCAAGTCATCAAAGAGGGAATACTGTACAAACTCACCATTTCCAACATTAACTTCTTTTGCAAGCGGAAGTGTAAAACGTACATATTTGGCACCAGCAGGCATGGTGAAGTTTAGTGTGAATTTTTGCCACTCATCAATAAAAGTTCCCTGCAAGATGTCAGCTTCTTTGTATGTAACACTACTAAGCACAGCATTGGAAGCATCCATAAATTCCACCTTAAAGGGCTGCATAAAATACTCAGTGCTGTTGTGTAAAGTTTGCAATGAAAGGTTGTTTTCAGTACTAAACCATCCCGAAAACTGGTATTCTTTTCCTTCTGTAAGATTTAATCTTCGTTGGAGGAAAATCGCTCCTGTTGAATTTGAAACCTTTAGAGACTTATCTCCGGTATGTCCTTTTCCATTGAAAAGTTGAATGAGGTTGGCTCCCCCGCTTGGCCCGGGATTTGGAACTGTTTTTCCTAGGAATATTTCTCCTCTCCAAGCCCGTCTGAACTGTTCAGGGATATTGAATAGATTATTAGTCTGGGTGAATGAAATGGAAGTTCCTGTTATGGTTAGATCAGATGCGTTCAATCGCACCAAACGTTCTTCTTTCGGAAAAAAGGTTCCGGATGAAGCTTCGATAAATGCATCGAAATGAATCCGAACTACATAGCTGTTATAGTCTGATGCTGAGAATGATGCAGGTGCTGTAATGGAACCGTATCCTCCTGTTCCTCTCATATCAAACCGGTTTTCCATTCGTACAGTTGCACCGGAATTCGTATTTGTTGAGTAAAAATTCAGGTTGTTGGTGGAATTTGCATCAATATCTATAGCAGTGGTAGTATATTCTTCGAAACTTTCAAATCCGATCTCTGCGGTTTTTGCATTTCCTGCAACAGCAATCGGTTCAATCCCATTTCTTCCATACAAGGAAGCTGAAAAAGTGTTTAAAGTGTTTTTACTTTCAATTGCATTGCTTGAAGGATTCATCAAAGTAATCTGATCGGTCATACGCCAGTTGGATTTGCATTCGTTTGAGGATGGCTGCACCAGGATGGATTCAAAATTAAATAATGGCACATCGTTCATGACACCATCTAATTTTAGGTTAACATTGGCACTTTGAGTACGGTCAGCGATGTAAGCATAATTTCGGATCGGATTAAAGTTTCCTCCGAATCCTTTGGAATAGAACGCATTATTATACCAGGTAGAAGGAGTTCCCGTTATCTGACGGGTATCTTTATACCAATATTCACCCAATTCTGATGCCGAAATTCCGATCACATTATCGATTTTCCGCATTTGAAAAGTCATCAGATCGGGAAGGCCGGGAGTATTATTAGCACAGGTAATTACTTCTCTATTCTTTGTAGGATCAGAGAGTGCTATAATAGATGATACTGGTGTAGTCAGGTTATTCTTCCTTCCGGATTGAATGATAACCGCCTGATAAAACGTTCCGGTCATTGCCTGGGAAACTTCTAATTGTAAATTATTTCCTGATTGATCCGCATATCGGGCTAATAGTTTGGGTCTGCCGGTATCTTCTATATAAACAGATGAACCGGGTAAATCAGGTACAACCGGAATCAACATCAGTCGATCACCCTTCACAAAAATGACTCCGTTAGCAGGGGTTTGCAAAGTAATTTCCTGGATCCCGTTTGTCAATGTTTGGGGAGTTGTTAAGTATGCTGATTTACCGATATTCTGATAGGATGCACCAGTCCTGTTATAAATGTCTCGTGCTAAAATCGAGTAGTTGTAGATTTTGTCTCCATAATCATTGGTTACTGTAGTAAGGAGCGGAGCACCTGTCAAATCATCAAAAACCAGGTTTTGTGTTTCTACTTTTGACCCTTCCTGGATAGCAGTTATCTTGCTTAATAAACCTGATTTGTTCACTACTTTATTGGTAACAACTGTTCCAACTTTTTCTTCCTGCCAGTTAAAATAAGGTATCGGATAAAATAATGGTATGGGAGTTATGAACTCAAAGTTTAAGTTAATTGATCCGGAGATGTTTTTCTTATTGACATATTGGGTTCTTGGAACAAATTCAATATCGGTTGCGAGTGTTCCTGGTAAAATTTTTGCATTCCCCAAATTACTGAGATTGGGGTCGTTATCGGTAAACAAAATATCTACTTCGTTTTTCAGTGTTCGCGTAATGAAAGTTTCACCAGCGCGATTCGTGGTTAGTTTTTCTTCATCAAAGTAATCGTACTCTACGGAAGAAATAACTTGTTCTTCGTATCCGTTTGAGTTATCAGCAACTACTAAGGCCAGTTCTTTCCCCCCTTTCACTTTTCCGTGCATGTCGTTTAGTTCGGTATAATATCCCTGTGTTGCTGCCATTCTCAAACGATCTACATTGGCAAAAATTGCAGGAACTATTAGTCTTGATTTACGGAATGTTTTGTTTTGCTGGAGTTCTGTTACTTTATTTATTATCGGGAAATCCTTAGCTGTAAAGAATTCCTGAACGGTCACACCGCCGTAATGCTGAATGGCACTTCCGGAAAAATTGCTTTTTTTATCAGCTGTATTTTTAGACAGAATTCGCACTTGGCTGTAACCAACACTAGCTCCGGGATAAATAGATTCATTTCCGGGATCTTCCGTATAAGTGTTCGCTACATTCTTTGCAAGTACATTTTTGTCTTCCCATCCTCTTACCGGGTTTCTCATTGGGTTTTCGTCCCCACCAACCAGAGGTTCATAGGTTGCTACTCCTGAACTGATCGTATTCCCGTTCGCATCGGTTATATCGTATTCATAAACTGTTCCGTAGTAGCTGGATGCTTCTCCCGAAGCGGTAGATATTGCCCAGTTGTCATAAATCCGGACTTCTTTCACACGGTGCCCGCCACCAAATTTCACTTTGTCGGGTGTACGCATTCTTAGGTACGAGTTGTCCAGGTCAATTCCTGAAAGGCGTGCATCTCCATCTTTGTAAAGAGATTTAGTGTACTTCTTGAATTTACTTCCAATAGTGGCTATTGTAGAGACCATAGATGTAGCAATAGATATAGCAGTACCCTTGTTCAGGTCATCCATATCTGCATTCGGAAGATTATCGACCAGGATTTCCGGTTGATTGTATCGAATGTGTCGTGCTCCTACTTCTGTAAATGGGTGGTATTCTGTAGATTCCCCATTTACTTTGAGCGGTTCCAGTTCAACATACCCCCACAAGTAGTTCCCTCCGCTCACACTGGTTGCATCTACATCAATATCACCGACACGTGAATAACCACCAACAGTTTCCTTGGAATCATTTGACTTTGTTAAGTTAATATTGACTTTAAAGTATAAGTATTCGCCTTCCCGGATGTACTTGCGCATTTGTTCTTTTTGCTGCTGTGAAGTAGTTACTGGAATTGGTTTTTCCAGTTTGAAATAGACCCTTCTTGATGCAGCATCACCATTTTGACCGGAATTGATTAAACCGTCAATTGACTCATTGTAAGGGCTCATACTGCTGATTTTGAACATCTGCATGGCGACTTCATTTTGCACATACGCATAGGTATCGGATTCATAGTCGATTTCATACCTGCCCCCGGAAGGCAGATTAATGGCTTTGAGGTTCCATAAACCAGCTCGCTCATCCATCACTGATTTTGAAACATAGGGATCCACGTAAGGATTATCAGCATTTGTAAAGGGTTTGTAATTCCCCCATTTGTCAACTGAGAATTTGTCATATGTGATCTCTGTCCCACCAACAGTTTTATTGTATTCAAAAACATACGGATTGGTAGCTGCTGATGCATTATTCCGATAAGTAAACCAGACTTTTTCCAGGGTTAACTTACCTCCATTGCTGTTTGTGTTATCAGGAGAACCTTTGCAGAGACTGGTGGTATTGCTGAAATATTGAAAATGACAGGTTTGAATCGGTTTTGCAGATCCGTTAAAAGATCCGTTTGCATAGCGTTCCGATTTCAAATAGATATTGATCTTATCCAGTTTTTTATAACTGTTTGATCCGGTTGTATTATTGACTTCACCACTTGGTTCTTTACAGTCGTCCCGATCCATAAGAATAAACTCAGCCACATGTGTTTTCGTTTCTACTGTTGCGACATACCAGACCTCTTTTTCTCCATAACTGTAATTTGCGGTACCATCCTTGAAGTTTGTTTTATATCCCTTGCTGTAATTGACATCTTTATAAGGGGATTTCCACTTGAAATTGTCATAGGCCTTGTAATAGTTGAATTTGACCCAATATCCCAAATCTCCGTCTGAAGCCCCTTTTTCATTATCCAAATCCACATAATCTTCTCCCAAAATAGAGGTCAGCATGTAAGAATGGGCATAAGTGCCCTTTTCAACAGAATTGTAATACTTATTAGTACCTTCCAGTTTGTAATTGCTTGGATCCGCAACGGTGGTTGTTTGATTCAGCATTCCTGTATTTTCAGCGACACTAAATGTTACATCCCGTTCTTTTTTGCTTTGCGCGGGTAAACCATATACGTATTTTAATCCATCACTATTAGTTGCAATATACCCTCCAATATGATGTGCCGGGAGTGTTGATCTAAGACCGTCGTAATTTTGAAAGTATGAATCTTCTAATTTATTGTATCCAGCCCAAGAACTTGAATTGTAATATTTCAATGCAAATTCAGGGATTAATGAGGCTGAATAATTACCGTCCATAATCGCCTTATTAGTAAAGGGTTCAATATCTTCAGCCCGCTTTCTTCTGGTTGCCCGCACATTATTTGTAATGATTGCATTTCCCTGCTGATCCAGATTTTGAACATTGTAAAAATTGTCCTCTTCATTGATTGCATAGGCTAGTGGCTCATTACTCGCAATTCTGGCACCGTAATTTGCGGTAAGATCGTCATGTGCATGATCTCCGTATACTTTATAATAAGCGGATGGAATTAACGAAGCATCTGTATATGAAAAAGCTGTTGCGGTAGTTCCGGTAGGCCAGGGCTTAACAGTAGAACCACTGAAGGAATATCCAATATCAATCCCAAGTCTTATTGTTCCATTTGGTATAGCAACTTCTACTCCAAGATCACCACCGTGAAATTCAGAATGAACGTAAGGAGTCTCGGCATTTCCAATATCTGTTCTGTGCGGGCGGAATGAATTACCGATTCCCTGCCCGGTCACGCTGTAGTTATCATAAGTAAGGGTAGGGATGGCAAGTCTTCTGGTATCTTTGTGCACCAGCCCGTCATTTTCAGTTGAAATATCTTTTACCCGTCTTTCATCTTCTGGTTCCTCACTTCCCTGGTTTTGAAAATAGAGATAACCAATGCCGTAGTAATTGACTTCCTTGTTTTTGTTTTTCAGTTTGCTTAATTCGAAACTTGTTGAAAAACTCATTTTTGTCAAAACCCCCGGTGTATTGAACCCAAAGCCAAAATTAACAGATCCGCTTCCTCCTTTCATTGATTGAGGAGTAGTTACAGGAACCAGGGGTTGAGTAAAACTCAATGAATTCCCTCCGGTAACCCCCGCACTGACACCTTCCGGATTTTTCTTTTTTATAGCACGTTTCACGTCAGCTAATCCTTGAATATTAATACTGCGCTGCCAACCATTGCGATCAAACCCGGTTGATACACTTATTGATTTTTTCGTTGTGCTGCTGCATACTCCGTCCATTAGACTTGCACCCAAAATGATATTACCGCTAACACCTTCCCTGGAATCTAATTTTACGTTGAATCCTAAGTCACCGGCCACTTTAGATCCCTCATCATGTTCATTAACTTTTCTGAGTTTCAGGCTCAATCCAAAATCGGTGGAATATCCAAAACCACGGTAATTATTATAATAATAATCTATGCCGGCACTAATGGTAGGGGCTGCTTCCTGTGGATCGATCCCTACAAATTCAAACCTGCCTTTCAAACCTGTACGAATAGTCCAGTTTGGTTTTTCATCCGTTTTGATCTTTACAACGTCCTTACTGAAATCATCCGGCAGGTTACGCACCTGTCTGCTAATAGTACCCATGTTAATATTCCAGCCCAAACCAACCCAGCTTGCTTCCTGGTCCATTTGTACCCCGCTGTGATAAGCTAAATTCACCGGGTATCCGCCATTCGGTCCGGGAAGATTAAATAAGGGAATGTTATAGGTGAAATCTCCCGTAAACGGATCTACCATCTGGGTGGTTCCCATGGGTTCAAATGAATGAACTTCCGGTTGTGTTGGACCTCCATCACCAGCCAATACATAATTGAGTCCTAGTGATTCGGTCAATAGCTGAACAATCAGCAAAAAAACGGTGGTTTTGAAAAACTTGTTTTCTCTAATTCTTAAGATCATCATCTTACTTTATTTTAGGGATGTTTAGGTTGTTTAATTTTTTGATATCAATTGGAATAACGCGATTTCCAAAAAGTTGGTCATTGAATAGAAATTCTTTAACCGGATTATTTTTCGATGCTTTTTTGAAAGCAACATAGATGCTTATGAAGGGTGCATTTCCGTAATTATTCTCAAACTGGTAGTGGATTGGCATGATGGTATCCAATTCCCGAACTATTGAAAAATCATAGCGTGCAGATTCAATCAGGTAGAATAGTTTTTGATTGTATTCCTGTTTATCTTCCGAGTATTGAATCAATAAATCCTTAGCAGTTGAGGAAATCTTAAACGAAAATTCATCGTATGAATCATTTTGTTTATACCAGTCCTGTAATTCCTTTTTTCCGTTTACTTCCTGTCTTAAAATAGCAGACAAGAGTTTCAACTCTACCGGATTATAGTTTAAGTGGTAACTTAATCCGTCAAAGTCTGTTTCAAACGCAAGCATTTCTTTGTTAGAAGAATACCAATCCTTAAAGGCAGAATAGGGCTCTTTTTCATCATAAGAAATGAAACTAAGACAGGGTAGGAACCAGCAAAAAAAAAGGAGGCGGCTCATTATTTTGACTGATTTATAAATTTGATCAGTTCATCGGTAATATCGCATCTGTCTGACGCGTACATGATATTTCCGTCTCCTTTAGCGCCCAGAATGAAATCAATCTCATGCTTTTTTCCGTATTCTGAAATAGAACGGTTAATTTCTCCCCAGATAATTTCATCGAATTGTTTGGATTTTTCCTGGTATTGAAGGGTCAATTCTTCTTGCTTTTTCAAAAGCTCAGTTTCCAGTTCTTTAATAAAACTCGGATCTGCATTTGCTGCCTTGTATTCACGAATATCCTTTTGAATTTCAGAAAGCTCATTATTGCTCTTGGCTTCCACTTCCTTTAAGTCCTTTTGGAATTTTTTGTAATAATCGGATTCCATATACAATTTGCTCATAGAGACATAACGCACTTGATCCTCCGTGGATCCAAAATACCAGATCAGTCCGGAAATTCCCGCAGTTAATGCAGCAACCAGCACGATTAATGTAATTCGCTTCATTATTAGATTACTTTAAATTTTAAATACTCTTTTTTTCCACTGCTATCGATAAGTTCCAGCAGGTAGATGTTTCCTGTAGTAAGTCCTGCTGATGTTAAATCGATTGTAATCCAATTCGTATGATCCGGTTTTGTAACCACCGGACCCGTAATCGCAGCGTCATCTGTAATTCCCTTGATAGAATACTGAAGGTTTAAATCCGTATCAAAATAGTCTTTGTAACGGATCCTTAATTTTTTGTTGGTGCTTAGTAAATCTGCAATTTCAGGGCCAACGTATTCTTTCGGAATGTAGTACAGGTTATTGTTCGTACTGCAATCATTGGAAGTCACATTCAACACCAGAGAAGGTCTTACACCTGCTGCTGCATCGGATGAATTAAATTGCATTTTTGTTGTAGTACCTTCATAATAAGTTAACTGAAAATGACACCCATAATTTTGAGGATTGTTCAATTTCCAATTGTTTACCAAACTTGCAATATTCACAGTAGCATTGCCATTTCCCGCTGCAATTGAATTAATCGTTACGGATGGACTTGTAAGGGATGTAGGTTTGTTCGTATAAGCAACGGAGGTCTCTGTCCAAGGAGTATTTACCAGCTTCAGATAGGAATCATTTGCTCGATCGGTCGGAGCATGTCCGTTTCCATACAATGTTAGGTTTGCAGAATTGACTGTTAAATTCGGGTCAAACCACAAACGAAATTTTAGCAAACCTTCGGTTGTCATAGGACTAATATTTTCACTGGCAGGTAAAGCTCCTGCACCACCATTATTTACTTGGGTGTTGAATATTGCTGTAGTTCCGGAACCAGTGACATTATTAATCATATAAGTGTCGTCTATATAATTTCCGTCAGGTGCAAATGTAACATTGATCGTGGAGCATTTAACACCAAGTAGAAAAGCATGATATGTCACATCACCGGGATCTCCTGCTCCCGTCACTTTTAATCCGTACCAGCCTGGATTTTGACCTGTCAAATTTAAATTTATAGCCCCTGAGATTGCAGTCAGTGATGAATTGTACCACTGATAGGTTTTTGTACCGGATGTACCATTAATTATTGTAGGAGAGATCGATCCGTTTCCGGATGTGGTTGTGGTAGGAAGCACTATAGCAGCTGAACTAACAGATGCAGGAATATAATACTGAAGGACCATTTTAGGATGCTTCGTGGAATCAGATGCTTGCCTGGAATGGTATTGAGCAACTAAAGTAGCTGTACTTTCAGGGTTTCTGCGAATTCGGAATCCATTATTTGGAGCACGTAATGAAACAATTGCCTGTACAAAATCCTTTACCTCTAATTCCCGTTTACCGGATACTAAATTTGAAGAAGAGACAGAGGTGAAAATTGTATTATTGGAGATTCCAGTATTATGAGTGAGGGTAAACTCTCCCCAGCTGGTATTGCAAAAATCTACAGTTAATTCCGTAGATGATGGACTGGTAATGTTTTCAGTTCCAATAGGAGTTAGCTGTATTTTTGCAGAAATGATAATAGCATTTGTGGGAATACCACCGAAATCGTATTTTAAAAATGATCTATAGTATCGGGTACTTGCTGTCACTACATGTACAGTTAATGCTGGATCTGATCCGTAATTTGATCCTACAGTTAAAGGACTGTTTAAAGTATAGGAATCCTCCAAAATTGCCGGATAAACAGTAATTTGACAATAAGAGGTGCCGTTACATAAAAACAGATAAAGTAATACTAGAAAATAGTTCTTCATGATTTTGTTAATTCGGTTGATAATGAGCTGATATTGATGGCAAATATGCCATGAATGAATTTTGGACATTGACTGAAATCAAATAGTGCATAGTGGAATCCAGGTTTGGAAAATGGATAAGTATCTTTTCATTTGAAAAAATTCCCTGAGCTAAAATGTCATCTTTTGAAGCATAGAAAATTGAAAGTGGCTCAGCGGAATAATTGTTATATAATTTGACAACAGCAGCTCCAAAATCAGTTAGATCACCTACCTCAAGACCAACCTGGAAAGTACCTTGATGAATAATTAACGAATCTGCATTTAATAGTGAATCAGAAATGAAATTTAATTCAACATTTACGCTGTCCAATTGTGAAAAAGTGGAAGAAGATACTAGAAGCATCAATCCCAGAAGGAATGGTTTCATAAGTTGTAAAAATTGTATTAAGTTAGATTTGGGTGCTGAAGATGATTTAGGCACTAAAATCCAAAACAAATCTAATCAAGCTTTTGATATTTTAACTAATTTTAGCAAAAAAAAATATGAACCGATCGGCTAAATCATTCCTTATTACCTGCTTTCAACTATTGGTATTCTTAGGTTTTTCAGCCTTTTATTCGACTGTAATTTATTCTCAAAAATTTGAAATTGAAAACAAATTCCACATCAAACAAGATGATAAATCAATTGTTTTTCGTGTGTTGGATGCAGATGAAAGCCAGCTGAAGAAATACCATTCAGAAAAATACTACTATTGGTTCAAATCACAGAAAATTCTCATCACTCAAGGGGGAAGTTCAGGCAGCTTACTCAACGGTGATTACGAATCTTTTTACAAGAACAATCAACTTGCAGAGAAAGGTTCTTTCAAAAAAGGACTAAAAGAGGGAGTTTGGAAATTTTGGAACAAAAACGGTATTTTGATACACCAGGAAAACTGGTCGAAAGGAATTCAAATTGGCAAACAACTCTATTACAGCGAAAATGGATTAATCCAGAAAACAATTGTCTACAAATCGAACCAGACTCAAATCATTGCAAGGGATACCACAATCATCAAAACAAAAAAAACGATCTTAACGACCGTTAGCGATTCTACCGGTAAATTAATTTCTCAAAGCCGTTATTCCAATAGTCAATTGGATGGAAACCAAATCTCCCGGGATCAAAACGACAGTTTGATCAAAACCAGTTATAAAAAAGGGATATTGGTTCCTGAAAAAACAAAAGCACCAAAATCAAAGACTGAAAATACGACTTCCGAAAAACTGACGTTCAAACAAAAGATGGGTAATTTCTGGGAAAGACTGAAATTCTGGAAAAAGATCAAAACCAAAAAAAATAAAGAAACTTCCGGCAACGAGAAAAAGTCGAAGGAAAAACCTCAAAAAGAAAAAGCATCCAAAGAAGTTCCGCAACCGAAAGAAAAGAAAAAACGCACCGAATGATTCGTGCTTCCGCCATATCGTATGCTATTGTTTTCGCACTGTTTATCGGACTGGTTGCTTCCAGTGTGTTCTTCATTTTCAGTACTCAGAAACGGATCGAAATCTCTCATACCGGGAAAGAGCATCTTCTTTTGGATTCTCATCAGGCAATTCAGCTAGGTTTGCAAAAAGTGAAAGTGAATGATTCATTGCTGTTTGTACACATTAGCGGAGATACAAGCTTAATCCGTAAATCTGTTTGGGGTTCTTATTTACTGGTTACCAGCAAAACATTTAAGAATCAGCGCAGTGTTAGCCGTTCAGCTCTAATTGGAAGTCAATTTGAAGAATCCATTCCGTCTCTTGTCATCAGAAATGGTTCCGATGGATTGCGAATAGGCGGTGAAACTTATATTGAAGGAAATGTTTATCTGCCAAATAAGCGTGTCGAACGCTCGTATATAGGCGGAAAGAATTACACCAACTCTGAATTGGTTTATGGGAAAATAGAAGATGTCAAAGAGTTGAAGCTTCCCTTATCGAAAATCTTTGAGAATCTTTCAGCTGCTGATTTTATCGGAAGCATGGTTTCCAAGCCGTTTAATCCAAAAGATACTACGGTCAGTTTTCTGGAAGAAGGGATTTATTATCAATCATTGGATGCGATTCAGTTAAACGCTAAAATGCATGGCAAGATCGTTATTCAAAGCTTTGATTCGTTAGTTGTTTATCGGGGAGCGGAATTAACGAACGTAATTTTGATAGCTCCTAAAATTGTCTTCAAACAAGGGTTTACGGGAAGTTTACAGGCTTATGCTTCCGAATATATCCGGTTGGAAGATTCTGTTACTTTAAGTTATCCGAGCACACTGATACTTAACGAAAGGAACGCTTCGTTAGCTTATGAGCCACATACTGTTTACCTGGGGTACAATACTTCAGTGATCGGTGGAATATTAATGACTACCCAGCAATATGATTTTAGAAAACAACCCAAGCTGACCCTTCAAAAAGGTTCCGTAGTTGCCGGAATTATTTACAACTGTGGAATTTCTGAGATTTATGGTTCAATCATTGGGAGTTTAAACACCGGTGAAACCTTAACATTAACCGGGGGAGGATCATACACCAATCATTTAATGGATGCAATTATTTCCACCAAACGACTTCCGAAAGATTTTATTTGTCCGGCTTGGTTAGAAGTTTCAACCCATTCACGAAAAAAAGTGATCTCATGCGAGTTAGAAAGCTAAAAGCATCCAGCATCGCTGAAATTGCAATCGCTCTATCCATTATTGCGATCTGTTTTGCATTGGGATCCAGGCTCTTTATTCAAAGTGCCAGATCTACTGTTCAATTCCAGGAAACAATCGAACAATCTGAATTTCAATCCGTGTTGTTTACAAGTTACTTGCTGGATTCCAATACTTACGATGTAGATCTTTGGAAAGATAAGTTAACAACGATAGAAACAGTAGTTAACGAAAAGGATTCAACGAGAAGTGAGCAGTTATCGTTGATGAACAGTATTAAAGCAAATTGGGTGCAGGAATTTATCTGGCCAAGAAAAAGATGAAAAAAACAATCAAAATAGAAGCATTTTCGATTTTGGAGCTGGCAATTGTACTCTCCTTAACCGGCCTGTTTATTTCCCTGTTTTTTCTTTCTGTCAATAGCTTCAACAAATCCCTCCAACAGGAAATTGTCATCAAAAATGAACTAAACCAATTCTTTCAGTTTCGTGCAGCTTTCTGGCAGGATATGGAAAAGGCCGATTCTTTTCAACTGGATAAAGACAAATTAAGCTGTTTTCATTCCGGGGATTTGGTTGTCTATCAAATTACGGATGAACACTTAAGTCGTTCTCACAAAGATCATCAAACCTTATTCGAGGTCAACGCACTTGCAATCGAAAAAGCAAGTTTGAACAATCACCAATTGGTCAACTTCAAACTAGAATGGAAGAACACCGAATTCTCACTGCAATATCCTTTGCAAAAGCAGAACAGCAACAGCATCAATCATTATTTCAATACAAAAGCATGGCAGAGGTAGGCAAAACGGGTTTTTTGAAAAAGGATATCGTTTTGGGAAAACCGCTAAACGATAAATTCAAAGAGCATTTCTATGGGGAATTTGCAACACTTATTGAAAGTGGAATCGATATGCGCCGCGCCTTGCAGCTCATTATTGACGAACAGGAGAAAAAAAACATCCGTGGTCATATAGAAACGATGTTGGATGACTTGGTGAAAGGAAACTCCTTATCAGAATCCATGCAGAAAAACTCCCATTTTACACCGTATGAATACCAAAGTATCCGGATCGGTGAGGAATCTGGAAGATTAAAAAATGTGCTTTTCTCTTTGTCGAATTACTTTGCTTCTAAAGTAAAATTGAAAAGGCAGCTGGTAAGTGTATTTACTTATCCAGCGTTTGTCTTCTCAATTACGGTAGGGGTTCTCTACTTCATGCTGAATTTCGTGGTCCCAATGTTCAAAGATGTTTTCAAGCAATTCGGACAAGAGCTGCCGTGGCTGACCCTGAAAATTGTTTGGCTCTCTGAAAACTTCGGATCGTTTCTGTTTTGGTTCCTGTTGATCGGAATTGGAACGGGCATTTACCTTTATTCTCAAAAAAAGGAAGAATGGTTCCGGAAATTCAGCGGAAATTTTATTCTTCGAATCCCGATTTTCGGGAAGTTGATCCAAAAAATCTATATTGCCCGCTTTTGCCAGAGCATGGCGCTTCTGCTGGAAGCAAAAACACCTTTGGTTAAAGCATTGGACCTGGTATCGGAAATGATCCGTTTTTACCCGATGCAGCAGATGATTTTGGCAACAAAAAAAGAAATTCTGGCTGGAAATTCATTACACGAGGGATTTAGTAAGTTCGAAATTCTGGATAAAAGATTAATTTCGCTGATTAAGATCGCCGAAGAAATTAATCAGTTAGATCAAACTTTCCACCGTTTAACCATTCAGTATAACGACGAAATAGAGTATCGGACGAAGATGATAGGTACCATTATTGAACCTGCGATCATTGTGATAATTGGTGTAATTGTGGGGGTGATTATGGTGTCCATGTATTTGCCGATGTTTAACTTAAGTAATGTCATTAAATGATGAAATTGAATAAACATAGAAAACTAAAAGCATTCTCCCTTGCCGAGATATTGATTGTTTTGGCAATCATGGGAATTCTTTTGATGTTGGTGATCCCTAATCAAAGCGGTATTGCTACCCGTACCAAAAGTATGGAAGCACAGCAGGAATTGCGGATGATCCACAATTTGCAATATGCCTACTTCTTGCAATACTCCAAATATTCATTGGATACAAAAGAGATCAATTATATCCCGCACAAGTTGAGCACAGAAGGAGGAACAGCATTATACCGTGTCAGCATTATCGAAGCATCACCTTCCGGGTTTAAAGCAAAAGCGGAAGCCGTGCAGGATTTTAACGGCGACGGGAAATACAATATCTGGGAAATAGACCAGGAAGGACAACCTAAAGAAACACAGGTAGATTAATGATTTTACTTGCCATCATAGCAGTTCTAGTAACAATTATTTACCAGGATTTCCGGTACCGCGAAATCTGGTGGTTTACTCCGCCTTTACTTTTCATAGGTGCATTTGCTTACAGATGGAATATTCTGAATTGGCAGCATTTTGGCTTCAATTTTTTGTTCATCGGAATAATGATCGGTTTATTAGTGATCTATGTACGCTTTCGATTCGGTTCCAACAACCTGTTCAAAGAATATTTCGGTTTGGGTGATCTACTCCTTTTATTGGCAATAACTCCGCTATTCAGCTTTCCGTTCTTTATTTATTTTTTCACCTGTGGGACGATCATCAGTTTGATCGGGCATTTGGTACTGACACTATTTAAAGAACAGAAAACCATTCCTTACGCAGGATACATTTCCGTTTGTACGATTGCATTTCTTTTACTGGTTCATTATGAAATAAGCCCCTTTGTCTACGCAGCATGAGTGAACTGAATAACATACAGGTTTCTGCAGAATTACAGCAGCTAATTCCATCCGATCTGGCCTGGCACTACCGGGTTATTCCTGTGGAAATAGGTGATGAAGTTGCGAAATTTTATGCCGATAAAGCTCAAAACCTGTCGGATGTAGAAGAAGAATTGAGCGCTTTGCTTGGAAAGAAGGTGGAACTTACCGAAGGAAATACTGATGCCATCCAACGTGCTTTGGGGAAATTTTTCAGACGTGCAAACCAGGAAAAACAGTTAATCTTCAATGCAAACATTGATTTTGTAGACCGGATCATCCAGGATGCAAACCATTTGGGAAGCAGTGATATTCACATTGAGATTTACGAAGATCGTGCGCGGGTAAGAATCCGCATTGACGGGCATTTGATTGAACGGTATTCCATTGATAAATCGGAATATTCGGAACTGATCAATAAAGTGAAAATTCGTTCCAACCTGGATATTTCGGAAAAAAGATTACCGCAGGATGGTCGCATTCAATACGAGAACTTTGATATCCGTGTTTCGATACTGCCAACTCTTCACGGGGAGAAGATCGTGATGCGTATTTTGGGAAAGGATGCATCATCGATCAATATCGCACAACTTGGTTTAACCGAAAATGATCTTCGAAACTATTTGGAAGGCATCAAGAAACCTCATGGAATTGTTTTGATCAGCGGGCCAACAGGTTCCGGGAAAACCACTACACTTTATGCTACACTGAAGCAGTTGAACGATGAAAAGCGAAACATTGTGACCGTTGAAGATCCGATTGAATATACCTTAGAGGGAATCAACCAGGTTCAGTTAAAAGAACAGATCGGGTTGACTTTTGCGAGTGCTTTGCGGTCGTTTTTGCGCCAGGATCCGGATGTGATTATGCTTGGTGAGATCCGTGACGGTGAAACAGCTCAAATGGCTATCCGAGCAGCTTTGACGGGGCATTTGGTTTTATCCACGATCCATACCAATTCAGCCTGGGGAACAATTTCCAGATTAATTGATATGGGAGTTCCTTCTTTCCTCATTGCAAGTACTGTGAATACTTCCGTTGCTCAACGACTGCTTCGCAAATTGTGTATTGAATGCAAGCAGGAAGTAACTTCTTCCACATTGGATTGGCCTCGAAATTTTGACGAAAAGCAGATTCCCGGAAAGGTATTCGAAGCAGTGGGTTGTGATACCTGTCATTTTACCGGTTACAAAGGACGAACAGCAATTTATGAAGTCATTCCAATCGATTTTGAATTATCGGAAAGTATTAAAAATAACGAATCTACTGTGGAGCAAAAATTGGCCGACAGGAATATTATAACATTGAATAAACAAGCACTTGAACTAATCAAATCCGGAATAACTTCTTTGGAGGAGGCTTATCCAATACTAACTGAAATCTAAAAATGAAACAATACCTATTAATTTTCTTTCTTCTTTCTTTGCTAAGTCTTTCTTTCCAGGCAAAAGCGCAAAATTTCACGGAACCTTTGCTGCGTGCAAAGCTGGATAGTTTGAGCCTTACCTCAAAAGGACTAAACAATACCTTTCAATTAAACGTGTCCGGTTTGCCACTTTCGGAACTAGTGAATTCAATTGCATTGGAAAACAATCTGAACATCAGTATAGATCCGGTTTTGAACAATGCGGTTTCTTACAATTTCTTTGATGCCAAAGTGAAAGATGTATTGGTATTCCTTTACGAACATTTCGACATTGAATACCGATTTGTAGGGAATATCCTGGCAATTAACAAGAGAGAGAGCAGAAAGGAAATTCCACAGCCTAAGTTTGAAAAGAAGATCGATGTAAAATTCAATGCTTCCAATGAATTTCTATCAGTTGACCTGAGAAACGACAGTCTTTATAAGGTCATGAAGGAGATTAGTTATTTAAGTGACAAGAACATTGTAATTGCTCCGGATGTAAGAGACAAACCAATTACCGGGTACTTTCTAAACCGTCCGTTTGACCAGGTTATCGAAATGACTGCGAAAGCAAACGGGTTGGAGAGTTCTAAAGACGAAAATGGAATCACTTACATTTTTGCCGCTAAACCGGAAAAAGCGGGTACTGCCCAAGGTGGAAATTCCGGATTCAAACCCGTAACCGATTTCGAACAAACAGGAGTACAGATCAAAAAGAATCAATTCGGGACACTTGACCTGATTGCAAACAATGCCGAAATGGGTGACATCATTAAGTTTGCGGCGCACGAGTTGAATACTCCTTACTTTTTTTACAACAAACCCGAAGGAAAAGCAAGTTTCGAGCTTCAAAATGCCACTCTTTCCGATATTATGAACCTGCTTTTTGTAGGAACGAAGTATGCTTACCGGGAAGACAATAAATTATACCTTATCGGAGAGAATAAATCCGAAGGTATTCGCGTCACTGAAGTTATCCGGATGGAAAACAGGACCATTGAGAACGTAAAAGCTTCTATTCCGAAGGAATTGATCCAGGACCTGGATGTGAATGAATTTACAGAACTTAACGCACTAATAGTAACAGGGCCTGCAAGAAAAGCAGCTGAACTAAAGGTGTTCCTTTCTTCCATTGACGTGGTGGTTCCTTTGGTTCAAATTGATGTGATGATTGTAATTTCTGATCGCACAAGTAGTGTTAAATCCGGGATGAAATTTGGACTTGGAGATAAACCCACAGTTACCAGCGGAACTGTTTTTCCAAACCTGGATGTAAACCTGGGAGCAAGCGCTCTAAACAGTATTTTAAATACAGTCAACGGATTTGGTTTTGTGAATCTGGGAGCCGTTACGCAAAATTTCTATGCATCCCTTCAATTATTGGAATCTAATGGAATTATTGATGTAGAAAGTACTCCAAAAATCACCACATTAAGCAGTCATCAGGCTACTGTTTCCATAGGTCAAACAACCTACTACCAGGAACAACAGGTGAATTTCCAAAACACAGTTGTCAATCAGGGAGTTTTGACCTCTAAAATCTGGAAGTCAGTAGACGCGAACCTTACGGTAAAAATTAAGCCTTTTGTTTCCTCAGACGGAAATGTAACGATGGACATTACACTTACCAACGATGATTTCGACGGAAGTAAAGTAGATCCTACAGCTCCGCCTAATGCAACAAAACAAACCTTCGAATCAGTTATCCGTGTACAAAACGGAGATGTGGTTCTACTTGGAGGACTTGATAAAAAGAGAAATGTAAATAGTGGGAATGGGACACCTTTATTGGCAAGAGTTCCTGTGATTAAATGGCTTTTCAGCAGCCGTGAAAAAACAAAGAGCAAGTATAAACTACATATCATTATTCGTCCAACGGTAACTTATTGATGAAAATCCGGTTCAAAAATAGCGTCCCTAAAAAGTATAACCTGATTTTGATTCATAATCAATCGGGGAATAGTTTGTTCCATTATGCCTGCATTAGCGAGCAAACTATGGCGCATGACCTGACTACTTTTGAATCAGTGGAAGAGATTCTCAAAAAAGCCGATAAAAATATTCCGTTTATTGTTCATGTTAGAGGTGCTGGTGTATTAGCCCGCAGTGTTGAAAATGTTCCCAATTATAAGGAACGCTTATTGGTTTCAGGAAGAGAAGATGAATTCTATTTCAACAGTTATGAGCGTTCGGGTTCGATCCTGGTATCGTTTGCAAGAAAGAACATAGTGGATGAATTTTTAGTTCCGATTAACGCAGCAAAGGGATTTGTTTGGGCTTTGTATATTGGTCCTTCCATCTTACCATTCAAATTGGAGAAGTTGAATACCATTCAATCGGATTATGTCTTATCATTTCCATCTTCGGATCAGGTTATTATCGCAAAAAACGAACAGGAATTATCGGAGAAACAAATTCAGGCATCTTACCTGGAAGCTGTCATCAATTTTACTTATCAAAAGAACCGCTCTTCGGATCTCTTCTACCAGGGAATTGATGCCGAAACATTGGCTCAGACAAAAACAGGTTATAAGGATTCAAAACTTTTCAGAACTCTCGGATTAAGCATTTTAGGATTCTTTCTAATCACACTTACCATCAATTACTTTTTGGTCAATCACCTCAACCAGGTTGCAGCCGATTACGAACAGGAAATAGCCGGTTACCAGGATAACTTTGCTGTAATTGACCGTATCAGACAAGAGAAGCAGCGTAAATTGGTTTTATTTCAGAACTCGGGTATGCAATCCGGAAACCTTTTGTCCTATTATGCGGATCAAATTGGAATGAGTGTCCCAAAAGACATCCAATTTACCGAAATGGAACTGTTCCCTCTGGCGCAGCAACTGAAACCCAAACACAAAGTTGAAACAGACAATTCCAAAATAATTATCCATGGAATTACCCTGAACAGCAGGATTTTGGATGACTGGATGGAAGATTTGGAAAAGAAAGAATGGGTTCAAAGTGTGGAGGTTATTAATTATTCCAGGTTGGATGATCGCAATTCCATCTTTCATATCATCATACATATTCGCAAATGACCTTATTTGAGAAATATAGCTACAAACAAAAGAACCTGGCGTTACTGGTCATGGCCGTGTTACTTTTTGCTGTGTCTTATAAAAGGGCCTTCAGTAAGACTATTGAAACAAACAGCTATATCAACGAGCTGGAAATGAAAAAACAGGAAGCCCTGAACTCGCAAAAAGAGATCCGCATTCTTCAAAAAAATGTAGCACAATTAAACAAGCTTTTGGGTAAGGAAAACGTTTCTGTAGAAGAAGTGCAGCAAGGTTTTTTGAATTTCCTGGCCAAAAAATCTTCAAAGATTGAAGTGAAACAGATTGATGAAGTATATGGATTTGAGCATCCTGATTTTAAAATCAATACCTTTAAGATCGAATTGAGAGGAGATTTCATCTCGGTTCTGAAATTTATATACGATCTGGAACAATCCTTTGAAGATGCGCGCCTGATTCACTTTCAAATGAGTTCGGAAAAAGATCCCGTAACGAATAAAACAGATTTAACAACTACCTTATTAATTCAGAATTATGTCCAGAAAATCTATCAATAAACTCTTAATTCTTTTGATGTCCTTCAGCATTTTCGGATGTAAGGACTTCATTGAGAAGGATATATCCGGCGAAACTCCGGTTTTGCTTCTTCCTGCAAATAATTCTACTATCAATGCCAATCCGGTGCACGTCAAATGGGAAGAAATGGAAGGCGCAACGAAGTACAGAATTGAGATTGTAAGCCCTGAATTTGGGAATATTCAAAGCTTTCCGCTAGATTCAATCGTTTCAGGAACCAATTTCTTTTTCGGACTGGATTCTGCTCAATATGAAGTACGCATTACAGCTATGAATGCGGGATTCAGTTCCAATCCATCTGCGATTAAACGATTTACTGTCGGAACATCAAGCGGTAGTTCTAACGGAAGTGTTACTTTGACTTCACCTGCTAACGGAGCTTACTACAATGAAAGTTTCCCGGGAAGTTTTTCCTGGAATACCCAGTCGCTTTCAAATGTTTTACACTGCACTTTCGAATTGCATGATACCGAATTCTTTTCCGGAGAACTGCTTGACATTGCGAATCAGTTAACTTCCGTTGGTATTCAATCCAAAGATGGCACGGAATTACCTGAAGGAGCTTATTCCTGGGGAGTAAAAGCGTATTTAACAGGAAATGGAGAAACAAATTACTCCAAACGCGTTTTTTACATTGACAAAACGGATCCAGGAACAGCAACACCTAGCCTACCTGCCAATAATGCAAGCGCTTTCGCCGGACCAATCACTTTTAACTGGGAATTACCTGTAGACGATGGAGACATTCAATCTCCTGTTGGAGGAAAAGTGGAACTTTCGACCTTTGCCAATTTTGCTACCATTTATAAATCAGGAACGAGTGTCTCTAACTCAGTAACGATCGATAATGTTGCTGCAGGAACCTATTACTGGCGGGTGATCTTAAAGGATGAAGCCGGTAATGAAGGGCCTGTTCCAACAACCATTTATAACACGATAACAGTACAATAGTCCATTGAAAAACAAACGCTTCACATATGTTTTGCTGGTTGTAGTAGGTTTTATCTACTTCAAGCTGTTCGTGCGTATTAGTTCCAATATTTCTGAAGAATCAGATTTGCCGGTTGCTCAAATGGATCAGATGAAAATAGAAGATATCCAAGCGAAAAACAGTTTTCAGCTTAAGGCAGATTATCCGGATCCGTTTTTAAAAGGTACACGATTGGTTCAAAAACCTGTAACAGGTTTAGACCCGAATGCGCTGCCGCCAGAACCAAAACCCAAAAAAGAAAAACCGGTGGTTTATTGGCCAATAATTAAGTATTATGGCCTTGTTCAAAAAGCAAGCTCTAAAAAGCCCCGAGCCCTTCTTTCAGTTGATGGAGTAATGTATAAGATTTACCCGAATGACGAGATTTTTGTTGGGTTCCTGATCAAATCCATTAAACGTGAAAGTATTACGATTTCTTATCAAAAAGAGGTGAGAACTATTTTGTTGAATTAATCTATTAATTATGATCTCATTCCACAACCTTTACCTGACTTTAATAAATAAGACCTGACTCCCTTTAAACCCTTTCTTTATCTTTTCTTTTTTTGTCATGAAATCCTTCGATAGAAAGATGAATTGAATGAAATTAAAAACAGTTACATCAAAAAATAAGATTACCCTTTTTTAATTTTTTTAAACGAATCGATTCTTTATGTGGTAAAATCAGATCAATTAATCGAAGCTTATATTTTCCATGATTTTTCTGATATGCAGATCTATTGATTCAATTTTGATTAGCTCTTGTATTACGGGATAAGAATCAGGGTAATAAATCGTAATCATCTGAATACTTAAATAACCTTGTTTAGAAGCAGCGTGTTTGAGATAGTAATAACAAAAGCCCTGACATTTATCGTCAGGGCTTTTAGTTTTTGATTAAACGACGAAGAGATAATTATCACAATAGGTCTTTCATTCCAAATGCAACCATACCCTTTTCGTATTCCGCTTTTATAGCGTCATTAGCAGCTTTTACAAAAGTTCCTGTAAATGGATCAACCACCGTTCTCAATGGCCTTTGTCCCTGAGGCAGATTCATAAGGTTAACTATTTCGTTGGCAACATCCTGCGGGTTGGGTTTTAAAGTTTCAAACATTCCCCCAACTGCAGCTCCCATCTTATTTGGAAAATCGGAAATTGCTGCATAACCCTCATTAATGGAAGTATCGGAACCAAATGCAAGTTTTTGAGACATCTCAGTTGGAAATGCACCAGGCTGAACTATTGCAACATCCACTCCCAAAGGTCTTACCTCGTAGTGCAGACCTTCGCTCAATCCTTCAAAAGCAAATTTTGAAGAACTGTACATTGTAGCGAATGGAAATCCAAACCTTCCAAACCCACTTGTAACATTGATGATTAAGCCTTCAGATTGTTTACGCATGGTTGGTAATACAGCTTTTATCAAACTCCAGGGTGCTATTAAGTTGATGTCAAGCATTTCTTGTAAATCAGCGGTAGTAAAGCTTTCAGCGACACCATTTCTACTGAAACCTGCATTATTAACCAAAACATCTATTTTTCCTTCTTTAGCCAGGATGCTTTCAACAGCATTTTTCACACTCGTTTCATCCGTTAGATTCACATCCAAAATAGTTATGTTCTCTACTTTGGACAATGCTTCTGCTTTATCGGCATTCTTACCTTTAGTATCTCGCATAGTAGCATAAACTTTATGCCCTAAAGACGCTATGCTATTAGCCGTAAGCCAGCCAAAACCACTATTTGTTCCAGTAATCAGTACGATTTTTTTGCTCATTTTTTTTTCATTTAAATTAATGATGCAAAGGTTATTTTTTTTGATAGTCAGGCATTTACCATTTGGTAAAAAGCGTCTTAACGAATGTTTTTTCTTATTCTGCTTAATGATTGTTGGGTAATTCCGAGGTATGAAGCCACATAGACAAGCGGCACGCGATTGGCCACTTTTGGAAATTTTTCAAGGAACGATAAATAACGGGTGGTGGCATCTTCTGAAACTAAGGGGCTTCTTCTGTCCATCGCATCCATCAAACATTTTTGCACCAATTTGGCAACAATCCTATCCCAGTCAATAAGTGTATTTGAAATTTCGTCCCAATTTTTCTTTGTGAAAACAAGCAATTTACAAGGTGTAACAGCTTGCACATATTCCGAAGCTGCAACTTGTGCATCAAATTTTTGCTGATCTGAAACAAAACTGTATTCGTCAATGAAATAGTTCGTGATTTCTTCACCTTTATTATTGTAGTAATAACACCGAAAAACCCCTTCAAGAACAAAACCTATATGCATGGGAATTTTTCCCGCCTCCGAAAAAAAATCATCAGTTTTAAACTCCAATTCAGTTGTTTTACTTTTGATAAATTCGATTTGTTGCTGGTTTAAATTTCCAAACTTTAAGATATAGTTTATTAATTCATTCATCATTACAAAGTTAAACAATAGTTACCCCGACGTATTTACCATTTGGTAAAAAGAGAACACTTGAGCTTCATTTTTAATTATCAATGTCACAAAGAAAAGATCGTTTGACACAAATCGGATACTCTCTCTTCTTTTCCTTCTTCCTATAACCATCGGGACACTCTCACACTACGATATACTCTTTTATTTCATGAGCTTTGAGTATGGAATCTATGTTCGAAGCTAAGATGTTTCCTATCTCGAGTAAGGAACTGCACGTTCCGCCGTTCCCGCTAATGCTTACGCCGACAGCATTTCACCATTGCTTTAGGCGCGGTACAAGCTTCAGCGCAATTGCTAAAGAAGATGACCGTTCCTTTCTAACTTCACGGATTACTAAAAATCTTGATTATATTCGTCAATATACGGTTAGGGGGAACGCTAAGACAATTAAACTAACTAGATGGATTTTAAAATTGAAAAATTAAGTTATAACGACACTTCCAAATTCATGGAATTAATCAGCGTTTTTGAAGTGGTTTTTGAAATGGAAAATTTCACTAGGCCTGATGAGGTTCATTTACAAGCATTGTTGAACAAAGAGGACTTTTTTGTCTTCGTGGCACTGTTTGAAAATAAGGTTATTGGTGGACTAACCTCCTATATAATGCATCAATATTATTCGACGTCTCCATTAGTCTATATATATGACCTTGCTGTGAAAACTGAATTTCAAAGAAAAGGGATCGGTAGATTACTAATTGATAGAAATAATAGTTACTCCCGAAGTATAGGTGTTGAGGTTGTAATGGTTGAAGCAGACGAAGAAGATGGTTATGCTGTAGAGTTTTATCATGCTACCGGTGCTAAAGGACAAAAGGTGGTCCATTTTGATTATTTAATAACGTAAAGCACCGCTGACTATTTGAGATCCCGAACTTCTTGTAGCCACAGAGATAGGTATCAGCAGATAACAACTCCATCTTCCAATACACAAACAATGCGGAGAAACTAGTCTTGAGTAGAGCGGTTTAGGGTTTGAATTTTAGTGGAATTCCCACCTACTTGTCTTTCCGGAAATTTTCAGCGTTTCATGATTATTGTGTAATATTGAGATGCATTCCGAAAACTGGTGTCAAAATTTAAATCGATCAATGGGAGATAGTAATCTAACTTATGACAACTTCAGAATAGCTATTCCGGAAGCATTTGAAAAGGTGTTTACTCACTTCTATTATGCTAAGAATGAAACCAGTGAAACCATTACCAAATTGTTGATACCTTCCTATCAAACCATTTTGATCTTTAGCTTTGGAGAAAAACCCTATTTTCAGTCCAAACAATATCCTTATTTGGAGGTTGACAAATACCTGATGCTGGGTCCTATTAAACATTTAATCGACTATTCGTTGCCTCCGAATGCGGAAATTCTACTGGTTAATTTTAAAGATGATGCCTTTTTCCGTTTTTTCGGTGATGCTGAAATGGCGGCACATGAACCACTGATTCCCGGTGAATCGTTCAATGAAAATTCCTTTGGTAATTTGTGGGATGAACTAAATAGAATCCCGGATATTCATGATCGGGTAGATCACATTCTTACATTCAGCGAACCCTATTTCGAAAGCCAAAGTAAAATTGCAGCACAAATCGCAAACTTCAATGATCAAACGTTAAATACCATCAAATCGATTGCCGGTCAAAATAATCAAACCGAACGGAACACCCAACTCAATCATAAAAAACACTTTGGGTATTCTGCCAAAGAATACAACCGGTACGAACGGTTTTTAAAAGCAATTGCCCTTATTCAAAACGTAGCTTATACAAATTCAAAAATAGATTGGTTTGAAATTATTGCCGAATGCGGGTATTACGATCAAAGCCAACTGATCAATGATTTCAAACACTTCATCAATCTGAGCCCAACCCGGTATCTGAAATTGCACCAGGATATTTGCAATTCAAAATCCTGATTTCGTTTTCTTCCAATTTTAATGGATTGCATCATCTTAGCTTTGTTTCATCAAATCAGTGTTTAACGAAACAATTTAAAAAAAAGGAATTATGAAACAAACTATTTTAGGCGCAGGTGGCGCAATCGGTATTGAACTTGCAAAAGCATTAACGAACTACACATCAGATATTAGATTGGTGAGCAGAAATCCAAAAAAAGTAAATCCAACGGACTCTTTATTCCCGGCAGACCTGACTAAAAGAGAAGATGTTTTTAAAGCGGTAGCAGGTTCACAGATTACGTATGTTGCTATTGGCTTTGCCTATAAGACAAGTGCCTGGAAACAACAATGGGTACCTTTTATCCAAAACGTAGTTGACGCTTGCCTGGAGCATCATTCCAAACTTGTTTTTTTCGACAATGTATATGCCATCGGCGGGAATCATGTAAATCACATCACAGAAAATTCCCCAATCAGTCCAACAAGTAAGAAAGGGGAGATCAGAGCAGAAGTTGATCGGATTATTTTAAAGAATATGGCGGAAAATAATTTGCAGGCAATCATTGCAAGATCGCCCGACTTCTTTGGTGGTACGGCAAGACAATCCAGTGTATTGATGAATCTTGTTTACGATAACCTTGTAAAAAATAAAAAAGCACAATGGTTTTGCAATTCCAAAGTTGTTCACAGTATGGGGTATGTTCCGGAACTTGCCAAAGGAACAGCAATGCTTGGAAATACAGATGAAGCATACAATCAAATTTGGAATTTGCCAACTAACCCTCAGAAAATAACAGGCCAGGAATGGATCAATCTTTTTGCAGCGGAATTAGGCAAAGAAAATAAAGCGAGTGTTTTACCCAATTGGATCGTAAAAGGATTTGGATTAATGGTACCTGTTATGAAAGAATTGGCAGAGATGAATTACCAGTACGATAGAGATTATTACTTTGACAGCACCAAATTTAACAGCTACTTCAAGTTCACTCCGATAACCCATGCAGATGCCGTGAAACAAGCAGTAGAACAACTGAAGGAAGCAAAATAATATAACATGCTGACACACGGTATAAAAAAGTCGCACATGTGCGACTTTTTTAGTTTATTCCCTACTATTTATACGTACGCCGTTCGTAAGAATGGAATTCTACAAGGTTCAACAGTAGATTTATCGTTTAGCATAAATTGCTTACATTTAATACTTCATGCTAAACACTTATGACTATGAGAATACTAGTACTATCTATCTTATCCCTTTGCGGGTTTTATGCCGGCGCACAAGTTTGTAATCCGAATGGGAACATTGTTATTTTCTCCAATTACGATGGTGGTTACCTCAACATCAACGTGGATGTCAATATTCCGAACCTGAAGATCGGGATTGTTTCTTACGAAGCTGTTGAAGTGACTTTCAGCGGGGCGTTTGTAAACAACATTACCGGGATCGAATATGCGGGCTATAATAATGGGTCGAATACAACTTGCGGAGCGAATATAGCTACTACCACATTTATTGGCGCTCCGGGAGGTGTAACTCCCAATATTGAGTTTGTACCACCGGTTACTTACAACGATCCGAATGGGTATGTATTCATTGATTGCGGATATTCATGCGGTACCGGAAATCAAGGCGGATGTAATACTGCGGCTCAGATTTACGATTATTTCGCAACTGTTTTTGCAGGAACGGTTTACACACACGAAACACAGTACGGTTGCTGGTCAGGAACTCAGAACATTTCGGACGGGGGCAATTGCTGTGCCGCTCCACCAGTTCCGGCAGTTACGCCTGTTGCAGGTTTTTCTATCTCAGACAATGTGATTTGCGTGGGAGAGTGTATCAATTTCACTGATTTAAGTACGAACACGCCTACTTCATGGGAATGGGATTTTACTCCAAACCAACCAACTGGTTCTACAGACCAAAATCCATCAAACATTTGTTATACAGCGCCGGGAACTTACCAGGTTAGGCTGATCGCGACAAATAGTGCCGGAAGTGACACAAGTACACAGTCGCTTACTGTGATGGATGTAAATCTTGCTACTTCTGTAAACGGGATAACCATTACGTCAGCAGCAACAAATGCCACCTGGCAGTGGATTAACTGCGCTACGAATTTACCGGTTTCCGGAGCCGTTTCAGCATCTTTTACGCCTGCTGCGAATGGTTCTTATGCCGTGATAGTGACGCAAAACGGCTGCAGCGACACATCTGCTTGTACAACTATTAACTCCTTGGGAATCGATCAACTTTCGGTAAATGACTTCATGGTGATCTCTCCGAATCCTTCGAAAGGATTTTTTGTGTTGGTCGATCAACATGCAGTATTGTCGGGTGAGTTGATGACAGTGACCAATGTGTTGGGTGAAACAGTTTATTCAGCTCGAATTAAGGATTCTAAAACAAACATCGATTTGTCTTCTGCAACTAATGGTATTTACTTTGTGACAGTTGACAGTGATTATGGAAAACTAATCACGAAGATCGTAAAAGAATAAAAAGGCTTGTTCATTTTGAAAGCCCGGACGATAGATGTCCGGGCTTTTTCATTTCCTCAAATACCCCCAATAAAAGTAAATACCTATTTTTAAGTAAGCGTATTTATAAAATTCAAACAATGAAACAAATCGTCATTCTCTCTTTACTGACTTTTACTGCAGGAATCGCCTTTGCTCAAAAAAACAAAACGAAACAAGCCGAAACTGCTACTGCAAAACCTTTTGTGCTGGGCGTGATCGATGAGATCCAGTCTAGGGAAATGGGTGAAAAGCGGATCATCAATATTTACCTTCCGGAGGGTTATAATGTGAATGATTCCATTAAGTACCCGGTGATTTACCTGATCGATGGTTCCGCGGATGAGGATTTTATACATGTTGCCGGACTTGTTCAGTTCAGTACGTTTGAGTGGGTCAACCAAATCCCGAAGTCTATTGTGGTTGGAATTGCTACGGTTGACCGACAGCGCGATTTGACTTTCCAATCAACTATTGAAGAACAGAGAAAACGATTTCCCAAAACAGGGCATTCGGATAAGTTCATTGCGTTTATTGAAAAAGAACTACAGCCGTTTATGGCTTCGAAATACAAGGCTGGAACGGATAAAACGCTTATCGGGCAGTCGCTGGGCGGATTTTTCGCAACGGATGTGCTCCTGAAAAAACCGGAATTGTTTAACCGCTACATCATTATCAGCCCGAGTTTGTGGTGGGACAATGGTTCGCTCTTAAACTTCGATTCGAAGTTGTTGTCTGAAGGCTTTCATCGCCAAACGGATGTTTACGTAGGCGTGGGAAAAGAAGGTTTGACGCCCACTGATCCGCCGAGAGTCATGGAAGTGGATGCAAACCTGTTGGTCGATAAACTGAAAGCTTCTAAAAACCAGTCGGTGAAAGTGGTATTTGACTACCTGCCGCTTGAGAATCATGCAACGATCATGCACCAGGCGCTTATGAATGCATTCAGGATGCTTTATGCGATGCCGAAAGAATAAGTGAAATCCCGTCCTGACTCAGCCAAAGCGGGATTTTTTCTTAGAATCAATCTTACTTACCAAACAGGTAGGAAACTCCGATTGAAAAATTCGTCATTCGGTTTGCGGCTAAGAAAGGCTGTGCCGGTGATCCTTCGAAGTATTGCTGGCTTCCGTCTTCGTCTGTATAATAGTAATCGCCCATCAGCTGGCTTGATTCATAGGTCACAATACCTTCTCTTTTGAAAGTCATGTTATCGATGCGCGTCAGCAGCGTATTCCTTAAGAGCTGCATACTGAATGCCAGGTTCAAACCGAAAGCTCCTCCTTTCTTCATCGACCAGGTTAAAGTGGTACCGATTGTTCCGTTGAGAAATACATTTTGAAAAGGACCGTTTTCATAGCGTTGTGTGGTTTCATGTCTTACACTGTAACTCAGGTTGTTCAAACTGTCCGTGTAAACTCCATTTACAACGCTTGAATTGGTGATCAATACTTTGGCATCCACACCAATTTTCGGGAAAAGCGTAAAACCCTTTCCGAGTTCAATGCGATGCACATAGTAAAGCGGAATAACAACAGCTCCGAGATTGGAGCGGACAGTACTCAGTTCTATATTTTCCCAACTGGCATTGTAGATGGGAAGTGAAAAATAAAAATTGGTATTGATACGCATAATCTCAACTCCGATGCCGAATTCGATCCCGCAATTTTTGATGAAGTTCATTTGCGAGTACTTCAGGGTAAAACCGGTATTACGATTCAGGTAATCATAAGTTTGATCGTTGACCATAAATTGCGAATTGTACAAACTGGTGGCTGTAGGTTTTGCATAACTGCTGTACGTAATTCCAACTGATTTGTATTCGTTCCTTTTTAAAGAATTTAAAGGTGTTTCCTGGGCTTGTACCGAAGCCGCTAAAAAGAATAAAAATAAAAGTGAACAATATTTCATAGGGTTGTTTTTTTTTCAAACTTAGTTCGAAAAAGTCAATAAATATGGGAGTGTACACCATTTGTACTCCTATTTATCCCGAAAATCTTTCCTACTTTTAAGGCATGCACCGACTATACTTTTTATTCCTGATTTATTTCCTGCCAGTTGGAAAAACGACCGCTCAAAATTCCTTCAGTCAAGAGCACGAAAAATTCATTCGTTTACACAAAAAAGAAGATGGAAACCTGCTCCTCCCGGTCCTTCGGAACGAAGAGAAACTTATTCGGGAAAGGAAACCTTCGAATTCGGATCGTGCGAAACTGGCTTTGGACCATGCGATCTATTATTACATGATTGATGAGTATCAAAAGGCGATAGTTTCTTTTCACCAGGCAGAGAAATTAAAGGGATTGGAATCTGCTCGTGACAGGATTTTACTTTACACTTACCTGGGAATCAGTTACCGGAACGGCCGGGAAGATTATGTGAAATCCCATTTGTATTTTGACAAAGCCATTGAATTGGCCGAAAAAGAAAAAAACTACGACCTGCTTGCAAGTGTCGTAGTTCGGAAAGCCTACAATTATTACAGTCAAAGCCTCTTTGTAAAAGGCATTCGTTTACTGGAGTCCTGCAATAAGAAAACAAAGCAATACCTGTCAATTGAGCGCAGAATGGCTATCCAGAGTCTGCTGGGCC
The DNA here is from genome assembly GCA_946479285.1 of uncultured Flavobacteriales bacterium. The sequence goes on along the minus strand of CAMLFH010000023.1, from coordinate 33,572 downwards.
AGGGTTACGACAAACTGGGAGATTTCTCCAAAAGTTATACCCATTTCACAGCTGCTATTGAACTGGCTGAGCAAACAAATGACCCGAAACTCATGGCTGACCGCTATTACGAATTTATGGGTTATTTCATGGATAAACAGCGTTTTGGAGAGGCAAAGGTCAAGGCTCTCAAGCTTGTTCATTTTCTGAAGGACAAACCCCAACTGGAATACAAATTATACGATACTTATGCTGCTTTGAGCCAGATCTATTCCCCACTGAACCAATTGGATTCTGCCTTGTACTACGCGAATATTTCACATGAGTATGCACTAAAAACAGGTGATGCAGAAAGTTTATCGATTTCATACAGCACTTTGGGCCAGGTATATTATGATAGAAATGAATATCAGAAAGCACTTGACCTGATGCTGAAATCGCAGGAGTATGAAGAGCAGGTTGTCGGAATAAAATACAAAGGACTTAGTTATTACAACATCGCTACGTCTTATCTGTACCTGAAGAAGTATCCGCAGGCAATCTCCTATTTAAAGAAAGCCAATGAGTTGGCTAAACAGGAAGGAGATATTTACTCGCTTTATACTACTTACGATGTTTTAACCACCGCATACCGCGAATCCGGAAACCTGGAACAGGCAATTTCAACATACGATTCAATGATGGTCTATTACGACAGTTTGAATCGGATTGAAACCAAAAAAGAACTGCTCAACCTGGAAGTCCGGTATGAAACGAAATGGAAGGAACAGGAAAACAAGCTGCTAAAATTGAAAGTGAAAAAGCAACAGGAAACTCAAAGAAATATGATTCTGCTTGGAATTGTCGTCATCCTGTTATTGCTTGGCGCGGTTTATATTCTGTTCATCAACAACCGTTTGAAAAAGAGCAAGGTTGCGGAAGCGCATACAAAGATCCGGAACCAAAAACTGGAAGAAGAATTGCTTCATCAACGACTCAACTTATTGACGGAAGAAATTAACCGGAAGAATCAATTGATTCAGTCACTGGAAGATGGGGCAAACTCTGTGACCGAAGAGAATTTATTGAATAAAGTGACTCTGGAAAACGACTGGCTGGCTTTTATGACTGAATTTGATAAAATACACAGTGGTTACCTGTCTGACTTAAAACAGCGGTTCCCGGAACTCACGACCAACAATCTGCGGCTTGCGGCATTGGTCAGGCTGGAGTTTTCCAATAAGGAAATAGCAACTATTCTGTGCATTACTGAAAACGGGGTCAAAAAGGCGAAGCAGCGTTTGAAGGAGCGGATTAAAATGGAGTAGAAGCTGTTTGGTTTGATTTACTCCATTGTATCGGAAGAGAAATTTTTGCTCGCTATAATCAATGTTCTCAAACGATCTTCGTGTTCGTCTCCCCAATTACCTAAGGAACTGATAATCGGAATCAGTGTAAGGCCAAAATCAGTCAGACTGTATTCCACTTTTGGCGGAACTACCGGGTAAATTTTCTTCGTGATTAATTCGTGCTGCTCCAATTCCTTGAGCTGCATGTTCAAAACCCTTCGTGAAGCATCCGGAATTTTGCGCTGGAGTTCACTGGGGCGCAAATGTCCCTGATGAATAAACCACAACAGACGTATTTTCCACTTTCCGTAGAGCACCTCTCCAATCAGGTCAAGACCGCAGTTGAGGTTTAAAGGAATCTTTCTTTCGTACATTGAACAAAGGTATTTCTATGTTCCAAATTGTGCAATAGGGGAGAAAATTATCCCTATGCAATTCGATTTTCCGTACTTGTACAAACCATCTGTATAACTGAATTTTGCTCCATAAATACATACACAAATGGAACAACAATTTAATTTTGAAAACGAGCTTTCAGGTAAAATAGCACTGGTAACCGGTGGTACAAAAGGCGCCGGAAAAGCCATTGCAGACAGACTCTTAAATGCGGGTGCAACAGTAGTAATTACAGCCAGGAACGCACCGGAAAAATCAAACGAAAACCTACATTTTATCTCAGCAGATCTGAGTACGGGATCGGGAACACAAAAAGTAATCAGCGAAGTGCTGTCGGTTTACGGAAGGCTTGACATTTTGGTGAACAATCTTGGTTCTTCAACAACACCTGCCGGTGGCTTTACTGCATTATCTGATGAAGATTGGGAATCAACTCTACAGGCTAATTTGCTTGCTCCGGTTCGACTGGATAGGGGATTTTTACCTCAAATGATAGATCGAAAAAACGGAGTTATTATTCATATAGCTTCTATCCAAGGGATGCTACCACTGTATGACTCTACTTTACCTTATGCGGCTGCAAAAGCAGGATTGAGAAACTATAGTAAAAGTTTATCCAATGAAGTTTCACCTAAAGGTATTCGGGTGCTGACTGTTTCGCCTGGATGGATCAGTACAGGAGCATCGAAAGCTTGGTTGGCTGAGATTGCAAGAAACGCCAATAGCACTGTAGAAGAAGCACAACAAGGTGTAATGGAAGCATTGGGCGGAATTCCATTCGGAAGACCGGCTGAACCAGCAGAAGTAGCTGAACTGGTTGGTTTTTTGGTTTCTCCGAGAGCTAATTATCTAACCGGGACAGAATTCGTCATTGATGGCGGAACAATACCAACAATTTAATAATCAATAAACATAAAATCATGAATTTACCAAAAGTACTAGCTGACTTAGTGACAGCTCAAAACCAATTCGACAGTATCGCTTATGCAAACTGTTTTTCTGAAACAGCTGTTGTGTTCGACGAAGGAAAAAAACATACCGGAAAGAAAGCTATCGAAGAATGGATTGACGAATCAAATAAAAACTATAAATCGGTAATGACTCCTCTGTCACTAACCCAGGATGGTAAAATAAGTGTTTTATCTGCGGAGTGTTCAGGTACATTTCCTGGAAGTCCGATTGTTCTGAATTTCAATTTCGAAATTGCAGATGGATTGATCGAATCGTTGAGAGTAACAGGCTGATAAAAATGTTTGTAACAGAGAAGGGGCAAATTTGCCCCTTTTTTCATTTTAGGATCATTTTGATACCCCGAATAAGTTCATAGATAAATAGCGGCACAGCCCATCCAAGCCAAAAAAGCGAGGGAGATATTTCTTCGAAACTTCCCAATTGCCGAATAGATGGGATTTTGATAATCAGACCTGAAATGACGAATGCTATTGTTACAATGTAGCTTCTGATCATCCATTCTCTATGGAGTTGGAACTTCTTTTTAATTGCGGCGTAATAAGCGATGAAGGTGCTAGTGACCCAAACACTAACCCAAACCTGGAGCGAAAAAGCATAAGGAAGATTCACTTTATAAGCTGTTGTAAAAGCGAGAATAACCGCACAAAAACCACTTGTGAGAACTGCCAGCAGGTAAACAAAGCCAACGAAACGATGTAGTTTCCAGCTATAGTTGCGGAGTTTTTTCCAAAATTGGAGCATCCCGGAAATAATAGCTCCGCCACCAGCCATAATGTGAGCAATTAAAACCCATTTATAATCGTAGTATTTTCCCAAAGATTCCTGCGTTAGGTCCAAAAAATGATCTGCGCCATGCATGAATGTCCAGGTAATGAATAGGACCAGGGCCCAGATTGAGAACGTTAGTATGTCTGTCTTTTGAAATTTGAATGTTGTTTTGTTCTCCATTTGTGGGTGTGTTTGTGAATTGATGACAAATTTCATGGGAAAGAACTGACTGTACAATACCCGAAAAAAGATTCGGTATTGGTGGATCATTAATTCTTAGCTGAATTCGATAACTTTATCAAAAATCCGTAGATGTATACAAAGAAAATTAAGGAGAACCTGGATTGCGGGATTTTGGTAGCAGCTAAAGTTTTTGGAGGGAAGTGGAAGTTGTGTGTGCTGGATGCGATCAATAGAGGAATCGTTCGACCGGCGGATATTTGCAGATATATTGATGATGCTTCTCCACGTGTGATAGAAATGCAGCTGGCGGAATTATTGTTTTTCGGAGTGCTTGAAAAATGCGCAGAAGATGTTTATCCGAAGCGAACGGAATATAAACTCACCACATTGGGGGAAAGTTTGTTACCGCTGCTTTCCCAAATAGACAGCTGGGGAACAACACATGCGGAATTCATAAAGGAACGTCAAAAAGAATTCGAAGAAAATCAGTCTGCTTAATCCTTCTTCAAAATCCCTTTTTCCACGCTGTCGTTGATGAGGTCTTCCGCAAACTCCCAAATGGCTGCGGAGCCTTCTTTCATGATGCTCTTTTTGGCATGGACTTTTTCGTAGCTCACACCAAATTCATTCCACGTTCCGCCCTGGTTGGAAGTGTTTTGCAGCAAAGGCTCCAATCTGTCCATGGTGCGGGCAAATTTGGATTCGGGAGTGATTCCGGCTTCAAACTCTTCCCAAACAGCAATAAACCCTTCGGCTTGTTCTTTCGGCAATAAACCGAAAATGCGCTGTGCAGCCAAACGTTCTTCATCGGTATTGGAATGGTTCTTCTGTGTATCGTAGATAAAAGTGTCTCCGGCGTCAATTTCCACAATATCATGGATCAAAACCATTTTGACTACTTTGAGCACATCGATTTTTTCATTGGAATGCTCTGCCAGCACAAGGGCCATCATAGCCAAATGCCAGCTGTGTTCGGCATCGTTTTCAGGACGGTCGCTGTTGAACAATTTCGTTTTACGCTGAATGTATTTGAGCTTATCGATTTCTTTGATGAACGATATTTGTTTGATGAGATTTTCCGGAGTCATTGCCTCTATGGTTTAAGAAAGAACAAAGTTACTTCATTGTCCCCACTTTCCAGTGATTTGCATACACTTTTCATGGATTCCCAAACATGCAGGTGCCGCTTCTTACGGAACTTTGTTTCGTTAAATTAAATAATTCAAAATGAAGAAAATAAATTTGGGAAGCGAAGGTTTGATTGTACCGGTAATTGGCTTGGGCTGTATGGGAATGACCGGTTTTGAAGAAGCGCACATGTACGGTCAGGCAGATGAACAGGAAGCAATTGCGACCATTCACCGATCCCTTGAATTGGGAGGTAACTTTTTAGATACGGCAGATTTGTACGGACCTTTAAAAAATGAACAATTGATTGCGAAAGCGATTCAGGGTAACAGGAATAAATATATTCTGGCAACTAAATTCGGCTGGGAAATAGATGAGAACGACAAAGTTACCTGGGCCATTAACGGCAAAAAGGAATATGTGAAAAAAGCAGTTGAGCGTTCTCTGAAAAATCTCAATACGGATTACATTGATTTGTATTATATGCATCGGCTTGATAAGAATACACCAGTCGAAGAAACCGTTGAAGCAATGGGTGAATTGGTAAAGGAAGGAAAAATTGGGTATATCGGATTGTCTGAAGTTTCTTCCGAAACAGTTAAAAGAGCGAATGCTGTTCATCCGATAACGGCAGTTCAAAGTGAATACTCCTTATTCGAGCGTACGGTGGAAGAACGAGGTGTATTGAAGACTTTACAGGACCTGGGAATCGGTTTTGTAGCCTATTCTCCGTTAGGTCGGGGGTTTCTGTCCGGACATATCCGCACGATAGACGATCTTCCTCAAAATGATTTCCGAAGAGCAATTCCACGTTTCCAGGAAGCACATTTCTATAAAAATATCGAGTTGGTGAAAGCTATTGAAGCAATGGCTGCAACTAAAAATATCACTTCTTCGCAACTGGCATTGGCGTGGATTAGAAGCAAGGGAATTTTACCTATTCCTGGCACCAAACGCAGAAAATATGTGGAGCAGAATATCGCATCAACCGAAATTCACTTAAGCGAAGCGGATCTCTCGAAACTGGAAAACATTGTGCCACTGGGTACAGATACCGGTAAACCGTACGATGAATTTAGTATGGGACTGATTGACTAGCAGAAAATGCGGCTGTACCAATAAATATGGCCGCTCTTCCATCCTTAAAATGTTTAAATTAGTGCTATGAATTCCATTCAATCAGTTTCTGAATTTCACCGCCTGCTGTCATTGCCTGCGCCCAGACACCCTTTAGTAAGTGTGATTAATCTGGCCGAAAGTATTTTCCTCGAAGAAGAGATTTGGAAAGGGTTCGTTAACCGGTTTTATTGTGTGGCATTAAAACGCGAAGCAAAGGGAAAAATCCGTTACGGACAACAGCATTACGACTATGATAAAGGTGTTTTGAGCTTTACAGCGCCCAACCAGGTACAATACCTGGATTTAAATAACATGGAATGCGGATCAGGTTATTTGTTGATTTTTCATCCCGACTTTTTATTGACTCATCCGCTTGCAAATAACATTAACAGCTATAGTTTTTTCTCGTACTCGGTTAATGAAGCCCTGCATCTTTCAGCAGAAGAAGAGGACGATTTGATCACTATACTCAAAAAGATCGACAAAGAATGTCAGCATATCGACAAGCACACGCAGGAAATTATCCTGTCACAGATAGAATTGCTGTTGAATTATTCCAACCGGTTTTACGAGCGCCAATTTATTACCCGGAAAAATCACAACCACCAGCTGCTTGCTAAATTTGAAAAGTTTGTCGATGCCTATTTTGATAACCATGCCGGTGCGCAGAATGAGTTATTGACGGTGCAGCATATTGCAGGATTGATGAACCTTTCCCCGAATTATTTGGGCGATCTTTTGCGTATGCATACCGGTCAAAGCACACAGCAGCATATCCAGGAACGATTGATAGAGAAAGCGAAACAAAAACTGGCAACGACCAACCAATCAGTAAGTGAAATTGCCTATTCTCTGGGTTTTGAGCATGCCCAATCCTTCAGTACACTTTTCAAAAAGAAAATGAATGTCACACCGCTGGAGTATCGCCAGTCATTTAATTGATCGTTAGTCCCCGGAGCTCAATTCCTGAGTTTTAAGTTCTTTTAAGATTCGCACTCCCGGATTTGTTCTAAATTCAAAGAAAATCAGGAACGATGTCACTTTTCTCGAATATAAAAAATGCCTGGCACTTGTTTAAGCAGGTCGATATGGAACAGTTTTCAAAGCTATCGAAAAAAGTGGATCTGGCCGAGGTGATGAACCAGGTTGGAAAGCTGGATGATAAGCAATTGGCCGGCTTGGTGAAAATGATCGGTGGAAAACATGCTAAAAAAGAACTTCCACCCATTGACGGTGATTTTTACAACATCAGTCATACCTTGAATGCGGATGAAAGAGCACTTCAATTGAAAGTCCGGGCATTTATGGAAGAAGAGGTGAGACCAATTGCCAATGAATATTGGCTGAAAGGCGAGTTTCCGCATGAACTGATCCCGAAAGTGGCCGAATTGGATATTTGCGGCGTTACTTATGAAGGATTCAGTAATCCGGCGCGCTCTTGCCTGATTGAAGGAGTTTTAGCAATGGAAATGGCGCGTGTTGATGCATCTTTCGCTACGTTCTTCGGTGTGCAAAGCGGTTTGGTAATGGGTTCGATTTATTTACTGGGTTCCGAAGCCCAAAAACAGGAATGGCTTCCCGAATTGAAAAGCTTGCGAAAAATAGGAGCTTTCGGTCTCACAGAACCTGAAGTTGGTTCTGGTGTTGCCGGTGGACTCACTATGAAAGCCAAACGAAACGGAAATACCTGGACTTTGAACGGACAAAAGAAATGGATTGGCAACGCCACTTTTGCGGATATGATCATTATTTGGGCGGAAGATGAGGAAGACAAACAGGTGAAGGGTTTTTTGGTCCGAAAAGGAAATCCGGGGCTTGGAGTGGAGAAAATGGAAGACAAAATGGCGCTGCGCATTGTTCAGAATGGAATAGTGACCTTAACAAATTGCGTGGTTGCAGAAAGCGATAGATTACAAAATGCCAATTCTTTTAAAGATACCGCAAACGTTTTGAGGATGACGCGTGCCGGGGTAGCATGGCTTGCAGTAGGTTGCGCCCGCGGAGCTTATGAAGCAGCTTTAAAATATACCCGTGAGCGAAAACAGTTCGGAAAACCCATTGCTTCGTTCCAGTTGATCCAGAATCATTTGGTAGAAATGCTCACGAACCTAACGGCCATGCAAACAATGGTGGCAAGGTTGTCGGAATTGCAGGACCAAAAAGAACTCACGGACGAACATGCTTCCCTGGCAAAAGTATTTTGCAGTTTGCGAACGCGGGATATTGTAAGTAAAGCACGGGAAGTAATGGGAGGAAACGGAATCCTGCTGGAATACGACGTAGCACGTTTCGTAGCAGATGCAGAGGCGATCTATTCCTATGAAGGAACGAAAGAGATCAATACATTGATTGTGGGAAGAGCGATAACGGGTTACAGCGCTTTTGTTTAATAACAATAATTCGTAGTGATCAGTCACGATTGATCACTACTGATTTCATTCAAAAAAGAAATTTTAAAGAACACCATATGATACAAAGAGATAAAATCTTTAGCGGTTTTTCAGCTGAAGATACCGACGAAGCGTACTTCTTTTACAAGAATGTGCTTGGTTTGGAAGTGGAAAAAGGAGAAATGTCCCTGCTGACCTTGAAAATCAACGCAGGAATGAATATCATTATTTACAAGAAGCAGGACCATGTTCCGGCAGCATATACGGTGATGAATATTCCTGTTACAGATATGGAAGATGCCGTTGAGGAATTAAGCAAAAAAGGCGTTTCTTTCATTCAATACGATTTGCCGTATATTAAAACCAATGAAAAGGGAATTGCGCACATTAAAGACGGGCCCACTCATGCCTGGTTTACAGACCCGTCGGGGAATATTATTTCGTTGATCCAGGACAACAGATAATTTTTTTATTTCAAAAGAATCTGTAAATCCTTCGCAGGAAAGTGTAAGGATTTAGCGCGTTTGTGTGAGTAATTTAGAACTATCAAAGGGTTGTAGTAGCACACATGTTTTGGTTTAAGTTTTTTAGGTTAGGTTAAAAGGGACGTTAGTCCCTTTTTTTGTGCTTTTAATTTTCGATGACGGCAATCAAAATCCGATAGAATCATCCGTTCTGATCTGCGGAGAGTTCCAGCCTAAACTTATGTAGATTGCCCCATCCTAAAATAACTTTACAAGTTCTGAATTCAGTTCCCAGTTTTGAGATTGATCAAAAAAAAAATCCCGGACTTATCATCCGGGATTTTTATTTTCTGATTCTTTTAAGCCTATAATCCAAACGCTACACCCATACGCAATCCAAAGTTGGAATTGTATTGGCTTGCACGGATTGGTCTGAATCCGGTATAATAGTTGAAATCGGTGTTCAGCCAGATGTTTTCAGCCAGTTTCAGGTTGAAACCAATGGAAGCAATACCACCAATGTCGAACTTATAATAAGAAGGCGTAACATCAGTTCTTGTCGCGTCCGGTACATTTGAGTCGCTGGTAGCATTTACCAGGAAGCCCATAGAAGGACCAATTGTAATTTTCGGACGGAAACGATTCTCAAAATCCCCGAAGTAATAAGCAAATCTTAGCGGGACACGGATATAATGCATTGTAAGGCTCGTTTCATAACCTGCGTTTCTTACTTTTCCACCTTCTACCGAATAAAGTATTTCGGCAGCAAGCCCCGTATGTTTCATGCTGCTGTAATTGATGAGTACACCTGCAGTCCAGTTGGCCTTAAAGAAATCCGTGCCATCAGTGTTGCGAACACCAGTATGGCCAAAACCCATACTCGGTCCGATAGAAAAAATAGAGGTTGGTGTTCCCGGTTCTACCTGGGAAAATGCTGCAGAGCATGTTACTATCGCCACAGCTAATGTTAAAATCTTTTTCATGATCTGTCAATTTATGATTATGAAATAAAGGTGGCCCAAAACCGCATTTTTTCTGTTATATATTGATCTGTGAACCTTACAGAACTTACAGTTTTGGCTTTTTTTAGGAAATAGGAACAGAAACAAAAAAGAGAATTAGAATGAAGGAAGGAATGTGAGATTGAAGAATAAATAAAGGTCCTCATTCTTTCAACAGCGGCTGACCGTTTCTCATTTAGATTTTCAAACCCAAAATGCAAACATCATCTACCTGCTCAATGCCGTTTTTCCAATTTTCGAAGACTTTTTCAAGCAATTCTTCCTGGGAAGCCATGGAAAGCGTGGTGTTTTTTAAGAGCAATTCTTTCAGAGGGGTGTATTTGAATTTCTTGCCTTTTTCTCCGCCAAATTGATCGGCATAACCGTCTGTAAACAGGAACAAAGAATCTCCCGCTTGCAGCTTGAGTTGGTGGGTTTTGAAAGGCTTTGCATCAAAAGAACTTCCGATAGGCTGTTTGTCGGCTGTAATGCTGTTGAGTTCATCGTTTGAAATATACCACAACGGATTATTCGCACCGGCCCATTGGATTTCCAACGTTTTGGTCCCGATAGCTATTGGGATTGATACCAGTGAAATATCCATTCCATCTTTCACGTCTTTGGGACTTTTGGCAAAGGTTTCGAGCACGATTTCACGGGTTTTATCGAGAATTTTTCCGGGTTCAGTAAGTCCGAACTCCAAGACTGCGCGGTTCAATGCCGTACTGCAAACTACGCTCACCATGGCTCCGGGAACTCCATGACCCGTACAGTCTGCAACTGCAATCAGGATTGAATCTCCGGTTTTTTCCATCCAGTAAAAATCTCCGGCCACAATGTCTTTGGGTTTATAGAGAATGAAACTTTCCGGGAAGTGCTCCTGAAAAACATTTATAGGAGGAAGAATGGCATCCTGCAGACGTTTTGCATAAGTAATGGAATCCAGGATTTCCTTTTGCTTTTCTTCCACCAGGTCTTTCTGGTGTTCAATGATGGATTTTTGTCTCCTGGTAATACGCAAACGATTGATCACTACAAAAGCGAACACAAGAATTAATAAAGATCCGCCGACAACAGAAAATAGAATGACCTGCTGAACAGCCAGTCGTTTTTCATTCTCTTTTTTGCCCAAAGCCTGTTTTTTCTCAAACTGGTAAGAAAGTTCCTGTTTGATCAACTCCTGCTGGCTTTCCTGGTTGGTAACTTTGTCACGCGCTTTCAGATAAAGTTCATGCATTTCGAGTGCATCTTTGAACTGCCCCAGCTTTTTATATTGTCCGTAGAGGAAAAGACTGGATTCCCGGATTGCAGCCGGAGCATCCACTTTTTGAGCCAGTTCCAAAGCCTGTTTATTGTAGTAGATCGCTTTTGGGATATCTCCTTTCTTTTCGTAAATCTTCCCTATGATATTGTACACTTCGGGAAGGCCGAGCAAATTATCCGATTTCTGGTAATAGGGAACACTTTTTTCACTGTATTCCAATGCTTTGTCCAGCTCTTTCATTTCGAAATAAGCCACACTAATGAAGTGGAAAGACATTCCCAGGCTGTAATCATCATGAAGTGCTTGATAGATAGCGATGGATTTTTGCTGGTATTCTATCGCTTTGGAAAAGGAGTTCTGGTATCTGTAAATATTCCCCAGGTTGGAATAGGAGAGTGCCAAAGAAGAAGAATCTCCGCGGCGTTTGTTAATGATGAGGGCACGCTGGTAATAATCACCGGCTTTTTGATAGTTTCCCTGTTCGTTATAAATTACCCCGATATTGTTGAGACAAGATGCAATCCCTTTCTGATCGTTAAGCGCTTCCATAATCTTCAGGCTGCGGGTAAAATAAGCGATGGCACGTGTGTTATCTCCGCGCAAAGAAAATGAAGCTCCCTGTACATTCAATGCTAAAGCCTGGTATTTGCGGGAATGCATTTCCCCTGCCATTTCATAGAGCTGGTCGGCATAATACGACGCGCTGTCCGGGTAAGAGTACAAATAGCCGCGCATACAGATTTGACGAAATGCTTCCAGTCGAAGAGTATCTGCTTTCTGTTCGTTCCGGACCACTTTCCATAGCTTGTCTGTCTCCGATTGCGCGAAAAAGCACAGCGGAAAAGCAGTTAGCAAAAAAAGTAAAGCTATTTTCTTCATAAGATACAGCGGAACAGATGCTTAAAACTAAGCAAAATAATTCCGATGTTCTACTTTTTAAGTACTGCATTGAATTTCCCTGTTGTCCTGAATAGTATGAATTATGTAAATAATTCAACAAAAATTGTAAGTCATAAATGGGCATCAACTTTAATTTAGTTATAGTATTAGTTATTAATGCAGCAACATTTAGTAAGGTTAGGTTGAAGGGGCGGAAAAGCCCCTTCTTTATCTGTCTTTATAGTTGATTTTGACTGCTTGAAGAGATCAAAACTGTATGGAGAAGTTTTTACAATATACTTTTTGGGGAAACACGGTTTATTCCTGGCTGTTTGCTGTGGGAATCATCGTGGTTTCCATTCTGGTAATTCGTTTATTCCGATATGTCATTTTAAAGCGATTGAAAACCTGGTCGGCGTCTACTTCTGCCACCTGGGACGATTTATTGGTACTTGGTATTGAACGCCTGGTAGTTCCGATTCTTTATGTTGGCTCACTTTATTTTGCCATCAGTACGCTGCAATTGTCTCCCAAGGCGGACAAAGTGATACACATTATTTACATGGCCGCGCTTACGTTTTGTGTATTGCGATTGGTGAGTGCAGTGTTCCGCCGAATATTGATGAGAGTTACCAAACACAGAAATGAGCAGGGAGAAGAGGAACAATCCGTTTCCGGTTTAATGATCGTTCTGAATATTGTGATCTGGATTTTGGGGATCATTTTCCTGATCGACAACCTGGGATATAACGTGACTACTTTGATTACAGGACTTGGAATCGGGGGAATAGCCGTGGCATTGGCTGCCCAAACGATCCTGGGAGATTTATTCAGCTATTTCGCCATTTTCTTTGATAAGCCTTTTGAGATCGGTGATTCCATTACAATTGGTGATCAGTCGGGAACCGTTGAAAAGATCGGGATCAAGACCACGAGGATCCGTACTTTGAGTGGTGACCAGCTTGTTTGTTCAAACAGTGACCTGACCAATTCGCGTGTAAACAATTTCAAACGGCTGGAGACCCGCCGGATTGTATTCATTCTTCGCGTGGTTTACAATACTCCGCCCGAAGTGCTGGAAGAAATCCCCGGGCTTGTAAAAGTCATTATCGACAAGCAACCCCAGGTAGAATACAGCCGCGGGCATTTGGCGGATCTTGCCGACTGGAGTATCAATTTTGAATTCGTTTACACTGTTCTCAGTCCGGAGTATGGGATCTACATGGATGTACAGCACGCAATTTACCTGGAGATTCTCAAGGTATTCAAAGAGAAGTCGATTAGTTTCGCATTTCCTACTCAACCATTTTTGGCCGGTGATGCGGATTTCGACGGCGAAGTGGAATGATCGATAATCCTTCACAGCAAGAGAAAAGATGTATCACACAGAGCCTGGAAAACGCGTAACGATTTCGGATCAAAATCTATAAATGACTCGCTCTCAGGGGCAGGGTGAGAATCATGTAAAGGACTTTCGGAATTATGTAAGCTTTTAGAATGGCTTCATTTTTATTTTCAGGAAATACTTACTAAAACAAGAATCATGAATCGGCAGACAATTCCAAAAGGAAGATTATTAATTATAGGCGGGGCGGAAGATAAAGGCGAAAGAAGATCAGAAATGGCTGCTCATAACCCCAAATTTGTAGATATGGAAATCCTGAAAAAGCTGGTTAGCGGTAAATCAAGGAATCCACGGATAGAAGTAATTACCACAGCATCGAATGAGCCTCAGAAACAGAAAAGAATGTACGAGGAAGCTTTCAAAAAAGTAGGGTATAAAAATGTAGGATTTCTAAATATTCAGGCAAAGAAAGAGGCTCATGAAGAGCAATTCATAGCCCGTATAAAGAAGGCCACAACTGTTTTGTTCGCAGGCGGGGACCAGTTCAAGATTGCTACGATTATTGGTGGTACTCCCTTAGCACAAGCAATCAAGGAGAAGTATTTCGAGGATAAGGATTTTACCGTGGCTGGGACCAGTGCCGGGGCAGCTGTGGCTCCGGAAGTCATGATACAATCCGGAGGGACCTATGAAGCACTTTTTGAATCAGACCTGAAAACCGGTGGAGGACTTGGTTTGCTGGAGGGCTGTATAATAGATACACATTTCTTAAAGCGAGGACGATTTGGGAGACTTGCCCAGTCGATAATCAGGAATCCCGGGCAAATGGGTATCGGATTGGGAGAAGATACAGCCATAATTATTAAAAAAGGATACGAGGCAAAATGTTTGGGATCCGGAATGGTGGTTCTTATCGATGGCCGGGAAATTGAGCACACCAATATCAATTTTGTGGAGAATGACGGAGCTGTTTATGTGGATAACCTACGTGTTCATTTGCTGGTCAAAGACTGCAAGTTCGACATCCGGACTTATCAACTTACTTATCCCAAAATAAAAGAAAAGTAATCGGTATAACTAAGGAAGCTTCACAGAAATGTGAGGCTTTTTTGTTTTCGGATAATAAATCGCAAGCAACGCTTAATAGAACTTCTGGAGATAGTTTTCAACCGGCTTCTATATTTGGAAGAAAAACAAAAACAAATGAATCTTATACTGAAAACTTCCTTACTGCCATGCCTCTTATTCCTATCATGCACCAATAATTCGAAAACAAACCCGGCCAATTCGACGAAGGAGAAAACAGATTCTATCAAACCGGCAGAAATTGAAGGCTGGACGTTGATATATGATGTTGAAAATCTCAAAATAGAAGCAGATTCAGATATGGATGAATCAAAGATCCAAAGTGTGAAAGTGAAGTTTGAGCCTTATATTTGGTTTGAAGATTTTCCGGCAAAAACAATCGATACACTTAGCAAAGCACCACTTGATTTCAGTACGAACAAGGAAGCCAAATGGTATATCACAGCCATTAAAAACGGTTACAAAGAAGGAAATTCAACATTTGGCGGGCATTATGAATTGATCGTGTGGGGGTGTGGTTCTCCGTGTGCTCATGGAGTAATCGTGGATCGAAAAACCGGTCAAATGATTCATCTGCCGCAATGTGAGGGCGGTTATGAATTCCGGGATTATTCATTGATGCTGATCGTTAATCCTGCTGACGAGAATGGATTCTATGATTTGAAAAACCTTGATATACTTCCACCAATGATCTACACCTTTGATGAGGTGAAGAAGGAATTTAAATTAGTTCAACCGAAAGGAAGGTAATCCAAAAAGAAAGGGCTGATCCGAAGAACAGCCCTTTATATGAATAATGTCTAAGATAGTTCTTTCAACACTAAGCAGCATTGTTTGCGGCATCGCGCAGCTGCTTGATCTTATCGTGACCGGATTTAATTTTTGCGTACTGATCTCTCACTTTGCTCAATTGCTCTGTTCCTTTCAAAGCGTCTCCGTCCATTTCTTTTTGGTAAGTATTTACCGCAGCATCTTCACCGAATTCGCAGGAATTCAAAATTGCTTTACGGTCTTTGCTGGTAATTGCAGCTTTGATGTCCATCCATACACGGAACAATTTTCCGGATACGGTTGTACCTTCTACAGCTGTTCCTCCCAAGCTGCTTACTTCATGTACCAATTCACGACGACATTCCTGACTTGCTGTCATCATTTCAGAGAAAACAGCTTTCAAATCGCCTTCCTCTGTTTCCTGTGAAGCTGTTAAGTATCCCTGGATACGATCATTGTTGATCTGGATCAGGTTATTTAAGCTGTCAATGATTTCTTGATTATTCGTTGCCATGATATTGTTTTTTATGTGTTACTAATTTGACTAATGACTTTGTTAAGTCGGATTTTACATTTTCTCTTCGCAAGCTTCAGCGTGCTCCAAATGCGTGCGTAAACCTGGCAGCATAGATGAAGCCCAATTACGGATGTCACCGTCTTCTGCATTTGATGATGCGTTTTCGAACTTACGGATCGCGCTTTTGTGGCCTTTCACCATCATATTAGCATACTTCTTGTCGAAGTCGATTCCTTTTTCGTCGTTCAGATCATCCCATGCATCCTGTCCGTCTTCCGTTAGTACTTCCGGAATAGAGATGGATTTGTTAGCCGCTAAAGTTTTCAACTCTTTCAAAGCTGCCGTATGTTCTGTGACCATCATTTTCCCCAGTGCTTTTGTGTCTGCAGTCATTCCTCTTTCCTGAGCAAGTTCACCTAACTTGATCTCTTCGATATTAATCTCTGCTGCTTCCACTAAAAAGTCGGCATCCTTTTCTGATTTTCGATCGTCAAATTTTTCTTCGTTCTGATCTTCTGCAATCTCTTTCGGATCGTCCGGATTCCCACCACATGCATTTAGAATAAATAAACTCAAGCCGAGTCCTCCTAAAAAAGCCAAACTTCTGTTGGCAGTTCTTCTTACATTTTTCATGTTTGTTTTTTTTTGGTTAATAGATATGTTTTCACCCACTTACCACTTCAGGTTCTATCTGTGAGACATTTTAAAATTCAGGAGCTTTCGAAAAAATCCTGTTACACTTATTTTTGAAAGTTTATACTATTCCCACTTTCAGCGTGTATGAATTACAAATTGGGAATGCCGAATACTTAGATTTTATAAGGCATATGGCGTTTAATTCTTCCCGTTTCAGAAGGGAGGAATTTTTTTCTCCAAAAAGTCGATTTTAGGCTTTTTTAATAAATAAACACTCTGCCTGCCTGATTTTGAGATTCTTAAAAAAGCACAATTATAGGATTTATGTAAATCGACCGGGGAATTTTGTAAGTAACGCCTCTCTATACCGCCATATTTTTGCTGAAGAAGCTTACTGGTGTTGATGTTTAGCTGTTCGTCAATCCATTTTGATTCTTAAAAATTAGCACACACTATTTAATATATAAATCATGGAAATTAAAAACATACAAGTGATGAGGGGACCAAATTATTGGTCGAATTACAGGCAGAAGCTGATTGTAATGAAGTTGGATTTGGAAAAGTATGAAGAACTTCCAACTAACAAAATCCCCAAATTTTACGAACGCATTATGAAGGCCTTACCATCTTTGTACGAACACCGTTGTTCGGAAGGAAAAGCAGGCGGATTGTGCGAAAGAATGCAGGAAGGAACATGGCTCGGACATGTTATTGAACACGTAGCATTGGAATTCCAGGTACTCGCAGGAATGGATTGTGGTTATGGAAGAACAAGATCTGCGGGGGAATACGGCGTTTATAAAGTAGTGTTCTCTTATTTATCTGAAGAAGCAGGAATTTACGCAGGAAAAGAGGCTGTTAATTTTGTAAGAGCAATTGCTGAAGGGAAGGCTTATGATATAAAATTGATCATTGATACATTGAAAGATATTTGGGCGGATGAAATACCCGGACCAAGTACTCAGGCGATACTGGATGAAGCGATTCGCAGAAATATCCCGGTAACCCGCATGGATAATCATTCTTTGTATCGACTTGGATACGGAAGAGAACAGCAGGTTTTCCGTGCAACGGTGATGGGAACAACCAACAACCTGGCAGTAGAATCTGTTGCCTGTAAATGGTTTACGAAGAATTTACTCGACAAAGCTGGAATTTCAGTTCCGAAGGGAATTACGGTTTACACGAAAAAGGAGCTCGAAAAAGCAATGGATGAGCTTTCCTTTCCATGGGTTATTAAACCGATCGACGGAAACCACGGACGCGGCATTACTGCCAATATTCGCAACAAAGAATCTGCTTTGAAAGCGGCGAACCAGGCCTGGAAAATATCCGATAAGATTATTATTGAAGAATTTGTGGAAGGGGCAGATTACCGTTTCCTGGTGATCAATTACAAACTCATTGCAGTGGCGAAACGAACACCGGCCTGCGTACGGGGCGATGGACAATTGACCATTCGTGAATTGATTGCTAAAGAAAATATGAACCCGAAACGGGGCTCCGGACATGCAAATGTATTGACGAAGATAACGGTCGATTACCAGACAAAAAGTATGTTGAAAGAACTCGGTTTGAGTTTGGATGATGTACTTCCTCTTGGAAAAGAAGTGATGTTGAAGAAAACTGCAAACCTTTCTACAGGAGGAACATCAACCGATGTAACTGACAGTGTTCATCCGTTCAATGTGTTCCTGGCTGAACGCATTGCGCGCTTATTCCAGTTGGATGTTTGCGGAATTGATATCATGGCGAAAGATGTGACACAGCCCATTCAAAAAGGAAACGGCGGGGTGATCGAAGTAAATGCAGGTCCTGGTTTCAGAATGCATACCCATCCGTCTTTGGGAACGCCGCGCGATGTGGCAAAACCGATTATGGAGATGCTCTTCCCGGATAATTCCAACGGAAGGATTCCAATTGTGGCAGTTACCGGAACAAACGGAAAAACAACAACCACACGTCTGATCGCTCACATGGCACAAAAAGCCGGTAAAAATGTGGGATACACAACAACCGAAGGTGTTTATATCAACGGACATACAATTGTGGAAGGCGATTGCAGCGGTCCGCAAAGTGCACGTACCATTTTGGGAGATCCAATGGTTGATTTTGCAGTGCTTGAATGTGCACGCGGAGGAATTCTCCGTGCAGGACTTGCTTTTGATCAATGTAATGTGAGTATTGTCACGAATGTTTCGGAAGACCATTTGGGACTTGGGGATATTCATACGCTGGAGGATTATGCACAGGTAAAAGAGGTGGTTACAAGAAGCACTTCTAACGAAGGATATGCCATCCTGAATGCAGACGATGATTTGGTTTATGAAATGCGCAAAGCAACTTCTTCCATCGTGGTTCTGTTCAGCCTGGAAGAAGCAAATGAGCGTATTGCTGAACATTGTTTGGAAGGCGGTATGGCAGTTTACGTAAAAGATGGCTTTTTTGCAGTGCAAACCGGTGAAACAGTAATTCGGATTTCTGCAGTAAATCGTGTTCCAATCACACTGGGTGGAAAAGCTGAGTTCATGATCGCAAATGTATTGCCTTCTATTGCAGCCGGAATAGTTTCCGGGTTTACAATTGAGGACATCCGTGCGGCCCTGGATTCGTTTATTCCTTCTCCGGAACTGACGCCGGGAAGAATGAACCTGTTTGAATTTGCTCACTGCCAGTTGATGCTCGATTATGCTCACAATGCTTCAGGTTTTGAAGGAATTCAAAAATATATGTCACAGGTGAATGCTTCGTCCAAAATCTGTATTATAGGTGCAACCGGTGACCGCAGGGATGAAGATATTCGTAACCTGGGAAGATATGCAGCAAGCATTTTTGATGAGATCATTATCCGACACGATAAAGACAACCGCGGACGACCAAATGAAGAGATGACACAACTGGTTATGGAAGGGATTAGATCTGTTAATTCCAATCCGCGTGTTGAAGTAATCTCTGAGGAAGCGTCAGCTATCGAATACGCAGTAACTCATGCGCCGCATGAAGCCTTCATTTTCGTATGTGCGGACCATGTAAAGCATTCCATCGAACTGGTGAGAAAACTTCAGGACAAATTGCTTTACTCCATGTCTAAAGTATCATAAAAAAAGAAAGACAATGCCTCATACACTACCAAAAGGAAGACTTTTACTCATCGGTGGTGCCGAAGATAAAGGCGAGAACCAGGTTCCGATAGCTGCACATAACAAGCAGTTTGTCCACCTGGAAATATTGAAACAATTGGTTTCGGAGAAATCCCTGGATGACCGGATAGAAGTGATTACCACTGCAACCGGCTTTCCGGTGGAAATCCGGGCAAGTTATGAGAAAGCTTTCAGTAAAGTTGGTTATACCAATGTAGGTTTCCTGGACATACAAAGTATTTCCGATACGAAGAACGAAGAATACCTCAACCGGGTAAACAGGGCTAATACGATCCTTTTTTCAGGTGGAGATCAATTCAAAATTGCGACTATTATCGGTGGTTCACCCATCGCAGAAGCAATTGCTAAACGATATAAAACAGAATCAAAGTTCACAGTTGCCGGAACAAGTGCCGGAGCAATGGTGATGTCGAAACTCATGATCCAGAGCGGCGGTACGAACGAAGCATTGATCGATTACGATCTTCGGATCAGTTCCGGGCTCGGTTTGATTGAGGATTGTATAATTGATACGCATTTTATCCGCAGGGGGCGGTTCGGAAGACTGGCCCATGCGGTGATCTCCAATTCCAATCAGTTGGGGATCGGATTGGGCGAAGATACGGCCCTACTGATTCGGAAAGGTCGAAAAGCACAGTGCCTGGGTTCAGGAATGGTTGTGATCATTGACGCGAGACATGTTGAACAAACCAATGTTTACAATGTAGAGAAGGGTGATCCGATCTACGTTGATAATCTGAAAGTGCATTTGCTGGTAAGGAACTGCGAATTCAATATTCATACCTGCGAATTAATTTATTCACATTTAAAACCATCAGACGATGAATAGAATTGCAATTGCCATTCACGGCGGTGCCGGACAAAACAGCGAATTTATTGAAGCCAATTATGACGGTTACATGGAAGGGCTTAGAAACGCTATAGAACGAGGATATGAATTATTAAAAACCGGTGCTTCGGCACTGGATGTGGTAGAAGCAACCGTGCGTATTCTGGAAGATGATCCTTTGTTCAATGCAGGCCGTGGTTCGGCTTTGAATTCAGAAGGAAAGGTCGAAATGGATGCCGCAATAATGAACGGAAACACACTGGCAGCCGGCAGTGTTTCGATGGTAACAAAAGTCAAAAATCCAATCTCACTGGCCAGAAAGGTGATGAGTAATACGAAACACGTTCACCTGGCCGGTTATGGGGCATTGAAACTGGCTGAGCTGAACAACCTGGAAATGATGCCTGATGATTATTTCATCGTTGAAAGACAATTGAATGACCTGAAGGAAGAAAAAAGTTACGGTCACGGAACAGTTGGCTGTGTGGCTTTAGACGCGCGTGGAAATATGGCTGCGGCGACTTCAACCGGCGGTTTGACAAACAGTCTTCCTGGGCGGGTAGGAGACAGCTGTGTGATTGGGGCGGGTTGTTATGCAAATGCTCATTGCGCCTCTTCCTGCACCGGTGATGGAGAATTAATCATCATCAACGTGATTGCACACCGCGTGTCGTCCCTGATCGAACTGAAAGGAATGCCGCTGCAGGAAGCGTGTGATCACGTGATCCGGAATATTGATAACCCGATCAACGGTGATGTAGGAATGATCAGTGTTGATGCACAGGGAAATATTGGTTTTTCATTTAACTGCGACCGCATGCACCGGGCAAGTATTGATTATACAGGAGAATTGATAGTGGATATTTATCAGCCGGACAGCTTGTTGAGACCTGATAAATCAACTGATGATTCATACCGCATTGAAGGGGACGAAGAAAACGAAGAGCCATGAATTAGACCTCTTCGGGGCCAGGGGAAATAAATTATAAATCAAATCCAGTATCAATGCTTACATGATCGCCGCTAAACTTTTTAAAAAAAATGAATGATGGAGACAAAGCAAACAGTACTTATAACCGGAGCAACCAGCGGAATTGGAAAGGAATTGGCGCTTTTATTTGCCAAAGAACAGTATAAACTGGTCATAGTTGCCCGTAACCAGCAAAAATTGCAGAGCACCGCAGACGAACTCAAAGAAAATGGTTCGCCACAGGTCACACCTATTTCTTGTGATTTATCAGTTGCAGGAAATGCACAGCAGCTCTATGAACAGATTCATGAAAGAGGCATTCAGATTGATATCCTGATTAATGACGCCGGGGCGGGAGAACACGGACTTTTCAGTGAAACATCATTGGACGAAGAATTAGCGATCATTCAGCTGAACATAGCTTCGTTGGTGCATCTTACCAAGTTATACCTGCGCGAAATGATGGAACGAAATGAAGGAAAGATCCTGCAGCTTGCATCCATTGCATCTTATCAGCCAACACCTTTATTGACAGTGTATGCGGCAACAAAAGCTTTTGTGCTTTCATTCACCGATGCACTGATCAATGAGCTTAAGGATACAAATGTAACGATGACGGCCCTAATTCCCGGTCCGACAGATACGGAATTCTTTATCCGTGCTCATGCCGAAAATGTGAAAGCAACAGAAAACATGGACGATCCGGCGGTTGTGGCTAAAATCGGTTTTGAAGCATTAATGAGTGGAAAACCGCATGCCGTTGCTCCCGGTATGACATCCCAGATTGTTATGAGTTCACTAATGAGCAACCAGCAGGTAGCAGCCATGGCACGCAAACAAATGGAAGAAAAAAGCGTTCCCCCGGAAGACGATAAAGAGAGTTGAAAACGCAGGGCTAACCTTGCTACGTCGAAGCGGCTTTGTGAAGTCTAAGAACTTCAGCGAAGGCACATGGATAATTGTAAATCGACAAGGTTTAGAATTTCATCCATTTTGAAAGTATACTAATTGAATAGTGGTTCTTTTAAGGGAAAAGGCGGCCGGTGCGCCTATGCTGAAGCTTCAGCGTAAGTATTAGGCGCCTCCTTAAATTTGTGCATTTGCGGGTAAAGAAAAAGCGTCTGCCTGCAGGCAATTGTATCTAAGTGTTAAAAAAACAAAGCATATGAAAGCAATTTGGAAAGGGGCAATCAGTTTTGGCTTAGTCAACATCCCCGTAAAATTATACAGCGCTACGCAGCAGAGCAATCTGGACCTGGATATGGTTGATCCGCGGGATATGAGCCATATTAAATTCAAACGCGTGAATGAAAATAGCGGGAAAGAAGTGTCCTGGGAACACATTGCAAAAGCGTATAAATTGAAGGAACAGTTTGTTTTGTTGGATCCTGAAGACTTTGAAGCTGCTGCGCCTGAAAAGAGCAAGATCATCCAGGTAGATCATTTCGTAGATGAAAAAGACATTGATACGATCTTTTTCGAGAATTCGTATTACGTGGAACCTGAAAAATCGGGAGTCAAGGCTTATGCATTAATGCGTGAAGCACTGGCGAAATCCAAAAAGGTCGGCGTTGCGCAATTTGTACTGCGTACTTCAGAAACATTGACTGTACTGAAACCACGCGGAAACGTATTGGTTTTAAGCAAAATCCGCTTTGCCCAGGAAATTCGTGAGACAGATGAATTAAAATTGCCGGCAGCTTCAGAAGTGAAACCGGCAGAACTGAAAATGGCTATGGCGCTGATCAAACAGTACACAACTCCTTTCAGTATTGATAAGTTCAAAGATGAATATGCCGCTTCATTACTAAAGATCATCAAGGCTAAGGCCAAAGGCAAGAAATCTAAAGTGCCGACACTGAAAATAGTTCACAGCAAGTCGAAAGACCTCATGGAGCAGCTCAAAGCCAGTTTGGAGAAAAATAAATCACCTAAAGCTTCCTGATCATGGCATTGAAACGCTACAACGAAAAACGCAATTTCGGGGAGACTCCGGAGCCATCGGGCAGTAGGGAGAAATCCTCTTCTAAACTCACTTTTGTGGTCCAGCGCCACCAAGCCTCTCATTTGCATTACGATTTCCGGTTAGAAATGGAAGGAGTTTTAAAAAGCTGGGCTGTTCCAAAAGGCCCTTCCCTTAAAGCAGGAGAACGCAGACTGGCGGTCCATGTGGAAGATCACCCTTTGGCTTATGGTAAGTTTTACGGAGAAATCCCGGAAGGAAATTATGGTGCGGGAATTGTTGAAATCTGGGATAACGGAACTTATGTTCCTTTGGAACCGGATAAAGGCAAATCTGCCGAAAAACTGCTTTTGCACCAGTACCATAAAGGAGATCTGAAATTCGTATTGAAAGGAAAGCATTTGAAAGGTGCATTTGCGCTGGTTCGCATGAACGACGGAACGGATAAGAACTGGCTTTTAATCAAAAAATCAGATGAACATGCCGTGAAAAGCTATGATATTGCATCCATTGATCCGGTGAAACCATTTCACAAGAAGAAAGCTTCGAAGGAAAAACCTTCAACGGAGAAAAAAGAGCCAAAACAATCTGAAGATCAGGAAACGGGAGCTGAGCCTGACTTACCCAAAACGGAGATCGAAAAAGCCTGGCAAAAATTAAAAAAACCGATGCTGGCAACATTGGCTGCTTCTCATAAAGATAACCCGGATTGGTTGTACGAACCGAAATACGACGGTTATCGTGCCGTAACTAAGATCAATAAGGGAAAAGTGGAGATAGTTTCAAGAAACGGGAATCCGTTCAATAAGCAATATGAAGCATTGGTCCCTGAACTTGAAAAATTTGAAGATGACCTCATTCTGGACGGAGAAATTGTGATCGAAGACAAAAAAGGGATCAGCAATTTCCAGCTCCTGCAGAATTACACCACCACTCAGCAAGGAATTCTGCGCTATTACGTTTTTGATATTTTGTACCTGAATGGTTACACGGTTATGCAGCTGCCTTTAATACAGCGGCGGGAATTGCTGGAAGCTGTTTTCGCCAAAGTGAAAGTGAAGAACATTCAGCCGTCGCCGCTTGTGATGGGAAAAGGAACACCGCTCATGAAACGACTCACCAAACTGGGGTATGAAGGGATCATAGCAAAAGATAGTGCAAGCAGCTATTTTCCCGGTCAGCGCTCGGATTCCTGGCTGAAGATTAAAAATCATCAATCATTGGAAGCCATCATTTGCGGGTATACAGCTCCGCAAAACAGCCGGAAGTTTTTCGGTTCACTGGTTCTCGGGATTCATGACCAGGGTAAGCTCGTTTATATTGGCAACTGCGGAACCGGATTCACAGAAACGACCCTGGAGGAGCTTCATCAACAATTTGAAAAGCTGAAAACTGCGAAAAGTCCATTTAGTGAAGTACCGAAAATGACCGGGCAAAAAGGAAAACCGACCTGGATCAAACCTGTTTTGGTTTGTAATGTGGATTTTGCAAACTGGACAGAAGACAAACATTTGCGCGTTCCTGTTTTTAGAGGATTACGAACAGACAAAAAAGCATCGGAAGCTATGAAAAATAACGATACAAAAGCAGAGGTGAAAACAGTTAAGAAGCCTTCCACTGTAAAATACGAAGAGAACGATACGGAACTGACCATCAGCGGTAAGAAGCTAAAGATAACAAACAGGAATAAAGTTTATTTTCCCGAAAGCGGTATTACAAAAGGCGAGATCATTGATTATTACCGCAAGATCAGCAAGTTCATTCTTCCTTATTTGAAAAATCGACCGGAATCTTTGAACCGGCACCCGAATGGGATTACCAAACCCGGATTCTACCAAAAGGATATGGACACGAGCCAGATCCCGGAATGGATCCATACCGAAAAGCAATATTCCAAATCCAATACGGAATACCTGGATTATTTGATTTGCGGGAACGAAGCAACTTTGGTTTACATGGCAAACCTGGGTTGTATTGAGATCAATCCGTGGCACAGTACTTACGGCAACCCGGATTATCCGGATTACATGATCATGGATTTGGATCCGGGAGAAATTGGTTTTAAGGAAGTGGTAAAAACAGCTTTGAAGATTCATGACGTCTGTACAGAGATTGGCATTCAGACTTTCTGTAAAACAAGTGGTGCCACCGGATTACATGTTTACATTCCACTGAAGAAACACTACACTTACGATGAGGTCAAACTCTTTGGTGAATTGCTCGCAACGGCCATCCAGCAGCTTCTGCCGGATACAACCAGTATTGAACGAACGGTTTCCAAACGGAGCGATAAGATTTACATTGATTTCCTGCAGAACCGAAAAGGTCAGACCATTGCCTCGGCATACAGTGTGCGGCCCAAACCAGGAGCAACCGTTTCCACTCCGTTGGAATGGTCGGAAGTCAACGAAAGCCTGGATCCCAAAGATTTCACCATTTATACCATTTTCGATCGGTTGAAAGAAAAAGGCGATTTATGGAAAGGTGTTTTGGGAAAAGGTGCAGATATTGGGAAAGCTTTGGGGAAATTGGAAAAAATGATTGAAACCGGGAATGAGTAAACTCAAACGTACATTAGGCTTAACGGAAGCAGTTTTCTTTGGCACAGGATCTATCCTCGGAGCCGGTATTTATGCTATTGTGGGTAAAGTTGCCGGTTTCAGCGGAAATATGATCTGGCTCTCTTTTGCAATTGCTTCCATTACTGCTTTAATGAGTGCCTTTTCCTATGCCGAACTAAGTAGTATGTTTCCCAGTGCAGGCGGCGAATACGTGTACGCGAAAAATGCCTTCAACAAAAAAATGGCTATTGCGTTGGGATTAATTATTTCGGTAAACGGGATTATCAGCGGTGCTACAGTCTCAATTGGATTTGCGGGATATTTCTCTCAATTACTGGAAATCAATTTGTTTATTGCTGCTTTGGGGATTATTGCACTTGTCTGGCTCGTAAATGTCAGCGGTATCAGGCAGTCGTCAGTGGTTAATATCATCTTCACGATCATTGAATTTGGCGGTTTGGTTTTGGTAGTTTATACGGCCATTCCGTATTTGGGAAAAGTCAATTACCTTGAAATGCCTCCTGGAGGGTTCAATCATATTTTACTGGGAGCAGCGCTCAGTTACTTTGCTTATATTGGTTTTGAAGAAATCGTGAAACTGAGCGAAGAAACGAAATCGCCCGAAAAGAATATTCCCAAAGCCTTATTCGTAGCAAGTAGTATTGTGATGATCGTTTACCTGGTCGTGGCGGTTTGTGCCGTCAGCGCTATTCCATGGGGAGAATTGGGAAAAAGCAAGCATCCACTGTCTGATATTGTGAACAATGAGTTGGGACGAACAGGCGTAATCGTGATTTCAGTAATAGCCTTGTTTTCAACAACCAATACCATTTTGTCCAACATGATGGGAAGTTCCCGCGTATTGCTTCACCTGGGAAAAGAGAATTCTAAATTGAAATGGCTTTCGGTCGTTTCAAGGAAACGCAAAACACCGGTTTTTGCATTGATCCTAGTAGCCGGAATAATGATTGCATTTGCCGCAATCGGAAAGCTGGAAATAGTAGCTTTGATTGCAAACCTCTTCATTTTTATCACCTTCCTGTTTGTTAATACCTCGGTAATCGTACTCCGGAAAAAGCAACCAGGCACAGAAAGACCTTACAAAGTTCCGATGAATATCCGCAATATTCCGGTGCCTTGTGTACTGGGAGTATTACTGACTTTGCTTTTACTGGGCTATTCTGTTTACGGATTAGCTGTTTCGGCATTTTAGTTTCCCCCTTTGGAGGGGGATAAAGGGGGAGGAGTTGTGAATCGATAGTAAGAATTAAATCAATGCCGTGCTGCTCCCAAATGTTTTCCTTCAATAATGCGTTCCACATGTTCAATCTCTTCTTCTGATCCGTCGTAAAGCATAAGAAAACGCCCTTCTTTGAGATGTTGCTCGTATTCAACATGATCTTCTTTGATACCCAAGTCTACCAGGATTGAAGCAAATCCGCCGGTTAATACTCCTACCTGAAAACCTGCCAATGCACCAACAACTGCTCCGGCACCGAATAGAATACCCAATCCCGGAATGGCGAAAAGCCCAACGCCCGTTAGAACACCCAGAGTTGTCCCGAGCACTGTTCCGGCAGCCACCGGTGCAGCGACCAATGCTGTGTTGGATTTTACATGGATATTGTCGTCTACTACCTCGGCTTGACCAACCAAAGAAACCTTTGACATGTTCACACCGCTTTGTTGCAGCTCCTGAAGTGCTTTAACCGCTTCATCGTGAGAATTAAATATAGAAATACTCTTTTTCATAACCGTGGAATTAATGAGTTAACCTTCCTAAGTTATGGCAATTTAAAGAGCGATAAGACTAAACTTTGTTAAGATAATTCTGTCGCTCAACACCCAAAAAGCCACCGATCAGTCGACCGATGGCTTGCTTCAGGGACCTATGTTAGTGAATGATTAATTTTCCGGAAGCAGAAGTGCTTTTTCCGTAAACCTGGTAGAAATAGATTCCGGGTTTTTCGGATAGCTCAATACTCGTTGCCATACTAGACGGATTTTCTTCGATAACTTTTGCTCCAAGCTGATTGAAAACCGTGATTTTTTCGATAATTTCTGAAGCGGAAATCTGTACAGTTCCGGTTGAAGGATTCGGCCAGGTATTTAAACCTGCTAGTTCGAAATATTCATTCATACCAAGTGTTTCAGGAGCAATTTTCACCAGGTAAGCATCTCCGAATGCTGAGATCCACCCATTATTTGGCGCCAGGTAATTGCCTTTTCCTACTACCAAAACCTGGTTGTCGGAAGTTGGAATACAAGCTAATCCCCAAGCATATGAACCTGTGTAGATCGATCCGTTATAATAAGGACCAACCTGGTTCATCGAATACGCGTTCATGATCTGACCATTATCATTGATACAAAACAAGGCCATTTGAGCAACATTTTGCGGATCACCCATCACATCATCGAAATCCTGATCGATCTCTCCCGCTGCAACAAACCCGTTTGCAAAAGGAACCAGGTCATCACAAAAACCGAAGTTGACCGGATTTTCGTTGTGAGTTGTGAGTATGGAAATCGATAAGCTGTCGCCGTTATTTGAAGCAACACGGATTACTGAAGGATAGAGAATATTGTTTTGCGACCAGGAGCATGCAACGAGGTAATTACCTGCGTTATTCTTAACCAACCCCACTCTCTGATCTTTCCATAGTGCATTGCGTTTGTATTTTTTGGTCCAGTGAACCGTTCCGTCTGAAGCTGCAAGCTTCGTTACTGCCAAGTCAAACATCCACCAATCAGCACCCGCATAACCGGACATAACCACATCCGGTCCGTCCTGGATAATGGAAGTTACGGCAATGACTTCTCCGGCATAATCATGTGTCCAATTTGCAGTAATGTTTCCGGGTGTGAAACATTTGACAACGGAAGCAGAACTTTGAGTATAAGAAAGCACATAATCACCGTTTGGAAGCTGCGTATGTGCCAAATAACTATAACCGGAAGCCGGTCCCATTGGTCCATAGAATTTGGAAATCGTATCACCGTTTGTTTCATTGAGTTTTACAAAAGAAAGTCTTCCGGTAATTGTTTCAAAAACGCCATACAACTCATTGCTGTTATCGCGATACAATTTTGCCAGGTTATTGAAATTTCCGTAAGTTGAACCGTAGTAACGTACCCAGAGTGAATCTCCGTTTGGAGCTACTTTTGCCATGTAAGCCACTCTTGGTGATTTTTCTGCAATTCCTCCAACGAGGTAACCGCCATCATTTGTTTCAATGGTTGTTCTTGCATTTTCAACCGTATTATTGACTGCATAATTTGAATAGGTATAGTCTTTCTGCCATTGGATTTGGGCAAAAGAGCAATTTGCAGCCGCAGTAAGCAGGATCAGGATCAAGTGTTTTTTGAAATTTTTCATAACCGTAGAATCAGTATTAGAGTGCAAAGATGAGAGAGTATGACGAAGATAACAATACGCTAAATGACGTATTTGTGACAAGATAGAAGTGTGATTTTCTTTTTTATCGCCAATTCACAAAAAATACACTTAAAAGTGTGCAATAATGGAAACGCCCTGTCTGCGCTAGTTTCAGGGATTTTGCTTAGATTAATCCGTTAATTAAATTGTTATAAAATGCTATTTTATTTAATTATTTCACAAATCAAAAATATATGTAAATGAAGATAGTTTATAGTGTAAACTAATGGCGCTTGACATGAGTAAATTTGATTCAGAAGACATGAAAATTAGATTTTGAAAGTAGGTTAAACCCTATGTGGTAAATCGAGTGGTTAGGTAAAAGGGGTGAAAGCCCCTTTTAAAATCCAATCTGTAGGAAGTTATAAAAAATGGAGCAGTTTTTTCCTTTTCCATAATTTTTTAAAGTGAAATAAGTCCGGTAACTGCCGGAAAAAAGTTCAACGTTAAAATGATAATTATGAGAGTAGTAGTAAGCACATTATCCATTTTAGTAGCCATGGGATGGGCTATTGGATACTTTAAATTTGAAGCAGGTGGACTTATCCATCTAACACTTGCAGTGGCAGTGTTTGCGATGGCTACGCAGTGGCTTCCAAGTAGTAAGCCGTGAGTGGCCCGGATTAACAGAATGAATCTAATTCAGATTTTCAATCTTTTGGATTAAAGAAAAAGAATTTTTAGTCAGATAGCTTATCAATTTGGATAGCAGTTTGAAATGACAATAAATTGTTTTATCTTAACTGTTCTATACACTAAGTGGTTTGAAAGTATATGTAAAATATATGGTCAGCTCGCGCTGCAGTATTAAAATATGTGATAAACTATCAGAGAGGGGAATAGTGATACCGGAAATTAATCAGGGTATATTGGAATTCCAGGAAGAGTTGGATGGTTTTCAACTTCTTCAACTGAAAGAAACGCTTTTGGAACTGGGTTTTGAAGCTTTGAATGAAGCGGAAAGTATGCTTTTAGACAAAATCACACATACGATCAAAAAGTTGATCTATGAACAACCCGAAATAGCATTGGAAGAGCATCCAAATCTTGTTGCCGAAAAAATTGGAAGTGATTATTCACCGATGATGCTGGTTTTTTTACAGGTACATGGAGTAGATATGCTGCAATATGCTATGATCCAACAGGTGGAAAGAATCAAAGAAATGATCTTGTATGAAGGAAGATCATTCAATGAGATTATCAAATTGTTTCATTTTATAAATGGAGCTCAATTGATCAGAAATTTCCAAACTATTACGGGGCTTAAACCTTCGTATTATAAAATGATAAGAAATAAACGACTTGAGGTCCAAAGAAGAATGACTTCGGTAAATATAAATGCAGAAACCGTGCGTATAAAGGATACAAATTGAGGAATAGTGCACACCTTGTTAAACAATTAGATTTTGAGAAATTGGGTAAAGACACTCATTAAGACGGAGATGTGGGCGCTGCATAACGGATTAAGTGTTTTACAAAGAAAAACGACCAGTACTTACTGCTGTTTGATTAATTACATTAACTTTTAGATTTTGAGATTATATATAAAATACATGGTCAGTTCACGCTGTAAGGCATTTGTACAGGCTGAACTGGAAAAATTAGGGGTCCAATGCGCTACCGTGGATCTCGGAATAGTAGAAACATTAACAGAACTTTCACGTGAAGACATGGAAGTATTACGAACAAACCTGTCAAAATTAGGATTAGAACTCCTGGAAGACAAAAAAAGAACACTCGTTGTTCAAATGAAGGATGCAATCATCGAATTGATTTCCAATTCAGATGAAATACCAAACGTCAATTATTCTGAATACCTGAGTGAAAAACTGGGTCAGGATTATACGTACCTCTCCGGGATCTTTTCGGAAGCAAAAGGGATTACAGTACAGCAGTTTATTATACTTAAGAAGACAGAACGCGTTAAAGAATTATTGGCAGAAAGCGATTTAAGCCTTTCAGATATTGCCTTTAAGCTCAATTACAGCAGTGTAGCTCATCTTTCAAACCAGTTTAAGAAAAACACAGGTCTTAGTCCTTCGAATTATAGAGAATTGATGGAAGCAAAAACTGCTTAAACCATTTTTTTACTGACACACTTTAAAAGCCGATACGACCTACTCGTGTCGACTTTTTTTTGCATATCGATCCAACCCATGTCTACTTGTAAAAAGTGTAGACCAGCAAAAAGATAAATCCCGTTACCGCCAGTAAACCATGAATTAATGCAAGACTTTTTGGTAGTGATCTCCCTGTCAAATCCCTTGCAAATAATACAATCCCAGCTAAGGCGGTAATAATGAAAAGTACAATGATCTGAATGGTGTCGGCACCTGTGTTGATCATGTCTACGATCAAAAGAACCAGTGCGGTTGCTGCCAGCAGACCATGTGTAATTGCCAAACCTCTGGGAACTCGTCTTCGCTGCATGACAAGTGTCAGCATATAAATTCCGATCAATGCTGCTGTGGCGAAAAGCCCGATTGCTGTATAAATCAATTCCATATTTCTTGGTTTAATCGTTTGACAATTTCTTTCCCCGAAGATCTGTTAGTGCCGGACCTTCAATTGCATATAGATTTCCGGTAGAATTCCCGGTTGTGCCCAGACCTATTGTCTTTGCTTCCAGCAAAATCACCTTTCTGCCTGCATTGCTTAAGAAGTGCGGCTGTTAAGCCTGTGATCCCGCCGCCGATTACTACAATGTCAACCTCTTTTATTCCTTCGTAAATGGGGAAGTTTGCATTTTCTGCACCTGTGTCTTCCCGTATTGATCTTACATTTAAATCCATCTCTACAAATCATTCGTTCTACACAACTTAAATTTAGAAGAAACCGAATTCCGGATTTGTTGATTTTCATCTTTTTTAACTAGAAAAGTGAAGAATTTTTCACACTCATTTTTCAGCTTTTCTAATCTTAACATTCCTATGAATTATGCAAATCACCGGTAAATTTTTGTAAGTATTTTCCTTCGTCTATGCTTTACTTTTAAGGTATAGAAATAATTAACACATTAAAACCAAATAAAATGGCAGCAAAAACAAATCAAGGAGGAGAAAGAGAGTCCGCATTCCGCGAATTATTCATTGATGAATTAAAGGATATTTATTGGGCAGAGAAGGCATTGGTAAAAGCACTTCCTAAGATGGCAAAGAAAGCTTCCAACAGTGAACTTGTAGCGGCAATTGAAGATCACTTAGCAGTTACAGAAACACATGTGGAGCGTCTTGAGCAGGTTTTCGATGTGCTGGGTGAAAAAGCTGCAGCTAAAAAATGCGAAGCCATGGATGGTTTGATCACAGAGGCCGAAGAACTGATGAAAGAGGTTAAGGATGAAGTAGTGCGTGATGCCGCTATTATTTCAGCAGCACAGAAAGTGGAGCATTACGAAATTGCAAGCTACGGAACATTGGTTGCTTTCGCGAATACGTTGGGTGAATCAGATGCAGCGGCATTGCTGGAAGAAACTCTGAATGAAGAGAAAGAAGCAGATCAGACATTGACAGAAATTGCCGAGTCTTCTATTAACATTGAGGCTGCTGAAGAAGGAGAAGAATAGATTTTAAGTTGTGTTCATAGGTTGATTAGAATGTCAGAATGAGTTGTTTTAACTCCTTCTGACATTCACCAAATAATCCATATTGACATAGCCGTTATTCATGAACACCGATGGGATGATGAGGACGATCATACATGTTAGCATTCTTTGTAACTGGAGAATGGGCAGTCATTTATATTTTAAGTACAACGAAGGAGGTCTTTTCCACCTGACGTTGGTCCTGCCTCTATATGCTTTGAAAGTCCAATTATTTTCCAATCGTAAAATTTTGAAATTATGAATGAATTAATGAGTGCAGTAGTTAACGAATTAGTTAAAGTGATGAAAGCAGAAAAAGAAAAATTGAAAGACGGGGCCGATTCAGGCAGCGGTTTTTCAGGATTGGCAACCGCATTTGTGACGGGAGCAGCAGCTGGTTTAGCAGTTGGAGTACTCATCTCATCTGATAAAGGTAAAGGCAGCAATTTGAAAGATAAGGTTAAGAACCTGATCAGTGATTTTACCGAAGAGGATGAGGAAGAGGAAAACGATGATGAAACGTCAAATGGAAATGGCGGTTCTTCTTCCAGGGGTTCGAAAAGCAGTGGTAATTCGAACTCAGGAGCGAAGGACGGTTCTAATTCAGGATCAAACAGCGGTAGTTCAAACTCAGGTTCAGGATCTGGAAGTGGAAACTCCGATTCGAAGGACAGCGGTGCCAATTCGGGCTCAAAC
Source organism: uncultured Flavobacteriales bacterium (assembly GCA_946479285.1). The sequence goes on along the minus strand of CAMLFH010000023.1, from coordinate 147 downwards.
AGTGGTAACTCAAAATCAGGTTCGGGATCTGGGAGTGGAAACACAAATTCGGGAACGGGTAGTGGAAACACCAATTCCGGAACGAAAAATAGTGGAGATTCCACAACGGGAAAGAAAAAATAATTCTACCAAAAAGGCAGCTTACAA
>CAMLFH010000022.1 GCA_946479285.1 uncultured Flavobacteriales bacterium | reverse complement strand
TCCAGAGGAAATTAAAAGTTCTTCTAAAGGCTGTTTTTCTTTTCGCAGCACTTCCTTGACCAGGCGCTTCACATAATTCCGGTCATGAGCACGCTTAAATTGGCGTTTCGGGGCGGAAATCACCACCTGGAAAGGTACTTTTTCGCTATTGTCCACTTCCAGGTAGGAAATTGATAAGGGATATGCACGCAGCTGCTTTCCCTCCTTGAAGAGACGGCCGATTGTTTTTCGACTGCAGAGTTTGTATGCTTTTCCAAAGTTCTCACTCATATTTTTACTTGGAGGGCTCAACCAATCTCCCCCTTAGAAGGGGGACAAAGGGGGATGGCCACCCCTCTTAATCTTCCGCCGCGGCGGAGAGAAACAAATACACTATTTCACCGTCCAGGTTACACCGTCTTTACCGTCTTTGACCACAATTCCGGCTTCTGCCAAACGATCCCTGATTTTATCTGATGTGCTCCAATCTTTATTTTCACGGGCATCTTTGCGCATGTCCAGTACCAAATCCATAACGGTAGTCAAAGCGCTATCCGAAGATGCTTTCTCGATCGTCAATCCAAGGACATCGAATACAAATCCGGTGAATTCTTTGGTGAGCAATTGCAAATCGGCGGCTGTAATCGTTGCTTTTCCTTCCGAAACAGTATTGATGTATTTCACAGCTTCAAACAAACCGGCAACCAGCATAGGCGCAGAGAAATCGTCGTTCATCGCTTTGTACAACGAATCAACCAATGCCTGAACATCTTGCGAAGATTCTGCTTTCGGTTCCAAAGAACCCAACTTTTCATAAGCTTCAGACAAACGTGTGAATCCTTTTTCAGCGGCATTCAATGAATCCGGAGTAAAGTCAAGAGTGCTGCGGTAATGCGCCTGCATCATGCAGAAACGGATCACCTGAGGCGAATACGGCCTGTCAAAAACTTCTGTCGTTCCGTCCACAATTTCCTGTGGTAAGAAATAATTCCCGAGTGATTTCGACATCTTCTGCCCGTTTACATTCAACATGTTGGCATGCATCCAGTAATTTGCAGGAGAAACTCCAACCGAACCGCAGCTTTGTGCAATCTCGTCTTCATGGTGCGGGAATTTCAAATCCAGTCCACCACCGTGAATATCGAATTGATCTCCCAAATATTTGGTGCTCATGGCAGTACATTCTATATGCCAGCCCGGATTTCCATCTCCCCATGGAGAACGCCAAATCTGCATATCATCCGGATTGGCCTTTTTCCAAAGAGCGAAATCAGCAAAGAAGCGCTTTTCGTCCTGTGCATTCAAATCACGTGTCTCTTCCGCCAATTCATCTACTTTTCGACCACTCAGGATCCCATATTCGAATTTTTCGCTGTAAGCTCGTACATCAAAATACACGGAACCATTTACTTCGTAAGCAAATCCGTTTTCAATGATTTTCTCAATCACCTCAATTTGTTCCTGGATGTGTCCGGTTGCTGTTGGCTCGATAGATGGTGGAAGCAGGTTGTAAATGCGCTGCAAATCCTGGAATTTGACATTGTATTTGTAAACGATCTCCAAAGATTGCACCTGCTCAACACGTGCGGCTTTTCCAATAGAATCAACCGCTTCACCTGCCGAATTGGTGATGTGCCCGGCATCCGTAATGTTTCGTACATACTTTACCTGGTAACCGGTATACATCAAATAGCGATAAATCAAATCAAAATTGATGAAGGTACGCATGTTGCCCATGTGCGGCTCGCTGTACAAAGTTGGCCCACAAACGTACATTCCAACTTTTCCATCAATAATGGGTTTAAAGACTTCTTTTTCGCCAGAAAGGCTATTATAAATCTGAAGTTTGGAATGTGTGCTCATGCGATTCTATTGTTTTGAAAATTCTAGGCACGAAGATAGAGAGAATTTAGCAATTGCTAATTGTCAATCGCGAATGCCGAATTGATTTTAATAAAGCTTGATTTTTTCCAAAATATTCCTGAACTTAAATAAGGAAAGGTCTGTCAATCATCATTTTTTGATTGATCTGAACTACCGAATAACTAAATTTTCAACTATTCACTTTATGAAATTAACTTCAGAACAGGAGAAAATCCTGAATCAATCCGGTAATTTAAAAATTAACGCAGTTGCCGGATCCGGAAAAACAAGCACCTTAATCGCATATGCAAAAACCCGCTCACCGGAACACCAGATTCTCTATTTGGCTTTTAACAAATCTGTGAAACTGGATGCAAAAAAACGATTTCTCCAGCAAGGCTTAAAGAATGTTACCGTTGAAACGGCGCACTCATTGGCTTACAGGCATGTCGTTATGAATGGTCCCTATCGAATCAACGGGTTGGGTTATAAAATCCATGAACTTGCGGAGATTCTTGAAATAAGAGGCGATGGCGAAAAACACTCCGAATTTATATTGGCTAATCATGTCAAAAAGTTCTTTTCCTATTTCTGCAATAGCGATAAACGATTCATTGCCGATTTAGACTACCTGGAAATAGTCAATGATCATAAAGCCAAAAAATTCGTCAAGATGCATTATTCGTACATCCGGGATAAAACTATTGACCTTTTTCAAAAAATGGAGCATGCAAAAATGGAGATTACGCATGATTTTTACCTGAAGAAGTTTCAGTTATCCAATCCAAAACTAGCTTACAACTATATTCTTTTCGATGAAGGTCAGGATGCCTCGGCTGCCATGCTGGACGTTTTCTTTAAACAGGAAGCAACAAAAGTCATTGTAGGCGACACGCATCAGCAAATTTACAGTTGGCGTTTTGCCGTCAACTCTTTGGAGAAAGCGGATTATGAAACCCATTTTCTTTCTACCAGTTTTCGCTTTAATGAAGAAATCGCAAGTCTTGCAATTGCTGTTCTAAATTGGAAGAGTTTCCTGGAGGCTCCTAAAAACCTCAGCATAGTAGGCAGCGGCAAAAATAAAGAAGTCAAATCAAAAGCAATCATTGCGCGTACAAACCTTGGATTGCTCTTAAAAGCCATTGAGTTTGTGACAGAAAACGAAAACGTCCATGACATTTATTTCGAGGGAAATTTCAATTCCTATACCTACGCAGAAGACGGTGCATCTCTTTACGATGTTTTGAATCTCTTCAACAATAAACGCAAATTGATCCGGGATAAACTCATCCGGGAAATGCAATCCATGAATGAACTGGAAGATTATATTTCTAAAACAGAAGACCTCGAACTGGCTATGATGGTAGAGATTGTGAAAAAATATGAAAACGAAATTCCGGACATTCTTAGGTCGATTAAGAACAAACATCTTGGCAATGACAATAAAGATCAGGCCGAAATGATCTTTTCAACCGTTCATAGATGCAAGGGAATGGAATATGATTCCATCGAATTAGCTCCTGATTTTATAACAGAAGAGAAGGTTCAAAAAACTGTCAGCGATCTTAGAAAAGCTAAGCTGAGTACGACCAAACTCAATGAGGAAATTAACTTGTTGTATGTGGCCATTACGCGCACCAAAAACAAATTATCCATTCCATCCAAATTCATCCCCACCTCTTTTCAAGTGGTTGAAAATTCAGATACCATTCACCTGCTGAAAACCGAAGAAGAAACTCCAATTGAGGAGGAAACAACCGATTTTGAGTTGGCTCCTTCCAAAAGCTATTCCGTAGAAGAATTCCGAACCAGGCATTGCGATGCTTACAAACCATGGACAGAGGATGTTGACATGGAGCTTTCCCAATTATTTATCAAGGGCACGAAAATCAAAGAATTGTCGTCACACTTTGGCAGAACCAGTGGTGCAATCCGTTCACGGATCAACAAATTAAATCTCCGGGAATTCAAAACAAAAAAGCTGGACCAGGAATAAAAAAAACCCGGTCGAATTTCATCAACCAGGTTTTAAAGCAGTAGTAATTTAGACTGTGGTGTCTATGCGCCTTTGCCGGATGTCCGGCATAAGTGCTGGGGTTCTTGTTTTTGTGATTAATCAATTTCAATTCCCACTTTCATCTCTATGACGGAGAGCTATAACGAAACGTTGTTTATGCGTTTGTTAAATTTTTGCGGAAACATTTTCATCCTGTTCAAAATCAGGGTATAAATGAACTAAAAACAAAGATCTTTTAACAAATTGTGCGTTTGGATATTTTTATCCGTTAACACAGCCACTAAGTAAAAGGAAATTTGGTTTGATTTACAATTACAAGAATATTATTCTATTTTTATTTGAAATAAAGATCATTCGTTCTGTTTTTTAATCGTTTAGAGACCGGAGTCAGAATTTTTTTCTCAAAAACCAAAAGTATGTCTGCATTAGATTCCATAGATTCCCAAATAATCGAACTGCTCCAGTCAAATGGAAAGATGAATAACAAAGAAGTTGCTGGTAAAATCGGCTTATCGGTTACTCCTACTTTTGAGCGCATCAAACGCCTGGAGCGCATGGGCGTTATAAAAGGCTACACAGCTTTAATAGACAGAAAGGCGGTGGGTAAAGAATTGAAGGTCGTTTGCCAGGTAAGTTTAAAAAGTCACGAAAAGGAAGGAATTGACGTATTTGAAAAAGCGATTAAGATTAAAGAACTCTCGGAAGTCATTCATGCCTACCACGTTGCCGGCGCTACCGATTATATGCTGATCATAGAAGTGGCAAATATGGAAGTCTATCATGACTTTCTGAAGACCCAGCTATCCCGGATCCCGCATATCGGGCAGGTAAACAGCAGTTTTGTAATGTCAGAACTTAAATAATTCAAAGATTTTAGTCATTTGAAAATTAAAGTTAAAACTTCAGCCTATTCTTTCGACCGCTCAATTTTTTGTCTACATTTAGAATGAACACATAAAACAAAGTATCATGTCAAGTAACAATATAATCTTTGGGCTCCTTGCAGGTGCTGTAGTTGGAGCAGGTATCGGAATTTTATTAGCTCCTGAAAAAGGATCTGAAACACGTCAAATGTTGAAAGATGGTTTGGACAAGGGAAAAGACGGTTTATTGGACAAATTCAGCGAATTATCTCAATTGTTGCAGCGCAAAGCTGAAAATGCCGGCGAAGACATTGGAGATTTTTTGGATAAAGCCATTTCAAGCGGTATTCATGAAAAGGATGAATTAATTTCACTTTTGGAAGACAAACTGGAAACCTTGAAAAAAGGTGCCAAAAAAGCAGCGGCGGCGGCAGCTAAAAGCTAATTTCAATGGCATTTGAAGAATTAAAAGAAAGTACTCGCAACATCCAGGAGGAAACCAAAGCTTACGTAGAAAGCACTGTACAATATTATAAGTTGCTGGGATTTCAATTTGTTATGAAATCAACCCGCACTATTGTAAAGCTGATACTGATTGGTTTCTTCCTGATGATTGCTTTACTATTCGGTTCCATCGCAGCTTCGCTTGCAATCGGAGATGCAGTAAATAATATGGCCTTGGGATTTTTGATTGTTGCCGGTGGTTATTTCGTATTGATTCTTCTAATTATGCTTTTGCGCCTGAAATTCGTTGAGCGATACATTTTACGCACATTTTCTAAACTTTTTTTTAAAGACTAATGGAAAAGTCGAAAATATATTCTTCGTTTGAAGAAATTGACCTTGATCTTCAAATCCTGAAACTCGAGCGTGAAATTCATGCACAAAAGATCAAATTAAATCTTGAAAAAACAGGTGAAAATTTGCGCCCCATCAACCTGATCAATGATTACATCGGAAATTCAGACCGCACCAATCTTTCCATGATTGAACAGACATTCAAAATAATTTTACAGTTCTTAGTAAAACCCGTTAAAGAATAAAAGGTACTTTCGGAGTACTAAATTCATTTCATGAAAAAAGTATTTTTCTTAGACCGGGTACATCCTATTCTTTCCGAAAGACTTGCTCAAAGCGGCGAATACGAATGCATTGAAGCTCATGACTGGACAAGGGAACAATGCGAAACGCAACTAATTGATGCTTACGGCCTGGTAATCCGATCCCGTTTTACGATGGATGAGGCATTCCTTCAATTTACTCCCAATCTTCAATTTATTGCCCGTTCCGGAGCCGGAATGGAAAACATTGACGAGGCTTACTGCTCCAAACAAGGAATCGAGCTGCACAATGCGCCGGAAGGCAATCGCAATGCAGTTGGTGAACACGCATTGGGGATGTTATTATCGATGATGAATAAAATTCACACGGCAAATCGGGATGTAAAAAACGGAACCTGGGACCGCGAAGGAAACAGAGGAGTTGAATTGGATGGAAAAACGGTTGGAATTATCGGATATGGAAACAACGGAAAAGCATTTGCCAAAAAGCTGCGCGGCTTTGATGTAACTCTTCTTGCCTATGACAAATACAAAACCGGTTTCGGAGATGATTTTGTGATCGAAGCTACCCTTGAAGCTGTTCTAAGAAAATCCGATGTGATCTCTTTCCACATACCGCAGAATGAAGAAACCATTCATTTCGCCAACCAGGAATTTTTTGATGCCCTGGGAAAGCCGATTTTCCTGTTGAATTTGTCTCGTGGAAAAATAGTTAAAACTAAATCATTAATTCAATCTATCTTAAAAGGAACAACACTTTCAGCAGGATTGGATGTCAATGAATTTGAGAAAAAATCATTCGAACAATTCTTTGATGAAACTGCAAATGAGGATTTGGATTTTTTACTCGAATCGGATAAAGTATTGCTCACTCCGCACGTCGGTGGCTGGACGACAGAAAGCTACTATAAACTTAGTTATGTTTTAGCCGATAAAATCTTGGAAGTAGAAGAATGAGATTCTCAATTAATTGTAAATCTTAATGATGGCATGCTTGTCATTTAGTTTTACTTGAATGATAAATGATTGATTTTTTGGTAAATCTGAAATTAAGAACTGATTTGTTAGTTCTTTTTTGACTAATCTTCCCGAAAGGTCAAAAACTTCAAATGCTGCTTCCTTTTCACCTTTTACTTTTAATACACCCGCTTTCCACTCCAGGAAAGAACCGTCAAGATCTGCAATACCATTTGTTGCCGGTGTTACAATAAATTCATAGCTGATTGTTTGAACGGCCGAAGAATTTTCAGGAAGATATACATCAAAATAACAAATTCCGTGACCCGGCGTTCCATTCAGCATAGCACCAATAATTAATTTGGTTGCAAATGGCTGATTGGTCAGCAAATTGAAATCGGCGCTGTCACCAACCTCCACATTAAAATGGGAAGACGTTTGATCATCTATTGAGATTTCCCATTCCATGGGAATATTGTCGAAATGAGTCGCTTTCCAGCGAAGCACCGTATCAACAGGACAATCAGAAAAAACCTGGATGTACCAATGGGCCGGAGACTGACTGGTTGTTTTCACCAATAAGGCCGATGAATCGGAGACATGAAATACCTGCGCTTGCGAACTAAGCGACACCAACAAACCGACAGCAATAATCAAACTCTTCATAACAGCACAAAAAAAGCCATCCGCCGGAGCGAACAGCTTAATCAAAAGTATTTAAAAAAAACTAGTTCAAACTACATCTTGTCTCATTATGAAAATTCATTCCACCAAAAACAAGATTTCCTTCATCATTTAAATCTTCACATTTCTTCTTTGCTACGCGCTTTGATTCATGGAAGATTGTAGGATCTGATGTAGTATATGCGTCATTCGTGTAGTAATCACAAGAACAGACATAGTCCTTTTTACAAGAACCTAAGATGACGATTAACAGTATTCCAAGAGATGCTTTTTTCATAGTTAGATAATTCATGCAGTAAATTTAGAATTATTCGGCAATTACTGCAAAGAACATTTCGTTTCTGTATGCACCGTAGTTCCTCCAACTGCTGTGGTATAATCAGCATCCATTTCATCACACTTTTCTGAAGACTTGTCTTTATCGCCCTCAGCAATTTTTGTATTGTCTGTATTCGTCAATGTTCCGTTTGAATAGTACTCACAAGTACAGGTATATTCTTTCGAACAAGAAACCAATCCTCCCACAAGAATCATCCCCATAGCTATTGGGACCAGCAATCCTTTTTTCATAATCTTTCCATTTAGTTATCATTCAAAAATAGCATTTTCATCGTGTGAAGACAAGAAATGCATCATCCAAAATCTTATACCCTAAATCGTGTTTCTCCAATTCAAACTCGAGGATTAACGATTCATCCAGAATACTGATCAGGCTGACCTCCTCTTTTAAATCCGGAATTTGACCTTCTTTCAACTTGTAAAATGCCTCTTTAGCTCCCCACATTAAATGAAGTGCCAGATCGTCCTCCGAAAATTCCAATTCCCGCTCATTCCGAAAATAATCCTGTCCCTGTTTCAATCGGGAAGAAACCGTTTGAATGTCAATACCAACAGCTTGAGAACCTACTATTACGGCAAACCATCCTTTTGCGTGAGAAACCGACAGGAATAATTCAGGGTTTTCCTTCAGATACGGCTGACCCGTTTGCTTATAACCGATCTCCAAGCCATCACAACCCAATTGCTGAAGCAATTTTTGGATTCCTCCTTTTTCTACAGCGCGTTTAGTGATTCCGCCAGCAATCATCTGATCGTACTCATCCAGCCTGAAATAAGCTACTGTAGAATTTGGATTGTTAATAATACTTATCATCATTTACACGCTTGAATCGCTGACAATTCCCCTCAAAAATAGCGTATATTTGTACTCAATTATTCGATGCACGTGATCAAAACCATTTTTAAATACCTTTTCCGTCTTATTTGGATTCCGACAGAACTCTTTTTTGCATTCCTGTTTGTCTTGTTTACAATCGTGCTGTTCAACGCACAAATTGACACTCCTGAAGTTCCAACTATTCATGTTGGTGAGCGAAAAAAAGTGGGGCCGGACCATTATGTCCTGGGAAATTCCTACCTGAAGAAAAACAAATTCGGAGTGTGGGAAATGTACCTGGAAGGAGAGCCTTATGAAAGAGGTGTTATCTATGGAAAATTGGCCAAAGAACTCGTTCAGGAACAGGAAGATATTTTTGTAGGACAGATCAACAATTTTCTACCCAATAAAATGTGGAGACACGTTATTAAATTGATGGTCGGATTTTTCAATAGCGATTTACCGGAGAATATTCCCCTGGAAAATCAGCAGGAGATCTATGGAATTTCTTTGGCTTTCTCTGATCGTTACGACTACATTGCTTCCAAATACACGCGAATCCTGAATTATCATGCCGCGCACGACATTGGACATGCTTTGAACGATTACAGCGTGGTTGGCTGTACATCTTTCGTGGTGAAAGGTCAGAAAAGTGAGAACAAGCAATTGCTGGTGGGAAGGAATTTTGATTTTTATGTCGGCGATGATTTTGCGAAGAATAAATTGATCATTTTCGTCAATCCGAGCAAAGGTTACAAATTCACTTCTTATTCCTGGGCAGGGTTTACTGGCGTAGCTTCCGGAATGAACGAAAAAGGCCTGACAGTAACGATTAATGCATCTAAATCGGATTTACCGACCAGTTCCAAAATGCCGATTTCACTGCTTGCGCGCGAGATCCTGCAATATGCTAAAAACATCGATGAAGCCGTTGCCATTGCTAAGAAACGAAACACCTTTGTTTCCGAAACACTGATGATTTCTTCGGCGGAAGACGGCAAAGCTGTTCTGATTGAAAAATCTCCTAAAAAATTAGGTGTCTATGAAAGTGGAACGGATGTGTTGGTTTGTGCAAACCATTATCAATCGGAACCTTTCCAAAAAGATAAAGTCAACAAAAAGAACATTGCAAACAGCGACTCCAAATACCGTTTCGACAGAATGAAGCAGTTATTAGCCGGAAATCATCCATTAAATCCAATCCATGCAGCTGCAATCCTGAGAGATCAAAGTGCGCTGGACAACGATACACTGGGAATGGGAAATCCGCGCGCATTAAATCAATTGCAGGCACACCACAGCGTGGTTATGCAGCCGGAAAGCAGGTTGTACTTTATCTCCAGTTCGGACTATCAATTGGGAACATTCTTAGGTTATGATCTGACAAAAACCTTCCAAACAAAGCAGATCCAGCTGGTGGATTCCATTCCGCAGGATGCATTTGTAACTTCAGACGCTTACCGCAAATTCAAAGCATTCAAAACGGTGAAGCAGCAAATTACCGCTTATTTGATGTTCGACAAAACGCTGGATCTTTCTGAAAAAGAGATCGCCGAATTCATCAACAACAACTCGGAGTCTTACGTGACTTATGAGCAATTGGGGAAATACTTCCAGAAGAAGAAAAAATATAAAAAAGCGATCTATTCCTACGAAATCGCGCTTACTAAACGCGTCGCTTCACCTCAGATTGAAGAAGAATTGCGAAATTTGATCAAAGAATGTCGAAAAAATGGAAAATAGCAAAGTACTTGAGCAAGTAGTTGAATCGATTAACTATGCTGTTAAGCACGCTCCATTTTACCAGAGACATTTTTCAAACAGCGCAACAGAAAACTTAAGCCCGGAATCTTTTCGGAAGCTTCCTTTCACTACGAAAGAAGATTTGTCTCAGAACAACCGGGATTTTTTGTGTGTCCCATCCAGTCAAATTGCCGAATACGTTACGACTTCAGGCACTTCGGGGAAACCCGTAACGATCTACCTGACGAAGAACGATTTAGTACGTTTAGCCAAAAACGAAAAAGAATCTTTTGAACTCACAGGCGCAAAGGCTGGAGATCTTTTCCAGCTGATGACGACTATTGATAAGCAATTCATGGCCGGATTGGCTTATTACTTAGGCGTTCAGCAACTAAATGCCGGAATGATCCGCATTGGCCCGGGAGTTCCTGCATTGCAATGGAATTCAATCCTGGAAAACAAACCGACCATCTTGATTGCTGTACCAAGCTTTTTAGTTAATCTAATCGATTATGCGAAGCAAAACGGTATCGATGTGAATCAAACTTCCGTTCGTTCGGCTATTTGTATCGGAGAACCTATCCGCGAAGATGATTTGTTGGAAAATGTACTGGCAAAACGCATTCATGCAGATTGGAACATTGAATTATTCTCTACCTATGCATCAACCGAAATGGGTGCCGCTTTTACTGAATGTAGGGCTCACCAGGGTGGACATTTGAATGAAGACCTCATCTACCTTGAAGTTTTGGATGATGATGGGAATGAAGTTTCTGACGGTGAAAAGGGGGAAATTGTGGTGACTACTTTGGGAACAGAAGGAACTCCTCTGATTCGCTATAAAACCGGCGATGTAGCGCGCATATACAGAAATTCCTGCAGCTGCGGAAGAACATCTCCAAGAGTTGGCCCAATTTTAGGCCGTAAGAACCAAATGATCAAGTTCAAGGGAACAACTATTTTCCCTCCTTCAATTTACGAGATCTTTGACAGTCGTTCAGAAATCAGCTGTTACAAAATTGAAGTGGCGAAAGATTACCTGGGCCATGACACGATTACCATTCTTTTGGAAAACCGCATTGAACATTCCCCGGTAATGAACCAGATTATAGAAGAATGCAAGGCAAAATTGCGCGTGGTGCCGCATTTTGTGTTTTTGGAAACCGATTATCTGCGCAGCCAGGTTTATAAAAACCATATGCGCAAACCGGAAAAGATTGTCTTCAAATAAAACTTGCTAGTAACGCGATGTCTCGCGCCCTTGTGTGATAACCACTTTCCATTTCCCGCAAATGCACAAATTTTGAGAGGCGCCTACCGGTCGCCTTCTTCTTTTGGAAAAGATAAAATGGACAATAAGACAAGCGAGACCGGTAGGCTCGCTTTTTCATTTGCGCATTTGCGGTAAATAAAAAAGGCCGCGATGAATCGCGGCCCAAGCATTGTATTAGTATCTTATTACATTTTCACGATGTGTGCGATGGCACTTACCAATGTACTGTGCTTTTTCACGAATGGGTTGGTTTCATCCCAAACATAACCGGCCAAAACGGAACAGATTTGCTGTCTGATTGTTTCGTCAACTTTCTCGCTGAAGAAAATATCTCCCAAAGTTCCCTCGTACCAAGCCAATACATAGGTTCTGAATACGTCGATTCCTTTTTTCAGAACCACACTGTAATCCTTTTCCCAATCTACCTGCTCGCCGTTCAATTGCTTCGCAACTAATGTTGCAGCCTTGTACCCTGAAGAAATCGCCAGTGTAACTCCCGAACTAAAGATCGGATCAAGGAATTCCGTACTGTTTCCGCACAATACATACCCTTCACCATAAACCTGCTTAACAGAAACAGCATAATTCACGATCAAACGCGGCTCGAACATAAATTCCACACCGTCATAACGACCATTCAACCCGGGGAACTCAGCTACTCTTTGCTTGAAAATCTTTCCGCCATCCGCATAGCATTCTTCTATAAAGTCTTTGTTTCCAACGATTCCCACGGAAGCTGTTCCATCTGAAAAAGGAATGGACCAGATCCATGCCGTGTTGTCATTGAATGCGTGAACAAAGATATTTCTTCCGTCTTCAGGAGTTCTTCTTGTATCGTCCAAATGTGCGAAAACAGCTCCACGCGGTGGTGTTGCAACCGGAACTTCCAGGTTGAACATTTGAGGAAGTACACGTCCGTAACCACTTGCATCCATTACAAAACGGCAATGAACTTCATGGATATCTCCGTTCGCATCGCGGTAAGTAACCACCTGCTTGTTCACAGATGTTTTCACATCCGTTACTTCAGCCTGGAATTCTACTTCTGCACCTTGTTTTTCAGCTTCTTTAATCAAAGCATGGTCGAAATCTGCACGTTTCACCTGAAAAGTGTAGGACCAACCATCTGTGTACTGATTTTCGAACAGGAAATCGCAACGTTCTCCGTCGTGATAAAAACAAGCACCGGTCTTCACCTGGAAATTCAAAGCCTCCACTGCAGGAAGCAGGTTCAACTCATCCAGGTAATCCATACTGTGAGGTAATAAGCTTTCACCAATAACAAATCGTGGGAATTGCATTTTTTCCAAAACCAAAACTTTCAAACCCTCTTTGATCAATTTAGAGGAAGCTACAGAACCAGCAGGACCTGCACCAATTACAACAACATCAACTTCTTTAGTCATACATTTTGATTTTTTCTATTACTTGCTTATTATTTACAAAATTAAAAGATGTTACCAAAGCACCAATGGTCGCACCCAAAATTCCATGAAAAATAATGTTCTGACCAGTCAGGAATAAATTAGGAATGTGCGTTTTGGTATTGATCTGTGTGCGGTGTGTGTGCTTGAAGTCCTTCTGGATCCCATACATGGAGCCATCGGGAGTGGAAACATAATCTCTGTAGGTAATAGGTGTGGAAGAATAACTGTGTCTTACTTTGGACCTGATTCCCGGAAAACGTTCTTCCATTCGGTCTAAGATGCGTTCTTCGCACATTTTTTTGAATGTTTCATACGCTTCTTCACGCGTTCCTTCCTTCACAATGGTGCGAACGGAAGCTTCCCAGGTCTTGAACTCATTAAAATCGAGGTAACACATTACTGAAATAGATTCTGCATACTCTTTGGTATTCTTAGAAACCTGTGCCGAAGTAAAAGTCATTTGCGGCCAGGAATCATTGAAGCGGAACTCTTCGTCCCAAATATTATCGGTGTAATAATCGTAATAATTTGAATTGAAATAAGGCAGCGTGTTCTCTTCCAGGGACAAATAGATCATGAATGATGCTATTGTATTCGGTAGTGCGTTCACCCGATTTGCATATGCCGTTTTAAAGCGGTCTCTTCCCAAAAGATGAATGGTTTCTTTTGGGTGCATGTTCGAAATCACAAAATCACATTCAAATTCAGATCCATCCGAACAAATAAGTGACCGAATTGTTCCCGATTCGTTATAATTCGCGCCTATTACTTCTTTTCGTCTCAAAACCTCGCCGCCATTTTCTGCGATCCTCTTCATCAACAGTTTTGCGATCTGTGATCCGCCGTTTACAAAACGATAACTCCCTTTAATGAAGCTGTTCAGGATCAATGCTACGACGTAGAATGGCGTAACTCCTTTCAATCCGGCATACAGAGGTCCGGATCCCAAAATTACTTTGATCAGGTCTTCATTATTGGTTAGAGTCGCCAAATGTTCCCAGGCCCCAACTTCCAGAACTTCATTGTGTTCTACATAATTGATCTCTGATTCCAGCTCGATATTGTAAAGCGGAAAATAAGTACAAAACAATCGCAGTTCATCTACAATCCGATCAACGTCTTGGTGGTTTTCCGGGAAACTGATTTTTAGCTGATCTCTGAAATTATCGTAGCCGATTCCATGACTGGCAGTAGTTCCGTTTGCCAAACGAATAATATCAAAGGCATTTTCGTCGAGGCGCTTCATTTCCAGATCATCGTAGATCTCCAAATACTTGAAAATGCGGTAGAGATTCTCTCCATGATCCAAACCTCCTACATAGTGAACTCCGGTATCAAAAATCTTCTTATCACGACTGAAAACCTGCAGAGAACCTCCAACCTGGTGATTCTTCTCCAATATCTGAACATGATATCCGTTCTTAGCCAATATCAGACCGCTTACCAGGCCGCCGATACCACTACCGATTACTACTATTTTCTGTCCGGAATTCAACTTAAAGTTTTTTAAGGATCATCAATACGTTTGATGTTTTTGATGAATGTTCAATCAATTCGAATCCAAATCCGTTCTCATTTGCAAAACGCTCAATTTCTTTAGCAGACAGAAATGAAAGATCATTCGTTGTCTTATTAAAATTAAACCATTTTGTGGAAAGCGTCTCCGTTAGTTTGGTGTTTTTCAGTCTGTCCCGGAATTCGATAATTCCGTCACGGATCACAATGATTCCATTTGCTCCCAGCTTCGTATTCACCTTATTCAACAGATCAATTTGTTCTTCCGGACGCAAATAATGAATCACATCATTGAAGAAATACACGTCCGACTCGGGTAATTCCCATTCGCGAATATCTGCAGACTGGAAACTCAAATTCCCGGATCTCTTGACACAATTATCTGCAACGGCCACTTTTTCTTCATCGTAATCCATCCCTATAATTTCACGTGAGGGATCAAAATAATTCAGGAACACGGACAGGTAACCGTAGCCACAACCTACATCCACAATGCGTTTTCGTGAACCGATCAATGCATTATAGTAATCAAAGTTCTTACGTTCCATCATCCACTTCACCCGCACGTACCATTCCAAAACAGGACCTTTGAGCAGGTAATTTTCCATCACTTTTCGGGTGTAGAAAGATGTGTTTGCATACCGCTTTCTAAAAACAGCCATACCTGAACGCATGACTTTTACCGTGCGCTTCGAAAAATCACTGTACGATTCTTCAGCTTGCGGATATAACCTATCAAGCGGCTTTATCAGAATTTGTCCCTGATTAATGATCAGATCATTTTTCGGGTTCACTTCGTGATTTCCAAGGATTAGTAGCGGTTGAATCGGAATATTCAATTCTTTTGAAATGTAGAATGCTCCTTTGTGGAAACGTTTAATTTCTCCATCCGCACTCCGGGTTCCTTCCGGGAAGATTACCAGTGAATATCCCTGATCAATTCGTTCTTTGATCTCATCGAGGCTTCCGTTCGCACCTTCTTCGGCAAATAAATAGCCTCCGTAACGAATGAACGGTGCGAAAATCGGGGAATTGTAAACCCATTTCTTTACCATGATAATCGTTTTCGGGTTGAGCATCAATACCACCAAAATATCCAGGAAAGAGGTGTGATTCGGCGTAATAATACTCGGGTTTTTATAATCCAGTTTATGTCTGTCAACTATTTTTTTCGTCACATGTAATCCTGCGTAAATGGTAGATTTAGCTAATTTCGAAATAAAGAAATTAAGGATGTTTCGTTTGTGGATCCGCTTCATGGGTGTTGGAATCAGGATGAAGATCAAAATGATATTCAGAACCAAACTTCCCAGGAAGAAATAGAAGAATAAAAGCAAACTATAAATGAAGTAGAAAAACGTAATCGGTCCACGTCCTTTCTCTTTCCTGTTCAATACAAAGAAATTGTAAACCCGCGGCTGAACGAAAAGGGTGATCAGCATGATCGAACCGATCCCGATAACGCTGATCGCGCCAATGGAATGAATGGCAGGATGTTTTGCAAAAATAAGAACACCCGTGCCGATGATTGTTGCAATCCCGGAAAGGATAATTCCGGACTGAGTCGATTTCAATGAATTAACGCCGCTTCTCGCCTGCTGAATGAGTCCATCGGTAGTGAAAATGCTGAAATCGTCGCCCAAACCAAAGATGAAGGTTGCAACAATTATATTGATAAAGTTGAACGGAATATCAAAAATGCTTGCTATTCCCAGGATCCAAATCCAGCCCAAAACCATTGGGAAGAAAGCAAACAAGGTCAATTCGATTCTTCCGTAAATGACCAACAAAGAAAAGAAAACCAGCATGGATGAAAACAGGAAAAGGTAATCGAAATCCTGTTTCACCACATTCAGCATCGATTTTGCCATTTCTGAAATATCCAAAACAAATACTCCGTCAATTTCTGCCAATTCCGCTTTTACAAGATCCTGCTTATCTTTTTTAACCGTAATCGAGGTTACATAAGTATGCCGTCCGTGGTCTTCCGAAACAAATTTGTTCAATCCGATTTCTTTTACAAGCTCCTGACCTTCCTGTTTGTCAAAATCAAACGATTCCGTTGAACGGAAGAAAGGCTCAAATCCTGCAGGGTTCAATCCATATTCAGGTGCAAGTGACGTAATTTGATCTTCCACCCCCTGATTGGCTTTCCAGAATTCAGACCAGCGCTTATCAGACTCTTCCAATGTCTGATTGGAAGGAAGATATGGCGATACCGAAACAAATTCAGAAATTCCGTATTGTTCTTTGGTAGAAACGAATGTCTTATAAACAGCATCATTTTGTGAACGTGCACTCTCCCTGGTTGGAGCCGATGAAAAAACAAACAGTTTCTTATCGGTATTCGGATTGATTCCGGTGTAGAATTTCTCCTTTTCTTTCAATTCCGGAGTATGGAATGAAAGGTTATTCATATCCGAATCAAAACCCACATTGGAAGACTTGTATAAGAAGACCAAAGAGACTAAAGTGATCACTAGAAATGAAATTCTTACGAACGTTTTACTTAGTTTAAAATTAAATTTATAGTTATTATTATCCTTGATTCGAATTTTAAGGATCTCAATAATAGCGGGAAGAAACAATAAGGTAAAGATGACTGATCCGGATAAAGTACAAAGTGCAATCAACCCAAAATTCTGAAGAACAACCGAATTTGTGAACAACAATCCACCAAGCGCCGCAATCGTAGTAAAACTGCCTAAAGTCATCGGTGAACTGATTTCTTTGACCGTTTTCACCACACTTCCCAAATGTTTCAAATGAGTAAAGAAATGGAACGAATAATCCAACACAATACCCAGTAAAACAGAAGAAGTAGCTAAAGAAATGGCCGAGATATCGGGGTGCAGATAACCCACCAATCCTGCACCGCTTAAAATTCCGAAGAATCCCGGAAGCAAAAAATAAAGCGGGGCCAAAACACTTCTGTAGTAGAAGATCAACAATAGTAAAATGGCTGTAATACTAATGATTGCCGTTAAAGATGAATCAGCCTTGACTTGCTTTGCATTTTCAACCGCTATCCGGAAAGTCCCGAAATAATCAAAGCCCAGATTTTTCTCCCTGGCCTTCGTTTGTTTGAATTTTTCCAGGCGATCCGCAAAAGCTTCCAGTTTCTTGGTGTCTTTTTGGTTCAGATCAATGGTTCCGAAGAAAAAAGCATATTGCTCATCCCTTGAATAAACCACTCCGTCTTTCACCAGGTAATTGCTGGAATCTGTGTTGGGATTTAACTGCTTCAACTGCCCATAAAACAGGCCCAAAGGATCGTTTGCTGCCAGTTTGCTGATAAAGAATGCGTTCGGACCTGTCAGCAATCCTGCAGTTCGCTTCAATCCTTTTTCAATAGAATCCGATTGAAGCTTCCCTTTTATCTGCTTATAATCCTCTTTTGTGAGGTTGCGAACGGAACTCTTTTGAAGAAAAGCAATCAAAGCACCTTCATCAACTGTTTTTACAACCTCTATATCTTTCAGTTCTTTGGAGAACTGTTTTTCAAGATCTGCTTTCAAGTTTTCCAGCTTCTCCAGGGTGATTTCTTCGTCTTCCTGAGCTTTTATAGAGAATACAACCTGTTTGTTGAGTTTATTCTTTTGAACGATCTCGTTGAATTTCTTGAATTCCTTTCCCTGCGGGAAAATAGCGTACAAATCCTGGTTGATTCTCAGTTTAGAAACACCAATGAGCAAAAAAGCGAGCACAAGTGTGAATGTTCCCCAAAAAAACAGTCTTTTTTTAAGAAAAAACTCAACAATACGCGCGCAAATTTGACCGATCATTTTTTGTGTTAGTTTCAGGAAGAAGGAGAAATATTAGCGGGCAAAGCTACAAAAATATCTCATGCAGTGAGTTTTGTGCCGTTTTTGTATGCATTCAGTAATTTTTTGAATCGTGGTTTGTCCCATTTTTTCAGAATGATCAAAGATGCGTTAAAAGCAGTTTTAACTGCAATGGGTACACCACCTCCCAATTCTGCCCATTGACCGCCAATAATCAGGTTTTTCACCGGCGTGCGGTAATGAGCGATTTTACTTTGCATGTTCTTTTTTCCCGGGCGTGTTCCCATCATAGAACCGTTCTTATTTCCGGTATAGCGCTGATAGGTAACAGGCGTAGCCACTTCGTAAAACAAAATATGCTTCCTCAAGTCGGGACACATTTTAGCCTCCACACGATCAAAAATGATCTGGGCAAACTCGTCTTTTAGTTTTTTATAGGCTTCCGTACGAACGAAATCTCCCTTAGCATTCCTTTCAGTTTTCCAGTTATCCATGTAATCGATCCAGGCCGGAACATACAGAGTAACGGTTCCCTGTCCTTCAGGAGCCATGGTATTATCTCTAACAGTTGGCGCCAAAACAGAAATGGCAGATTTATGCGGATCTCCTGAACTGTGTTCGTCACGCGTACTGGATTCTTCACAAATAATCGTTAGTTCATGTCCGAAGCCCAAACTTTCTGCCGTGCAGTCCAAAGCTATGGAGATCGTCACCGAAGAACTATACATTTCGGAATCGTTGAGTGTTTCAAAGAATTTAGGCGGGACCAAATTTTGCGGTACTAATTTTCGATACAGAAAATCCACGTCACAAGCCGCAATCACATACTTTGTTTTTACGCTGTATTCTTTTGCGCGATTTTTATAGCGAACTGCCGTGATTTCTTCGTTTTCAAAATCAAAACCAACAACTTCTGAACTCAAACGGACTTCACATCTATCAGGAATAGCCTGCTTTTCCAACCACTCCGGAATCACCTGGCTTCCACCAATGGGTGGATTTTGATAATCCTTGTTGTAAGCCCATGCAATAGGGAAAATGCACGACAACAAGTCGCGTTCTGTGCAGAAAAGTTCCTGCAGATCCGGATCTTTAAAGAATTTACTCAACCCTTTCTTTACCGCCTCATCTCCTGCTCCACCTACTGCATATGGAATCAACGGATAAATAATTCCCAGCTGTTTCATTCGGAAGAATGGGATCTCAAGGGGAGATTTGGTTTCAACCGACTGAAAAAACTCGGCAAAACGCAAAGAAACCTTCGCAATGCGCCTGGCAACTTTAAAAAATCGCTGAATTCCTTCTTTTTCATGGGGAAAATCCAAAATCAACTGATCTCTCAATTCATCCGGGTTATCTGTAAGCAGGTAATCGTGATTGGTTGAAATGTGCCGTTGAATGCGCTTCATCAGTTGAGGTTTCGGATAATCTTCCCCCAACATTTTAAAAACACGCGTTACCGTTCCAACTTCATTGTATTGGTTGAGCCAATGGATTGCCGTATCAAAAACAAAATCCTTCCTTTCAAAACCCTGTAAATAACCACCAATCAAATAATGTTTTTCCAACACAAGTACTTTCATTCCTGATCTGGATAACAGCGCTGCGGAAAGCAAACCACTTACACCGGAGCCGATGATGGTGACGTCAAATTCTTCGTTCATTTCGGCTTCAAAATTAATGAAATACCGCTTTCAAAGCTTCGATCTTTCCATTTTTAGCAAATTGCTAACTACTAAGAATCAACATTCGGGTAAAACACTGTTTTTTTTTCCTAACTTTGACGCCAATTTTAAATTAACCCGATCGAACAACAAGTAAAAACTAATACTCGGAATTCGGTAGTAGATTGAACCCATGAAAGCATTAAACTCTTTGTACGAGGCACAAAAAATTGCCTTTAGTCCGTTTGTATTCCAAACTGTTTATACAATGTCGAGCCTTGGAATCATGGACGAATTGTATGAAGAAAAAGAGGGCTTAACCATCGAGGAAATCGCAAAACGAAAAAATATCAGCGAATACGGAGTTCGTGTTTTAGTAGAAATGGCTAAAGCTGCTGACATCCTGGAGCTGCATGAAAATAAATACACACTTTCCAAAATCGGGTACTTTTTGACGCGCGACGAAATGACGAAAGTAAACCTGATGTTTACACAAGACATTTGCTACAAAGGATTATTTCACCTGAAAGATTCCATTTTGAATGGAAAACCGGAAGGATTGAAAGAAATTGGTCCGTGGGCAACTATTTATGAAGGATTATCACTTTTACCGGAGCCATTAAAAACTTCGTGGTTCGAGTTCGATCATCATTATTCCGATAATTCATTCGGGGAAGCGTTGAAAATCATTTTTAAACACCACCCGAAACACATTTACGATATTGGCGGGAACACTGGAAAATGGGCCGTTGCAAGTACGAAACACGATCCGAATGTACGTGTAAGTATTTTTGACCTTGGCGTTCAATTGAAAGTTGCCAAAGCAAATATTGATGCGATTCCGGAGATTAAAGACCGCGTGGATTACAACGAGCGCAACATGCTTGATCCGAATTCTGAGATCCCGACAGGTGCAGACGTTTACTGGATGAGCCAGTTCCTGGACTGTTTCAGCGAAAAAGAGATTGAAGCAATCTTGTTGAAGATCAAGAAAAACATGAAACCGGATGCTACTATCTTTATCATGGAAACATTTATAGACGATCAGCGTTTCCCCGCAGCAGAGTTTAGCTTAATTGCTACTTCGCTTTATTTTACAGCATTGGCAAATGGAAACAGTAAAATGTACTCTTCTTCTGCATTAAAATACATTATTGAAAAAGCAGGATTCGAAACCGTTGCAGAACATCCGCTTCACGAGGATCGTTTTCACACTATTCTTGAAGTTAAATTACCGAAATAAGTTACTCCCCACTTTAACGTAACATGAACAAACTTGATTTAAAACAAATAGAGTCCTTTAGTCTTGAAAAGAAGGAATACATCATTTCAGACGATGTTCGTAAGGAATTGGAACGCTCGTTTTCTTTCCTTCAGGAATTTTCAAGTGATAAGATCATCTATGGAATCAATACAGGTTTTGGGCCCATGGCTCAATTCAAAATAGATGAAGACAAACTAAATCAGCTTCAGTATAACCTGATCAGAAGTCACTCTTCCGGAACAGGAAATGTATTGGATGCCGAATCAGCAAGAGCAGTTGTACTTTCCCGGCTAACGAATTTCATGCAGGGAAATTCAGGGGTAAGTTATGGAGTGATTGAACAATTGGTTCAATTTCTAAACCATGACATCATTCCTGAGATCTTTGAGCACGGTGGTGTTGGAGCAAGCGGTGATTTGGTTCAACTGGCTCATTTGGCGCTAAACCTGATCGGAGAAGGGTACGTATACATTGACGGTGTTCGCAGAAAAACTTCAGAAGTTTTAGCTGAGAAGAACATCACTCCTTTGAAAGTAAAATTACGCGACGGATTAGGTTTGATGAACGGAACTTCCTGTATGTCGGGAATTGGTTCTGTGAATTTGATCTATTCTTACCGTTTATTGGATTGGGCAATAGCTGCTTCCACCATGATCAATGAGATCGTAGAATCATACGACGATTCTTTCTCCGTAGGTTTGAATGAGGTGAAATTACACGCGGGTCAGCAATCCATTGCAAAATCAATGCGTGACTTTTTGAAAGACAGCACCTTGATTAAAAAACGTGAAGAGCTTTTCACAGACGATAAAGCTGCTGAAACAACCGAATTCAAAAAGAAAATCCAGGAATATTATTCCATTCGCTGTATTCCGCAAATCCTTGGTCCGGTAAAGGACACTTTGGATTACGCGAAAACGATCCTTGAAAACGAGATCAATTCTACGAATGATAATCCGGTGGTGAGCCTGGAGCGTGAAAATGTATTCCACGGAGGAAACTTCCACGGAGATTACGTTTCATTGGAAATGGACAAGATCAAATTGGTGATTACTAAATTGACCATGCTTGCAGAAAGACAGTTGAACTTCCTGTTGAACAGTAAGATCAACGGAGTTTTTCCTCCCTTCCTGAATACACAAACTTTAGGATTAAACTTCGGGATCCAGGGAATGCAATTTACTGCAACTTCTACCACTGCCGAAAACCAAATGCTTTCAAACTCGATGTACGTACACAGTATTTCCAACAACAACGATAATCAGGACATCGTGAGTATGGGAACAAACAGTGCGGTTATTGCTAAGAAAGTGATTGAGAATGGTTTCCAGGTTATGGCTATCCACATGATGTCTGTTTGCCAGGCTATCGATTTACTGGATGAAACCAAGAGAAACAAACTTTCTTCTAAAACGAAAGAAATTTATACTCAAATTCGTGCTGTATCTCCGACAATTAATGAAGATATTCCGCAATTTGAAGCTATACGAGAAGTAACAAACACCCTTAAGAAAACAACTCTTGCCCTATGAAATCTGCTCTGATCACAGGTGCTTCCAGAGGAATCGGTCGTGCAATCGCACTACAAATATCCCAGGATTTAGGCCTTCATATCTTAATCAATTACGCTTCCAATAAAGCTGCTGCTGAAGAAACTTTGAGTTTAATTCAACAAGCAGGCGGAACGGGTGAATTGATGCATTTTGATGTAAAAGACGGTGCCGCTGTAAAAACGGCTGTGGAGAACTGGTATTCAGCTAATCCGGAAGGAATTATTCATACATTGGTAAACAATGCCGGAATTACAAAAGACAACCTGTTTCCCTGGGTAACCGAAGAAGATTGGGATGCTGTTTTGAACACTTCTTTGAAAGGAATGTATAATTGCACACAAGCAATTATACAACGTATGTTGAGACAACGAAGCGGACGCATCATTAATATCGCATCTTTAAGCGGATTGAAAGGTGTTCCCGGACAAACCAATTACTCTGCTGCAAAAGGTGGCATGATAGCTGCAACAAAAGCACTTTCCCAGGAAATTGCAAAACGAAATATTACGGTAAATGCGATCGCTCCGGGATTCATTGAATCAGACATGACTAGCGACCTGGATATGAACGAATTAAAAAGAATGGTTCCTGCCAACCGCTTTGGAAAAGTGGAAGAAGTAGCGTACCTTGCGAGTTTTTTAGCTTCTGATAAGGCAGCTTACATTACTGGTGAAGTGATTAATATTAACGGAGGAATTTACGCTTAACTATGGAACATCGTGTAGTAATTACCGGAATTGGTGCCTACTCGTGTTTGGGTGAAAACCTGGATACGGTTCTGGAATCCCTGCGTCTTGGGCGCAGTGGAGTTATTTACGATGAGCAGCGTGAAGAATTTGGATACCGCTCTTGTTTTACCGGAATGGTTGCCGAACCGGATCTGACTCCTTTCTTATCCCGTCGTCAGCGTATCGGAATGCATCAACCGGCTCGTT
Source organism: uncultured Flavobacteriales bacterium (assembly GCA_946479285.1). The sequence continues at coordinate 46,749 of CAMLFH010000022.1, read as the reverse complement.
ATGCCTTCATGTCCACAAAACAGGCAATGGAAGGGTCCGGACTCGATGCGGATTTTCTCGATAAAACAGAAACAGGAATTATATTCGGAAACGATTCAACAGCCGGTGCTGTGATTGAAACCGTAGATAAAGTTCGAGCGAAGAAAAACACAACACTTATCGGAAGTGGAGACATTTTCCAAAATATGAACTCAACCGTGAACATGAATCTTTCAACGATTTATAAATTGAAAGGTATGAATTTCACGATTTCTGCTGCCTGTTCTTCAGGGTCTCATTCTATTGGAATGGGTTACTTACTGATCAAACAAGGATTGCAGGAACGCGTAGTTTGCGGTGGAGCACAAGAGATAAACGTTTTTGCAATGGCAAGTTTCGATGGTTTAGGAGCATTCTCAGTTAGAGATGCCGCGGCTTCAATGGCCAGCCGACCATTCGACAGAGACCGCGACGGGTTGGTCCCATCCGGTGGTGCTGCAACAGTTATTATCGAATCTTTGGAATCTGCTTTGAAAAGAAACGCTCCAATCTATGGAGAAATCGTTGGATTTGGGTTCTCTTCGAACGGAGATCACATTTCTAATCCAAACTTCGACGGTCAGTTCAGATCCTTGAACATGGCTTTGAAACAAGCGAATTTAACACCAAAAGATATTGATTACGTAAATGCGCACGCTACTTCAACTCCGATAGGAGATTCTACAGAAGCAGAAGCGATTTTCAACGTACTGGGCTCCAAAGTTCCTGTAAGTTCTACCAAAAGTATGACCGGGCACGAATGTTGGATGGCCGGAGCAAGTGAGATTGTTTATTCCTTGTTGATGATGAATAATGACTTTATTGCACCGAATATTAATTTTGAAAATCCCGATGAACATTCGGAAAAAATCAATATTATTCCAAGCTACCGGGAACAGAATATTGATTGTTTCTTATCGAATTCATTTGGATTTGGAGGAACCAATTCCTCATTGATTATCAAAAAGTTTAAAAAATAAGAGTTACCTAAACGACATGAAAAGAGAAGACATCATTCTTACGACAAAGCAATTTTTATCTGAAGAATTTGAAGTAGATGCAGCATTGATCCAGCCGGAAAACAACTTACAGGCTACTTTAGACCTTGACAGTTTAGACTACGTTGATTTGGTGGTTGTTATCGAAGAGAATTTGGGGATCAAGCCTACTGCTGAAGATTTCAAAACAATTGAAACTTTTAACGATTTCTACGATTTAGTTGAGCAACGTTTGAACGCTTAAAGGTGAATGGAACAAAAATGGGATGGTAAAACCAAAGGTTCGCTTTGGGGGTATAAGTTCTTTATCTACTCTATTCGGTTTTTAGGGGTTCGATTTGCCTACTTCTTTTGTCTCGGAGTTTCCGGGTACTTTTTGCTTTTTTCACGCAAACCGCGCAGAGCTTTGGTTTCCTTCTATCAAAAAGGATTCAATTACAGCAAGTGGAAAGCGATTAAATCAAGCGCCAGGAATTTCTATTTGTTCGGACAGACGCTGATCGACCGGATAGCTCTGAAAACTCCCCGGAAAAGAATCTTTACTTTTCGTTTTAACAACGAAGAAGCTCTGATTAGGATGAATGAAGCGGGTAAAGGTGGATTTCTTTTCTCTGCTCATTTAGGCAATTGGGAAAATGCAGGAAACCTTCTTGGGGAAAGAATCACTCTAAAGATCAATATCCTGATGCTCGACGCCGAAGTTCAAAAAATCAAAGCGTTTATTGAAGACTCTGCCGGGAAATCGCACTACCAGCTCATCCCGATTAAAGATGATCTTTCCCACCTTATCTTGATCCACCAGGCATTAAAACGCAACGAATTAATTGCTTTGCATGCCGACAGAACCACACCCGGTCAAAAGAACTTTAGATTGCCGTTTTTGAACGGTTTTGCAGAATTCCCCGCAGGACCATTTATTATGGCGCATAAATTCAAAGTTCCGCTTACCTTTGTATACGCCGTTAAATCAGGAAGTACGCACTACGAATTAAGTGCTACCGATCCGCTCACAGAGTTCGAATCACCTGAAAAAATAGCAGAAACGTATGCAAAATACTTGGAAAAACAAGTGAAAGCAAGCCCAACCCAATGGTTTAATTTTTTTGAATATTATGTTGATTAGCAAAGAAAATATCACGTCAATTATTCCACAAAGAGCTCCTTTTGTAATGATTGACAGCCTTTTGACAGCAGATGAAACGGGTTTTAAAACCGAATTTAAGATTGCATCTGACAATTTGTTCTTAGAAAACGCTGTTCTATCCGAATCAGCATTGATTGAAAATATTGCACAAACCTGCGCTGCCGGCTTTGGTTATTTGAACAGCCTGGTAGAAGGCGGCGAACCGAAATTGGGTTTCATCGGCGCAGTGACTCATGTAAACGTGCAGCAAGCGGCAAAAGAAAACGACCTCATCGAAACCTCCGTGGAAGTATTGAGCACTTTTGATACCATTCACTTAGTGGAAGGAACGGCAAAATCAAACGGAAATGTGCTGGTGAGCTGCCAAATGAAAATTGTTCTGGCATGAAAATCCTAAAATCTTCCATTCGCGTACCGATTCGTTTCAGTGAAACGGATGCAATGGGTGTTGTATGGCATGGAAACTACCTGAAATTCTTTGAAGATGCGCGTGAGCAATTCGGGAGAGATTATGGCGTCCAGTACCTGGATATTTATGCCCAGGGATATTTCGTTCCGATTGTAAAATCGGAAATTTCACACAAAGCCTCCATCTTTTTTGGAGAAGAAGCATTGGTAAATGTGATCCTTGAAAAACACGATTCCGCCAAAATTGTCTTTCGTTACGAAGTAATCAATGAGACAACCAAACAAGTTGCAGCAAAAGGAATGACCATGCAGGTATTCATGTTTGTTTCGGATCGAACCTTAGAATTGATCAAACCTGAATTCTACCGCATTTGGGAAGAAGCTCAAAATTGGATAGATGCATAAGCCGGTTTACATATCACCGATTTCATTAGTTACTCCGCTTGGAAACACGGTTGAGCAGCATGTTGATGCTTTTCAAAAAGGTATTTCCGGAATTAAAACGGTTGAAAACGGGGGTTTTGAGGATACACCCATTCCGTTAGCTAAACGGGAAGAAATTTCTGCCAATCGCTACGATACGCTTTTAAGAGAAGCTCTTGAAAAAGCACTTGTCAAAGTCTTAGGTTTTCCTCAAAAAACAGCTGTGATCGTTAGTTCAACGAAGGGAAATATTGATTTACTTCCGGGTGACACCTTTGCGAGTACGCAGCCAATCATACACGAATTTTTTCCGGGAACAGAAGTGTTCATTATTTCTAATGCATGCATTTCCGGAGTCATTGCCATTAATACAGCAGCAGATTATTTGCTGGCTGGGAAATACGAACAAGTAATTGTTATCGGAATCGATGCGGTTTCTGATTTTGTTTCCTACGGTTTTCAAAGCTTGTTTGCCCTGAGCAGTGAAGCTTGTAAACCATTTGATAAATCCAGGAACGGAACTTCCTTGGGTGAAGGATGTGGAATTGTCCTGGTTTCGACTCAAAAACCGAAAGATTTTGCCGTTTTGTACAAAGGCGGATCGTCTTCCAATGATGCCAATCACATTTCCGGCCCTTCCCGAACAGGAGAAGGTTTGGTCAGATCCATCGAAAAAACATTGAAACGAAGCGGTTTAAGTACTGCTGACATTGATTTTATTTCGGCACACGGAACAGCTACTGTTTTCAATGATGAAATGGAAAGTATTGCTTTTGGAAGAACGCACTTAGACCATGTTCCGCTCAACAGCATGAAAGGCTATTTCGGCCATACTTTGGGAGCTGCGGGAATTTTGGAAACGATCATGAGCATTGTTTCTATGGAAAAGAGCATCCTGTTTCCAAACCTTGGCTTTCAGGAAACAGGAACCAGTGTGCCATTGAATATCATTCAAAACATCGAATCAAAAGAATTGAAGACCGTTTTGAAGACCGCTTCCGGATTTGGAGGAGGAAATGCAAGTTTAATCTTAGAAAAACTACCGTGAAGATCCTGGCACATAGTTACGTTTCTCCGAAAGGAGTGTATCTGAACGGAAAGGCCCTTTTCGTTGGATTGGACGAAGAGAACCCGCTGAAGTCAGCCTATCAGCAGCTCAATGCGGACTATCCGAAGTTTTACAAAATGGATGTTCTTTCCAAAATGGCATTCATCGGAACAGAAATCCTGCTTCCGTTTTTTCCCAAAGAGCTTGACCAGGAGAACGATCTTCAACTAATCTTTGCAAATAGTTCTGCCAGTCAGAATACAGACAACCTGTTTGTAGAAAGCTACGAACAGCTAAAAAAACCCAGCCCTTCCCTGTTTGTCTATACTTTGCCGAATATCGTAACCGGAGAATTATGTATCCGCCACAAATGGTATGGTGAAAATTGCTTTTTCGTGGAAGAAGCCTTTCATCCGGCTCATTTTGCGGAATGGTCACAAATAGCGTTAAATAAGGGAAATAATAGCTGTTTATGTGCCTGGGTAGAAGCAAAAACGAATGGCGAACAAGAATGTTTCCTATTTTTGCTGACTAATTCAGAAAGCAAAGAACATTCAATCGAATTTGAACTTTCAACTCTAATTAAACAATACAGAAATGAGTGACTTAAAAGAAAACCTAAAGGCTCAAATTATTGAGCAATTGAACCTTGAAGATTTAACACCTGCAGACATCCGGGACGATGCTCCTTTATTCGGAGAAGACGGACTTGGACTGGACTCGATTGATGCTTTGGAATTCATTGTTTTACTGGATTCTAACTACGGAATTAAAATTGCTGATCCGGCTGCAGGAAAAGAGATCTTTCATTCGGTGAATACTTTAGCAGATTACATTTCTAAAAATCAATAAATGCGCATTTACGTTACTGGATATGGCGTTATTTCTTCTATCGGTGAAAACGTAGAAGAAACTTTGCTTTCCCTGAGTTCTGAAAAAACCGGGATTAAGCAAGGTCAAAAGCCCTATACAGAGCGTTTCAAAGTCGGTGAAATCCGCTGGAGCAATGCCGAATTGGTCGCCCGTTTTGAATTAACGCAGCATGCTTCCAGAACCGCTTTGCTTGGAATGATAGCCGCTAAAGAAGCTTTTAAGGGACATGCACTAAATCCTGCTGTCAGAACCGGCTTAATCTCCGGAACATCTGTGGGCGGAATGGACGTCAGTGAAATTGCCTACAAAGACTTTTTGAACGGTGAAAGTGATGATTTGGAGATTTACAAAAATCATCCCAGCGGCTCAACCAGCGAACAAATCGCAAAAGAACTGGGAATCGACGGATATGTCAATACCATTTCTACTGCTTGTTCCTCTGCAGCGAATTCAATCATGCTCGGAGCAAGAATGCTTTTGAGCGGACAATTGGATCGCGTGGTCGTTGGTGGAACGGATGGGCTTTCCCAATTCACCATTTCAGGATTTCGTTCTTTAATGATCTTCGATGACGAATGGTGCAGACCTTTTGATGAAAGTCGAAAAGGGTTGAACCTGGGTGAAGGTGCCGGGTTTTTGGTTCTGGAAACCGAAGAAACACTCAAAAAATCCGGTAAAGAACCTTTGGCTGTTCTTTCAGGCTGGAGCAATGCTTCGGACGCTTATCATCAAACAGCTTCTTCCCCGGAAGGACTCGGAGCAACACTTTCCATGAAAGGCGCTTTGGCAATTGCCGGTTTGAATCCGGATGATATTGATTACATCAATGCACACGGAACAGCAACTCCAAACAACGATCTTTCGGAATCTCACGGTATAAAAACGGTTTTTGGTACAGCTGTACCCCCATTCAGTTCCACCAAAGCCTATACAGGTCATACCTTAGCTGCCTCCGGAGGAATTGAAGCTGTGTTCAGTATTTTAGCTCTGAACAAAGGGCTTTTATTGCCAAATCTGAATTTCAGACAGGCGATCGAAGAAACAGGCCTGATTCCGATCAAAAACTTTTCAGAAGGAAATTCTGTAAATCATATCTTATCCAACTCCTTTGGATTCGGAGGAAATAACTCAACGATCATTTTAAGCAAGGTTTAATATGTATTTCATTCAACATATAGAATCAATTACTCATCAGAACTCGTTTCAGAAAGAAAACATCTGGGATAATCTGAAGCCTTTGACCGCTGAAAATGGGTTGATCTCTCCGGATTATAAAAATTACATTCCGGTTGCAGCGCTTAGAAGATTGAGCACTATTCTCCGCATGGGAATTACTGCCTCTAAAGTTTGCCAGGAAAAAGTTTCCCGTGAGTTCGATGCAATTTCGGTAGGAACCGCATTGGGGTGTTTGACAGATACTGAAAAATTTTTAGTCACAATCAATAGTGTGAGCGGAGACATTCTTTCTCCAACTGCTTTTATTCAAAGTACTCACAATACCATTTCCGGTCAGATTTCTTTAGATCTGAAGAATCACTCATACAATATGACACATACTCAAAACGCGCTTTCATTTGAAGTTGCGTTGAAAGATGGTCTTTTGTGCATTGATGAAGGAAAAAATTCCGTTTTGGTCGGAGCAACGGATGAAGCCATTCCATTTTTAGAGCGGTTACGGGGTTCGGTGATCGGAACAGAAAAACCATTTACTTCCGGAGCTACTTTTATGGTCTTGTCCGGGGAAAAAGGAAATTCAATTGCCGGGATCCAAGCTTGTGAAGTTTATTTCTCTTCTGAAAATACGGAAGCTCTGGCAGCACAATTCCTTGCTGCTAATAACTGTTCGTTTACCGATATTGATCTGATCCTGGAAGCCGGTACTACTTTCAAATCGGACCAAAAACATTACTCTTTCACGGATTACAGTGGTTTTTACCAAAGCGCTTCTTCTTTTGCTGTGCACATGGCAAATGACTGGCTCCTGAAAAACACAGCAGATCAACGAGTTTTGATCGTGAATAATTTAGAATCTAATAAATTGGGGCTGACGCTCATCTGTAGAACTGATGTGGAAGCATAAACTCAATATTGCAGTTGCATTAAGTACGCTCTTAATTGTCCTTCTAATTTTCCGGAACAGTCCTTATCTATGGCTTTTGATTTTCTTCGTGGTCTCAAGTTTTTGTGTTTTTCTTGTCTTTGGGATCATTTTTCTTCGCTTTCAATACTTTTATCCGGGTATCTTCCGAAACGTTGGTCCGGAAGTTATCCTGACCTTTGACGATGGTCCGGATCCCAAACAAACACCACGGATTTTAGATACGCTTCAGAAGCACGGCATTAAAGCAATCTTTTTTGTCATCGGATACAAAGCACAGGAACATCCCGAGATTTTGCAGCGCATTATTTCAGAGGGGCATTCCGTTGGAAATCACACTCAAAATCATTCGCTTTTCTTTGCCATGCTTCACAGTTCAAAAATTGCCGAAGAAATCGATGCGTTTTCTCAAAACATTGAACCATTAGTACCTGAAAAAATTAGGATTTTCAGACCGCCAATCGGCTATACGAATCCAAAGATTGCACGTGCTTTGAAACGACGGAGCATGAAAATTGTGGCATGGAGCGTTCGTTCATACGATTCCTTTAAAAACAAGGAATCATTAATGAAACGCTTAATGCGGACCAAACCCGGAAGCATTGTTTTATTGCATGATAATCTGGAACAAACGGCAGATATACTGGATGAGTATATCACCACGATAAAAGCAAAAGGCATTATTTTTGCAAATCAGGAAAATCTGAAAAAATTCATTCATGAAATTAATAAGTAGTCTCTTCTTTTTCTTACTCCTTTCGGCAACACTTTCCGCACAGGATTATACTAAAATTGCGGATCCGAAAGCATGCAAAGCAGCTTTGGAAAAACAGCACAAGGAAACGAAAGCCATCCAGGCAGATTTTACCGAAACGGCTACTTCTCCCCTTTTGACTTCTGCACAAAAAGGCTCCGGGAAAATGTGGTACAAGAAGGAAAACAAAATCCGCTGGGAAAAATCAAAACCGGAAAGCCAGATTATCCTGATTAATGGAAAAACCGTTAAACTCCAGGAAAAAGGCAAAGAAGTGAGCAGTGCTTCTTCCAAAATGGTAGTCAAAAAAATCCAGGGTTTGATGGTACAAATGATGACCGGCGAATTCCTGAACGAAAAAGAATTCAAGATCAGTTATTACGAGAACAAATCCAATTACAAATTGGTGCTTACCCCGAAAAGCGACAAAATGAAACGCTATGTTTCCGAGATCATCCTGATTTTCAATAAAAAAGAATTGACGATCAAGGAACTAACTATGTTGACAGACAACGATAACAAACTGGTTTACAGCTTTTCCAACATGGAAGTTAACGGAACAATTAATGATTCTAAATTCACTACTTTCTAATGATACTAAAAGACACTTTTTATACGATTAAGGAATTGACATTTGCGGAAAATGTACTGGAGGCGACTATTTCTATCAATGCAGACCATTCTATTTACGAAGGGCATTTTCCAAATAATCCCGTAACACCCGGTGTTGTGCAATTGGAATTGGTGAAAGAAATTTTGGGAACGCATTTCAAAAAAACGATTCAGTTAAAAACGTTGGCAACCAGCAAATTTTTGGCTGTACTGAATCCGGTAAACACACCGGAAGCAACATTCAAAATGACCGTTACGGAGCAGGAAGACCAAACGTTGAAAGTTTCCGGGCAACTTATCACCACAGAAGCGGTTTGTTTGAAATTCTCGGGGGTCTACATTTGAAACTGGGTGTAGGGTGTGAGACGATTCGCATCCCACATTTTCTTTACCACAAATGCACAAATTTTTTGGAGGCGCTTAGTCGCCTCTTTGATTTTCTGAGCACAAAAATGTTTTTTAGTTAAAGGCAATTTTCGGCGTTTTCCGCTATTCAAGAATGTTTTTATTTACCACAAACACGAATTAAAAGTGCATCTGAGGTGGGAGATTCTCCTGTAAACTAAAAAGAGACGACCGGTAGGGGGAATTATGTATTTAACACAGGTAAAAAGGATTTTCTTATTTTGAAGCAATGATTCAAATAGATTTAACAGGAGCTTGCAAGAAGCTGAATATTTTAAAAAAAGCACGCGGATGTCTCGGATTTACGCAGATGTATAACTTTTAAAATCTGCGCTCCGACAATGTCGGAGTCTGCGAAATCTGCGCGTCAAATAATTCTACGCTAAGTTCTTTTTTGATACTACCTGACTTAAGTACATAACTCCCACCGGTAGGCGTCTCAAAAATTTGTGCATTTGCGGGGAAAAACTGAGGATTATGACTCTAACCTGCTTTTGGTTCTTTTCTGAAAATCTTCAGCAGGGTAAAACTCACCAAAAAACCTGCTGCAAAAGCAAGCACTGCAAAAACACATGCTCCGACAAAATATTGAACCGCATTGTTCTTGATAGATTCCAGGCTCATATCAACAAGCTGAGAACTATCTGTTTTACCCGTCAAAACCAATTGTCCGCATATAAAACTTACATAGATAATAAACGGCAATGTTGGAGGAATTGAAATATTTGCTGCTGTAATAAATAAGACCTTGTTCATCCGGAACACAACAGACAGTGGAATTCCAATCAATAACTGAAAACCCCAAAGCGGTATAATTCCCATAAAAAATCCGAACCCAATAGACATTGCCTTCCGCGCATTAGATTCCTCTGGCTTGATGGCTTCGTTTTTGATCGCTCTCCACGTTTGAACAGAAAAGAATTTCCTGGGATAATACCAGACCAAAGCAATCAATACCAAAACGGTATTCAAAATACTGATTCGGGTAAAATCTCTTCCCGGACGGAAATGAGAAACACGTTCATTCGGGTGGTACTTCACCTGGATCGGGACGGCAACGAATGGCACAAAACGCCAGGCCAGTTTTACAATCACCTCGATCTCCAATTCGAATTTATTGGTAAGCAGCCAGATTTTCTTCAGCGGCTTTAAAGGGTAGATCCGAAAGCCGGTTTGCGTATCCGGCAAAGTAATCCACGTTTCCACCTTGAACCAAAAATTGGAGAATTTATTTCCAAAAGAACTCTTTTGAGGAACTCCTTCCTGGTCCATATTTCGGGAACCCATGATCACTGCACCCGGATTCTGAATCGCCTGCTCGATCAATATTGGAATATCACTCGGATAATGCTGTCCGTCAGAATCAATCGTCAAAGCAGTGTCATATCCTTGTTCCTGTGCGAACTTAAAGGCCTTTCTAAGTGAAAATCCTTTTCCTTTGTTCACCTCATTAACAAGAATTGTGACTTCGTTCTCGAATGTTTTTAAAATTTCGGGCGTAGAATCCGTTGCTCCGTCGTTTACAATAATTACACGGTCGGACGGAACATACTCGAGCACCTCGCGAATAACACGCGCCAAGGTACGATCGTTATTGTAGGTGGGAATAATTACACAACCATTTATGCTTGAGATTGATATCAGACTTGCTTCCATGAATCACAAAATTAATCATAACTTTTCAAGAATTCACAGCTAAAACCAATGGATTACCCTTTCAAAAGAGCACAAAAAAGTAGTTTAGAAACAAAACCTTGTTAAATTTGTAGTAGCAAAAGATTAAACACTTTTGACAAGATCCCAATTAACTATGGCACAAAATATCTTAGTTATACATTATTCTCAATCCGGACAACTTACCGAAATTCTTCAAAATTTCTGTAAACCGTTTGCTGACAGTACGATAGAATGGGTAAGAGTTGAAGCGGCAACCCCGTTTCCGTTTCCGTGGACAACCGCTACCTTTTTTGATGCGATGCCTGAAACAGTTCTTGAAAAGCCCATTCCTATTAAGCCTCTTCATTTTGAAAGAGAACAGTACGATTTAATTATTTTCGGATATCAGCCCTGGTTTTTGTCCCCTTCCCTTCCGGCATCTGCTATTTTACAGGATGAATCATTCCGCAAAATCCTAAACGGTACAAATATCGTATCTATTCTGGGATGCAGAAATATGTGGATTAATGCACAGGAAGCAGTCAAAAAACAAATTGCGTCTGCAGGAGGGAAATTAATCGGGAATGTGCCATTGATTGATAAAACCAGTAACCTGGTTAGTGTGGTGACTATTTTACATTGGATGTTAACAGGACAAAAAACGAAGAAGTGGGGAATTTTTCCAAAACCAGGTGTTTCAGATAAAGATATTCAGGGCGTAAGTGAGTTTGGAAACTTGCTAAAAGAAAAATTAAGTACAAATCAGGAAGATCAATTCCAGCAGGAGCTCGTTTCAAGAGGTGGCGTCACTATTCCGATTTCTATCTTGTTTATCGAATCACGGGCAAAAATGCTTTTTCTAATTTGGGCAAATTTGATTACAAAGAAAACGGCAAAGGGAGGAAGTCGAAAATTTTGGGTGAACTTTTTTAAATATTATTTGATTTTCGCTTTATTTATAGTTTCACCAATTGTTTTAACGATATATCATATCTTTGTACGCCCCTTTAAAGGACAACATATTAAACGAGAATTAGCATATTATAGAGGCACTCAATTGAGATAAGAATGAGTTTGAAGGAAGTTTATATAACACGTACGGCAGCTTTTTTACCCAATAATCCGGTTTCAAATGATGAAATGGAAGATTATTTAGGATTAATTAACGACCGTGCTTCTAAGTCCAGAAGAATCGTTTTACGGAATAACGGAATCAAGAACCGCTATTACGCAATTCGTAAAGACGGAACTGCAACACATACCAATTCGGAAATGGTTTCTTTGGCCATCCGCAATTTGTTTCAAAAGAATCCGAATGAGATCAAAGAGGTTGATTTGCTTAGCTGCGGAACTTCATCTCCGGATCAAATGATGCCTTCACATGGCGTTATGGTTCATGGCTGGTTACCCGAATCCGGGAATATCGAAGTAGTTTCTCCGTCAGGCGTTTGCTGTTCAGGAATGCATGCGATGAAATATGCTTACATGGCCATCAAGTCAGGAATGAGCAAAAAGGCAATTTCTTCCGGTTCGGAAAGACTTTCCCGTGTATTGAGTTCCGATAAATTTGAATTGGAAATTCAAAAATTAACGGAGTTGGAGGAAAATCCTTACTTGTCATTTGACAAAGATTTCCTTCGCTGGATGTTGTCAGACGGTGCTGCTGTATTCATGCTCGAAGACCAAAAAAGTACGGAAGGCCTTTCATTGCGCATTGATTGGATAGAAGGAATTTCGTTTGCCAATGAAGTTGAAGCATGTATGTATATGGCTTCCGATAAAATGGAAGACGGAACTCTGAAAAGCTACATGGACTACGAACCTCAGAATATGATCGAAAAATCGATTCTGAGCATCAAACAGGACGTGAAGCTATTGGATGAGCATATTGTGAAGCTGGGATTCAATAAATTGAAAACCAAGTTTTCCGATACTCATTTAACGAGTGATGACGTAACGTGGTTCTTGCCGCATATGTCGAGCTATTTCTTCGAAGACAAGATTTACGCGCAATTGGCTGAAAACGGAATGGAAATTCCAAAAGAACGCTGGTTCTCTAACCTGGCTACTCACGGAAACGTGGGTGCAGGGTCTATCTACCTGATGGTGGATGAATTATTCAACAGTGGAAAACTAAAAGCAGGTGATACTATTTTACTTGCAGTTCCGGAAAGTGCCCGATTCTCTTATGTATTTGCTTACTTAACTGTTTGCTAAATGAAAAAGTCAGAAGTTCCGCAGGATAAAAGTGCTCTTGAAAATTTTACAAGAGAAGTTTGCTATGTGAAGAACGAAGACGGTCAATACGATACGGAACTTAGTACCGGTTGGGAAGCCAAAAAAGTGGCTTTAGATGAGGCCTGGAAGGAAATCGAACGAAGAACGGCAGATGCACGTGAACAAATAAAAAAAGGCGAAGCAAGTCCCATTCTTTACTTCATGGAAGCAAAGTTGATGGATTTCACCGTTCTTGCAGGTTATACCGGAATCTGGAAGTTTCGAATTAAAAGACATTTGAAACCAAATCCATTCAAAAGATTAAGCGACAGCACATTAAAGCGCTACGCCGATGCATTTGAAATTTCCATTAACGAACTCAAAAAATTTAAAGCTTAGTGTCAGAATTTATTCATCACCAGACTGCCCATTGTGAAAATGGGGTTACTATGAGCTTATTGCAGCATCATGGGGTGGACTTTATCACTGAGCCGCTTGCTTTCGGAATGGGCTCAGGTTTATTCTACATTCACATTCCATTCATGAAAGTGAATAATGGTCCTGCCATTTCATTCCGAACGATGCCCGGAGCGATTTTCAAACGTACCTGCAAAGCTTTGGACATCAAGGTTGAACGTAAAAAGTTCAAAGATCCGAAAGAAGCAACACGTTTCTTAGACGAGAAAATTGCTCAGGGAATCAAGGTCGGATGCCAGGTTGGTGTTTTCCATCTGCCTTATTTCCCGAAAGAATACCGCTTTCACTTCAACGCTCATAACCTGATTGTTTTTGGAAAAGAAGATGACCGGTATTTAGTGAGTGATCCGGTAATGGAAATAACTACTTCACTGAGCACAGAAGAATTAGAGCGCGTGCGTTTTGCAAAAGGTGCATTGGCTCCAAAAGGACATATTTATTATCCGGTAGAAATTGGTAAAATCACTCAGGAACAGGTTCGAAATGCAATTGCAAAAGGGATCAAGCGCAACTGCAGAGATATGCTGAAAATTCCGGCACCAATTACCGGAGTGAGGGGAATCGTTTATACTTCCAAAAAAATTCGTGGTTGGAGAGATAAATTAGGGCCGCGCCAGGCCGGACTTCACCTGGGGCAAATCGTTAGAATGCAGGAAGAAATTGGTACCGGTGGTGGTGGATTCCGCTTCTTGTATGCCGCTTTCCTGGAAGAGGCTTCTGTGATTATGCAAAACGAAGAATTAGCTAAGATTTCCGAAACAATGACTAAAGCAGGTGATTTGTGGAGAGACAGCGCTTTGCAAATGTCAGGAATCTATAAAGGCCGGATTACCGAACAGAAAGACTTTGATGCTTGTGCCGACCTGTTAGTTGAAATCAGCGCGGTTGAAAAGGAAGCTTTCCAAAGGTTGGCGAACATTAAATTCTAAACGATGCAGGAGACTCTTTTGCATGTTTCAAAGGTCTATAAATCCTACGGTAAAAGCACTGTACCAAGTTTAGTTGACATTGATTTTACAATTGCAAAAGGAGAAATTGTAGGAGTTTTCGGACCCAACGGTGCCGGAAAAACAACCCTGATTTCGGTCATGTGCAGCATTCTGGACCCAACACTCGGTTCCGTTACTTACTATTTGGACGGAGAAAAAAAGCCCCGTGAAATTAGAAGTAAACTGGGTTTTGTGCCCCAGGATTTTTCTTTCTTCCCGGAACTCACTGCCAAACAAAATTTGAATTATTTCGGGAATCTCTACAATCTCAAAAAAGACGAATTACAGCAAAGAATAGACGATTTATTGCAAAAAGTGGGACTTTATCATGTAAAAAACAAAAAAGTAGCCACTTTTTCCGGAGGAATGAAGCGTCGACTGAACCTCATTATTTCCCTGCTTCACAATCCTTCTATTCTATTCCTGGATGAACCCACTGTTGGAGTGGATGTTCAGAGCAAGATCGCTATTATGAGTTTGCTGAACGAGCTGAATAAACAAGGAACAACTATTATTTATACTTCACATCACTTAAAAGAAGCCGAAGAATTTTGCAACCAAATCATTTTGATCGATCACGGAAAGATCATTGCAAGTGAAACACTCACTAATTTGTTAACTCAACATACTGTGAGCAACCTGGAAGAACTCATTTTGAAACTAACCGGAACCCTATTGCGCGATTAATGAAAAAATTAAAGGCATCCGTAACGAAAGAAATCCTGTTGGTGATCCATGATAAAGTGGGTTTGCTCTTGATGTATTTGATGCCATTACTTTTGGTTTTTATCATCACAATCGTTCAAGACAGTGCTTTTCAAATCGTCAACGAAAACAAGCTTACTGTTCTCATTTCCAACCAGGACCAAGGTTCCTTGGGTGATTCTCTGGTAAAGGCATTGAATAACTCCGGAAGTTTTGAGATCAAGAAAAACAATAAACTCTCTGCAAACGCGGTAAAGCGAACTACCATTGATGAAGATGCCATGCTTGGAATCTATATTCCTTCAAACTTCAGTGAGCGGCTTGCAGGCAATGCCGACAATATTTCCAAATTGATGCTCGAACAAATGGGCGTAATTGAAAAAGCTCCCAAAGTAAGTCCGAAGAAACAGGAAATTTCCATTTACTTTGATCCGATTGTTCAGGAAAGTTTCCGGATTTCTGTCAATAACGGAATCCAGGCTATCACAAACGGGATTGAAAACGAGGAAATGGTTGGAAAACTGTTCCAGGAAATGGGGTACGATTCCATTCCTCCAGCTATCCGGAAAGCCATTATAAATCGCCAAACCCAATTGAATATTGCGAATGCAAGTTTAAGTGATGACGCTGAGTTAATTCCTAATTCCAGTCAGCACAATGTTCCTGCCTGGTCCATTTTTGCCATGTTCTTCATGGTCATTTCCCTTGGCGGAAACATTGTAAAAGAGCGTTTGTCCGGAAGTTTCCTGCGACTTCAAACTATTCCAAAAGGATTTGCTTTGACCCTGGTCTCCAAATTCCTGGTTTATCTTTTTGTCGCCTTATCCCAATTGCTGCTGTTATTTCTAATGGGAATCTACATTTTCCCATATCTTGGCTTACCGGAATTGCAAATGCCAAACGCTTTTCTACCATTCCTGGTGGTAACTTTACTTTCCGCTATTTCTGCTATTTCTTATGCCGTTCTGGTCGGCACTTACGCAAAAACCCAAGAACAGGCCAATGGATTCGGAGCCATTTCTATTATTATTTTTGCTGCGATCGGAGGAATTTGGGTACCCAATTTCGTTATGCCGGATTACATGCAAAACATTGGAAATATTTCGCCGCTTAAATGGTGTTTGGAAGGATATTATACACTTTTCTTGAAAAATGGTGCGTGGAGTGAATTAATTGGTACTATAACTTTCTTATTTTTGTTCACGGTAATTTGTCAACTCTTGATATTCATAAAGTTGAGAATTCAAAATTATATTTAATATGACTACAGACAGAGAAGAATTAATCGTTGAGTTCAAAGAACATTTGATTAAGTATTTGAATTTGTTGGATTTAACTCCCGCAGATATTAACAATGATGTTCCCTTGTTCGGTGAAGAACTAGGTTTGGACTCTATCGATTCAGTGGAATTGATCGTTCTATTAGATCGTGAGTATGGAATTAAAATCAAAAATCCAACGGAGGGTAGACAAATTTTGGTTGATGTCAATACAATAGTAGATTACATTAGTGCGAACAGAACAAAATAAGAGCTATGGCTGAAATTGTTGTAACAGGAATGGGTGCAATCAGTTCAATTGGATTGACAATTGCTGAGAACCTTCACTCTCTGAAGCATGAAATTTCGGGAATCCAAAAAGCCAAACATTTCAAGTCGCACTATTCAGATTCCTTGCTCTTTGGAGAAATTGACCAAAGTGATACTTCATTATTGGAAGAACTGGGGCTTGGAAAAGGACTCGGCTACACACGAACAACTCTTATTGCGATCAAAGCTTTCCGGGAGGCTGTTGCAAGTGCGCAGTTGAGTGCGGAAGAAATCGCATCTACACGTACTGCTTTTATCAGTTCAAGTACGGTTGGCGGTATGTGTTACACAGATGATCTGTACCATGATGCAAACATGCAGGGTTTACCGTCCGAATATGTCAAGAGTTACGAAGGTTCGGACCATGCTTTGCAAATTGTTCGTTTATACGGCATGAAAGGAATTACAGATGTGGTGAATACCGCTTGTTCTTCCTCTGCCAATGCCATTGCGCTTGGTGCCCGCTTGCTGGAAACAGGAAAAGTAGACCGCGTAATTGCCGGTGGCAGTGACTGCCTGGCAAAATTTACGGTAAATGGTTTCAATTCACTTCGAATTTTAAGCGAGGAGCCTTGTAAACCTTTTGATACAAATCGGGAAGGATTGAGTCTCGGTGAAGCCGCAGCTTACGTTGTTCTTGAACGAAAACAGGATGTTTCGGATCCGAAGAAAATCCAGGCCGCATTTTCAGGTTTCGGGATCTGCAACGATGCCTTCCACCCTTCCGCAACTTCCGATGATGCAAGAGGTCCGAGAATGGCTATGGAATTAGCTTTGAAAAGAGCCAATCTGAATCCGGAAGACATTCAATACATCAATGCACACGGAACAGGAACCCCGAATAACGACTTAACGGAATCTTTTGCTTTCTCTAAGCTTTTTAAGAACGTTCCGCCCTTCAGTTCCACAAAATCATATGTCGGGCACACTTTGGCAGCAGCAGGAGTCCTGGAAGCAATCTACAGCATCCTTTCGATCCAAAACCAGGAAGTATATCCAAGTCTGCGGATTGAAGAGCCTATTGCGGACTTCTCTTTCCAACCAACATTGAAATATACACCGGAAGTAGCTATACAAAACGTCCTTTCCAATTCTTTCGGATTTGGCGGGAATTGTACCTCTTTAATCTTTTCAGCATGTATATAACCGACCTCTACGCTATTTCTCCGCAAAAAACACATGATCTGTCTTTCGAAAACGGAGACTGGCAGGTACTGAATGAATACATCTATAAAGCCATCGAACCTTCTTATAAGGATATGATCCCAAGTACCCAGTTAAGAAGAATGGGGAAAGCTGTTCGCATGGGAATGGGTGTTTCTTTGCCGCTTTTGGGTAGAAATCCAAAGCCAGACGGAATTATATTCGGGACGGCAAATGGAGGCCTGGAAGATTGCATCAAATTCCTGAACCAAATTGTAGAATACAGCGAAGGCGTTTTAACTCCAACAAACTTTGTACAAAGTACTCCCAACGCATTAGCCGGACAAATAGCATTGCTTTCTGAGAATCAGGGTTACAATATGACGCATGTCAACGGTTCATTGGCTTTTGAATCTGCCTTATTGGATGCAGCGCTTTATTTTGACGAGCATAAAGCTGAAAAAAAGACTGTTTTACTTGGCGCAGTAGAGGAAATCTCAGATTACAATTACAATATTGACCGCCTTGGAGAACGCTTTAAGAAAGAATTGGTTTCCAACGAGGAATTGCTGAACTCTAAAACAAACGGTTCCTACTGCGGAGAAGGTTCTACTCAATTTTACCTGAGCAGCAACCCGGAAAACAGCCTGGCAAAGTTTAGCGCATTCAAACAGTCTACGCATCTTTCTAAAGAAGAGATTACTGATTTTATCGGGAGTTTTTTGGTCGAACAAAACCTACAGATCTCAGACATTGACTGCCTGCTTCTTGGAAAGAACGGAGATGTTTTAACCGATTGCTGGTATGAGGAAGCTGAAAAACTGTTTGGCGATAAACCAACCGTATATTTCAAAAAATCTGTGGGTGAATACCGCACTGTGAGCGCATTTGCCAGTTATCTAGCAGTTCAATTGTTAAACGGAAAAGCAAAGCACCTGGTCGAAAAGAGCACTTCAGCAGAACCAAAGAGAATCCTGATCTATAATCATTTCGACGCCATTCGCCACAGTTTGATCCTGATTCAAAAGTAAAACCACATAGATACATAGGTCACATAGTTGTCTTATGATCTAAAAACCAATCATCTATGTTTCTATGCTCCTATGTGGCTAAAAACATCTATTTCTTCAGGATTGTGATTGTTTTTCGACCCTTCTCAGGCATTGTTCTGAAGACAATATCCCAAATAGGCGTAGAAACCCCAAAAGCTCTGTCGTGCTGCATGTAGTGGTGAATATTGTGATGTCTCCACCAAAAATTAAATCGCGCAGGTGCCGGTTTGCTATGCACCATCCAGTGGATGCTAATATAAACCAGGTAACCGATTAAAAATCCCGCACCGAAAGTAAAAGCAGCGCTTCCCATCAGGAGGTAAAAAACTCCCAGAAATGCACTTGCTATTATCAAACCCGCAATCGGGGGCAACATAATACGATCTTCATCAGTTGGGTATTGATGATGAATTCCGTGGAACAAGTATTGCACTCCCGTATCATAAGACGCATCTGAGAGCTTATGATACACAAAACGGTGAAGGGTATACTCGCCAAACGTCCATGCAAAAAATCCGAGCACGAACAACAGGATCATGTTGATTGCAGTTCCCTGGAAATAGTGCATATAAATCCAAAGCCATATAGTGGCTACAGTGCTATACAACACAGTAACGATCCAAAGTTTTGTCTTGGTTAATACCTCTAGCAGAGGAGATTTGAATAGTTTAGGCGATTTTGCATCAGGATAAACTCGGAATTCATAATTTTCCTTATTAGCTTCCATAGAATAGAAATTAGTGAGTATTACTTTTTGAATTGTCAATTTGGCACTCAGTTGCTCTATTACAACCTACATTAAAGGTAATGAAGTTTTGAAGCGTTCAGTTATAAAAAAGAACCAAAAAATCAGCTTTTTAGTTAAAAAAAATTAATTTTTAACGGATGATTTTTTGCAGTATTCCCAAAAGTTCGGAATAGGTGGATGTATCAAGGATAAAGTGAACAGGAGCATCGTCATCCATGAGCGCTTCTGCCGTGGTATGACCCCAGGCAATTACTTTCGCATCTTCCGGAATTTTATTGACAGAAATAAAACTTCGGTAATTGGAAGGACTCGTAAAAACGTAAATCGAAAAAGGAACTAGGAATTGAATGGGATCTGCAACGGTATCGTAAACCAATAAAGGAATCTTCTGTGCAGATGGAAGCTCCGTTTCTATGGATTTATTGGATTTAAGCGATTGCGGAAAAAGAGCTGTCCGATTTCCGAGCCAGGTTTTAAACTCTCGTGCAATTTCCTTTGGGTTCCCCGCGTTTTCTCCAAAGAAAGAAACGGGATAACCTTTCTCTTCAATGTATTTGCGCGTCTCCTCACCAATGCAGGAAATTTGCTGATTCGATCCTACCCTAAAATCTTCAGAAATGAAGAAATCGAATGCACGCGGAGACGCAAAAAAAACGACTTCCCAGCCATCGGGAACTTCAAAAGGAATCTGCTGAAAGGAAATAAACGATTTTCGGAGGATCAGAATGTCATTCTTTTGACAAAAATCAACGATTGGAAGAGATGACTCACTTTCAGAACTAAGAAAGATACTCTTGATCTTCATCTTCTTCTTCCTCTAATAAAGCTTCAAGCACTACATCAACCATATCCAGGTCGTGCGGACCTTCAAATTCAAACCATTGAGCACCTTGTTCCCATTCGTGGGCAAAAGACACCAACAAACGACCTTCTTCCGGACAGTAAGCACCAAGCGGAAGCTGGCAGCCACCCTGCAAACGATTCAAAACGGTTCTTTCCAACGCAATTTGAGACTGAATGTCTTCGTGGTTCATGGCCTGCATGAAATTATACAATTCGTTATCGCTCTCTCTGATCTGCAAAGCCAATACTCCCTGTGCCGGAGCAGGAATAAATTGTTCCGGATCCAGGACAATTTCATGCATTCCTTTCAAATCAAGTTTCAAACGATCCAAACCAGCTTTTGCCAGTAAAATTGCATCGTATTCGCCATCCACCAATTTCTGGAGTCTTGTCGGTACATTTCCGCGCAGATCTTTGATCTGAACATCCGAACGATAACCAACCAATTGCGATTTTCTTCTCGCAGAGGAAGTTCCTACAACGGCATCTTTCTTCAGGCTCCAAAATGCATTTTCATCAAATGCTTTCGGGTGAATTAGTAATACGTCAGCCGGGTTTTCTCTTTCCGAAACCGCAGCTATAATTAATCCTTGAGGAGGATTTGTTTCTAAATCTTTGTGAGAATGCACCGCCAGATCGATGGTGTCTTGCAGCAGCGCCTGTTCGATTTCTTTGGTAAAAAAGCCTTTCCCTTCCAGTTTATCAAAACTCAAATGCTGAATTTCATCTCCTTGTGTTTTGATAATAGTAATGCTGACTTCGGCTCCAAGGGCTTCCAACTGGGTTTTTACATGATTGGCCTGCCAAAGTGCCAAATCACTTCCGCGCGAACCGATACGAATCTTTCTCATGAAGTAAAATTACGATTTAAACATGATTTCCTTTGCCATAATCATTGGCATACTCATGTAT
The DNA here is from genome assembly GCA_946479285.1 of uncultured Flavobacteriales bacterium. The sequence goes on along the minus strand of CAMLFH010000022.1, from coordinate 25,637 downwards.
TTCTTCTCCATGTAGCCGACCACTTTTTCAAGGATCTCTTTGGAAGACGGATCCAACTGGTCCAATTCATTTTTGAAGACCTCATTGAAAGCAGTAGCACGAATCTCTTTGACCATTTGAGGAACCGGTCTCATGGCAACTTCTATTGCACGCATTTTTGCAATATTGCGGAATTCATGATTCGCTTCTTCCAGGATTTGCTCTACATGGATTACTTCCTGTGAACGTTCCTGCAGATGACTGTCTGAAATTTGCTGCAATACTTCTATTGAAATGTTTCTGGTAGGATAATTCGCATGAACTTCCGAAGAAATGTCATTCGGTAAAGCCAGATCAACCGTAATCTTAGAACCTGCTTCACCATTTAATAACCTTGCATACAATTGCTCATCCACCATAATATCTTCCGAACCTGTACAGGAAACCAAAATATCAAAGCCTTCGGAATAGTTTTGCAAGGCTGTTAACGGATATGCTACACCACCCAATTCTTGTGCTAAAGCTTCTGCTTTTTCGAGTGCTCGGTTGAAGATCACAAAATTATCCATTCCGTGCTTTTTCAAAAAACGAAGCATTGCTGTATTTGTAACACCTGCGCCGATAGCCAAAACCCGTGCGTTTTTTGGGGCATCCATTCCCACTAATCGCTGGTAAGCTATGGAAACGACTGAAACCGGTTTTAAGGAAATCCTGGTTTCTGTATATACACGTTTTGCAGTTTCAATAGTGTGGCGGAACAAAATACGCAGAGTATCTCCGGAAAGGCCCAAATCACGTGATTGCTCGTAAGCCTGGCGAACCTGCGTGATGATCTCGCGCTCGCCTATAACCAATGAATCAATAGATGCTGCAACCCGCAATGCATGATTTACCGCTTCCATCTTCGCATAAACCAAGGATTTTCCTGCAAAAAAGTTCACTTTTTCCTCTTCAAATTCCGGGTAAAGGGCCGAAAAGAAATCGTGTAAAAACTCCGGGGAAACCAGTTCATTGGTTACTAAAAAGTACTCTACACGGTTACAAGTCGATAAAAACATGATTTCATCAATGTGTAAACGCTCTTTAAGGGATTGAAAACGTGACTGAACAGAATCTTGTTCGATATGCAAAGCCCCTATTTTAGAGACTTCCAAATTTCTGTGCGTAAATGCGATTGTGTGCAGTTGCTTAATCACGAATGGTAACTTTCTAGCTTAATTCCTGCAAAATTGGGAAACAACAGGCTTTGAATTGTCAGAAAACTGTCAGGTTCTCCAATTTAGAATCGTTTTAAACAAAGTAACTAATTAATGCTGAAAATTTCACGGTTTAACCCGTTGAAAAACAATTTAATGCAAGTAATTCAAACTGCTCATTCCGGTCATCTATTAGAATTTCATCTTATTTTGTGCTTTGAATTCCTAAATAAACCAGCAATGCAGGTACAATGACTGTCACAATTGTCACAATCGCATTTATATTAAACTTTTTCTGGTCGACCTTAGAATCTGTAGGCCTGGACTCAAATCGGTAGGCAACATCTGTAGAATCAAAATAGGCAACGAGATCCATGTATTTTCCGATTTTTTCCTTTCCGTTGGTTTCCTTCAATCTGAAAGGAATCGTTTTTCGATCTGTTGTTCGGTATTTATAAACAAATGAGCGGTATCCGGTCGAATCGTAAATATCAATATCGTAGGGTTCTACTCCCAATTTGGAACTTACCGAATCCTTACTCATCCCGATTTTAAGCTGCATCACCTGCTCAACATGCGAATATTTGGGTGCAGACACAATACATGATTGAATCAAAAGTGCCGGGATCAGAATAATAATCAGAATCTTATTTTTAGTTTTCATATCGTACCAATAGTTCCAAATCAAAGTAGGATAAATACGAATGGTATGAGCCCTTAAGCCACAGAAGACGGCTCAAAATACGAAAACGGAACGAAAACAGCTCAAAATCGAACTTTAAAATAGGTTAAAACTTTCTTCCCTGATCAAAGTAATCTTGCTAAAACTAACCAAACAATTATTACTACGAAAACGATCGGTTTCAGTTTGTGTGCTTTTTCCTTTTGCTTGAAGAACAGCACAAACAAGCCAAACAATGCCATTTGTACCAGGACACAAAGCAGTAATTTTAGATTGCTGTAATAGCAGACAGATCCAATCAAAAATCCAAAGTGGAAAATACTTAAAACAAGCGTTGGAATCGAATAACTTACCAGCAGGTATCCAAGTGTAAAAAGAGCATATAAAATCCAAAAAAATTCAGCTGCACCCGCAGAAGATGAATGATCTGCATTTGCTTCAAGACTCAGGAAGCCCCAGTAATTCAAAAGACCACAAATAAAAATGTCTATCGATGTGCTTAGAATTCCTTTCATCTTTTAAAAGTATTCAAAAAAAAGATCCGTTTTGAATCCGGAAACGCGATTTTTAAGCCGAAAGTGTATCTTTGATACCCACAAACCTTTTTTCATGAAAGAAAAGAATGCTGAACTGATTCAAAAACGCGAGGACGCTCAATTGGGCGGCGGACAAGTGCGAATTGACAAACAACATGCACAAGGAAAACTAAGTGCACGAGAACGAGTGACTTTATTGATGGATGAAGGTTCATTCCAGGAAATCGGAATGTTTGTGGAACACCGTGCTACTTCCTTCGGACTGGATAAAACAAAAAGTCCTGGAGACGGAGTAATTACCGGTTTTGGTACGATCCATGGAAGAGTAGTTTATGTCTTCTCCCAGGATTTTACTGTTTTGGGAGGTTCTCTTTCTGAAACGCATGCTCAAAAAATCTGCAAAGTGTTGGATTTGGCGATGAAAAATGGGGCACCTGTTATCGGATTAAATGATTCAGGTGGTGCAAGAATCCAGGAAGGTGTGGTTTCACTAGCTGGTTATGCAGATATTTTCTACCGCAATACCCGCGCTTCCGGAGCAATTCCGCAAATTTCGGTGATTATGGGACCTTGCGCCGGTGGAGCTGTTTATTCTCCTGCCTTAACGGATTTCGTTTTCATGGTGGAAGACACATCTTACATGTTCGTTACCGGTCCAAACGTTGTAAAAACAGTGACGCACGAAGAAGTTAGTTCGGAGGACTTAGGTGGGGCAAAGGCCCACGCTGAAAAGTCCGGAGTAACACATTTCACTGCTGCTAATGATGTGGAATGTCTTCGAAAAGTTCGCGAGTTAATGACATACATGCCTCAAAATGCAATGGAAATGGCTCCTCAATTCGGAACTGCTCCTTTTGCAAAAGAAAAATTAAACCGGATTCAAAACATCGTTCCAGATAATTCAAACTTGCCTTACGACATCCGTGAAATCGTTGATTGTTTAATCGATGACGACACATTTCGCGAAGTACAGCAGGATTTTGCACCTAACATTGTAGTTGGATTTGCACGTTTGGACGGGAGATCCGTTGGAGTAATTGCAAACCAGCCGGCTTCTATGGCTGGAGTATTGGACATTGATTCTTCCAGGAAAGGTGCGCGTTTTGTGCGTTTCTGCGATTCATTCAACATTCCGCTTCTGGTTTTGGAAGATGTTCCGGGATTCTTGCCGGGAACGGACCAGGAATGGAGAGGAATCATTACGCATGGTGCGAAATTGCTGTACGCATTCTCCGAAGCAACCGTTCCAAGAATTACGGTGATCACCCGTAAAGCTTACGGTGGCGCATTCGACGTGATGAACTCTAAAAACATTGGTGCTGATTTGAATTATGCCTGGCCAACTGCCGAAATTGCTGTAATGGGGGCAAAAGGTGCGGCTGAGATCATCTTCAAATCAGAAATCGCTGCTGCGGATGACAAAGAAGCAAAATGGAAAGAAAAAGAAGCAGAATATGCTGAAATGTTCGCCAATCCATACCGCGCAGCTGAAAGAGGTTTCGTGGATGCGGTTATTTTACCGGAAGAAACGCGCGCCACATTGATCGCAGCTTTCAAATCGCTGGAGAAAAAATCCGAAACATTACCGAAGAAAAAACACGGGAATATCCCATTGTAATCAACATTATGTAGGCGCGATGAGTCACGCGCCTACATAATTATATCGTTTCCCGAATATCCCGCACCTGGATCTGTAACGTTGTTCGGTTCTGCCAGGTATTGGTTTCCAGTGTAAATGCGCAGTCAAAAGCACAACCGGAAGCAATCAAATCTGCTTTATCTGCCATATTGAAACCGATTGCTGACAATTCTATTCCCGAAACGGGATCTACCAGATCGAATTTCAAATGTGCTTCTTTTAGGATCTTTTGCCTGTTTGCATAGGCATTTCGAATACAGAAAACCGGTTTGTTATTTCCCGGACCAAAAGGTTCCATCTGTTCCAGCATTTTGTAAACTCGCGGAGCCTGCAGCGCAGATTCACCGGCAAGAAACAAGTTGGAAGCAGCTATTTCCAAATCGATCACCAGTTCTTCCACCTCATCCAAAGGCTGAATATTTTGCTGAACGTAGGCATCAAAATGCTCCGTAAACAGAATGATATTCTCCAATGGCAAAGACAAACCCGCTGCGTGCTGGTGCCCGCCGTATTGAGTGAGTAAATGCTCGCATGCGGTAATCGCTTCATAAACGTTAAATCCTGAAACCGAACGCGCAGAACCAGTTGCTTCCCCTTTGTTTTCGGTTAAAACAATTGTTGGCCGGTAATGCTTCTCTATCAGGCGGGAAGCTACAATGCCCACCACACCTTTGTGCCAGTCGGATTGAAAAACAACCGTTGACTTACGACCAATAAACAGCTCATCTGCATCGATGATAGCCAAAGCTTCCTGCGTTGTTTGTGCATCCAGGATACGTCTTTCCGAATTGTACTCATCAATTTCCAGCGCAATATTTTTTGCCTCGTTCTTCGATTTGGCCAGCAACAATTCAACCGCTCTGGAACCACTTTTTAATCGCCCGGCAGCATTAATGCGCGGTGCAATCGTAAAGACCACATTCGACAAATCCAAAGGAAATGCACGTTGAGCCTGTTCTACCAAAGCTGCAATTCCGGGACGCGGATTTTCATTCAGGCGATGGATTCCGTTTTTGCACAACACCCTGTTTTCCCCTGTAACCGGAACAATATCTGCTCCAATAGCTATGGCAACCAAATCCAGGTATTCGAACAATTTCGACACCTCTTTATTCGTCATTGAAAACCAGGCCTGCATTAACTTAAATCCTACTCCGCAGCCGCATAATTCTTTGAAAGGGTATTCGCAACCTGCTTGTTTCGGGTCCAAAACAATACAATCCGGAATCTCCGGCCCGGGAGTATGATGATCACAAATGATAATCTCCAGACCTTTCTCTTTCGCATATTTGACTTTATCCACTTCCTTGATTCCGCAATCCAGCGCAATCAACAGTTTGCAGCCTTTCTCCAAAGCAGTGTCAATTCCTTTGTACGACAACCCATAACCTTCTTCGTAACGATCCGGAATGTAAAAATCCACAGAAGCATAATCCTGAAGCACACTGTATACCAGGGCAACGGATGTTGTTCCATCCACATCATAATCTCCGAAAACAGTAATTCGTTCCTCCAATTGGACGGCTTTTTGTAACCTTTCAGCAGCTTCAGACATATTTAGCATCAGGAAGGGGTCGTGCAGCATGTCTAAGTCAGGAGTAAAAAATGAACGAATTTCCGGCAGAGTTGTAAGATTTCTTTGAATAAGGATAGACGCCATGATCGGACTCACTTTTAAGTCGTTAACAGCGGTTTGAATTTTTTCCGGATCGGGTGTTTGTTTGATAAACCAGTGTTTTTGCATAAATTTTGTTTAAAATTGTAATAATGATGCTATTGATAGATCTGCACTTAGTCCGTCCGCACTAACGTTTGCCCTTGTCGAAGCTTCACTTCTCTTATTAAGTTATGAAAAAAGTTCTTCTTGTTTTTACCCTTTTCCTACATTTTTTTAGTTTTTCTCAAAAAACCGTTCAGTTTGCAGATCCTCTTCCATTTGGAAGTACTTCGCAGTTAACTACTGATAAAATTCACTTTGGAAAATACAAAAGTAGCGATTCGCAGGTGACTTATGTGATTGATGAAAAAGGCATTTCAATTGTTACACTTGCCGTAGCCAGTATCTCGCGGGAGCAAGTCCGTGAATCTTCCAAATTACAGGTAAAAGGCGATTATCTGTTCGGCGTTAAGGCCAATGATTCTGTACCTTGTGTGCTGGAAGGCGAATACTATTACTACGGGATAGAATCCAAATTAAGCATAGCCGGTGAAGGCTCACTGAATACTTTTGTCAAACTCAGTTCGAATAAATACGTCATCAACTTCCACGAAGGTTCTTACTTTGAGCCCAGCATCGTGACTTTTGCAGGCGGAAAAATGACCATTGTCCACAGTGAACTGATCTACCAGCCATTGTTCCAATCCATTCTTCAGGTAAATACGATTACCCGTTATGGTTCGGAAGTAGCGATCCTTGCACCTACTTTCGAGCAGTGGGAACGTTTGGAAGCGAACTTATTTACCGGAAAAAAACTGGTATACGTCAAAGAATAAGCGTTCCTGGATTTGCCTGAAAAAGGCTGAATTTTTTGATCAAAACCAATGTAGTCGCATTTTTAACAATCATCTTAAGTTATATTTCCTTAATTTTGCAACAAATTAGAAGTTATGAAATTAGGTGCAACAGAAATTATTTTAATCCTTGCTGTAGTTCTTTTGTTATTTGGTGGTAAGAAAATTCCTGAATTGATGAAAGGTCTTGGAAAAGGGATCAAGGAATTCAAAGACGCTAGCAAAGGCGAAGAGGGAGCTGCTCCATCCACTACGGAGGAGAAAAAATAGATTTAAGCTTAAGCCAATCCATTCTACATGTATAAAACATTTTCGGAAGTAAAAGTTGCACTCTCCGCAGGGAAAACTGTGGAGAGTATCGTGCATTCATACTTAGAGCAAATTGAAAAGAACAAAGATCTGAATGCCTTTTTGGAAGTATTTACAGAAAGCGCATTGGACCAGGCTCGTATGGTGGATCAAAAACGAACTTCCGGAAAAGCAGGTAGATTGGCAGGAATGGTTATCGGCCTGAAAGATAACATTTGCTACAAAGGTCACAAAGTAAGTGCAAGCTCTAAAATCCTTGGAGGTTTCGAATCACTTTATTCTGCAACAGTTGTAGAAAGACTTTTGGCAGAAGATGCTGTGATCATCGGTCGTTTGAATTGTGATGAGTTTGCAATGGGAAGCTCCAACGAAAATTCCGCATACGGTCCGGTGAAAAACAATCTCAGACCAACCCATGTACCCGGAGGCTCGTCAGGAGGTTCTGCCGTTTCTGTTTCTGCAGGAATGTGCACAGTAGCATTGGGTTCGGATACCGGAGGATCAATCAGGCAGCCGGCTTCATTTACAGGAACTTTCGGATTCAAGCCAACTTATGGAAGAGTGAGCCGCTATGGCTTAATTGCTTATGCATCTTCTTTTGATCAGGTTGGCCCATTTGCGAATAACCTGGAGGACCTGGTTTTGGTAATGGAAATCATTGCCGGGAAGGACAAAATGGATGCAACCAGTTCTTCCAAACCCGTTGGTTTCTCAACAGCTATTCCCGCTATCGGGAAAAAGAAAATTGCTTATTTGAAGGAAGCCCTCGAAAACGAAAACATGGACCCGGAAGTACGTACCATGCTGGAAAAAACAATTTCCGATTTGCGTGCCTTAGGTCATACCGTTGAAGGAGTGAGCTTTCCTTACCTCGAATATTTAGTTCCGACGTATTACGTTTTGACAACCGCAGAAGCATCCTCCAATCTTTCAAGGTTCGACGGTGTTCATTATGGATATCAATCTCCCCAAGCAAAAGGAGTGGAACAAACCTATACACTTTCGCGCTCCGAAGGATTCGGAACGGAAGTTAAACGCCGTATTATGGCAGGAACATTCGTATTGTCTCACGGATATTACGATGCTTTTTACACCAAAGGAATGAAGGTGCGTCGCGTTTTGAAAAACAAAACCAAAGAGATTTTCAGTCAGTTTGACCTGATGATCTTACCAACAACGCCTTCCACTGCATTTGAGTTCGGATCCATAAACGACCCGATCCAGATGTATTTACAAGATATTTTTACTGTACATGCGAACTTAACAGGAAATCCTGCAATTGCCATTCCACAGGGAACACACAGCAATGGATTGCCTATGAGTCTGCAAATTATGGCTGATGATTTCAATGAAGAAGCTATTTTCTCGTTGGCTGATCAGATCCTAACTAATTAAATCCCATTTTGCCTATGAAACGATTCGGAATAGTACTTCTTTTGTTTTTTATGACGTTGCTGAATTCATCTCCTTTGATGGCGCAGCGCAGAACCAAACCACCCGTGAAGGATACCGTAACCGGGGAAGTATTTATCCGAATAGTTGAACAAAGTCTGAGTCATTACTACGATGATTTCTCCAAAGGCATGAATTATGATTCGATCGTTGACGCATTGGATTATGAAGCAGGAACAGTTCCTTTATTTTCAGACGAAGATTACTGCAAGCGATTGGCTAAACTGAATGAGGTTTCCACTTTCGGTTTTGACTGCAACAACGTTTCTTTGACCACCATTAAGTTTTTCGCTCAAAACCGCCGGAATTTTGTGCGTGTGGCCTTGGGCCGCGGTCGTTTGTACTTTGACCTTTATGAAGAGAAACTATCCGAATATGGTCTTCCGCTTGAATTGAAATACCTTTCTGTGATCGAAAGTGGTTTGAGACCACAGGTTAAATCCAGAGCCGGAGCTCTTGGTTTGTGGCAGTTTATGTATGCAACCGGAAAACAATACGGCTTAAAAGAAAACTCCTACATGGATGAGCGCATGGATCCGGTGAAAGCAACCGATGCAGCATGTCGTTACCTGAAGAAATTATACGATATCTATGGCGATTGGAACCTGGCTCTAGCTGCATACAATGCCGGTCCCGGAAACGTAAACAAAGCAATTCGCCGCTCCGGAGGGAAAAGAACGTACTGGGAAATAAGACCATTCTTACCGCGTGAAACACAAGGATATGTTCCGAATTTCATTGCTGCAACTTATTTGATGACTTATCACGCAGAACATAATTTGCTTCCCGCAGAACCAAAAATGCACTTTTACCAGCTGGATACGCTTTGTCTGAACCGCGGAATCCACATGCAGACGATTGAAAAATTGGTTTCCTGGTCGGTGGAAGATATTCAAAGCTTGAACCCGGTGTATAAAACATCTTACATTCCGCCAACAATCCCTAAACAATGTGTAACCGGACCGCTTCAGAAAATCGGTTTATTGGTGAGTTTGGAAGATTCTCTTTATGCTTTAGAACAACGCATTTACGGTTTAGGAGGCTATAAATTGCCGACAGATGTGGCTGTGGATCCTCAAAACGATCAACTGGTTATTTCAAATCCGGTAAATACTAAGATCGACGTTCCAAAAACCAAAGTGGTTACAACGATCAATTACACGTATCACAAAGTGAAAGCCGGTGAAAGTCTTGGAAGCATCGCTGCTCAGTACAATGTTGCTATCCAGGAATTGATGGATTGGAACGATTTGACTACCGCACGGATTACGGTAAATCAATTACTGAAAATTCAGACCAAGGTCAGTACCACGGTGGAAAATGAAGATTACCAGGAAGCCGTTGCAGATAGTATAGAGAATGCAACAAATAAACCTGTTCCGCCCATTCAGGCACCGCCAGTCAAAAAATATTACACCATTCGAAGCGGAGATACGTATTCCAAAATTGCATCCAGACATGGTCTGACTGTCAATCAATTGACGCGTCTCAATCCGGGAGTTTCTCCAAGCCGCATTCGTGCCGGACAACGTGTACGTATAAAATAACCTGCTTATGAATACGCTTGCAGTTGTTATCATCACATTAAACGAAGAGCGCAACATCGAACGTTGTCTGAAGTCGGTCCGTGACCTGGCAGATGAAATCATTGTATTGGATGCTTTTTCTACGGATAAAACTGCTGCCATCTGTGCTAAATACCAGGTGCGTTTCGAACAAAGAGCCTGGGAAGGTTATTCCGCAAGCAAAAATTACCTGAACGATCTTACTTCTTCCGATTACATCCTTTCTTTGGATGCGGATGAAGCATTGAGCGAAGAATTATACCAGGAAATCAAAGCAGAGAAAGAAAAGGGATTTTCCGGAACTTATTCTGTCAATCGCATGACCAACTACATGGGGAAATGGATCCGTCACAGCGGCTGGTTTCCGGATGTGAAACCACGTTTATTCCCAAAAAAAGGTTCTTACTGGTCGGGCGAATACGTACATGAAGAATTGGTTCATCCACCTTCCGAAACGAAGATATTTAAAGGAATCCTGGAACACTATTCCTATTATTCTTACAAAGATCACCGTGCAAGAGCAGATAAATACTCCCTGCTCACTGCGAAGAAATTTCACGCAAGAGGGAAGAAAGCAGGCCCTCTAAAACCTGCCATTAGCGCTTTAGGTCGTTTTGTTGCCATGTATTTTATTAAATTAGGGTTTCTGGATGGCTGGAAAGGATTCAAAATTGCCCAGATCAGCGCCCAATCCAACGTTTTAAAGTACAAAGAACTAAGAAGACTGAATCGTGAAGGAAAATAAGAATTGGAACGGAAAACACATTGCAATCAGTCGCGTGGACAGCATTGGCGACGTACTTCTAACTCTTCCCATCACTGCCTGGTTAAAAGAACAATTCCCAACTTGCCGCATTACTTTCATTTGCAGGAATTATACAGCGCCTATTGTAAAATACTTTGCAGCAATTGACGATATTGTTAAAGTCGACGATTTGTTCACTTTGCCCAAAAAAGAACAGGCAGATGCGATAGAAAGTCTAGGAATTGATGCTGTGGTGCATGTTTTTCCCAAAAAAGAACTGTCAAAAGTTTTCAAAAAAGCAAAAGTTCCTACCCGCATCGGGACCTCTCACCGACTTTTTCATTTGACCACATGCAATGTAAGGCCCGATTTTACCCGGAAAAAATCACCACTCCACGAATCGCAGCTAAATTTCGAATTGCTGCGCCCTTTTGGGTTAACAGAAATTCCATCTTTCGAGCAGGTCAATAAATACACGTCTTTTTTTAGCATAGAAAAGCAAGAGCTCCCGGAGGAATTCGAAGCACTTCTGAATAAACAATACGTAGTTCTTCATCCCAAGTCCCAGGGAAGTGCCCGCGAATGGCCGATCGAGAAGTACACGGAACTAGCCGCTAAGTTAATCGGAAACGGTTACGAAGTTGTTTTTACCGGAACGGAACCGGAAGGTCAGCAATTCCGCAATTTGATTCCTGAAAATGAGAAATGCCACGATTCTACCGGAAAACTGAGTATTGATCAATTGATCTGGCTCATAAAAAATGCTTCGGCTTTGGTTGCCTGCAGCACCGGACCGCTGCATATTGCCGGTTTCCTGGACACCAAAGCAATCGGTTTATTCTCTCCCAGGATTCCTATTCATCCCGGAAGGTGGAAGCCTTTAGGAACTCGTTCTACAGCATTAGTGTTCGATCCCGAATGTCCAAAATGCAAAGAGAAAAAAGAGTGCGACTGTATTTCTCAAATTTCAGTGGAAACTGTATTCTCCGAAATAACCGTGTAACATGCGGCCCATCCTCAGCATATTGATTTATACAAACAGCTGGGTTGCATTGTGTGTAACAAGCCTGGTTTATGGTATCGGAAGTTATTTCAACCTGAGACACCTGGAACTTTTCGCTCTTTGGACTTTCACAGGAACTGTTAGTGCCTATCAGCTTCACCGTTTATTTCGCTTGCGTCAGTTGAAACACACAGTCCGCTCAAACCGGCGTTTGTTATGGATGCAAAATACCCACACCTTTCAAATCGCCTGGTTTATCGTCAATTTCATCTGCTGTTTGGTTTGTCTATTCTATATTCCACTAACTAAGGGAACCATTTTCCTCATAGCTTTGAATGGGGTGATCGTGACACTTTACGCACTGCCGCTCCCGCTTATTGGCAACGGAATCCGCAATCTGCCTTTTGCAAAGAACATCCTCATTTCCATCAGCTGGATACTTATCATCCTGGTTCCTTTCGCTTCCATGGAACAACTTGGACGAATCACCTGGGAAATCCCCACATTGATCTTTATTTCTGTTTTTGCGCAGATCATTCCTTTTGATAACCGCGATCTCGCCCACGATCTGAAATCCCTGTCAACCGTTCCTCAATTGATTGGTGCAAAAAAGGCAAGATACGCCGGATTCATTCTTTTGTTAATCGCACTCGGTATTCAAACCAGCATCCTGGAGTTTCACTGGCTGCTTCCATTCACGGTTTTTTGCGGAGCAGTTGGCCACCTCATCCCTTTTCGGATTGGTTACCAACTCAGACTGGAGTTTATGTGGGAATTACCACTTGGTTTGATGGGACTTTGGTTTTTGCTGGCGTGATTTCAATTTGCCATTTTCAATCTTTACCCTAACTTTGCCTCAAAATTAAGATTCCGTTAATGGCAGCAATAGCAACTTACGATTTTCAAAACAAGCGTGCATTGGTACGCGTAGATTTTAATGTTCCTTTGAACAAAGAAACGCTGGAAGTAACTGACGATACTCGAATTCGTGCAGCTTTGCCAACCATCAAGCACATTTTGGAAAAAGGTGGAAGTATGGTTTTGATGTCGCATTTGGGTCGACCGAAAGAAGGTCCGGAAGACAAATTCTCTTTGCGCCACATCAAACACCGAATCGAAGAATTATTGGGGAAGAATATCAAATTCGCTTCAGATTGTATCGGATCAAGTGCGTTGGAAATGAGTTCTGCTTTGAAACCCGGTGAAGTGTTGTTATTGGAAAATGTTCGTTTTTACAAGCAGGAAACTGCAGGTACAGATTCTTTTGCTGCTGATTTGGCAAAACATGGAGATTGTTATGTAAACGACGCCTTCGGAACAGCGCACCGTGCGCACGCTTCCACAACAGTTGTTGCCAATTACTTCCCGAATGATAAAATGTTTGGTTTCTTATTGGAAGAAGAGATCAAAAGCGTAGACCGCGTTTTGAACAGTGATGACAAGCCTTTAACGGCAATTGTTGGGGGAGCAAAAGTTTCTTCCAAAATCACGATCATTGAACGTTTACTGGAAAAAGTAGACAACCTGATTGTTGGTGGAGGAATGGCTTATACGTTCGTAAAAGCACAAGGCGGAGCAGTTGGAAGTTCATTGGTTGAAGATGATTTCCTGAACGTTGCAAAAGAAATTATTGAAAAAGCGAAAGCAAAGGGAGTGAACTTATACATTCCAACAGATACAATTGTTGCGGATAAATTTGATAATAACGCAAGCACACAATTGGTTCCAATCGGGGAGATTCCTGCAGGTTGGATGGGGCTGGACGTTGGTCCGGATTCTATCAAAGCATGTGCTGACATCATTGAAAATTCAAAATTGATCTTGTGGAACGGCCCGATGGGAGTTTTTGAGATGAGCAATTTCCAAAAAGGAACAGCAGAAGTAGCACAGGCAATTGTTCGTGCCACCGAAAAAGGTGCTTTCTCACTGATTGGTGGTGGTGATTCCGTTGCAGCGATCAATCAGTTCGGATTGGCTGACAAAGTAAGCTACGTTTCCACCGGTGGCGGAGCAATGTTAGAATATTTGGAAGGAATTGAATTGCCGGGAATCAAGGCCATTCGTTCTTAAATAAAAAATTCAATACGATCGAAAATCCTCGGTTTGTCAAACAACCGGGGATTTTTTTTGATCCATGTTCATCCTGCATCCCAAAATTTTCAGTCGCTGTGCATAGATGGTCATTTCACATCCCTAAAATCTCAGATTATTTATTCCTTCGTGATCAATAGCGTTACATGATCTGTCAATTAATGATTGATGATTAAACTTTCACCCTAAATAAATCAACGTATGAAAAAAGGATTCCTAATTATTCTTCAACTGGCTTTTGTAACACCATTATTTAGCCAGCAAACGTTAACTCCCATCAAGAACAAACACACGGTATATGCCGAAGTATTCGGTCAGGGCTTTTCCGGCTCACTCAATTATGATTTGCTTTTCAACTCTACCGGGAACTGGAAGCGGTCTTTCACAATCGGCGCTGTTGTTATTCCAAAGTCACTGGGATTCGGAGATGGAGCATATATAGGAGTTCCGGTATCTTACAACTGGCTATACGGTAAAAAAAGAAGTTTTTTAGAACTTGGGATCGGATTGACAACCCAGGCAGTTGATGATCGCTTCCACACCGAGTTTGAAGGTGAATCACACCAGGCATTTTCAAGGCTGTACACGTACCTAACTCCCAAAATAGGCTACCGTTTTCAACCTTACAAAAGCGGGTTATTCTTCAGAGCTACGTTGACTCCGCATATCGCTGTGGTAAATAGTACCTGGAGTACCAGAGGCGGATCATTAACCTCCAGTAGTTACTTTTTCAATAACGTGTTTAATATCGGAAACAGAGCCATTCCATGGTTTGGATTTAGTTTGGGATACACTTTTAAATAAGCAAAATCAAAACCAGTATGAGAAACACATTTCTGATTTCGCTTTGTCTTTTTTCGACGATCTCATTCGGGCAGCAAACTAACGACCGATTTGTGGCAGAAATTTCACCACTAAACCTCAGTTTACAATCAACTTTCTCTGCTAACATCCAGGGAAAAGTAAGTTATCGGTTCAATCGATATTTTTCGATTACCGCAAGGCACAATCAGGAACTATTCAGTTATCTCAATATCAGAAGTAACAAAACTCCCGGAGATGTAAAACGGAAGAATTCCTTGTCAGACATTTCTTTGGGAATGACATTGGTAAACACTCCAAAACCGCGCATTGATCCAACGGATGTAACCGACAAGATTCGTCCCTGGATCAACAAACAATTCCAGCTCGACTTAGGTATCACTTACTACAAGTTTGCAGCTCTTCGAACCGATTATTACAGCTACGATCTGGATGATCAGGGTAATTACAAAGTAATCAATAGCATCAACCGGCTTTCTGCTTCTCTTGGGTTTTCATTTGTGCTCCATGAGATGAGTGCTCAGGATCGTTTGAAAAGACAACATTGTTTGTCGGCAGGAGTCTATTACGGCTTAAATTATGAATTGCAAGGCTACCTAAAAATGCAGGAAGAGAGCTCTTCTCTACGTGCACCAAAGAATTACGCATTCAACAGAGGCGGGTATTATTTTCGTTATAATTTCCGACAGCAGCTTACCGAACATTTTTTCCTGGGAGCAGATTTACTTTTTGCCAGAATGCCTTACGTAGAATATCAGCCCAATCGGGATATATACCCATCCCGTGGAGGAGAAGCAGAAATTAAAGTTCAACCTTACGCGGGAATTACGATTGGCTGCACTTTCTAATTGAACCAATTTCAAGGTAAAGTGTAAATCCTTTTAATTCTCAATATACACTTAATCTATTTATGACTCCAAATCGGGCTAAAATCGTCGTTCCAAATCCCTGTTCCGAAAAGTGGGACGTCATGCATATGGATTCTATCGGTCGTTTTTGCCAATCCTGCCAGAAGAGTGTAATTGATTTCACCACCCAATCCGATGGCGAGATCAAAAATTTCCTTAAAAACAAACGAGGAGAAAAGTTGTGCGGCAGGTTTAATAATCACCAATTACAGCGCATTCGCATTGAGATCGATCAAAACATCCTGGTTTCCAATATTCCGTTTTGGCAAAAGTTTTTAGTAGTATTGCTCGTTTGCTTTGGAAGTGATCTTTTGGGTGCTGATTTCGTTTTTGCACAAACGGATTCTATTCCGGTTAAAACAGAACAAGTGGATTCATTGATTCCCTTCGCCGCTGCTAAATCTGATTCAACTTTGGAAGTGAAAATCGATTCAGCTTTTGTCTTTGACTTACATCTTAAAATGAATAACTACGAGGTCATTTGTGATCCTGAAATTATAGCAATGTTAGGTCAAACTATGGGGATGTTTTATATTCCGGATCCTTCTATAGATCTATGGGATCCTGAAGGAACTATTCATTTCATTGACCCGGAAACAGGAGAAGACGCTCCGGCAGATATACTCGTTAAAGAGAGGAAACCTGAAATTTTACCATCGGAAATTTTATTCGCCCCGGAACATTATCCGTTGCTTCCAAACCATCCGAAGAAAAAACCGGTGCGGCCAATAGAAAGTGCTATTATAGCAGATAACGGGGAAAGGCGAAAAACCAGAAGAAGTTGAAAAGAAGCTAACGAGGCCAAATCGGGAGACGGTAACAGTTAGGAATCTGAACGGAGAAAACTATCTAACATTTACACTTACTTCTCTCCCGGGATTGGATCTCATTTTCAGCCCTATGAGAGCGGCACATTCTTCAGAGCTACTCCAACGCTGCGTGTTGCCTTAGTCAACGTCCGGAACGGAAGTCTTATGACAAGCAATGCATTCTTCCAAAACTTCATAAACCTGGGTTACAGAGCATTTACATAGTTCGGTTTAAGTTTGGGATATACTTTACAAATAAAGAGGCAACCAATAAGGCAAAAACCGCGTTTACTAAGCTCCAGCACCTCTTTATGAAATACTTTCTAGCTTTACTCTCCACCTTCATTCTTACTTCATTAAAAGCTCAGGAAAATGAGATTAGTAACATTATAGGAAGCCCCTCCAGCCGTGAGTCATCTGCAAATATTGTAACCGATGCCGCCGGAAACACCTTCACTGGTGGAGTAATGGACACAAAATCATTGCTTGTAAAACAAAACGCATTACAGCAAACCGTTTGGTCAAAAACAATCAGTTTTATTCCAGTAACCAGTAATACGGTTGTTCTTGGGTTTTTGGACATTATCGGCGACACTTTATTCGGTTGTGGAGACATTGAGCAATCCAATACCGATCTGGGAAGTTTCTATTTTAAGATGAATGCCCAGACGGGTGCTCTCTATTGGTGTAAATATGAGCTGAGTTCGGGGGGATATCTTTCTTGTATGCGCTATGCCAATGGAAGATTCTATTTGGTTGGAGGAACACTGCAATCCGGAACGTTCGTACACGGAAAAGTGATGGCTGTATCCTCACAAACCGGCGACATGATCTGGGAATCACTCGTATTACAATTAGCTTATCCTGCTGCAGGAACCAATAGTGACACCCATTTTACAAGTGCTACCGAAATGCGTAATGGAAAAATGTTTGTTACTGGAATGCATCAGAACAATGACTTTTTAGCTACTTATCCAAACATGCCTTTCGTTTTAGGTATCAATGACTCAGGAACGGTCTTTTTTCAACGGCGTATATCTTTTCCTTTTATTCCAGGTGTAATGACCACCTCATTCCAGGGAAGCCGCATTGAATACGATATGAATAACAATATCGTTCTCACCTCTTTCAATAATGGAACCATGGGTACTCAAAATGATCCCAACATTGTTTTGACAAAATTAGATGGATCCGGGAATCTGTTATTTTCAAAAGAATATGAAATTGACGGAGAAGGATCTCAACAAGTACACGGATTGAATGAAACAGCGAATAGTTA
Source organism: uncultured Flavobacteriales bacterium (assembly GCA_946479285.1). The sequence continues at coordinate 8,111 of CAMLFH010000022.1, read as the reverse complement.
TGTTCTATGCGGGGTGGTCCATTCTAACTTCGATGGATTGTACGCTCTTAAATTGGATAAGAACGGTAACTTTCAAAAATGCATCGGACTTAAAAAACCAAACATCTTTTTTGGTGGTGCAGCTTCCAATAATTCTTACGGGAACAGTGACTTTAAGAGTAACTCGCATTATTTTGCAACATCTGAAATGCTTGTTCCGGCAGGTGATATCAATATCAGCGAAATCATTTTGGATGAAGATCTGAATACCATCGCAAACTGCTCCGAATTTAGTGAATTACCAGTGATCGCAACTAATTTAACAACACAGCTGGAACCCTTGGACCTCATTGAACACGGGGTAGGTTTCACTTATTGGGACGGGGTTGTAATAGAAGACTTGCAACTATACGTTCCCTGCGAAGACATTTCTCTGGATCTTAATCAGGCCTCCATTTGTCCTTCTTCTTTTGTGGCAAACGTTACTGGCTTTCAATCCCCAACTTTTCATTGGTCAAACGGAACAAGTTCTTCTTCAAACACCTATTTCACAAATAGTCCCGATACGATTATTGTACGGGTCTTAGACATTCGCTGCTGTGAATTGATTGATACGATTGTTCCTATTACCGCGCCGTCCAATATGACCGTAAGTTTAGGAAATGACACGACGCTTTGTTTCCAGCAAGGAACCAGTTTTACGCTGCTTCCTGTTGTTACCAATTCAATCGGAACCCTGAGTTATCTCTGGAACAACAACGCTATTACTCCTTCCTTATCTGTAACCAATTCGGGAATTTACTGGGTTGAAGTTTCGGATAGCTGCGCAGCAGTTAGGGATTCTATTCAAATCACCCTGCTTCCATTTCCAACACTGGATTTACCTCTCACACTGGACACCTGTTTTGAGATTGGGGTGGGATTTCTCTACACAGCAATTGGTAGTCAGGGCAGTTATTCATGGAGTTCCGGCTCTCAGACTGCAACTGAACTCATCAGTCACGAAGGGATCTACACTTGTACCCTAACGAATGAATGTGGAAGTGTTACTGACTCTATGCTTGTGAATCGATTACCAGATCTTGATCTTTACTTTCCAGAGGATTCATTGAAGTTTTGTGAACTCCAAATCTCTCCAAATTTACTCCATATTGAAACAAATTATCAGTACGAACTATTTTATCCCCGGACACAAAAACCTGCAGGCAGTTCACTAAATGCATCCGGATGGTATCTCATCCGTGCATTTAATGTTTGCGGAGAATTATGGGATTCTATTTATGTAGATTTGCAAAATGAGCAGGCGATTTTTATGCCTAACACCTTTACTCCTGATATGGACGGGACAAATGACCAATTGGAGATTATTACAAAGAATGTTACAATCAGCAGTATTCACATTTTCAACCGATGGGGAGAAGAGCTTCTCAGTATGGAGGAGGCATCCTATAACTCCGAAACACCACTTCTTTTGTGGGATGGGAATTACAATGGAAAACCATCTCCGGATGGAATCTATCAGGTTCAGGTCATGTATATGAATTGTTTTGGGATTCCTGCTTTATTTACAGGACATGTGAACCTGGTAAGGTAAAGTTTATCTTGATTACTTATCCAAAACCTTCGCGATGCGGAAATAATCGGAATCCTTCTTAGGAGCATTCTTCAAAGCTTCCGGCTGAGTAATGGTTACTTCCGGCTCATCGTCACGAAGTACGTTCACTTCATCACTCATAAAAATCAAAGGTTCCACATCATCGGTTGGAATTTCAGACAATTTCCCCATAAACCCGATGATTTTATCCAAATCCTGGCGGATAGCAACTTTGTCGTCTCCTTCAAAACGAAGTCGGGATAAATGAGCGATGTGATCAATTGTTTCTTCTGAAATCTTTTCCATGGTGCAAAATTACAAAATTTGAATGAATCATTTCTTCATCAACCCTCTTTCTCTGAGCGGTCCGGCCAAAACTCCGAAAACATGATCAGATAATTCCGCTTCTGTCATTCCGTTTTGTTGTTCTACAGAAATTGCATCGTGCATGTAAATCCTGGAAATACCCGGATGCGCATAACCCAAAATCTGGTCCGGATCGGAAAACATATGGTGGTGATCCAAAAAGGTAATCGGGACAATTGGGATTTGGGCATTCTTCGACAATTTGAAAGCTCCGGATTTGAATTCCCCCATTTCCGGAAGATCGAAGTCCGGGATCCCTCCTTCCGGGAAAATCACGATCGACCAGCCTTCCTGAACGGCATTCTTTGCCTGGATAAAAGACTTGGCAGCTTTGATTCGGTCATTGCGGTGAACCGGGATATTCAAATGCTTGAAAAAGGTTTTCATTAAGGGATAATTCAGTATCTCGCTTTTCCCCATGAACAAGAAGCGATGCGTGGGTAAAATAGAATACATCACAAAAATATCGAAGTATGAAGTATGATTGGAAACAATCAGGTAGGGCCCTTTTGGTAAACGAACTCTGCGCAGGCGGTGAACCCAAATTCCACAAAGTATGCGAACAGTGAAACTCCAAACAACATTAATAGGGAAACTATGCTTCTTCCAGCATTTCCGGGAAAGTGTGAGACAAATGAAGGGATAAAAGAATAATAGCGTTGCTACGAAGACCAGTCCAACGTGTAACTTATAAATTAAACTCAAAACTCCCAGGAACTGCTTCACCGATCAAAAATAACTCTTCCGATCAAAATTCAGTTACAAAAAACCATTCATTCTTGGAATTTCTCCCCAATTCATTCCTTTTAGCTGAAAGAAACCCCTAAATTCGCAAAAAACAATTTTAAAATGGCACGAGTTCTAACAGGTATTCAAAGCACGGGAACCCCGCATTTGGGGAATTTACTCGGTGCAATCATGCCTGCAATTGAAATGGCTAAGGATCAAAAAAACGATTCTTTTCTCTTCATCGCAAATCTGCATACTTTGACCCAGATCAAAGATCCGGAATTGATGCGCGAAAACACGTATTCTACCGCTGCTGTTTGGTTAGCATGTGGATTGGATCCGGAGAAAACGACTTTCTACCGACAAAGCGATGTAGCGGAAGTGACCGAATTGATGTGGCATTTATTGTGTTTTTTTCCGTTTCAGCGTTTAACACTCGCTCATAGTTTTAAAGACAAAGCAGATTATTTGAGTGATGTGAATGCCGGATTGTTTACCTACCCGATCCTGATGGCTGCGGATATTCTCTTGTATGATGCGAACCTGGTTCCTGTTGGAAAAGATCAGTTGCAGCATTTAGAGATTTCCCGGGATGTAGCAGACAAGTTCAACCTTAAAATGGGCGAAACATTTGTCATTCCTGAAGCACGGATCGACGAAGTAACAAAGATCGTTCCCGGTACGGATGGTGAAAAGATGAGTAAATCCAGGAATAATACGATCAATATTTTCCTTCCTGAAAAACAGCTGAAGAAGCAGGTAATGTCTATTGTTACTGACAGCAAAGGGTTGGAAGAACCGAAAGATCCGGATACTTGCCATATTTTCCGGTTGTATGAATTATTGGCTTCTGCTCCGGAGATTGAAAGCATGAGAACCAATTATTTAGGAGGAAATTATGGATATGGTCATGCAAAAAATTCACTTTTGGAACTGATTTTGACCAAATTTTCAACACAGCGCGAAAAATACAATGCGCTGATGGAAGATAAGTCGCAGATTGATAAAGCCTTAGAAATTGGGGCTTCCAAAGCGCGAATCATTGCTCAGGAAACTTTAAAACGAGTTCGCAGCAAATTGGGCTACTAAATTTTTTTTGATTAGGCGATACCGTTTAATCAAAAAATACTATATTTGAATCAACTTATGTTACACCAACATAAACTACTCTTATTAAACCAACATGCTGAAGCTCCTCTTATGGGGCTTTTGCCTTTTTAGAACGGTAAGGACTAAAAAATACGTCCAAACTTCTAAGATTGGGTTTAAATGTTATTTTTGTAAAACACTGCAACGCCGCTTACTATGTTTAAACAGTTCGTTCTTATTTCCATACTCGCTGTCGGGTTTGCCGGCTGCTCGGACGATTCTGTGAATGTGGAAGACCTGAAAGCAATTGGGGGCGCCAAATATGGAGGAACTTTTCGATTTATGTCTTCGGAAAAAATCGAAGGATTGATTCCACTTCAGGCTACAACACTTTACACTCAGCGAATTACATCACAAATTTTTGACCCGATCTTACGCCTGGATGCTTCCGGATCTAAAGTTATTCCATCTGTTGCAGAGAGCTTCACTGTTTCTCCGGACGGGAAATCTTACACGCTCAATATCCGAAAAGGAATTTATTTTCACCCGGACGAATGTTTGGATGGTGAAGGTCGCGAATTAACTGCGGAAGATGTAAAGTACACACTTGATATGTCGTGCAGCGGTTTGAAATTAAACGAAGTAAGTTTTATGCTTGTGGACCGGGTGGTAGGCGCTTCCGACTTCAATAAAGCAACCAAAACACAATTCAAATCAGGAGGAGTTTCAGGAATTGCCGTTTTGGATAAATACAGCGTTCAGATTAAACTGGTTGAAGCCTTCGCAGGTTTCGATAAACTTTTGACCTATAGCGGTTTTGGTGTTTTTCCAAAGGAAGCATACGATTTTTACAAGGATGAACTCAAAAATCATCCGGTAGGAACCGGACCTTTCATGCTGGAAGAGTTTTCTGCTACGGGAATTAAATTGAAACGCAATCCGAATTACTGGGCAAAAGATCAATTTGGAAACCAGCTTCCGTTTTTAGAAGCCATCGAATTGAGTTATACCGAGAATAAGCGCAGCGAATTAATTGCATTCAGAGAGCGTAAAATAGATCTTGTACTGGAAATACCAACGGATGAGGTAGACAACATCTTAGGTTCGCTGCAGGAAGCACAGGAAGGAAAAACAGTGAAGCACAAAGTGGATTCCAAGCAATCATTTTCTGTTACTTTCCTTGGAATGTCTCAGCAAAATCCGGTTTTTAAAGATATTCGTGTCAGACAAGCACTTAATCATGCTATTGATCGTGAGAGTTTGGTGAATCATACCTTACAGGGAGAAGGTTACCCGGTTCTAAACGGATTTATTCCAAATACCGAATTCTTTCCTTCAAACCGAGTGAAAGGCCCCGATTTCAATCTAAACAAAGCAAATGCCCTACTTGCCCAGGCAGGTTTTGCAAATGGAGCCGGTTTTCCGGCATTGGTGATTTACGTTAGCGGTAACAAGGACGCTGCAAATCATTTATTGGCAAAAGGAATTGCAAAACAATTGAAAGAAAACCTTGGTCTTTCCATTACGGTAGAATTGGTTGATTTTGAAAAACGAAACAGCTATGTAAAATCCGGGAAAGCGAGTTTGTGGGTTTCCGGATGGATTGCAGATTACCCTGACGGAGAAAGCTTCTTAAGTATTTTCTATGGAAAATATGCAGATTTGAATTCCGAGTTCATGAATCCGTTCAAGTACCGAAATCCGAAATTTGATGATTTATATGTTCGTCTGAACAAAGAACAGGATGCAAAAAAACGCACGGATATCATGGTCGAGTGTGATCAGCAAATCGTAGACGATGCGGTGGTTGTTCCACTTACGAATGATGATTTCATTACTATGATCAATTCCCGGATCCGAAATTTTAAGACAAATTCCTTGGAGAATTTAGATTTTTCTTCTATATTTATAAAAGAACCAAAGGGTTCGGAATAAATTTTTAACTAACTCTCAGCTTGCAAAAAGTTAAAGGCAGTCCTAGGCGGATTGCCTTTTTTTATGCCTGCAAAACGCACTTCTTTCTCGAAAATGGGTTATAATCATTCTCCAAAAACAAAACTTAAACAGGCTCTTAACATAATCTCAAGAATTTCTTAACTTAGAATCTAATCGTCCATAGTAAGTTTGTCGCATTATAAATTCTCATGGTAAGAAGTACAGAAACAAGTCGGTCAAAAAACAAAACACACTCTACAAAATATTTCAATCGCGAATTGAGCTGGCTGGCTTTCAACGACCGGGTTTTACAGGAGGCCCTGGATGATGAAGTGCCATTGGTTGAGCGGATGCGTTTTTTGGGGATCTACTCCAATAACCTGGATGAGTTTTACCGCGTTCGGGTGGCAAACATCAAACGGATGATCCAGCTGGATGATCAAAAGGTAGAAGGCTACAAAGGAACCGCGGAAGAATTGTACGAAGAAATCCGGAATGTGGTCATCAAGCAGCAACGCAAGTTTGAACATGCATATGCATCCATTCTTCACAAACTGAAACTGAAAGGAATCAAACACTACGATGAACTGACAGTAAATGATAAGCAAAAGGAGGAATTGAAAAATTACTTCTTTTCTTCCGTCATTCACGACATTGTTCCGGTCCTTATAGATAAAAAAATGCCTTTCCGACTGCGAGAAAAAGCAATTTACCTGGCTGTGCGCATGGAGTGGGATTACAAACGAAAAGCACGGTTTGCAATCATCGAGGTGCCGAATTTGGTTTCAAGATTCTATATCCTGGAATCTGAAAAGGGCAAAGGAGTCATATTGATCGATGATATCATCCGCCTTCATTTGGCTGATATTTTCCCAATCTTCTCTTTTGATACCATTGAGGCATTTACCTTCAAATTTACGCGCGACGCGGAGTTAAATCTCGATGACGATGTTTCCATGTCCTTCATTGAAAAAATGGAAAAAAGTATCAAGCAGCGCAGAAAGGGAGAACCGGTCCGAATGGTTTACGATCACCGCATGCCGCAGGACTTGTTGGAAATGCTGATCAGAAGTTTGAACCTCACATTGGGAGTCAATACAATAGCCGGAGGTAAATACCACAACTTCAAGGATTTTATGAAATTCCCGGATTTTGGGAACCCCGATTTTGTTTATCCGCCCTACAAAGCGGTAGATCATCCTTTTTTTCACAAGCAGCACAGTTTAATAAAGGTCATTCTTGACAAAGACGTTCTTTTGCATTATCCCTATCATCGTTTTGACCACGTGGTGGATTTATTACGAGAAGCAGCTATTGATCCGAAGGTTGTTTCCATCAAAATCAACATTTACCGCGTTGCCAAGAATTCGCAAGTGATGAATGCTTTGGTAAATGCTGTAAGAAACGGAAAACATGTAACCGTCGTATTGGAACTTCAGGCCCGTTTTGATGAAGAAAATAACCTGTCGTGGTCAGAACGGATGAAAGAAGAAGGCGCTAAGGTCCTTTATGGTCCGGAAGATCTGAAAATTCATTCCAAGCTGATCCAGATCAAACGCATTTCGGATAAAAAAGAACAACTCATCACGTATGTGGGTACCGGGAATTTTAATGAGCGATCTGCACAGGTTTATACAGACATGGGACTGATTACCGTGAATAAGAAAATAGCGGCGGAAGTGCACGAAGTTTTCCATATGATGGAACATAAACTGCATAACTATCATTTCAAAACATTGATCGTTTCTCCGGTCAATGCACGCGAAAAATACCTGAGCCTGATTGCGAATGAAACCAAAAATGCTAAAAAGGGTCTGCCTGCATATATCCACATGAAAATCAACAACCTGGTTGATCAGGAAATGATCGACAAGCTGTACGAAGCGTCTCAGCACGGCGTAAAAATAAAATTAATGGTCCGCGGAATCTGCTGTTTGATTCCGGGAATTAAAGGAATGAGCCAGAACATTGAAATTTTAAGTGTGGTAGATCGTTTCCTGGAACACACCCGTTTTCTAATATTCGGAAACAACGATGAGCCGTTGTATTTTATTACTTCAGCCGATTGGATGGAACGAAACCTGGACAAACGAATAGAAGTTGGCGCACCGATTTACGACCAGGCATTGAAGGATCAGATAAGCCTCATTTTTGGTATGCAGTGGGGAGACCGCGAAAAAGCACGGATCATTGATAAACTACAGAAGAATTCCTACAAAGAAGCAACAGGAAATGAGGCGGTTATTCGTTCACAGGGTGAAATTCAGCATTATTACCGGCAGTTGATTGAGAATCTGGGATACTGAGAAGGTTCAAAGGGTTGAAAGAGTTCAAATTGTTCAATTAAAAGAAATTAAGAAAAAAAACTTTTGAACTTTTGAACTTTTGAACTTTTGAACTTTTGAACTTTTGAACTTTT
>CAMLFH010000021.1 GCA_946479285.1 uncultured Flavobacteriales bacterium | reverse complement strand
ACATTTGAACATTTGAACATTTGAACATTTGAACATTTGAACATTTGAACATTTGTTATCCCTTAAACTTATACCCAATCCCTTTAACGGTCTGAATGTAATCATCTCCGATCTTTTCCCGCAGTTTGCGAACATGCACGTCAATAGTACGATCGCCAACAATGATATCGGTTCCCCAAACACGTTCGAGGATTATATCGCGCTCAAACACCACTTCAGGTCTGGATGCTAAAAGTGCCAATAGTTCGAATTCTTTTTTGGGAAGATGAAGGGTTTCTCCGTTTTTAATAACAAGATATTTCTCTCGATTGATCACTAAATCCGGAGTTCCTGAAGGTTTTGCCTGCGCCGCCTCCTTACGTCTTAATAAAGCATGAACCCTGCTGATCAGAACGCGTGGTTTGATTGGTTTTGAAATGTAATCGTCTGCACCGGCATCCAATCCGGCAATCTGACTGTAATCTTCATTTCTGGCTGTCAGAAAGCAGATTAATACGTTTTCAAGACCAGGTGTATTTCTGATTTGTTCACAAACCTCAATCCCATCCATGCCGGGCATCATGACATCAAGAATAACCAAATCCGGTTTTTCCTCTTTACAAAGACTAATCCCTGTTTGTCCGTTTTCAGCTAAAAAAACTTTGAAGCCTTCTTTCTTGAGATTATATCCAAGAATTTCACGGATATCTTCTTCATCGTCAACTATTAAAATCTTATCCATTTTGAATGAGTTCCTGATCTATTCAAAGGTAAGAAAGTATTTGAAGTAGGTGGATGATTCAGAAATTATATTGCAAAAACTAAAACGGGATAGTCATAAGATGACTTGTGGAAGAGATTTGAATCGATAATTGTTGAAACTCCGTTCATCAATCAATATATCCATTCAACATGAAAAAACGAGTTTATTTACATCAAAAAAATTGCCTTTCTTGGAATCTTAAGTTGATATGCTACCCGGGTAATAATTATTTCATCGGTAGTATTTGTGGATTAATCTGTTCAATTTTAGATTTAATTGACTGATCAGTGAATTATTTAACACTAGGTACAGGCATTCGTTTAATCCATTCTTTAAATCCTTTAATTGTCCTTTTTTGTATGTCTGCATAGAAAGTGAAAAACCAATGAGATAATGGCTTATCTTTGCTGTAGTAGTAGTAGGTTAGGTTGATTAGTGTGATAAGAGCTTGAGACGCCCGTCTTGAGCTCTTATCTTTTTTTAGGCCCTTCGCCACGGATTCTATTTTTTATTTGATCATTATCCGAAAACGATTTCTTAGTATCTTCACACAAACAATCATTTTAGAATGAAACCAAGAGCTAAAATATTATTGGTGGAAGACGATGCCAATTTGGGCTTTGTCATTTCAGATCAATTGAAATCAGAAGGGTATCAGGTTGTACTTTGTACAAATGGAATGGACGGGCACATGCGTTTTTCAGAAGATGAATTCCACATGTGCATTTTCGATGTCATGATGCCAAAGAAAGATGGTTTTACGCTAGCTCGTGAGATTCGTACCATGAATCAGACAGTTCCGATTCTTTTCCTGACTGCAAAAGCTATGACGGAAGATAAAATTGCCGGATTCAACGCCGGTGGAGATGATTACCTGACAAAACCATTTTCCTTCGATGAGCTTTCGGTACGAGTAAAAGCGCTTCTGAAACGCGTAAATATCCAGGATGAACCGGAACAAAAAATCGTGCAGGTAGGAAGCTATACGTTCGATACGGAGAATTTTACCTTGAAGCACCCGGAGTTTGAGAAAACTCTGACAAAGAAGGAAGCAATGGTCCTGAAAATCCTTTGTAAATTCCAAAATGCAGTAGTTCCGAGAGAGAATATTTTAACGGCAGTTTGGGGCCAGGATGATTATTTTGCCGGAAGAAGTATGGATGTTTTCATTACTAAATTGAGAAAGTACTTTTCGATGGATTCGAAGATTGCCATTTCCAACATCCACGGAATTGGTTTCAAACTGGAAGTATTGCCTTAAATGAATCACATTTTACATATTGAAACTGCAACCAAAGTTTGCTCTGTTGCTTTGTCTGCAGATGGGGAATTGGTGCAAATCCGCGAAATTAAAGATGAAGGTTATTCTCATGGAGAACAATTAACGATCCTGATTCAGGAAGTACTCGATTCGGAAGGGATTAAAGCTGAAAATTTGTCGGCAGTTTCTGTTTCAGCCGGTCCGGGCTCTTACACCGGTTTGCGCATCGGTGTTTCTACTGCAAAAGGATTGTGTTATGCATTGAATATTCCGCTTATTTCGGCAGATACGCTTCAATCTCTGGCAGAAGTAGCCCGTATCGTATATCCGGATTCTAATCTGTGCCCGATGATTGATGCGCGAAGAATGGAAGTTTTTTCCCTGATTACCAATTTTGATGCGGAGATTTTAAAACCGGTTAGCGCAGATGTTTTGGATGAAAATTCTTATACTGATTTTGAGCCTTTTGTTTGTTTCGGTGATGGGGCCGCGAAGATGGAGGAAATTTGGAAAGAGCGTAATATCATCTTCGATTTGGAATTGGAGCCTTCCGCTAAAGGGCAGATCCACACGGCATACCGGAAGTTCTTAAACAAAGAGTTTGAGGACGTAGCTTATTTCGAACCGGCTTATTTGAAAGAATTTTATCAGGCGCCAGCGAAAAAGTAAAGAATCAGATCTTCTTTTCCCGGAAAGAAGGTAAGAATAATGCTGCAACACCCAGCAAAGGGAGAAAGGAGCAGATATGATACACTTCGATAATTCCACGCTGATCAATTAAGTTTCCAAGGAACGCAGCACCAATCCCGCCCATTCCGAAGGCAAAGCCATAAAACATTCCTGAGATCATTCCAATTCTTCCAGGCAATAATTCCTGCGCATACACCAGGATAGACGGAAAAGCGGAAGCAAGGGTGAAACCTGCCAGTGCCAGGCAAACAATCGTTCCGGTAAGATCCATGTAAGGTAAAAGCAAGGTAAATGGAGCTGCCCCGAGAATCGAAAACCAAATGATGTTTCTGCGTCCATATTTGTCACCTGCTAAGCCTCCGATGATCGTTCCAAGAGTTATGGCAAAAAGATAAACGGCTAATAACAACTGCCCTTCTGTTCCCTGCAGATCAAAACGCTCCTCCGCATAGAAGATCAGATAGGTCGATATGCTGGCAGTATAAAAGTACTTGGAGAAAAGCAGTAATAACAGGATACCCACTGAAATGTAAATCCGCTGTTTAGAGAGTTGGTGTGTAACAACTCTGGCTTTCGTGTTTTTAAGATGCTCTTCCAAATAACCTTTGTACCAGCGGCTAACAAACAACAGAATGGTAAATCCGATTACCCCGGCAATTACGAATATCAGGGTATATTTTTGCCCGAAAGGGAAAACACACAAAGCAAATAAAACCGGACCAAGGGCTGTTCCGCTATTTCCACCCAATTGAAAAATAGCCTGGGCAAGACTGCGCTTTCCGCCTGAAGCCGAATAGGCAACTCGTGAAGCTTCCGGATGGAAAACCGATGATGCAAGTCCGATACAGCAAGCTGCAGTGAGGGTCGTCGTGAAATTCTCCGAAAAAGATAAAATAATAATTCCCGCAATGGCGAACAGCATCCCGAAACTAAAAGAGTAAGGTTGCGGATATTTGTCAGTAATGGAACCTACAACCGGTTGAAAAAGCGAAGAAGTAATTTGAAAGGCAAACATGATGAAACCGATCTGTCCGTAATCCAGGTTCTGGGTTTCTTTAATCATTGGAAGTAATGGCTGCAGAACTCCCTGGATCAGATCATTCAGTAAATGCCCGAAAGCAATTGCAAAAAGAATCGGATAAGTGGTTTTGGCAGTGTCGTATGATTTTATTCCTGCTTTCATGATCGCAAATTTAAAACTTACATAGCTAAACAGGTGTTAAGTTTTTGCCATATTTTGAAAAATCCTGTTTCCCTGAGTTTTTAAGATGCCATGAATCGATGTGTTTTGGGGTGATTCAAATTCGGAATTCGGCATTCATAATTCGTAATAAATAGGTAATTTGGTACATCATGAAAAGCATCATTCAAAAAGGAGGAAAGCGGCCGATAATCATTGCCGGACCTTGTAGTGCCGAAACAGAAGAACAAATGATGGAAACGGCGCAGCAGATCAAGCAATTTTGTGAGATCGATATGTTACGTGCAGGAATCTGGAAGCCGCGTACACGACCTGATTCCTTCGAGGGAGTTGGTGAAGTAGGGCTGAACTGGCTGGTGAATGCGGGAAAGGAGATAGGAGTTCCAACTTCCACAGAAGTTGCCAATACGAAACATGTAGAACAAGCTTTAAAAGCGGGTGTGGATGTTTTGTGGATTGGTGCCCGAACGACAGTGAATCCATTTGCTGTTCAGGAAATTGCCGATGCTTTGAAAGGAGTAAAAATTCCTGTTCTGGTCAAAAATCCGGTAAATCCGGACCTTGAATTATGGATCGGAGCTTTTGAGCGCCTGGAGAAAGCAGGAATAACTGAATTGGGTGCAATTCACCGCGGATTTTCCGTTTACAAGCACGTGAAGTACCGGAATGTACCCAATTGGGAAATTCCGATTGCATTGCATGAACGGCTTCCCAACCTGCCGATTATTAACGATCCGAGCCACATTACCGGAAACCGGAACCTACTCCTGGAGGTTTCCCAAAAGGCGATGGATTTGAATTTTGACGGATTGATGATTGAAACACATCGAAACCCGGATGCTGCATGGTCGGATGCCGCACAGCAATTAACACCTGAAAAATTAGGACTTCTCCTGGATGCTTTGGTGCTGAGATCTCAAAATTCTGAAAAACTCGACAGTGAACATATTTCGGTAATCCGTGAAAAGATCGGTGATCTGGATGATCGCTTATTCGATATCCTGACAGCAAGAATGCAGTTGAGCGAGGAGTTGGGACTTTTCAAAAAAGAAAACAATATCACCATTTTGCAACCCGAACACTGGAAGAAGATTATTTCAGCGAGACTAGATCGTGCTCCCGAATATAAACTGAGCCATCGTTTTGTGCGCCTGGTAATGGACGCCATTCACCAGGAATCCATCCGTCATCAGGTAAGAGTTATGAATAATTCTTCCGATAAAGAAGCATGAAACAGGTCATTCGTCCGGGACTAATCTCAGGTAATATTTCCATTCCTGCATCCAAAAGCGATTCTCAACGGGCAATCCTGTGTGCAGCTTTGTCAGAAGGAACCTCGCATTTAACCGGAGTTGGCAAAAGTGATGACGAACAGGCGATGCTGCGTGCAATCGAACAAATGGGGGCGATACTTGAGAATGAGAATAAGGACGAATTCAGTAGCCGATCAGTCGCGACTGATCGCTACCCGATCGGCTACAAATCGCATGAAAAAGTTTTAATTACCGGAATCAAAAATCTTCCGGAGAACCTGGAATTATCTGCCGGTGAATCCGGTTTGGGTTTACGTTTGCTTACCTGCGTTGCTTCTTCTTTCGACCAAAAAGTGATTTTGACAGGAAAAGGAAGCTTGCTCACAAGGCCCATGACTTTTTTTGATGAGGTGCTGCCTCAATTCGGCGGGAAGATTATAACGAATAATGGTAAGTTGCCAATAACAGTGCAGGGACCGCTTAAAGGAGCAAATATAGAAGTAGATGGTTCGTTGAGTTCGCAGTTCATTTCCGGTTTGTTGATGGCGCTTCCACGAAGCGAAAAATCGAGCGAATTGACCGTAAAAGACATGAAATCCGGACCGTATATCGAGATGACTATTCATACACTGAAGTACTTTGGGATTCTGATTGAAAAGGAAGGATCTGTTTTTAAGGTTCCCGGAAATCAAGCGTACAAAGCAACAAATTACTCGATTGAGGCGGATTGGAGTTCTGCCAGCTATTGGCTGGCTGCGGCGGCATTGGGCCATCCTATTTCAGTTTCAGGATTAAACCGGAATAGTTTGCAGGCAGATAAAGGGTTGCTGAATGGGTTAATGAGCGCCGGTTGTAAAATAACTTTCGGAGACGATGGAATCCGTGTGGATGGTTCTGAATTGCAGGCTTTTGAATTTGACGCTACAGATTGCCCGGATTTATTTCCTGCTTTAGTGGTTTTGGCTGCGAAATGCAATGGAGTTTCTTCCATTAAAGGTGTCCGAAGACTGGTTCATAAGGAAAGTGATAGGGGAAAGGCTTTACAGATGGAGTTTGGTAAAATGGGATTGCAGATTGACCTTCAAGATGATTTAATGCTAATTCACGGAACTGGAAAACTGAATGGAGCAGAAGTAGATTCTCACAATGACCATCGGATTGCCATGTGTATGGGAATTGCAGGAAGTATTGCAAGTGGGGAAACAATCCTTACAAACGCGGATGCTGTTTCTAAAAGTTATCCGGATTTTTGGACGCATTTTGACTTTTTACAGCATGATTCTACCGTTTAGCGCTGAAAATTAACCACTTATCACATATTCCGGCAATTTATCAGACCGACCTTGAAAATAGTCACTTCCTTTTTTACCTTCGTAGAGCTGAAACACTAATAGAACAATCTACAACTTACTACTAAGTTCCAAGATCTTTATATTTAAGTAACAGCATATTTATTGCCACGTTTACTGTTTTTAATTTCTTTAAGAAATTGAGCGGTGATGCGGTAATAGTAATTTTTCTTCATAATCAGGTAAAAGCACCGGCCACAAGCTGGTGCTTTTGAAGTTTTATAGATCCGTATTTGTTTCATAAAAAAAAACTCCCGCTGGAATCCAACGAGAGTTCTGATGTAAAAAGGATTATCAATTACTCCAAATAAACCGGCTGACTTTTTCCGTAATCCACCTGATAATCGAACTTAAATTGTTTCGTTTCGCCTTTGTTTGTAGTGAATTTCCAGGTAAGGATTCCGGTTTTTTCATCCAGGACAGCACCATCAAACGTTCCTCGTTTCACTTTGATATCGTCATTGATCGAAATCGGGAAGTGGTCTTTTACGATAATCGGAATGGAAGCGCCGCCATTGTTGCGGATCGTGAAATCCCAGGTTACTTCATACTTGTAACGATTTCCAAGCAAACGGGTTTTACTCATTTCCTCGCTGCGTTTTCTGTTCACCACTATTTTCTTATCCTTTCCTAAGGAGAAACTCAAAGTATCTTTCGAAGAGTTCACATCGATGTAGCTTTTACCAATGTACGTTCCGTCGAAATAGAGATTGGATTCTCCATTTAGTAAATTCAATTTTTCCCAACCGGAAATCTGCGCCACCAAATAAACCGACTCGTCCAGTTTCGGAACGGCGTGGTATTCGTAATCTGCTTTCATGTTGTAAGTAGCAATGGCCACGCGGTGGTCCGCATCGTCCGAAGGAACGGAGAACGGTGTTTCGATCTGGAATTCCATACGCAGGTCTTTTTCAACTTGCTGAGCAATTACACCACCGGAAGATGGCTCTATAGAAGCAATCATTTTTGACGATCTTGAAGGCATGTTTTTAAGATCTTCCCTTGTGATTGTTGCTTTTCCGCTCCCAACTTTATATGCGCTGATTTCAACTTCGTCTACGCTTTTTTCGAAATAGTCAGCTTCCACATCTCCTCTGCTGCCTCGCAAGTTCAATGTTTCCATAGCCACAGCTTCCGGATACAATTGTGTCTTGATATAAGGTGCATTGATTTTTACATATTGGGAACGATACCCCAAATAGGTAATGGTGTAACTTCTTTCTCCTCGAGGAACAGCAAAGGTAAAATGGCCTGCTGCATCAGTTGTGAAGCTGTTCAACGGATTGTTGTTCATGGAGATCTTTGCAAAAGCCAATGGTTCTCCTGAAACCGCATCGGTAATTTCTCCGTGGATCGTCTCTCCGTCAAAGTTGTATTCCGGGATGTAGCGCTCAACAACTTGTTTTCTTGGAGCAGGAGTATAGTAATTGACGTACCACGGATCCAATCTTGGTTCCTGCGTGTTGTCATACGGATCATTTGTGGAAAGAATGAGTTTTACATTCTTCCAGTCGATTCCGGTGCTTTGTGTAACGAGACCTTTTGCTTCTAACAAAACAGGAGCACCAACTCCGTTACTTCGCATGTCGTAATAAGGTTTCCAGGAAGCTTTGTGGGTGATGTAAGTGAAATCGAAGCCGATATTGCCAGCTTTTTCAACATCCAGTTCTACTTCTACCTCAGTGTAATTCACCACCGGTAAACCTTTGCGCGTGTTAATTTCCTGTTCGATCGTGTTGATCTTACGAACTACGGCTTCAATCTCCGAATCCAGCTGAGATTTGCGTGTATTGATCTCGGAATATTTCGCGTGGAAGAAAGTGGAGGCTTCTTTCAATTCTGCAATCTTCATGGCCTGCTGCTGGCTGCTCAAACTGTTGTTCTTCAGTAAAAGCTGTTCGTCCAAAAGCAACACTTTGTATTCGTCCCGTAAAGTGCGTTCCTGCTTTTCCAATATTTTCTTGCGGTCGTTCTTTTCAGTTAGTTCTGTCTCGGCAATCGTTTTGTCGTCGAAATTCTTGCGGGTGCGGACACTCAGAATGGTTGCGCCCTGTGAACATTTCAGCTGAATGGAACTCGGGTCCAGGAAGTCGGTCATTTTCTGGAAGATCACCAGTTGTTTTCCGGTTCCCAGGTTCAGTTCTTTGGAATGCTCCACCTGGGCACCTTCTTTGAAAACAGTTACTTTTTGGATCGGGGCTTGTGCCATCGCTGAAGCTATTGGCGACATGCGATCGGCTTTAGTTTCTTTCTGACTCCAGCCAAAAACCGGAAGAAGTAAGAATATGAAGATTAAATTTTTCATTTGTTTATGATTTGAATTTTTTGAATTATTCCAAATAAACCGGCTGACTTTTCCCGTAATCTACCTGGTAATCGAATTTGAACTGCTTCGTTTCTCCTTTATTAGTGGTGAATTTCCAGGTAAGGATTCCGGTTTTCTCATCCAAAACAGCGCCGTCAAATGTTCCGCGTTTCACCTTGATGTCGTCATTGATCGAAATCGGGAAATGATCTTTTACGATAATCGGAATGGAAGCGCCGCCATTGTTGCGGATTGTGAAATCCCAGGTTACCTCATACTTGTAACGATTTCCAAGCAAACGGGTTTTACTCATTTCCTCGCTGCGTTTTCTGTTCACCACTATTTTCTTATCCTTTCCTAAGGAGAAACTCAAAGTATCTTTCGAAGAGTTCACATCGATGTAGCTTTTACCAATGTACGTTCCGTCGAAATAGAGATTGGATTCTCCATTTAGTAAATTCAATTTTTCCCAACCGGAAATCTGCGCCACCAAATAAACCGACTCGTCCAGTTTCGGAACGGCGTGGTATTCGTAATCTGCTTTCATGTTGTAAGTAGCAATGGCCACGCGGTGGTCCGCATCATCGGAAGGAACGGAGAATGGTGTTTCGATCTGGAATTCCATACGCAGGTCTTTCTCTACTTGTTCTGCAATTGAAGCGTCGTCAGCTTCAGCTCCAAATGTATCAGAATAAAATCCTTCAGTTGGTTTCGCTGCATCTCTTTTTCCTTTCGAACGAAGTCTGCCTTGGTTAGAAACACCAGCTGTTAATTCAACTTCGCTTAATTCATAAGAACCATTCATAGTAATAGGTTCAGCGGAATAAACTGCTGATTCCTGCCGAATGTAGCTGTCCTTCAAGGTTTCCATGGCAACAGTTTCCGGGTACAATTGTGTTTTGATGTAAGGAGCATTGATGTTTACGTATTGAGATTGATACCCCAGATAGGAAATCGTATAACTTCTTTCGCCTCGTGGAACGGAGAAAGTGAAATGCCCGGCTGCATCAGTCGTAAAGCTGTTCAAGGGGTTGTTGTTCATGGAAATCTTTGCAAAAGCCAATGGTTCTCCTGAAACTGCATCGGTAATTTCTCCATGGATTGTTTCTCCGTCAAAATTGTATTCCGGGATGTAGCGCTCAGCAACTTGTTTTCTCGGTGCAGGAGTGTAATAGTTGACATACCACGGATCCAATCTTGGTTCCTGCGTGTTGTCATACGGATCGTTTGTAGAAAGAATGAGTTTTACATTCTTCCAGTCGATTCCGGTGCTTTGTGTAACGAGACCTTTTGCTTCTAACAAAACAGGAGCACCAACTCCGTTACTTCGCATGTCGTAATAAGGTTTCCAGGAAGCTTTGTGGGTGATGTAAGTGAAATCGAAGCCGATATTGCCAGCTTTTTCAACATCCAGTTCTACTTCTACCTCAGTGTAATTCACCACCGGCAAACCTTTGCGTGTATTGATTTCCTGTTCGATTGTATTGATCTTGCGAACGACTGCTTCAATCTCCGAATCCAGCTGTGATTTTCGGGTATTGATCTCCGACATTTTTGCATGGAAGAAAGTAGAGGCTTCTTTCAATTCTGCAATCTTCATAGCCTGCTGCTGGCTGCTCAGACTGTTGTTCTTCAGTAAAAGCTGTTCGTCCAAAAGCAATACTTTGTATTCATCGCGTAACGTGCGTTCCTGCTTTTCCAATACTTTCTTGCGGTCGTTCTTTTCAGTTAGTTCCGTTTCGGCAATCGTTTTATCATCGAAGTTCTTTCGGGTGCGGACACTTAGAATGGTTGCGCCCTGTGAACATTTCAGCTGAATGGAACTCGGGTCCATGAAATCGGTCATTTTCTGAAAGATCACGACTTGTTTTCCGGTTGTCAGGTTGAGTTCTTTGGAATGTTCCACTTGTGCGCCTTCTTTGAAAACGGTCACTTTTTGGATAGCAGCCTCTGATTTGGTTTCTTTTTGAGCCCACCCGAAGGCAGGAAGAAGCAGTAAGCTCAGGATTAATTGTTTCATAATTAGCAATAAAAAAACGTACCCAACTAGGTACGTTTAAGTGTTTAATTCGTTCAATGAACCATTAAAGTTTTACCGGCAATATCAATTTGCGTAAATCTATTTCATAGATATCGATACTACTTTTCTTATCGTTTAAAGTCAAACCGCTTAAATACGCTTTCCCCAATTCTTTGTAAATCACGAAATGCGTATCGTCGTTTACTGAATTCACCAACGGACCTAAGTTCTTTGCTTTTGTCCATCCTGTTCCGGTATTTTCAGAAACAAATACGTCCAATCCACCCATTCCCACATGACCTTCAGAACTGAAGAATAAGAATCTTCCGTCAGGTGAAATGTAAGGAGTTGTTTCACGCATAATTGTATTGACGCTGTCACTCAAAATTTTTGCTTCTCCCCAGGATTTTCCGTTGCGTTGAACCACGTAAATATCTGTGGAACGTTTGTCGCCTTTTCTGTCTGAAACAAAATACATCGTGTTCCCATCTGCAGTTAATGTTGCAGAACCTTCAAAAAAGCTGGTGTTGATAGATTTGTTCGGGATCACTTTCGGAACGTTCCATTTTGCTTTTTTCGTGAATTCTACTTCAGCGATATCGGAAGAACCGGTTACTTTTTTAGCCTTTGTTGCGGTATTGTTGATTGTTATAATTGATTTCAGACCATCTTTAGAAAGCCATGACATGGATTCAAAGCCCGGTCCGTTGATGCGTTCCACATTATTCGTAATACTGTCGTACTTCAGCATTTTTTCATTCCAAATTCCTGTGTAAACATCTTCGAAGTATTCCTGGTCATCCGGATTCATCATTCCTCCGGTAGTATTTGCTCTGCGGGAAGTGAAATAAATGCGTTTTCCATCAGCCGTAAATATCGGAGAATAATCATTGTACCCGGAGTTTACATCGCCCATTAATGGCATTCTAAGATTTGCAGTTCCTTTGTTTTCCTTAGCATAGCGAACAGAAGCTAGTTTATTTTCTGTATTGAGATCTTTTGCTCTTGCTTTGGAAAGACGAGCTAAAGCTGTCTCGAAATGCTTTTCTGCCTCATCCAATTCATTCATGTTGTGACAAGCAACTCCAAGAATATCATAAACTTCTGCATCTACATCATCCGGACCTTTTGCAATTGCTTCCAACCCATATTGTTTTGCATATCCATAGTTTTTAAGTCGGTAGTGACAAAATGAAATCCAGTAAGAAGCTTTCCATGAATTTGGATCTTTGATCGCAGCTTCACGAAACACCAATAAAGCTTCACGAATCTTATTTTCTGCGACTAATTGTTTTCCCTGATCGATCTTGATCAAAGCAGCCGATTTATCAATAATTCCCGTTACACTATCCTTCGAAATGGAAGTGAAAGCAAACGATTTAGTTGCACATAGTAGGATTAACAAAGTTCCAAATAGGATTTTCATATGTTGATGTTGTATAATTTGAAGACAAAGTAATTAAAAAAATCAAAAGGATGAATTCAAAAATTCAAAAAGGTGTTAATGATTGTTTGATGAAATCAGGTGCTTTTGCATTTTGCATGCGCCTACGCTGTGCACCTATGCTGAAGCTACGGCGTAAGTATAAGCTTTAGCGCAAGCGTTTCAACATTTTGAATTAGTTCATGGTGTTTTCCGCAAACTCGTTTTTTGAGTGTGTTTTCAGATCGAGGAGATCATGCATGGCAATAGTTGCTGCCACAATAGCCCATATCGGGGCAAAGGATGCACAGAACCAGAGTCCGAGGTTGGTGAAGAAAGTAAGCATGAATTGTGTGGGATCTGCACTAAATCCGGACCAGTCGAAAAGGGTATTCAGATCAATGAAATTCCAAATCAGGACCGAATAAACAGATCCGATTGAAAGTGCAATTCCACGATTTTCACGAGCGAGCTGTGTACTTTCCTGTACGTTCATCTGAAGGCGTTCGTGGATATAGTCCATGAAGGAAAAGCCGTAGTAATAGAAACTGATGAAGAATAAGATATGCCGTATTGGACTGATTCTGAAATCTCCCCAGCCGATAACCCCGACCAGGAAAATTACGGTGAAAAAGAACACTTCCCACATGATATTTCGAACCCCGATCTTTAACCCGCGCTTGATATCATTGACCAATTGAGCAAAGTTGAACCGGTAGCGGTTTCCAGTTAGTACAAATTCTACTTTCTGTGAAATCTTTGAGAATAAAGGTGCCAAAAGAATCACTACCAGGTATTTCGCAAAGCGCATAAGAGCAGTGGCAATGAGGATCTCAAACATCAATTTGATCAAATACCAGATAATGCCGTTCATATTGGCTGCAGTCGCTTTCGGTTCATGCAGCTGGATCATAAAACCCAACTGGTAGATTCCCAACATGAGTATGGCCGGGAAAATAATGTAGAAATAAAACTTGTAATCAATGATTAAGCGAAATGCTTTGACATAAGCTCTGTAACCGATAAAGAGGTTCTTGATGAATCGCATGTTTCAAAATTACGAATTCCTAATTACGAATGCCGAATTATTGGATTTGAGTGAATCAGCAATTGCTGATTTCAATCCAAAACAAATTCCTTTCCCGAATGTGTGTAATACTTCAATCATTAAAATGAAATAACTGCGCCTGTCATTTTACAGAGTGGTGATGAATTCGTCATTCGTCATTCGTAATTCGTAATTAACGCATATCTTTGCACCTTTCAAAATGATCTTATGAGTAATTCAATGTCTCTCACGTCGTTAACTGCAATTAGTCCGGTAGATGGACGTTACCGTTCAAAAGTTAACGAATTGGCCCCTTATTTTTCCGAGTTCGGATTGATCAAATACAGGGTTCATGTAGAGGTTGAATATTTCATTGCTTTGGTGGAAGCGGGAATTGGTCCTTTGAAGGATGTTTCAACGTCTATTTTTCCAAAGCTGAGAGAAATTGTTACTTCTTTTTCAGAGGCGGATGCTTTAGCGATCAAGGATATTGAGAAAACGACGAACCACGATGTAAAAGCGGTTGAGTATTTCCTGAAAGACAAAATGCAGCATTTGGGGTTGGAGAACTATTTGGAATTTATCCACTTTGGTTTGACTTCCCAGGATATCAATAATACTTCCATTCCTTTGAGTTTGAAGGAAGCAGTGAACGAGGTTTACATTCCTTCTTTGAACGATTTGATCAACGTATTAAAAGGATATACAAACGACTGGTCAGGGATTGCTTTATTGGCCAGAACTCATGGTCAGCCGGCTTCTCCAACCGTACTTGGAAAAGAAATCGGTGTTTTCGTTTACCGTTTGGAAACGCAATTGGATATTTTGAAAACCATTCCATATGCTGCTAAATTTGGTGGTGCAACAGGAAATTTTAATGCACACCAAGTTGCTTTCCCAGAGACGGATTGGGTGGCATTTTCCAATAAATTTGTGAACGGGCAATTAGGCTTGACAAGAAGTCAGTTGACTACTCAAATTGAGAATTACGACCAATTGGCTAATTTGTTTGACTGCCTGAAACGTATCAATACGATCATTTTGGATTTGGACCGCGATATGTGGACTTACATTTCCATGGAATACTTCAAGCAAAAACTGAAAGATGGGGAAGTAGGTTCTTCGGCTATGCCGCATAAAGTAAACCCGATTGATTTTGAAAATTCAGAAGGTAATATCGGGATTGCGAATGCTTTGTACGAGCACCTTGCTGCTAAATTACCGGTTTCCAGGCTGCAGCGGGATTTAACGGATTCAACAGTTCTGAGAGCAATTGGAATGCCGTTGGCCCATTCATTGATTTCCTTTAAGGCAACGATTGCAGGATTGAACAAATTACTTCTGAACGAAGCCGCTATTCAGCAGGATTTGGAAAATAACTGGGCGGTTGTGGCTGAGGCCATTCAAACTATTTTGAGAAGTATTGGTTTCCCTAAACCTTATGAAGCGTTGAAAGGATTGACCCGTAAGAACGAAAAGGTTACTCAGCAAACAGTTCATGACTTTATTGATACATTGGATGTTGATGCCGCAATGAAAGAACGCCTGAAGAAAATCACTCCTTCAAATTATACCGGAGTTAAACTCGTGTAAGGAATCTTTTAGTATATTACAGAAAAAAAGCCTTGCGATTTAATCTGCTCATTTTTTTTCTGTCGCTGAGTGTTCTCTCGCTTGCACAGGCTCCTCCGCAAATTGATTGGGGTCCTGATAATCTTGGACGTACAAATACGCTTGCTATTCTGCCAAAGGACAATGGAGATTTTTTCACTTTTCATTATGGCAATGCTTCCCTGATGCCGGCTGCTAAAGTTTCGCGCTTTGAAAATGGAAAGGAGATCTTTGCCAAGCGAATCGAACCAAGGATTGAGCAGAAAATGGTAACACTGGAAGACATGTTCATGTTTTCAGATCGTCTGTTTGCCCTTTTTTCAGATAAGCTTGGTGCATCCGTTACTTTATACATGCAGGAATACGATGATGATGTGGATCCTTTTGGTCCGCCGCTGGTTGTAGCTTCTTATGTGGTTCCGAAAGGCTGGAGCAGAAATGTACTGGTAACCACTAAAGTTTCACCCGAAAGTAATTTCCTGGTCGTGGATTACCTGATTCCGGCAAAGAAAGAAACGTATGATCGCTTTGGGTACAATATTTTGAATGATCAACTGATTTCTGTGCGGGAAGGCGAATATGAAATTCCATATGATTCCAAAGTTTCTTCGGTGGAAGCGCGACATTTGACGGATAAAGGAGACTATTTCCTGGGAATTTCCGTTTTTTCGAAAGCTTATTACAGTATTTGGAAGGATTTTGGAGAAGTCGATAAATCGGTTTTAATCCGCATGAGTCCGGGTGATTCACTCAGAATGTATGAACTGGACCTGGAGCAGCGAAAAGTCTATAATTTTGTAATTAATTCAAACGATTCGGCTGCAATTGTATCGGGAACCTGGGGAGATTCGGATTCGAAAGGTGCAAAAGGAGTGTTTTATTCCTCTTTTTCGTTTCTGTCCAGTACTATTGAAGCGCCAAAATTCATTGAATTCCCGCCTGAAATCCTGGAGCAGGAAAATCCGCAGGCTGATGATATTTACAGGTATCAGAACATCAACAATGAATTGCTGAACTATGCTTTCCGAAATGTGATTTTACTTCCCGACGGATCGATCAATGTACTGGCCGAGCAGTATTATATCTATGAAGTGAATACTACTGATTCCAGGGGAATGAGCCAGGTTACGAATTACTACAATTACAATGATTGTATTGTTTATTCGCTTTCACGGACGGGAGAACTGAACTGGTTCCGGAAAATCCCTAAAAAGCAGGAATCGGTGAATGATTTCGGTCAGTTTTCTTCGTTGGTCAGTTATATCAGTAAGGGAAACCTGGTCATGTTCTTTAACGACAATACTCAAAATTACGATCAGATTGGAACGTATTTGGGAACCCGCATACCTTTTTCAAATTCAATCAGGTATAAGGAATATTGTTTGGCAAAAACCACTGTTAATCTGGAGACCGGGGAGACACAACGCCATTTATTCTCTTCTTTTGATGCCGTTGAAGCATTTGTCTGCCTGAAGCTTTCATGTGTAAATTACAAGACAAAACAAGTTGTTTTTGCCGCTTCGAACAAGAAAGATAAATACGGTTTCCTGACTTTCGAATGATTCTCACCTATTTTATGTACGAGAACCTCGCTGGAAAATGCGGATAATGCGAAGCAAGCAGAACATTCCAAGACCAACCAATGCAAAATAGCCGATAAAATCGCCAAGGACCTGGTAAAGCGTTTGTTTGGAGTTCAATTGGATGGTGTAATTGAACTGATCTTTCACCCACCATTTCGTGGTTTTCAGCACATCTCCACGGTTGGAAATAATTCCTGAAGTACCGGTATTTGCAGATCGAACGACGTATTTGTTGTTTTCAATAGCCCGCAAACGCGCGAACTGGAAATGCTGTTTATAGCCGGGAGTGTCTTTCCACCAGCCGTCATTGGTGATAATTGCAAGAAATTGGGAACCATTTTTTGCTTGTTTTGCCATAAAACCACCGTAAACAGATTCGTAACAAACCACCGGGGAGAATTTTACCCGGTTTTTCTCAAATATTTTCGGTTCGGCTTCTGTTCCAAGACTTCCGGAACCTCCACCGAGGTCAAGTGCAAGATCTTCAAGGAAAGGAAACATGCCTACAAAGGGGATTTTCTCAACTCCCAGCACCAGCTTTGATTTGTGGATTATTTTGGGATTGGGCGTATTGTCGAAAAGCACGGACGAATTGTAGTCTTCCACATATGCGTTCATGGGAGCAATGAATTTGCTTGCAGAAGAGTTTTTGTGTTCAAACACCTGGAATGTAGAAGCTCCGATCAGCAAGCCGGCATTTGCCCATTTCGCCCGGTGTTCATTGATCATGTGAAAGAAAACCTCTTTGCGCAATCCTCGTTCGTAAATTTTTGCGGTAGGGTAAAGAGACGTTTCCGGCGCGATTACCAATTGTGTTTCTTTTGTCACCGCTTTATCTGCCTGTTCCAATAATGCTTTTAGCTGCGCATCATTTTCAAGGACAAACTTTTCTCCATATGGATCGAGGTTTGGCTGGATGACAGCCACATTGTATGGTGTCCCTTCTGTACTTTTCGAAAAGTATAGGATCCAGGACAAACTTAAAGGCAACAGCAGGATTATTAGAGAAAGAATGAAATAAGTATTTTTCAGGAGGTTTCCGGGTTGTGTAAACAGCTTATAGCAAAGCAGGTTCATGACAAGAATCCAAAGTGATCCGCCCAAAACTCCGGTAATAGAATACCATTGGACCCAGGAAGCCATTGGTGCAAAAACATTTCCTAAAGTCAGCCAGGGCCAGGATAATTCCCAATGAAAATGAAGGAATTCAAAGCTCAGCCAAACACAAATCAGGATCGGTCCGTTCCATTTTGCACCTAGTTTTCTTTTGAGTAAATGATAGATCAGGAAGGCAATGGCCATTAACAAACTGTTGGCAAAGAAGGCCATGTATGCGCCCGCCTCATCTGCATAATAGACCCACCAGGTTGTACCAACATTGTAAACGAAAAAGGTTAAATATGCGTGCCAAAAGAGGCTGAATGCTTTGCGTTTGGTGTGGAACCAAGATTCAACCATCAGCAATGGAATCCACGCGATAAAGGTTAAGGGAGTTAAACCTCCGGTTTCAGGAAATGAAACAGTTAATAAGATTCCGGATAAAATACTTAATAACCAGCGATTTAGTCTTTTTTGAATGATTTTTTCTATCATGATCCAAAATTACAATTTTTCTATGTACCGAATTCCAAAACAATTGGCACGCGATCCATGTAGTGCTTCATGCCATTTAAATCGATTTAGTAGCATTTATCTCGGTAAATGGATGCAATACTTGTGTTAAAATATGAATGTTAAAAAAGGATTAATTTAAAAAAAGAGACAACCCAAGAGTTTTTTTTTCGTCAACTTTGCAAAACTGAACTAAATTAATCATTTAATGAACAAAAATTTCATTAACTGTTTGTACTTTACTGCTGCCTTATTCCTTTTTTCCGGATTTTCAGCCTATAGTCAACAGATTGAAACACACGAGGACCATGTCTATGCTAATCCCAATGTGTCGGGAGTAGGAACTCAAACGGTCGTTTATCACTTAAATTCACCCATTGAAACTACTGTTTTAGCTGAATTGGAGAGCTACATGGAATCCATGAATGCTATTTCACAGGTTGATATTAACGGGCAGGATATTTCTATCCAATTCAAACACATTACCACGCATCAATCAATTCGTCTTTTTATTGAACGGATGGAAATGCTTTATATCTACAAAAATTCAAAACCAAATTAAATCGGAATACCACCTCTCTCCTTTATGAAAAAGAATGTTTTTTGGAGTTATCTCCTACTGCCTCTATTTTTACTGCTAAATCAGACCGTCTTCTCACAAGGAGGTGATGATGATATAAGTGCCAGTTTTTCCCCCATTTCACTGCCATTTAATGCGATCGGTTCAACCGTATTTGCAACAAATGATTTCGATGATCTTACAACAGCATTTGACGATGGACCAGACTGGTTTTACTACCATTGCGCTGCTTCCAGTGCTACAATCTGGACAACTCTCAGTTTTACTCCGGGAGGCATGGCAAATCCGGTATATCCACAGCTTATCATTTATGACGCATTAACCCTGGATGTAGTAGCAATTACACAAATAACCGGGGATAACTCCGGAACCATGGGCGCTTTCTTTGATCCGGTGCCAGGGGAGTGTTATTTGTTTTGGATTGATAACGGAAATTTAACGGGATTTGATTATGCGATCCAGATCACGAATGTTGTTCCTACTCATCCTGCTACGCCTACACAACCGGCATGTTCAAATATTGGCTTTGATTCAGGATCAACTACCGGGTGGTTGGGGTCGTGGGGACATTCGATGAAAATCGGTTCAACGGGAGATTTAACTCCTATTTATACGCCGATGTTCTTTACGATGAACTCCGGACAACATGATATTACAACCGGAGGAGTCGATATCCAGGCTCCGATTAACCAGGTCTGCCCATTGATTCCGGGAAATTCGAATTCAATTCGTTTGGGCGATGGTCCGAACGGTGCATACGGCGGATCGCGAATTGAGCAGAAATTCCAGGTAACATCTTCTAACGCGCTCTTTACTTATTATTATGCGGCGGTGCTGCAAAATGCTTATACACTGGAAGATATTGACGGTGATTTAATACTTGATACAGTTCCGCACTTAGCGGAGGAGCAACCTTATTTCCAGATCGATGCACAAGATTGTTTCGGTAATCCGATTGCCTGTGGAAATTTATTGGTGACCGGTGGTCCTGGAATTCCAGGGTTTACTCAAATTGGTAATTCAGGGGTGTTTTACAAAAATTGGACACCGGTAATGCTCGATTTAACTCCTTACATCGGTTCTTGCATCACCATTCGATTCACGGCGGGCGATTGTTCTCAGGGCGCGCATTATTCATACGCTTACCTGGACGCGACGTGTGCTCCTATGCAGATCGCTTCACCACCTGATGTTTGTCAGTTTCAAACTTCGGTACTTACTGCACCGGTTGGAGCTGCAGGTTACTCGTGGGTTGAAACGTCCAGTCCCGGAACTGTACTAGGAACATCCAATACTTTATCAATTACACCAGCTACAACGGGAACTTTTACGTATCAATGTACGCTGACCTCATTGGTTGGTTGCAACTCTACTGTAACAACAACTGTAACAGTGGTTCCGGGTCCTGATATTACAACGACAAATCCGGCTGCAGTTTGTTCACCGGCAACAGTTGATTTAACAGCTGCCGGAATTACTACAATTAATGTTGGTTCGGGAATACTTGAATATTTTAGAGATGCAGCGTGCACGATTCCGGTTGTGTCTCCGAATGCTGTTACAACAAGCGGAACTTATTACGTGCGACTTTCAAGTCCGGGTGGGTGTTCTGATGTTGAGCCAATTGTAGTATCTTATACTTCTTTGCCGGTTCAATTTACCAGTGACGTTTCCGGAGGATGTGCGCCTGTTACCGTTACTTTCACCAATGCCAGTTCTTCTTCTGCGAATTGCGTTTGGACATTTGAAGGAGGCGGGACCCAGGTAGGTTGTGGATCAGTTACTCAGCAATACAATGCTTCAGGGACTTATGATGTAACTTTGACTGTGACGGATGCAAGTGGTTGTACCGGTTCAGTTACGCAGAGTGATATGATCACCATTTCACCGCAAGTGCACGCTTCGTTCGGAGTAAATGTTTACGAACAGACTGTTTTATATCCGGTGTTTAATTTTACCAATAATTCTACGAACGCAACATCTTATGTTTGGGAATTTGGCGACGGGATAACATCTGCGGAAACAAGTCCAACTCATGCATATCCAAACTCACCCGGAGTATACCACGTTATTTTACATGCTTCTAACGAAGAGGGTTGTAATGATGTTGCGGAAGTAGTAGTTTCGGTAGTGGACGACTTGATTTTCTATGTGCCAAATACTTTCACGCCGGATGGTGATGAGTTTAACAATGTTTTCTTCCCAGTGTTCAGTGATGCATTTGATGGACAGAATTATACTTTGTTGATTTTCGACCGTTGGGGAGAAATAATTTTCGAATCTCATGATTTGGCTTATGGTTGGGATGGGACATACTTCGGACAATTATGTAAAGAAGGAGTTTATACCTGGAAAATTGTCATCAAACAAAAAGACAAAGACAAGAATCACCAGTTTGTAGGACATGTGAGTCTGTTGAAGTAAAACAGTAGGCGCGCGATTAATCGCGCGCCTACTGTTTATATACCATTATTTTGATTGGATCGGAACAATTCTGTACCTTCCGTAAGCGACAAACGCTGCAATTCCTCCAAAAACAACATTGAATCCGATCTGCGAAGCTTCTCCACGACAAATATGGAAAACGCTTGCACTGACCATTAAGAAAACAATTCCGAATGCTGCAATTGCCGTTAACACCGGTTTGAATCTGAATAAAGCAGGAAGAATAACTCCCAATCCTCCAAGTAAATCAATGACCCCGGTAAACCGAACCAGCGAAGGTGAAACTTCTCCTGTCCATGGCCACATTGTTTTCAGTTCTGAAATAGGTTGGAACAATTTGAGGAATGCTGCCCAAATTAAAGTAATTGCAAGAAGGATCTGTGCAATCCATAATAGAATGTGTGTTGTCTTTTTCATTGTTTGATCTGATTTTATTATTGGATAAAAGTAGGTAGCTTTGCTATCCAAACGAAAGCACTTCCCCATTGGATAGCACTATCCAAAGAGGAAGTAATGGATTAAATCAGAATTTATGTTGTCAACAGGAGGATGCCCGAAAAATATATTGTCTATCAAAGATGCGCTGGAAGCAGTGGAGGGAAGATGGAAACTATTGATCTTATTTGCATTGTCTGCGGAATCTAAACGGTTTAAAGAATTGGGAAGAGAAGTCTCCGGAATTACGGATAAAACCTTGTCGAAGGAATTGAAACTACTCGAATCCAATAAGCTGATCACCCGCGAAGTCTTTGATACATTTCCGCCAACGGTTCAATATACCATCACAGCTCATGGGAAATCACTGGAGAAGGTCATTGAAGAATTGCATTACTGGGGCCTGGCGCACCGAAAGGAAGTTTTAGGAAAATAAAATTGTAGGGACGCGATGCGTCGCGTCCCTACTTTTATTTCCCGTCGCGTGCCTACATGTTTAAAACGATAACGATTAAAACAAAAACGTCCCGGATTATCCGGGACGTTTTTTGTTATTGGTTGATGATAATCCTATTGGAAGATCACATTCATTTCAACACGTCTGTTTTTCTGACGACCTTCAGGTGTTGCATTCGTTGCGATTGGTTTGGTTTGACCATACCATTCTGGTTTCAATCGAGCTGCATCCACACCTTTGCTAGCTAAGTACTTCTTAACTGATTCAGCACGGTTTTTAGAAAGTGTCATATTTTTCTTAGCATCACCTTTGTTATCCGTGTGACCAGCGATTTGTAATTTCCACTCTGGTTTTTTGATTAACAATGCTGCCAGGTCATCCAATGATTTGAATGAAGATGCAAGAATAACTGCTTTACCTGATTCGAACTCTAAGTTCTCGAATGCAGTGTTCAGGATTTCCTGTTCTTCTTTCGCGATCTTAGGACAACCACGGTTTTCAATTACACCTGGTATTGTTGGACAATCATCATCTTTATCGTACAATCCGTCACCATCTGTATCCGGCCAAGGACAACCATCATTTTCCTTCGAACCGTAAATAGTAGGACACTTATCTACATTGTCGAATAATCCGTCGTTATCCGTATCGGGACATCCCTGGTAAGCCAATGGACCAGGAAGATCCGGACAAGCATCTTCAGAATCCTGGATTCCGTCACCATCGCGGTCAGGACAACCATTGAATGCCGGTAAACCTTTCACTGTCGGACAGCTGTCGTTCGGATCAATAATTCCGTCTTCATCTGTATCAGGACATCCTCTGTAAGCTGCTAAACCAGCCAAATCCGGACATGCGTCGTCTTTATCAGGAATTTTGTCGCCATCACGGTCAGGACATCCCTGGAATTCTAACAATCCCGGAATTTCAGGACATAAATCCTCTACATCCTTGATTCCGTCACCGTCTGTGTCAGGACAACCTTTGAATGCCCAAACTCCAGGAGTTTCCACACATTCATCTTTCTTGTCAGAAACTTTATCACCGTCTCTGTCATCCGGTTTCGTGTAAAGGATTGGTAAGCGAAGTCCTACATAAAATTCTGTTCCACGTACTTTTCCTTTTGCAAAAAGCGAATTGAAATCAACGACTCCAACTGTAATAGGTCCGAGCCTGGAAGCAATACCTGCTTTCCAACCGGAATAATTATTGACCGATATCGGAACATACAATCCAAACCATGCGTAGTCAAAGCTTGGTGTGATTGCAAATTGATTCGGAGTTTTTACACGTG
This sequence comes from uncultured Flavobacteriales bacterium, assembly GCA_946479285.1. Next base: position 50,850 of record CAMLFH010000021.1, on the reverse strand, counting down.
AAGGATTTTTCTTGCTTACGATGTTGATATTCCCCGTTGCATTGATGTAAAACCATTTCCAAATGTGGTAATCCAACTGAATATTCAAAGCAGTAGGAGTATTCATGTAGTAAGATTCTCCAACTCCTGAATTTGAATTCCAGCCCGCATCATTAGTGATCAAGCTGTCAACGATGGAATCGAAAGAAGCAAAAGAGGTCGCTTTATCAAAAATACGTAAGTCAAGTGTACTTGTATTTACTGAGAAGTCGCGGCTTCTACCACCTTTCGTAAATTTCATACCGCCAATGTCCAGAATGGAAACTCCGGCACGCAATTCGTATTTGTTTTCGTTGCGCATCCAAAGATCTGTTTCGCCATCCATTTCATACTTGAATTCTTTGTATTTCGGACGCCATTCATAAACAACACCCAAATCCAAACCAAACCCAATTTTCGATGCCGACTTGAAAAAGTCTTTTGCACGGAAGTTTTTCAAATCTTCATCCAGGTTATCCGAATAACCATATTTGAAGTTTCCAACCAAGGTTGTAGCAGTGTCCTTGTTTAGAAGTTCGTAATCCAACTCATCTGTATAAGCGTAAGCAGAAGCAACTCCCTGTAATAATTTAACACGACCACCGACTTTGAGAAAATGTTCTCCTTTATCCATTACTACCTGACCATAGTTTACACCGTATTCATTCCAGGCCATCATGTTTGTAGTAACCAATTTGTCTTTCAACTGAAGATTCCAAAGAGTAGCAAAATCCAATCCTTCCTGGGCCAATTTTGCCAGTTTCGGATCGATATCATCCACATTCGTGATCATTCTGCTCTTTGCAGAGAAACCAATTGCAATTTTCGGATTAATGTGAAATGCGAAATTCAGGATGTCGATCTGGTAATTCAAATAAACACCTCTTGTTTTAATCCCGGTTTTGTTGTAATCGTATAGATCAAAAATGGCACGATCATACAATGTACTATCCGGTTGCATCCACATGGTATCTTTCTTGAAGGATTTCAACCACCATTTCGGCATGACATCTGTTTTGAAATACTTGGCATTTTGCCAGGCACCAACGTTTGCACTTCCCAGGTTGATATCAACGATAAATCTTCCGTCGACAAAACTGGCCGGTTGCACGTCTAATCCCATAACTCCGGCATAGTTACTACTGTGCACACCCAAATAGTTTTGGGAAAATGCTGTAAACGTAGTAACACATGAAAAAGCTAAGAAAGTTAATTTACGTAACTGTTTCTTCATAAGTAGCGCTTATTTAATAATTCAATGGGTAACGAATCAAATATCCATTTGCCTGCGAAACTAACAAAATCGTCCCATCGACTTGTCTTTGGAAAACAATTTTGTTCGAGCCTTCGTAGTTCTCTTTATTTAATTCACTTCCGCGTATTGTATAAATATAACAATTATTGGCAATTCCATCGATTATTCCCACAACAGTTTTTCCATTTGGTAATTTGATCAGGGCAGCATCGTCAATATTGGTGATTGTAGAATTAAACTGACCCAGAATTGTTCCCGTTCCGCTGATGACATAAATCGTATTCTGCTGGTTGAGGAAGAAAAGTTGTTCGTCTCCAAAAGTCTGACTGTTCAAAATCGATGAAACGTTTCCTACAAGCATGGCTTTATTTCCGTTTTCAGTCAAACGAACAAATTGCTTTTTGGATAATCCCAGGAGACTTATTGTTCCGTTCACTTTTACCAGGTTCCATTCACCTTCAGTTAAGTTCTGAGATTTAATGACTCTTTTTCGTTTGATGGAAATGCTGGACCAATTGGAATTCGTGCAGATATGAGCAATTAGCTCACCTTTTTTCCCCTGAACCACTAATTGTGCCTTTTTTTGCAGGTTTCCGTTTACTCCAACCCTAAAACTTTGTTTTCCATTCGTTCCATAGCCCTGCACCTGTCCGTCAGCCACGAAAGAAACGTAGTCTTTTCCGTTCCAATAATAAGAGAAGAGATTACTTGTCACGTTAGTGCATGCGACAGGAAATCCTGACAGGTTATTTCCTGCTCTGTCAAAGCCCTGAATTCCGTTTTTAGTACTTAGAAAAATGCCGTTTCCAATGAAAATCGGTTTTCCAATCGGTTCGGATTCTAAACTTTTGTTCCAGAGAATCTGCTTGTTTCCGACCAGGTAAAGTGTATTGGATTGTGTAATTGCAAGCAGATTATTTGAGCCCGGAATAGGATTCAGGCTGCGCAGATTATCATCCAGTCGCAATGGATTTAATTTCGGAAGCTCTTCTTTCTGACCTGTCTCCGAATCGGATTCTTCCTGCAATAACTGAACAGTACTGTGATTTGCACCGGTCAATCGGCTCATTGTCGTTTGTTGATTTCTGTCGAAATAACGATAAGATACTCTTTGCGGACTAGCGTTGAATAATTTGAATCTCAGTGTCGTTGATTGCTCCAAAGTTGCCCCGGTTTCATACGTACCGATAATCCGATTGATACTCTGCTGTGAATTGGAGATCAGCACGCTGTTATTGAAGATTTCCAGATAGATCTTCTTGCCCGGATTCAGGAATGGGAAATAATATCCTTTTAGCGTTGCCTGCTTTTGTTTGTTGGAAAGTTCCACACGGTCTAATTCGCTCAAAATGGCAAGCGGATCCTGACCCGGTTTGTAATCCGTCAGCAAACAGCTGTCTTTTTGGTTTACAATAAGCGACAAACCAAAATTGATCCATTCGTTAAGAATTGATTTCTTCGGAAACTTTGCCTGCAAATAATTTTTTTCATAAAAAGTATAGGAATCAAAATCTGCAGGAATAAGTTCCTGGAATAATTCCTGATCATTCACAAGCGGAAGTGCTTTGCTTCCGGTATGCGTTATATACTTTGCGTTGTGGTTCGAGATAAAGTAGGAATCTTCTATTTCGTAGGTAAGATCTCTTGTTTTATAAACTAAGGACAAACTGCTTTTTCGGTCTAAATATTTCCAGGAAACAACACTTTTTGTGGCCGGTTCCCATTTGTCGAGATAAAGTACCAGGAATTTACCGTGAAATTCACCTTTCCAGTTATTGGATAAAGAAATATGCTTCTGGGCAGAAATGGTCGATGATAACGAAAGTTCTTCGGTATATTTTTTCACGATTTCGCTTGTCCATGGTTTACTTCGTTCCAATAAGACCAGATCTCTGTTCGTTGAAAAGTAGAAGTGCTGGATCCGTTCAGGCTGATTCAGTAAGATGGCAAAGAAAGGTTTTTTTTGAAGCGAAGAAAGAATTGTATTGTTGTAATCGATTTCCAGGGGTTTGTGAACCACGATAATCGTATCATCTTCTTGTGAAAAAGTGTTTTCGGGTGTTGGCGGAGCACTCGACCCTTCAACAAGAGTGAAACCAACATAACCAATCCAGCTCAGCGAGCAGATTACCAGAAAAACAATGATTGAACGATTGAGCATAATTTGGAACTATGTTTCAAAAATAGCTCTTCGTTTCCCTCGGTTCGCATCTTTCTTGCGAAGTAGTTAACAGCTGAGTGTTTACTCCATGAATAGTGATAATTGTCCGTGGCCAAGAAGATTAAACCCAAGGCGATGGTGAATACAGGCTCCGTGAATTTCAATGGCTTCCCGGTGAACTTTGGTAGGATATCCTTTATTTACTTTCCATTGATAATGCGGGAATTCTTCGTGGAGATGTTCCATGTATTCATCCCGATAGGTTTTTGCAAGGATGGAAGCGGCTGCAATATTTTTGTATTTTCCGTCACCTTTAATAATAGGAACCGAAGGAATTTCATGCGACAAGAGTGCTTTGTTTCCATCAATAAGCAAAAGTTCAGGTTTCACTTTTAGATTCATTGCTGCACGATGCATGCCCGTTAATGAAGCTTTTAATATATTCAATACTGCAATTTCATCGGGTTGAAGAAACTGAACGGAGAATGCAAGGGCCTCTTGTTCAATAATCGGACGTAATAAATTTCTGCTTTTTTCAGAAATCTGTTTAGAATCGTTCAGCAAAGGATGGGAAAATCCTTTTGGAAGAATTACTGAAGCACAAACCACAGGCCCGGCCAGACAGCCTCTCCCGGCTTCGTCGCACCCGGCTTCCAACTTTGTTTCATCAAAATGGTCTAATAGTTGCATAATGCAAATGTTATTAAAATAATTGTATATTTATCACGTACAACCTTTAGGTTTATTATTACGTCTACTTACTAAACTGTTATAGAATTATGAAAAAGTTAGCAATGATATTCGTTTTGTCTTTGGCAAGTTCTTTTGCTTTTAGTCAAAATTCTGCTTCAATTAGTGCATCGCAATTGAAAGCGGCTAAATCAAGCGGAGTATATGATTTTTCAGTGCCGGAAAATATTACGGCTGAAAAAGTGGATGCTGTGAAGGGTTATTACAAAGACTATTTCTCAGTTTCTTTCAACGAGTCAACGGATGTCTTAAAAGTAACTTTGCTAAAGAATGAAGATCCGAATATAAATGTGGTTAATCGTCTGTTGGTAGCTTTGGACTTACGTACAATTAACGTTGGAAGTGAGAACATGACTTTCATGGATATGAAAGAGAAATATTTGAAGTAAGGGTAAACGCCGTTTACGAAGGAAAACAAATCTTTAATATAAATTAAAAACCCCGACATTTATGGTCGGGGTTTTTTTATGTTCTGTTTTTTAATGATTCAAAATCCGTGGTGGCGAATGCTATTGCTTAACGATCTGAACTTTGAAAACCTGATCAGCAGTTCTCACGATCAACTGGTAATTACCTTTCGCCAATTGACTTGTTTCGATCTGACCCATTTTATCATCAAAAGTAGTTTCCAGAACCAAACGACCTGAATTATCTGTCAGTTCTACTCGTTCTATCATGCTTTTCGTCGATTCTATTTTGATGAAATCAGTTGCCGGATTCGGGTAAACCGTCACTCCGAATTGCAGCAATTCATCCACTCCAAGTGAAGAGAAGTTGACAGTTATAGATTCTGTCAATTCACAACCGTTTGCGTCTGTGATACTAACCGTATAAGTTCCCGGAAGCAGGTTTGTAATCGAACTGGTAGTTCCACCATTACTCCATAAATAGGAATATGATCCCGCTCCACCTGTGGGAGAAACGCTTGCAGTTCCATCCGGACAGTTTGAGCATGTACTACTGGTGTTTGTTGGATTTGCTTCGATAGAAGTTGGATCCGATAAGCTGTCCGAAATCGTTGAAATACATCCATTTGCATCTGTAATTGTAGCAGTATAAGTTCCTGCCGGTCCGGTTAATATATTTGAACCGATACCCGCATTCCAGCTAATAGCATAAGGCGCTTGACCATTTTGAATGTCAATTTCAATTTGCCCTGAATCACCAACACATAGCGGATCGGTTGAAGATAAAATCGTGACATCCGGATTCTGAGTCGTAGTAATTTCAATCGAGTCAATGAATGAACAGTCTCCGTTTGAAATGGTATACGTGTGAAACCCTGCATTTAAACCGGAAATGGACGGATTTGTACTGGTATTTTCCCATTCTATGGAATAGCCAGGTTCTAAAGTGATTGTTGCAGTTCCATTTGCAAGCTCACAGGTTGAATTGGCGGATGAAGCAAGTGTTCCACCGATTTCTCCGAAACAGATATCAAATTGAGGTCTGATAACGAAAGTTTTTGCAAAATTTCCCCCAAAGGTTTCAATAGGAGTAAAGTTTGGTCCGTTCGCGGGCCATTTAACAAAGACAGTGTTTGACTGAAAGATAGCAGATGTTTGTGCAAGAGCCAAGGTAGAATCAAATTCGATTTGAATAAATCCATATTTTCCAGGTGCAAGGGTTAAAGGACCTCCGTGCATCGGAAGAATGTATGTTCTGGCACTATCATCAATGTAAAGAAGTGTGTCTGTTGACCCTAAGAAGGTGGTTGGCACACCGCTGCCATTGGTATTGAAAATGGCAGTTGCCAATTTTTTACCGGTATATCCTCTGGTGAAGTGTACTTTGACATTTGTTAGAGAGGTTGTATTTTCGATGTTGAAGAGTTGACCGATAAACCCGCCGGTTCCGGTGCCAATTCCAAGCTCACCAACAATAATCCCATTGTCCCTTGCCATTTCAGCATCCGTTACAGTAATTGGAATTGCTGATAGAATGGTGTCATTCGAAGTGTTCATATCCAATTCGGTTGCAACCGGAAAATACTTGAAAGTATAAACGCCATTGGAAGTGGGGGTATAGTTTGCAGTCATAAGTGCAGAGGTAGCCCCTGATGCCAATGAAGGCAGAATACTACTGGTAACGGTTGTTTCCAAAACACCGTCTTTGATAACCTGACAGCTCATAGCAACATTCGTCATCGTTTGCAGGCCATTATTTTTGATAGCTGCTTGCAATTTGAAATTTTGAGGAGTCGTTAATTGATTTGCCGGTGCTATCGTATAAGGATTTTGAGTCGGTGTAATAGCTTCCAAATCAAAATTGTTAATGACGCGCAATTCAATATCGTCAATAACTAAAATGAATTTGTCATTGGAGTTATTTCTAAAGCCAATGTAAACGGTTTGTCCGACAAAAGCATTTAAAGGAACGGAATGGTTTGCCCATGTTGAACTCTCCGCAGCAGTTGAAAACAGGACTGTGGAATTACTCAGCTGATTTCCAATAACCGCTGTACCACCGGTTGGAGCAACGGTCATAATACGGACTTCATATCCATCCGCATAGGCCGGATCGTACGCTTTTGCATTCCAAAAGAGTGTGGTATTTGGTTGTATTACCTGAGCAGGGATCCACATGAAATCATTTGCATCTCCGGTTGGAGTATAAAAAGAATTACTGAATGCAACTGAATCTGAAACGTTTTGTGCGAAATCCTCTCTTCTTTCCCAGGCTTCATTTACGTAAGTGACACTCGCAGCCGGGGTTCGGTTGTCCACATTTCTCTTAAGAAATCCAGGCGCAAAATTATAAGTTCCGGGTCCGCCTGCTGTTGGTCCGGGAATACCGTCAAAATCTTCGAGGAAATAAGTTTGTGAAAAACTCAAAAAGCTCACAAAAGAGGTAATGAATAGTATGTGTTTTTTCATAATAATTGGTAATAGAATGTCAAAAGTACAGAATATTCATCCATTTCAAATGTCTCAATGTCATAAGAAGCTGTTTTAGGGGCATAAAACCATAAAAAAAAGCCAACTGTTTATACAGTTGGCTTTTAGCGATGCAATTCAGAAAGGATTACAAAGTATATGCGTTCTTGTCAATCAAATATTGAGCGATTGCCTGTCTTTCGTTTTTCGGGTTAATCGGATCAATTTTCGTGAAACGTTTTACACCTGTGACCATCATACGCGATTCATCACCTTCGGCGAAACTGTAGATTGCATCTTTAGCTGCTTTGTCAATCAACTCTGCAACATCGTAGAAATAAGTTTTCACAATCGAAATTGGAATGGCTGCAGCAGCTTCCCCTTGTTTTTCGATCAATTTCTCTACACGAAGCAACACAGATTCAGCCTGGTAAACCCAAATTGCGATGTCGGCAATATTCATCAGGATTTCCTGTTCTTTGGACATGGTCTGCATCAATTTTTGAACTGCCGAACCAGCTACCATCAGGATTGTTTTTTTGAATCCGGAAAGAGCCTGGCGTTGAGCAGCCAAAGGGCTTGAACCCAATTCAGTCATTTCAGGAATGCTCATTAATTCGGATGCTACTTTCATTGCGGGACCCATCAAATCCAATTCACCTTTCATTGCGCGACGCAATACCATGTCAACGATCAATAAACGGTTAATTTCATTTGTTCCTTCAAAGATTCGGTTGATGCGGGAATCGCGGTATGCTTTCTCAACAGAAGATTCAGCAGAATATCCCATTCCCCCGAAAATTTGAACTCCTTCGTCAGCCACATAGTCTAAACACTCTGATCCTGCAACTTTCAAAATCGCACATTCGGGAGCGAATTGTTCAATTCCTTTCAAAGTAGCCGGACCTTTTTCCATTCCTCCAGCCACTAAAGCCTGGATGGCATCGTCGATATTCTGACCAGCACGATAAATTGCCGATTCAGCTACATATGTTCGGATTGCCTGTTCAGCAATTTTGAAACGGATTGCTCCGTATTTAGAGATGTTTCTTCCAAACTGCTCTCGTTCATTGGAATAGCGGATTGAATCCGTAATCGTTTGTTTTGCACCTCCCAATACGCCGGCTGCCAATTTAATACGACCGATATTCAAAATGTTCAATGCGATCTTAAAGCCATTTTCCCGTTCCGAAAGCATATTTTCAACCGGTACTTTCACGTTATTAAAGAATACCTGACGGGTTGATGAGCCTTTGATCCCCATTTTCTTTTCTTCCGGATTCAAACTGATTCCTTCCGAATCTGCTTCGACCAAAAATGCGGAAAGATTTTTATCATCATCGATTTTTGCAAAGACGGTAAAGAAATTCGCAAATCCACCGTTTGTGATCCACATTTTTTGTCCGTTCAGCACATAATGTTTACCATCCGGTGTAAGGACCGCTTTTGTTTTCCCGGAATTAGCATCCGATCCTGCACTTGGTTCTGTCAAACAATAAGCTGCTTTCCATTCACCGCTTGCAAGCTTTGGAATGTATTTCGCTTTTTGTTCTGCATTTCCGTAATACAACAATGGCAAAGTACCAATTCCTGTGTGAGCGCCGTATGCGACAGAGAAGGAGTGGCCTTTTCCTAAATGCTCAGTAGCTAAAAGCGATGTTTTAAAATCAACGCCCATTCCGCCCAGGTCCTCGGGAACGGATAAACCCAGCATTCCCAATTCACCGGCTTTTTGAAGCAATGAAGGCATCAATCCTTCTTCCATTTTATCAATGCGCTCCAAAAGCGGAGAAATTTCCTGTTCGATAAAATCATCACAAGTTTGAGCAATCATGCGCTGCTCTTCCGACCATTCTTCCGGGGTGAATATTTCTTCGTGGGTTACATCGCGGATGATAAACTCTCCGCCTTTGATAGCTTGTGACATAATTATCTATTGTTTTTAATTTCGTTTCTTGTGCTAAATATAAAGTATAAAATATTATTATGCAAGCATAGCAATATTTTATTTGAAAAAAGTTTAAGCAATTCTGCCTTCGACTCCGCTCAGTCACCTCTGGTTTCCAAAATTAAAAAAGGACACTGAGCGAAGTCGAAGTGAGCTTTTAAGTGTTTAATTGATATGTCTGTTAATTTACGGAAATTTCCAGTTAAAACAGCAGTTTGCTCATTGTAATACAACGTACGATAAATTTACTAAAAACTTAGTGGTAATTGTCACCCGGGTAAGAGAAAATGGACTACATTTGAACATTGTAAACTGCTATGGCACAACACGATATTCTTTCTACTCTTCGTAAGCTCATCTCAGGAATGGATGAGAGCTTGGTGATTTTTGACCAAACAGGAATGATCCTTCATGCGTCATTTGACCTGGAAAAGTTACTGGAAAAAGAATCGTTGATAGGAACAACTATTAATCAGCATTTAACTTACGAACATGACCGCATCGAACATTTCCTGGGGGATTTGAATACTTCGCGCTACATGGATTTACAGGTGGTTTTGAAAAGATCAAGCGGAGTTTTTACAGCCCGCATGAGAATGGCGGCCTGGAAAGTAGGAGAAAATGAATATCTGGTGCTTGGAAGTTTGGTGGACGCCACTCAAATCGAACGAAAAAGAAGAGATTTACTTCGTAAGACTCTAACGATCGAATTACTTTCCAAGTCGAAGAAAATCCGAAGCGGGAAACTTTACGATGCGATTTATGAAATCCTGGAAATGTCTTCCAAAGCTGTGGGAGCAACCCGGGTGAATGCCTGGCTTTTTGACGATTCCCACGAGCATATTGAGTGCGTTGGAAATTACGACACACGAGTAGGAAAAATGATCCCGCAGGAATCGCTGCCGGTTATTGAGATGCCGACTTACTTTATGCTTTTCGAAACGGAAAAGATCATTATAGCTACTAATGCCCAAACGTCACCTTACACTTCTGAGTTGAACGATGCGTATTTGGTCCCAAACGGAATCGTTTCGGTGATGGATATTCCATTGCGTTCCGAAGGAGAAATTATCGGTGTGATTTGTTTTGAACAGGTGAAACAAACGCGAAATTGGTCGTTAAACGATCAGAAGTTTGGTTTAATTGCGGCACAAATGGTTTCATTGGCGGTGGAAACGCATAAACGAAAACTGGCTCAGCAAGAGTTAGAAGCGGCTTTACGTCAGCAAAAACGTTTATTAAGTGAAACGAATCACCGCATTGTAAACAATCTGAAAATCACTACAAGTTTGTTGAACATCCAGGTCAGCAAAGCCAGGGATTCCTACCATAAAAACCTGATGCTGGATTCGGTAAGCCGGGTCCAAAGTATTTTGAGTTTGCACGAATTGTTGACCGAGAATTCGAAGAATTTGCGCATTTCCCTGAATCAGTATATAAACAGGTTGGTGCAAAGTTTACGCGAAAGTCTTTCTTTTCCGCAGAAACAATTGCAATTATTGACCAGTATTGATAGTTGTGAAGTGAAAAGTTCCCTGGCGATGTCGATCGGGGTGATTATCAATGAAGCTGTTTTGAATTCTTACAAGCATGCTTTTGGAGAAAATGAAATTGGTGTTATCCGCATTGATTTTCAAATGCAGGGCCCGAAAGGTGTATTGGAGATTTCCGATAACGGAAGAGGAATCAAAGAAAACCGTGAATTATCCGGAAGTGGTGTGGAAATTATTCGTGGAATGGTGGAGCACCTGAATGGTAACCTGGATATCGATGGTACAAACGGAATGAAAATCTGTGTTTCGTTCTCTTTACGCTAAGATCCGGAACATTTCAAAGTGTTGTAAGACATCGAATAATTTGTAGGAAGGACCAATGAGTGTATAACCCAATTTTTCGTAGAAAGGAAGTGCGTAATCGCGTGCATGCAGGATCAGTTTCTGAAACCCCAAACCAAGAGCTTCATTTTCCAGAGCAGTCATAATTTTCCGACCGTAACCTAAGCCTTGCAGCTTGCTTTCAACAGCTACAAATCGTGCCTGGCAAGTTGTTTTGTCAACACGATCCAGTCGGGCAACGGCAATTAAGACTTTATGTTGATACAACGCGAAATGAGTTCCGTTATCATCGCCTTCATTTCGTTCGGAACCTCTTTCTTTTCCTAAAGGTTCTCTCAATATGCGATAGCGCAGGTCGTAGTAATCTTCCCACTCTTTTTTTGATAGCGGAGTTTTAACTTCAATCATTACTTTACTTTAAAAGCAATTTGTGATATGCGCTTTGTCGGAATATTTTCAATAGTTTCGGTTCGAACCAGTTCTTGTGCTTTCGGTTCGCGGAAAACCTCTTCCAGATTGCGAATAGTTCCTGCCGGTACGAAATGTGCATGCATAAATTCAAGAATATTTTCGGAATTAAAACGCGAAATGATTTCCTGGATCAGTTCCTGAAGTTCGGACCTGTTTTTAACCCGTTCCACATTTTCTGAAAAGCGGGTATCGGAAACAAGATTCGAAAGACCTAAAAATTCGCAAAGAAGTTGGAAATGTCTGTTGCTTCCAATGGCAAAAGTGATCAGTTTTTCGTCTTTGGTAGTGAAAATTTCCCCGTATGGAGCAATATTCGGATGCAGACTCCCGATTCGTTGCGGAATATGTCCCTGCATTAAATAATTGGAAGCCTGGTTTGCCAGTGAAGAAATTGCCGCATCGTATAAAGATACTGAAACAACAGATCCTTTCCGGGTTTTCGTCCGCTTCAATAAAGCTGTCAAAATGCCTTCTTTCAATTGATGAGCTGCCAGCACGTCTATGAATGCCACAGGCATTTTCACCGGTCCGGATGATGAAGTTCCGTTCATGGACATAAAGCCTGTTTCTGCCTGAAGGATCAGGTCGTAAGCAACACGATCGCTCTGCGAACCGAATCCGGAGATTTTTCCAATAATCAATTTCGGATTGATGGATTGTAAATATTCATCGCTTAATCCGAATTTCTCCGCGTCTCCTTTTTTGAAATTGCTCAGGAAAATATCAGCCGATTTAAGCTGTTCGATTAATTGAGCAAGCTGGGTTTCGTCCTTAAAATTGAGTTGCTGATACTGTTTTCCGTAGTTCACGGATGAAAAATAGGCTGAAACCGCCGTGTTTTTATCTTCTGATGCCAGTTTCCAGCTCCTGGTCACGTCCGGAATTGCCGGGTTTTCAATCTTTGTCACCACGGCACCCAATTCTGCAAAAAAAGTACCAACAGATGGACCGGCCAATACCGTAGAGCAATCAATGACGATCAAATCTTCAAACATGCTCTAAAATTAGAAGAAAAAGCGAGAATGCGAAGTCTTAATTAGCTTTCGCTACAGCTGCAGGAGTAACTTCTTCTACCTTCACTTTGGCGATTCCGTTACGGACAAAATTCAATTTTTGAGCGCCCGCCATGCTTAAATCAATGATATGCGGAGAAGATTTCCCCATTCGGTCAACCACCTTTACAATAATGATCGAATCATTCTTCAGGTTAGTCACCTTCAGGATTGTTCCGTACTTCAAAGTTTTGTGGGCACAATACATGCTGTCTTTGTGATAAGTTGCGCCGGAAGCTGTTCTTCTGCCCTGGAACTTATTCGAGTAATAGCTTGCATTACCTGTTTGTGTGAAAGGGTTTTGAAGTTGAAAACTCACCAAAAAACCGACTGCAATTATTCCAAAAATCCAATATCTCAAACCGTCTAAATTAAAAGTTGGGTAGCTAAGATAGGTAAACCGAAAAGTAGGAACGCCATAATTTACAATTCGTTAACACAAAAAAGTCCGGCTTCAAGGACGAAACCGGACCTGAAAAGGGGTGTTTTCAATCTATTTTTTGATGACTAATTTTTGATTTGAAATACCATTGTTTGTTCTCAAAACAACCTGGTAAATACCTGTTTGGAGGTTGTTCAGGGAAACTTCATTATCGAAAACAGCATTAGTGTTCAATACTAATTTTCCGGCCAAATCGTAAATGGAAATTTCGTGAACTGACCCACCGCTAAATTTAATTTTTTCCTCTGCCGGATTGGGGTATAAATAAATCCGTTCGTTGGTGATTTTGTCGGTTCCAAGAGGCGCTTGATTGGTATGATAAGTGGTATTGGTAACAATCGCCGGATTGAAATCAAAGTAAATATAAGCTGTATTTTCGATTACGGAACCAAGAGGCAGATTGTTGTTTTCTAAAATTTGATAACTGAAAATACCTTGTGAACCCAAAGTGTCCGATTCGCTGGAAGGGAGCATTATATTCGGGAAACTAAAGACTACTTCCCTGGTTGTAATATCCATATTGACTTCGCAAGGGTGGGAAGCTCCCAAAAATTGAAAAGTAGAAATATCCAGGTTTGTAGAAAGGGTATCACGAACTTCAATATTGTATGCTTCCAGGTTTCCATCATTTTGGAAATGAATCGTGTAAGTTATTTTCTCTTGAAGATTCGGGTTTAAATCAGCAGGCAGGTCAGCGTGTTTTTCATTCGGATCGTATGAATTCAAAACGTTCCCCTGGTAAGAAACTTCATTGTTTGTGGTGTCAGTATCGTAGCTGCTTACAATTTTAGCGCTAATCGTGTAAGGTGTTCCACTTGGAATGGTTCCGGGAATGTGAAAATTAATTGAGAAGTATTCATTTTGATTGCTCCAGTCGACCAAAATATATAAAGTTGAATCGGTAAAAGTTCCCAACAACAAGGTCGTAGAATCCAATGTTACATATCCGGGAAAAGTGATCCGAAGTTCTCCGCTGTCAGCTAATGCGCATGGAGCCATAATTAACGGGCTTATATTACAGCTTCCTGCTTCAAGTGGTGCAATCATGACTGCTGAGAGCGATGAAAGTGAAAAATCCACTGAATCACAAGATGTAAAGCTTATCGTATCGCCTGTAAAATTATCTACCAAATCGAAGTCCTGGAAATCAATCGAATAGTTTACGAAAATATATCCCGGTGGGATGGCATCCAATGTGAATGGTACGGCAAAATACTGACTTGAGTTGTATTGAGAAATGGTAACATATCCATGCAATGTGCTGTCATTGACTGGTGTGAATTGAAATGATGCATTTGCGTTGTCAAATTCCAGTAATGGAGAATGATGAATAGTGACTTCAATGCTGTCTACTTCCTCACACATGTTTTTTGCAAGAGTCAGGTAAGAAGCTACCGCGCTGCCGCTTTGAGTAAGTGTCGAACTTGAAGAAATATTGAGGATTGAATCAGTCATTCCCTCACAAGGATCTACGGATTCAAAAAATAAACTGGTGGTGTCATCTTGTGCATTTTGATCCGTATTATTCAGGTAGTAACATCTGAAGTAGATGCTGTCTAATGATACCACACTGCTAGCTGTCAGTCCGAAAGGGATGCTTTGGTAAAGATTTAATTTTTCAACGTCAAATTCAATAAAACCAGTTCCCTGTGTTATATTTAATAAAGTTTGATGATTCACCTGCAAAAATGGATCGTACTCTACACGAATGCGCCGAATACTGTCAGGAATAGCATCAAGTGTATTATTCAACTTCAGGTAGCAAGTATTAGGATTCTGATCATCAACACTGGTTGAGTAAACATCCAATTGCATAGAGTTATTCACATTCGCAACGTCTGTTCTGGAAACGATAATAGACGGATATCCCAGTCCAAAGTACATATCTTCCAACAAGGGCACTGTAGGTGCGGAAAAATGGATTGGTGGATTTAACTGGACCATATTGTGAGCTGTCATCCAGGCTGGATTTGCTGTCATCTGAGCAGGATAAAGCAGTGAGTTTGTTAAATATGGAGTTGTAGAGTCTGTTGGAGAAATAGTGTGCGTAATTCCATCGTTCCCGATAAAATCCATTGGAATTGGATCTGTGATAAAATCAAACCAGCCTCCGGAAAAATTATTTCGTATTTTAAAGATGGGTTCCTGGGAGCAGCCTTCACCACCGATTATGGCAAGGTTGTACATTTTATGATCTAAAAATGTTCCGCCACTTGTTTCCGCTGTAATCTCTACGGTGTAGTTTCCGGAATATACATAGGTCGATGAGAAATCATTATAAGGATAGTTAATTCCAGAGGAAGACTCACTGATAATGATAGTATCTGTATTGTTTCCAAAGTCAATATGAAATAGGATTGAATCTTGCGTGTTAAATAAATAGGTCATATTAAAAAAGGCTTCTCCACAGTAATTTTGACTGAGGTTGAGTGCTAAGGTGTCAGAGGCTTGTCCAAACGAAACTTTGGAAAATGCAAGAAAGATAAAGATGATTATATGGTTTTTCATAACGCTAGTTTTGTAGTAGATAAGACTTGTCGGGATTGGTTGGAAAATGAAATACGAACTTTGCGTTTTTGTCACCGCTTAAATCGGAAGAGTGCGGATTAATTATCTTCCGGTCATTATTATAAGCGTTCTTTTTTCAACAGGTGCGATCGCGTGTTTTCGGAACTTCTATATTTGCATCTATGCAAAAAAATGACTTCGTAAAAAACACATCCGGATTAACGGAAAAGGCTATTCAAAATACTATTAAACTATTGGAAGAAGGGGCAACCGTTCCTTTTATTTCGCGGTACCGGAAAGAAATGACCGGTGGTTTGGATGAGGTGCAGGTTGCGCAAGTCCGCGATTTGGCTAAAAAGTACGACGAATTGATTGCACGTCAGCAAACGATTGTTGCTTCTATTGAGGAACAGGGGAAATTGACGGATGAATTAAAGAACAAAGTCGTGACTTGTTTTGATTCGGTGATTTTGGAAGACATTTATTTGCCTTACAAACAGAAACGCCAGACAAAAGGAGATAAAGCGAAGAAATTGGGATTGGAACCTTTGGCGCGAATGATCATGTCGCAGCGTGGCGGAGATCCGGAGCAAATGGCAGAACGTTTTCTCAAAGGGGAAGTTGTTGATGAAGACATGGCAATCCAGGGAGCTGTGGATATTATGGCTGAATGGATCAATGAGAATGCAATTGCCCGCGGACGTGTGAGAACTTTGTTCCAGCGAAAAGCAATCTTTGCTTCCAAACTGGTAAAAGGAAAAGAGGAAGAAGGAGCAAAATACCGCGATTACTTTGATTTTTCAGAACCGCTTTATAAAACAGCCTCACACCGTTTTTTGGCAATTATCCGTGCCGAGCGTGAAGGAATTCTTTCCCTGAAAGCACAACCGGAGAAAGATGACGCCCTGGAATCTTTGGAGCGCTTTTTTGTGAAAACAGAGGACGAATGTGGTGATTTGGTGGCGAAAGCATGTAAAGAATCCTATTCCCGTTTGATGTGTTCCTCTTTGGAAAACGAATTATTGGCGCAGGCAAAAGAAAAAGCAGATAAAGAAGCGATTACCGTTTTCTCTACCAACCTAAAACAATTATTACTGGCTCCGCCGGTTGGAAATAAGCGCACATTGGCAATCGACCCGGGATTTAGAACAGGTTGTAAAGTGGTTTGTTTGGACGAACACGGAAACCTGCTTACGAATGTGACCATTTATCCGCACGCTCCTCAAAACGAAAAAGATAAAGCCTCGGCTAAGATCTTCCAATTGGTGCAATCTTATAAAATGGAAGCCATTGCGATTGGTGACGGAACTGCAGGAAGAGAAACTGAAAACTTCATCAAGCATATTCGATTTGACCGCGATTTGGAAGTTTACGTTGTTCGTGAAGACGGAGCTTCAATCTATTCCGCAAGTCCGATTGCGCGAAAAGAATTCCCGGATTATGATGTAACAGTTCGCGGAGCGGTTTCTATTGGTCGCCGTTTGATGGACCCGTTGGCCGAATTGGTGAAGATCGATGCGAAATCTGTTGGAGTAGGACAATACCAGCACGAAGTCAACCAAACTTCTTTGAAAGATGCCTTGGACGATGTGGTCGTTTCTGCCGTGAATGCGGTTGGGGTGGATTTGAATACCGCTTCTCCTTATTTGCTGAGCTATGTTTCCGGTTTGGGAATGGGATTGGCAGAAAACATTGTGGCTTACCGAACAGAAAACGGCGGAATCAAATCGCGTGCAGAACTGAAGAAAGTAAAACGTTTGGGGGATAAGGCTTACGAACAGGCAGCAGGATTTTTACGTGTCCGTGATGGCGAAAACCCGCTGGATAATTCTTCGGTTCACCCGGAAAGCTACAAGTTCGTCAATCAAATTGTCAAAAAACTGGGAGTCGAATTGAAAGAGCTCATTGGGAATGAAGTCAAATTAAAAGAAGTGAAACAAAGTGATTTCCCGGAGATTGATTCCTTTACCTTCACAGATATTATCAAAGAATTGAAGAAACCTGGACGAGATCCGAGAAAGCAGGCAAAAGTGCTGGAATTCGACAGCCGCATCAAAACAATTGGCGATTTGAAAGAAGGAATGATCCTGAATGGAATCGTAACCAATGTAACCAATTTCGGAGCTTTCGTTAATATTGGCATCAAAGAAAACGGACTGATCCATAAATCGCAGTTAGCGGATGTTTACGTGGAAGATCCAACGCAATTCATTTCCCTGCATGAGCATGTGGAAGTGCGGGTGGTGGAAATCGACGAAAGCAGGAAACGGATTGGTTTGCAGCGCCTGAACTAAGACAAAGACCAAACTATGATAAAAACCTTACTAACCTTCCTCGTGATCGCTCTTTCAAGCCTGGCTTGTTTGGGTCAGCTGCCCGATTCCATAAAGATCAATGACGAATGGCGGTATGTTTACCCGGTTCAGGAGTCCATTGATTTTAGCTCGTACTACTATTATCAATTGCGAATACGTGCAGATGAGTTTCCTATTTGGATGGAATGGAAAATGTCAGATGATCCGCGGGCTAAACTGAATTCAAAAAAGCTGCACAAAGCCATTTATGCGGAAAAGTATAAACGCAAAGAAGTCCGGGATTCTATTCCATTGGAACGCGACCTGGAAATTCAAAAAACAGGTTTGAAATTTGCGAAGGAATACGAGGAAAAAGGTAAAATTTACTACGAATTGGATTCCAAAGGATTTAGCGGAATTCCTCCGGTATCTAAGAATCTTCCTTCCGGGAAATACGTGCAGTTCTATCTGCCGTATGTGACTTTGGATAAAGGCTCCAAACAACAAAAAGTACGCGACAAAGTTTGTGTTCTCTTTGAGTTGAAGAACAATGAACTGCACAATCAGTTTACGCGCTTCAATATAACGGGAGATACCCTGACAAATGGAACGTACGACAAGAGTTTAAAAGTGGGGCTTTGGCAAGAATCATTAGCGAATGGGCAGTACAACAGTATGTATGGAGCATACATTTCTTTTGGTAATTACATTTCCGGACTAAAAGAGGGAGAGTTCCGCAAATATTTCAGAGGGGAATTATACAGCATTAAGAATTATAAGAACGAACTGTTAGTTGGTAAGACCACTCTGATAGATTATCGGGATAGTATTGTGTATGATGAGTTTCAGGCACTGGATGTTTGGATAGATTACGGGAATTTTTCACAGATACGCAGGAATGATTTCATTCCTGGTTTCAGGGAAAAAATAAAATTGAAGTTTTTACCTGAGATAGGTGAGATTTATAGAATAGCTCCGGAATTAATGAAGACTCATTCGGTAAAACTCAAATCGATAAAGGATTCCACTCAATCGAATCCCGAAAATAGTTTGGTCGGTGTAAGAGTTACCCGGAGTGTTCCTTGTTTTGATACTTACTATAAGGTTTATGATCGCAAGACTCAAAAACTGATCTATAGTTGTTATTTGGACACGGTTACGCGCAAATTCAGCGGTTCAAGCTGGTTTAGCAATGGAAAACAATTCGATACCATTTGGACAGATGGAACTCAGATTCACCGCATTGTCTATGATTTGTTGGGGAATGAACTGAAAAGCACCCTGAACAAAAAAACTCCGATCAGGAAATTCATTAATGGGTATGAGGTGAATACAAGTTTCAGTATAGGAAATGAAGAGATCTATTATTATTTGAATAGCCGTTTGAAAAATAATGCCATAAGAAATGACACTGTCTTTGAGATCATTCAATGGGATCAATTTGAAAAACTGAAATACGCGAGATTTCAGTTGGTGAACGACCCTGCTATTCAGGAGATGATTTATTTGAAAGAGGGATTAATTAGTCACAAAATCGATACAAATACTTATGTGAGTATCTATAAGCGTGGGGAAATCGAGTTGACAATCAGTGAAATAAACCATGACAGGTCTTTCAGTTTAAAGATTAATGGTGTGGAGTACGAAGGACCGATTGAAATTTCTGAGAAACCTTATTTTCAATGGACCATTCAACTTCTTATAGATAACAAGAAGGTTTCTTTTTCAAGTGAACCGATGAATCCTGGAGATTTCTTTTCAATAATTGGTCCCAGAACACTGGGTTTTTTTAATGAAGATGTTCTTTATAAAGGGCTTAGCGGACATTTGAAAGGCAATCGATTAGAAGGAAAAGTAGTTCTCACAGATCGTTCTTATAACAAACGCACTGAATTGGACTACCGCAATGGAATGGCTAACGGAATAGTAACCATTTGGGAATCTAAAAGTAAGCGGGACCAAAAAGAAATAATCCGGAATTTTGAAGCAGATTCAACCCATCATTTTTCAACAAAAGGCTTAAAAAAAATATTTATGGCCAAGTCCATGCAGTTGGAAAATGGAATGCTGAATGGAAACTTCCTTTATTATTTTTCAAACGGAGATACAAGTGGTGTTATTCCATTCAAAAACGGCTTAAAAGAAGGAAATGCCTTTCGGTATTATTATCGGGGGAGAACTTTGACCTATCGCGAAGATCTAACACATGTCGATTATCGAATAGAAAGTGCAACCTTTCCGAAGGATGAGTCGGTTGGGAAACTATTAATCAGGGAAAAATCCTTTTTCGGATCCACTTTTGACACCCTGGGTTTTGCAAATTTTGATAAAAAAGGTGGTCTTATAACCGGTTTGGAAATAGTGGGAGATTTTTCGGATGACTATTATTCGACCGGAGAAGTGTTGTTCAGGAAACGACCGGATGGTGCTATTGACTTTAAAAGATTAATGAACGGTGTAATCAATGAATCGGGAGTTGTTTATCAAGGATTTTACCTGTTGAGGAATGAATATGTGAACGGGATTATAAATACCACTGAAATGTATGAGGATTCTACCAACATTAGCTTTTCATCCGGAATGCGTTTTATTTATCAAGATAATGCTGAAGAATGGATACTTTATCAAACTGGATTCTATCAGTCTTCAGATGAAGTGTTAAGGCTGCATTTAACAGAAGATGAATTAATGTTGTCTCATTCGCTTTCGGATAATCAGTTATTCAAACCAAAAAGAATCCGATATCAAGGTAAAGCTTTGCAGACATATTATTTTAAAAAGTACTTTCCAAACGGAATAGTTTCCCGCGAAGGTAATCTCTGGATGGAACGCCATGGAAATTCTATCAAAAAAGGGGTGTGGAAAGTCAATAACTACAACGGTCACAAACAATACGAATTAGTTTACTTTGATTCGCTTGTAAAACTGGGAGATCAGGAATGGAAAATTATTGGTGTTCAGACGGATTTTGACACACTTGGAAACGAGATTTCCAAACGCTACGTGCTTTTTGAGGACGCAACTTACCAGTGTTCCAGCGATGATTATTATACAGAAAGACAATTCGTAACCATTGCAGCGAAAGATCCTACTAAGATGAACGGTCTTGCCAAAAACTATTACGACAATGGTGCTTTGATGAATGAAGGCGAAATGAAAAACGGATTGCCGGAAGGTTTGTGGAAGTTTTATGCTCCGGACGGAAAGTTAAAACGCCTTGGAAGGTATGTGGAAGGAAAGCAAAACGGAAAATGGCTGGCAGGCGATTTGGATGAAAAGGCGTATATCGGTGGTGTTTGTATCGATCCGGATAATCCGTATTATGAATTCAATGTTCATAGTTTGGAAAACGATAAGGAAATAGAAGTGACGGTTTATAAAAACGGAGAAATCTTAACCCGCATAAATTACGGGAAAAGCAGAAACGAAGAATTAGAAATCAGAACTGATATTGAGTTGAGATAAGAGTGTACATATTCTCAAAAAAAGATGTATCATTACTCCTGTAAAACTACAAGTATTATGAAAAAAGTTATTTTTTTAGCAGTTATGCTGGTTTCAGGAATCAGTTTCGGGCAGGATTACAGATCCGGTGATGTGGAATTGGATGCAAGTCTGAAAATCGTGAATTCGGATGCTAATAAAGATTTATCAGCGTTCAAACTGAACCTGACAAAAACATTCAATGTGGGGCTTCCGAAAGTGGAAGCATGTTTTAAAGTGGGAATGAATGCCGGGGATGCTTTCATGGCTTTCCAGGTTTCAAATATTACACGCAAGCCGATTGAGGAAGTGATCAAGGTTTATTCCACCAGTAAATCCAAAGGCTGGGGAGCAATGGCCAAGGAAATGGGGATCAAGCCCGGATCAGCTGAGTTCCATGCTTTGAAAGGAAAAGCGAAGGATAAATCAAAAGGAAATTCCAAAGCGAGCTCTGGTGGTGGCGAAAATGCTAAGCCGAAAAGTTCAGGTGGCGGGAATGACAAAGGGAATGGAAACGGAAACGGAAATTCCTCAAAAGGAAACGGGAACGGAAAAGGAAAAGGAAAGAAATAAGAGTCAGTGTAAGCTGACGATTTGACACAGACAAGCGTCAGTGCAGTCGTAAAAAAGATTTATGAAAGTGGCTTATATGATACGTCAACCACAGCTGACAATAAACAGATTGGAACCCGGTAGAAATGCCGGGTTTTCTTTTATCCCGGTAATTTTAATACTTCGAAAAGATCGCTCCTTTAAACGGCGTCCACACACAAGCTTTTTGTCCGCCGCGCTTCAGTGCATTGTTCGTCCAGGTATTGCAGGTATAAGTCATATTGTACTCAATACTCGAATCGAAAAAGAAATCATACGTTCCATAAGGATGATTCTCAATTGCCTTTGCTTTTCCATGCTCAAATTTGAAACTGCGATGAATAAAAGCGCATAAGCGTTTGTATTGTTTCTTCGTCAAATGCAATTCCACCAAACTCGCCTTATCCAAATCCTTTGGAGTACACAAGATGAGGTGCATGGCGCCGGGACCTCTTCCAAAGACTGTATTTACAACTGTCCCTACTTCCATATCGCCCCATTCTTTGGTTTTCAGGAAGAAGTTTTTATCTCCCCAGCCAAATTTCAAATGGGTTTGAAAAGTATCTACCGCCAATCCTTTTTTCAGGTTCAATGTTTCTTCCCAATCCTTTAACGGATGGTGAATCGGCAGGATGACATCCGAATGAATCCCATTGGTAGAAAGGTAAACGATTTCAGTTTTTAAATCAGTTGTTTTTTCCGCTTCAATACTAAACGGAGAAATGACCAGGAATACCAGCATGTAGATGCAGATAAATGCAAACAGGGTTTCGAAGAATATTCGAACACTCCTGGAAAACACTCTTACCGTTTTTTTCATACACTGATTTGATTCAAAAATAGTGAAATTCACGGTTTTCACGACTTGATAAATCGCCTCATTTTAGTAACTTTGCATCTCAAAATATTTAAAAACCCTGACAATAAATGTCAGGATTAAACAATTTAACATGGAAATTCCAAAAACGTACGAACCCCGTTCAGCAGAAGAACGATGGTATAGCCATTGGATGGCTAAGGGTTACTTTCATTCAGAACCAGATGATCGTGAGCCGTTTACCGTCGTCATTCCTCCGCCGAATGTAACGGGTGTCTTGCACATGGGACACATGTTGAACAATACTATCCAGGACGTATTGGTTCGCAAAGCGCGAATGGAAGGTAAAAATGCATGCTGGATTCCGGGAACGGACCACGCATCTATTGCAACTGAAGCGAAAGTGGTTCAGAAACTGCGCCAGGAGGGAATCAAGAAATCAGATCTTTCCCGCGATGAGTTTTTGAAACACGCTTTTGAATGGAAAGACAAATACGGTGGTGTAATCCTGCAGCAATTGAAGAAGCTGGGTGCTTCCTGTGATTGGGAAAGAACAGCTTTTACAATGGATCCGGAATATTCCGATTCGGTAATTGATGTATTCATCGACCTGTTTAATAAAGGAAAGATTTACCGCGGTGTTCGTATGATTAACTGGGATCCGGAAGCACGCACTGCTCTTTCTGACGAAGAAGTAATTCACAAGGAAGTAAACTCGAAATTATTCCACGTTCGCTATAAAGTGGCTGGGACGGATGATCAGTGGCTGACAATCGCTACAACTCGTCCGGAGACTATTTTGGGTGACTCCGCTATTTGTATTCACCCGGATGACGAGCGCTACAAGCATTTGCATGGAAAACATGCGATTGTTCCGATTGCAAACCGCACTATTCCAATTATCTGCGACGAATACGTAGAGATGGAATTCGGAACAGGATGTTTGAAAGTAACTCCGGCTCATGATGTAAATGACTACGAACTAGGTAAAAAATACGATTTAGAAACGATTGATATTTTCCACGATAACGGAATTGTAAACGAAAATGGGTTGCATTATGCCGGTATGGACCGTTTCGATGTTCGCAAGGAAATTGCCAAAGAACTGGACGATAAAGGGTATTTGGTGAAGGTGGAAGATCACATCAATAAGATCGGTTATTCCGAAAGAACGAATTGTGTGATCGAGCCGCGTTTGTCTTTGCAATGGTTCGTGTCGATGAAAGAATTGGCGCAGCCGGCTTTGGATAATGTAATGAATGGAAACATTTCGTTCCACCCGGATAAATTCAAAAACACGTACCGTCACTGGATGGAAAACGTGAAGGATTGGTGTATTTCCCGTCAGCTTTGGTGGGGACACAGAATTCCTGCCTGGTATTTTGGTGAAGGATCAGAAGATTTTGTGATTGCAAAAACCAGTGAAGAAGCAGTTGTTTTAGCTTCTCAAAAAGCCGGTAAAGCTATTTCAGCTGCTGATTTGAAACAGGACGAAGATGTATTGGATACCTGGTTCTCATCCTGGTTGTGGCCAATTTCTGTGTTTAACGGATTGACTCAACCCGGAAACAAAGAGATCAAGTATTACTATCCGACCAATGATTTGGTAACAGCTCCGGAGATCATGTTCTTCTGGGTTGCGCGTATGATTATTGCAGGTTACGAATACATGGGCGAATTGCCATTCAAAAATGTTTACTATACCGGAATTGTTCGCGATAAATTGGGACGTAAAATGTCCAAATCATTAGGGAATTCTCCCGATCCAATCGAATTGATCGAGAAATACGGTGCAGACGGAGTTCGTTTGGGGATGTTGTTGTCTTCTCCGGCAGGAAATGATTTACCTTTCGATTCCAGTCAATGCGAACAGGGACGAAACTTTACTAATAAGATCTGGAATGCTGCTCGTTTGGTAAAAGGCTGGGAAGTAAAACCTATCGAACAACCAAAAGCATCGATTAAAGCAATTGAGTGGTTTAACTCACGTTTCAACCAGGAATTGCAAAACATCAATGATTTGATGGCGAAATTCAAGATTTCGGAAGCGTTGATGGCGATCTACAAACTGGTTTGGGATGATTTCTGTGCATGGTACTTAGAAATGATCAAACCCGGATATGAACAGCCAATTGATCGCGCAACTTTGGACCAAACCATTGTTTTCTTTGAAAAACTGTTGTGTTTGCTGCAGCCGTTTACTCCTTTTGTTGCCGAAGAATTGTGGCACCTGTTAAGAGAACGTAAAGAAGGCGAAGACATTATTATAGCAAAATGGCCAACAGTTGAATTATTTGATTCTGCTGTTTTAAAGCAGTTCATTATTGCAGAAGATGTTGTGACGAATATTCGCAATATCCGTAAGAAAAACAACATTGCTAATAAAGTTCGCATTGAGTTATTCGTCAAGAAGAACATGGAATTGGATGCTTCATTTGATTCGGTGATTCTGAAGATGGGTAACCTTTCTTTGATGGAATATACCAATGAGAAAGTAGCAAATGCGAATTCCTTTCTGGTGCAATCCAATGAATATTTCATTCCTTTCGGTGATGCAATTGATGTGTCTGCAGAAAAGGAAAAAATGGAAGAAGAATTGAATTATACCAAAGGCTTCCTGAAAAGTGTTCAGGGTAAACTAAGCAACGAGAAATTCGTTAACGGTGCACCGGAACAAGTTTTGACAGCTGAACGTAAAAAAGAAGCAGATGCTTTACAAAAGATTGCCATTTTGGAAGAAAAATTGGCAGGCTTGAATTAAGAATTCAGTAAACAACATAGTAAAAGGTATTCGTTAGACGGATACCTTTTCTTTTGAAATTATTCAAGTAAATACCGATTTAGTTAGCCTGCAGGAGTTAGAAATCAAATGGTGAAATAGTTGGTGAAAATAAAAAATAAAGGTTGTAAGTTGCTTGTTATCAACATAATTATCTATTTTTACCTCACTATAACTTCACTTTTTTATGAAAACACTACTACTAATCTTGCTGTCTGTTTGTGCTTTTAGTGCAACAGCTCAAACCGGTAAGGAGCAAACCTCTTTAGTTTATCCTGTTCAGCAGTTATTAGGTGTCGAGTATGAAATCAAAGACATGCCGCAGCCTGATAACGACCGATTATTACTCATTCCGTATGTCGAGCTTACTTCTCAACGCCAGCCCAATGTTGATGTGGAGATTTTTGACCCTGCCAGCAATTATACCATCGTATTGTATTCAGATACCAAGTGTCAACAGAACAAACACTAAATCATGAAAATCTTATTTGTCTTCTTGATGCTGACACCCGGTATGGTGCTGGCTCAAACATTTACGCATCCTACCACAGGAATTTCAAATACTTATGCCGGAGCATGTATGGTCAATACCTGTTCGGGAACTTATTATGATAATGGAGGATCGGGAGCGAACTATGCTGCGAATATTAATTCCATTTATAGAACCTTTTGTCCCAGTACAGCCGGAACATGTGTGCGTGTAACATTTACTGCATTCAGCATGAATGATACCTATTTCCTTTGTGGCGGACCAAGCAGTTGTTGTGATTACCTGCAAATTTTGAATGGACCAGCTCAAAATTCGCCTGCGCTTTATAATAATTGTACGTCATCTCCGGGAACAATTACTTCAACATCTTCCAGTGGATGTTTGACTTTTCGTCATACAACTGACGGAAGTGTGCAATTGGGGGGATGGGCAGCAACACTTTCTTGTGTAGCCTGCGCAGGTGGACCATCGGGAACATCTAACCAGGATTGTTCCAATGCCGTTCAGATTTGTGCGGATGCACCGTTCTCTTCAACTGTATCAGGACCTGGATTAGCATCTGAGTCTTGTGTGGGATGTACCGGAGCCGGTGGAGAAGTGTATTCCAGTTGGTATAAATTCCAGGTTTCAAGTACGGGAACGCTTGGTATGACGATAGATCCGACTAACAATGCGGATGATTATGATTTTGCATTGTATGGTCCTGCTGCCGGATGTGGAGCTTTAGGTTCTCCGGTTCGCTGCTCGTATGCGGCAGGCTCCGGTAATTCCGGAATAGGAAATGGGGCTGCAGATGCATCTGAAGATGTGACAGGCGATGGCTGGGTGAGTACTATGCCGGTTACAGCAGGCGAAATTTACTTCCTGATGGTCAATCAGTGGTCTCCCACAGCTTCCGGATTTACAGTTGATTGGAACCTGACAGGTGGTGCTTCCTTAAATTGTACTCCTTTATCTGTAGAATTAAAAGATTTCTTTTCCAAACAAGACGAACGTGCTTTAGTTGTGGGATGGACAACTCTAAGTGAGAAAAACAGCGATTATTTTGTTTTAGAGAAGAGTGAAGATGGGGCAGACTTTTTTCCATTGATTCAATTGGATGCACAAGGTGAAAGTACTACACCAACAGATTATATTTTTGTTGACAACCAACCGGTTATAGGAGCGAATTATTATCGTTTGGTTTCCGTAGATCTTAATGGCGCACGAACAACCTTTGATATGACAAGCGGTAATTTCAGCCTGGATGCTCTGAGAATTAAAACTATGCGCATTTACAATCAAAGCGGAAGTTTGATTCAGGAAGTGAACGGTGAGAATTTAAATGTTAAAACCGAATTTTCCGGCACCACACTGCCTGATGGAATATACATTTTGGAAACGGTGGACTTTGAAGGAGGTATTGAGCGGATTAAATTTGTCCAGTTAATGCAGCAGTAAATAGAAAAAATAAGGTTGAAGAGTCCTTTCAACCTTATTTTTTTTACCTAACGGACCAATTAATAAAAAGGTAAAAGTATGATAACCGGAAGAAGCATGGTCTATCTATCAATTCTGCGCTACAAAACGGATTAGATAAAAACCAATTAATTGCTTCTCCGAATGCGATTATAAAGCTGATAAATTTCGCTGTTCTTTTGTTGTAAATAATCAAAATAACGGTCGAAATGCAGTTTTAGAATTTGTTCGATCTCTTTGATCAAATGTTCCAAACGCGGATTTAAGGAAGAACTGCCATTTTCTGATAGAATATCCAATTGCGCTACTTTTAAAGCAAACCGTGAAAAAGGACCGCGAAATTCTTTGACGTTTGTCCAGCATGAATGATTTTTTACACAAACAGCTTCAATAGCTTTGTATGTTTCCAGTTGATTGAATGTTGTATTCATGAGTGACAAGTTTTAGCATGTTGTTTCTTATTCAAGTAACGCAGGAATTCCGGGATAGTTGTAATTAAAATTCCTAAAAAATCTTAACTGTACCTTTTATAGATTGAAGAGTCGTTTTGAGAGGGTGATTATTAAAGCACTTCAAACGTTTCGGTCAATACAATACCTGTTTCGTCAACCACGGTCACTTTATGCTCCCCTTTTTCGGGTTGAACAGAAATCTGGTGAATATCTGAAGTGGTGCCTATAAATTCTTCATCAATGTGCCAGTAAAGCACGCTGTTTTGACGTGTATGTGCGATTTCGAAAATGACTTTTCCTCTCAGGCCATTCAATTCACGCGGAATGTAAATCTTTGTTTGCCGTTTTGGATAAATGAAGCTCATAATGTTTTCCGGCCGGTTGGAAGTGCATTTCGGATCGAATGGCGGAACGGAATGATAGCTGGGATTTTGTTGGATATAGTATTTCTCCATGCTTGGAGGCAGAATGAACCACGATTTATGTTTCATAGTACTTCCTGATTCGCAATCCGCATTTACGCGGAAGGTTTCTTTCTCATTTAAATGCACCAACTGATGATAACTGCAGTTTTTACTGATCAGGCAGCTGCTTGGAATATATTCGAAATGCGTGTGCTCACAATACCGATTTGAAATTTGGCCGCTTTCAGTACAAATTTCAGTGCGCGTCAATTTATCCAAAGGTTTCGAGAACCATTTCCGGGGAGATTCGAGATTCCTGAAAATGGAAAACAACAGCGGAGCCGCAGCTTTTACACCCGTTAAACCGGGCCTTCCTTCTCCATCGGCATTTCCAACCCAAACTGAAACCACATATTTTGGCGTTACACCAACAGCCCAGGCATCCCGGAATCCGAAACTGGTGCCCGTTTTCCAGGAAATTTTCTGTGAAGACTCAAAAGCACGCCAGTTATTTTCCTCATCCGGCCGATTCACATCAATCAATGCATCAAAAGTGGAGTAAATACATGCCTTATCCATAGTTAACCGTCGGGCTTTTTGGGTGGCTCCCAAATAGTGAATTTTTGAAGTTTCCTTATTTTGAAGCTGCTGGGCCATGGAATTGTAGCAGGAATTGATTTCCCAAACCGAAGCTTCGGCCCCGCCAAGGATCAAGGATAAGCCATAATGACCGGAATGTTTATTCATGTTCCGAAAGCCGAATTGTTTCAGATCATTGTGAAATTTCGCCTGTCCGTATTCGCGTAAAAGAAAAACCATCGGGATGTTAAGGCTTTTTGATAAAGCTTTATTAGCGGGAAGAGCTCCTGAAAACTGCCGATTGAAATTATTGGGAGCAAAAGTTCCGAAACGGGAAGGGAAATCGCACAACAATTGCTTTGGAGTAATTAGTCCCGATTCCATGGATTTTGCATACAGTAAAGGCTTTAAAATACTTCCCGTACTTCTTGGGGCCTGGATACAATCCACATCAAAAGCATGAGTGTCATCCGTATGATTCAGATTCCCCTTGTAAGCAACAACTTCCCCGGTTTCTACAGATGTGATCAAAACTGCCGCATTGAAAACACCTGATTCATTCATTCTCAATGCATATTGCTCTGTTTCATTGTTGACCATTGTTTGAATTTCTTCATCGATTGTTGACCGGATCAATTGCTCTTTTTGACCGTGTAAAATACAACGCTGCAATAAATGAGGTGCTTCCTGCGGAAGTGGAAGTGGTTTGTCCGGAAGCGGCTCTTCCAATGCCAGGTAATAATTGAGTTTGTCAATTTCGCCTTGCTCGTAAAGCATTTTCAGCAGGCGATTTCGCTTTTTGAGTAAACTTTTATGGTTTTTCCCGGGATAAATGAGTCCGGGAGCATTCGGTAAAACTGCCAAAGTTGCGCTTTCAGCCCAGCTCAGGTTTTCGGGAGCACGCCCAAAATACCTCCACGAAGCTGCATCAATTCCAACCACATTGTTCCCAAACGGAGCATTTGCCGTATAAAGGTTCAAAATTTCGGCTTTCGAATAACTGAATTCAAGTCTGGTTGCAAGAAGAATTTCATACACTTTTTCGGAATAGGTCCTTGATGGATTTTTCCGCATCAAACGGATCACTTGCTGGGTAATCGTACTTCCGCCGCTAACCACTTTCCCGCGACTGATATTTTGGTAAAATGCCCTGCAAATTCCTTTGACACTGGCTCCGGGATGATAATAGAAATTTTTGTCTTCAAAAGTGACCAGGCAACTGGCAATTTTATGCGGAGTTTTATTGCCGGGAGGAAAACGCCATTG
Source organism: uncultured Flavobacteriales bacterium (assembly GCA_946479285.1). Next base: position 20,921 of record CAMLFH010000021.1, on the reverse strand, counting down.
GCCGTCCTTTGCAATGTGGGCGCCCAGAAGCTTTCCGTTTTTTCCAACAAGAACTGTCGAATAAGGATCATTGAATAATTGAGACGGTAAGGCCTGAATATACCAAACCAGGAAAGAATAGAACAAAACACGTTTGATAGCACGTTTCTTCCAGCGGTATTGCTCTCTCAGCCAAAAAAGTCTCTCTTTCATGCGTTTTTTTTACTGAAAGTAAGGTGTCAAAACGGATGCATTTGGAGTGCTTTATTATTCGCTGCAGATCGCGTGAAAAGTGCCGATTCTTTTTGATTATTCAGAAGACGGTAATTCCTGTAGTTTTAGTAATTTCAACAACATAAGATTTGGTTGGTTTCATGAGCAAAATATACAGTCTGCTTTTCTTCATTCTTGTGATTTCGTTGAATCACGCATTCGCTCAATTGGCAAGTTTTCGCAACTTTTCGGTAGAGAATGGCTTGGGGCAATCACAGGTCTATAGCGTCATCCAGGACCATAAAGGATATTTGTGGTTCGGGACACGCGGCGGCGGTCTTTCCCGTTTCGACGGACAGAACTTTGAATCTTTCACCGATCGTCAAGGCTTAGTGAATAATTACATTTATTCTTTAAAAGAAGATCAAAAGCATCTGTTGTGGATCGGTACCAACGACGGACTTTCCTCCTACAATGGAAAGAAAATACGCACCTATAAGCATCCTGAATACAGGAATCATTTTGCGGTGTTTGGTTTAACCCTGGATTCTGATCAAAAATTGTGGTTGGCTACCAATCATGGAGTTTTTACGGTGAAAGGAGATTCTCTTGTTTCCATGAATCAGTTGCTGGGAATAGAAGACGGAACCGTAAATGCGATTTTTTCTGATTCAAAAGGAATTCTCTGGTTGGGAACCGGAAGCGGACTTTTTTCATCTGAGAGGACGGGAAATAAACGCATATTGGTCAATCATGGAAAGAGATCCCGCGTGATGAGAAACGCAATTACCTGCATTAAAGAAGATCAGAAGGGAAAAATCTGGATCGGAACTTATGGCGATGGGGCTTATGTTTACAATCGAAAAGATTATTACCGGGTAGACCTGAATCACGAATTGTACAAGCAGACGGTATTTGATATTTTCTTCGATGAAGCCAATGTTTGCTGGATTGCAACACTCACTGCAGGTTTGATCCAATACGATCAGAAAACGAAAGAATTTACGGCGTATACTGAGAAAAACGGATTGGGAAATAATCACGTTCGATCGATCATTAAAGACAATTGGGGCGATTTGTGGATCGGGACTTCCGGAGGCGGAGTTTCCCAATTTGCCGGAAAATTATTCTCGCATTATTCGGTTTCAGCCGGCTTGGGCGGAAATTTCATTTATTCCATTTACCGCGACAGAAGCAATAAATTGTGGTTCGGAACTTCTCAAAACGGAGTGAGCATCTACGATAACGGAACTTTCAGTCAGTTGAATATCCAAAACGGATTTGAAGCAATCAAGGTCAAAGCGATCATTGAGGATGATGAAAGTTTGATGTATTTCGGTACGGAAGGCCAGGGAATTGGAATGCTTTCTGCCGGCGGTTTTTCCTGGCTCGACGAGACACGAAAATATTATGTGCGGCAGATGTCGAAAGATAAAAGCGGCCGGATTTGGGTGGCAACTTCCGGCTCGGGATTGATTTCTATTTCGGAACAGGGGAAGAAAATTGAGCGGATTTCTTTTGATGACGGACTTTTGCACATGCGCCTGACCTGTGTTTTTGTGGATTCAAGAGGATTGGTTTGGTATGGTGCTGAATCTGCCGGTTTGGCTTGTTACAATCCGCAGACACGAACAACCAAAGTTTTAGACAAGAATTCAGGTCTGAGTGCTGATGCCGTTCGAACTATCATTGAGGATTCGAAAGGAAGAATCTGGGTTGGAACTGCCGGGGCAGGAATTAACTGCATTGAATACGGTCCGAAACTGAAGGTAAGTAAGAAGATCAGTATTGAATCCGGAATGCACTCCTCCAACGTTTATCTAATGGTCTTTGATGCGAATCAGAATTTGATTGTTGGTTCTGAATCAGGACTTGATATCCTGGATTTAAATGAAACGAACCAGGTCAAAAGTATTAAGCACTATGGTAAAAGTGACGGTTTTTTGGGCGTTGAAACCTGTCAGAATAGTGTTTGGAAAGACCGTGACGGGAAAATTTGGTTCGGAACCATCAACGGAGCAAGCTGCTATAATTTGTCGAATCTGCAGGTAAACAGAACCGCACCAATCTTGAGTATCCTGGATGTGCAGTTGTTTTACGAATCGCTTTCAAAAACAAAATTCAATGACGTGATCCTTCCATGGAGCAGTTACAAAACGCTTCATTTGCCATCCGATCAAAATCATTTGAGTTTCCTGTTCAAAGGAATTAATCTCAAGAATCCGGAAGGAGTGGAGTATTCCTGGAAAATGAGTGGTTTTGAAAATAAGTGGTCGCCCTGGACCAAAGAACAGCGGATTGTTTATTCGAATATGTCGCCCGGGAAATACACTTTTCTGCTTCGTTCACGCAATGAAGACGGTTTCATTAACCCCAAACCGGAATGTTTTTCCTTTACGATAGCAACTCCTTTCTGGAAGACCGGCTGGTTTATTATACTGGAAGTGATTCTTGCAATTTTATTCATTTGGTTCATTATTCGTGTCCAAACTTCGCGAATTCGCAAAAAGGCGAACCAAGCCCAAAAAGAGGCAGAATTTGCCCGGAATTTATTGGAGCTGGAACAGAAAGCCCTGCGTTTACAGATGAATCCGCATTTTATTTTCAATGCGCTGAATTCCATCCAGGGATTAATCGGAACTGAACATGAAACCAAAGCGCGCTATTATTTGGCAAAATTCTCCCGTTTGATGCGCCAGATCCTGGATAATTCCCGGAATACCACGATTTCCCTCGAAGAAGAAATTTCGACGCTTGAAAATTACCTGCTGATCGAACAATTTTGTAACGGGAATCGGTTTGAGTACGAGATCATTGTTGACCTTGAAACGGAATTAAATTTCATTCAAATCCCACCAATGCTCATTCAGCCTTTCATTGAAAATGCGATCAAACACGGCTTTAAATACGATGCGAAAGATTCCCGTACCGGGAAAATTACCTGTTTATTCCGTGAAGAAAACGATGGGATCACCTGTGTAATCCGCGACAATGGAATTGGAAGGGAAGCAGCCGGGAAAAATCAGCAGGCAAGCCATGAACCGCAGCATGTTTCGCGTGGTTTTGATGTGACGAAAGAAAGATTAGATTTGCTGAGCACTAATTCGAACGGACATGAAGTCAAAATTGTAGATTTGCAGGACGACAATGGAACTGTTATCGGAACCGAAGTTCAACTTTTTATACCCTTGTAAATGATCAAAGCTGTAATTATTGATGATATTGAGCAAGCGCGGATCACTTTCAGAAAAGACCTGGAAGTTTATGCGCCGGATATTGAAGTGGTTGGTGAAGCTTCCGGAGTGGTGGAAGGTGCGAAATTATTGAAGAAGACTCCGATCGATATTCTGTTCCTGGATATTCAAATGCAGGATGGTTCGGGCTTCGACTTATTGGATATTTTACCGGAAATTCCGTTCAAGATCATTTTTATTACGGCCAGTGATGCACACGCAATCAAAGCATTTCGCTACGCAGCCATCGACTATTTATTGAAGCCGGTTGACCCGGACGAACTCACGGAAGCATTGAAAAAGTTCCGCAGTCATAATCACAACGAGCAGGACAATTACCGCCTGTTGAATGAATCGCTGAAGCAAGGCCATAAAGTGCAGGAACGACTTGCCCTGCATGCCCAGGATAAGATCCACATCGTACAAATTGCGGATATCATTCGCTGCGAAAGCAATGTCAATTATACGGAGTTCTTTTTTACCAATTCAAAACGAATAGTGGTATCGAGAACTTTAAAAGATTTCGAGGATATTTTGGGCGAATTGGGTTTCTTCCGGGTACATCAATCGCATTTGGTGAATACGAAAATGATCCAGGAATTTGTGAAAGTCGAAGGCGGGCATTTGATCATGTCGGACGGAAAAATGATTCCTGTTTCAACCCGGAAACGTGCTGATGTGGTGAAGATGCTGGAGCAGTTGTGACACTTTGATTATACTTTTACCCAAAATTCATCAGTTATATAAAAAACCGTGTCAATGAAATATAAAATATCATTTCTGGTTAAAACATTCTCGTCGTGCAAATCCTCTAAAATGATTCCTAAATCAGGATTAAAATAATCGTTATTGCGATTATTAATGAACCCGTTTGAACCAAGAAAAGCTTTTACCTGTTCTAAATCTGTTTTTTGAGTGATAGTGACATAAGATTGTTGAACAACAGCGTAGAGGATATCATTTTCTTTTGTGAAGCCGATAAGCTCATAGGCTGTATCTGTAAAGAAAAAATTATGAAATAGTAGATTGTAAAAATAATCTTTCCAGGAACTATAATAGATTGAATCGTTTAATTTTAAAACGCGCTCTGAACCCTTTAAAAACACTCTTTGTTCAGCACCTTCACTAACATATTGAGAAAAATCCAGATCATTTATCCAAAGATCATTTTCCGTAGCGAAAACCTCTAGTGTCTTTTTTTCTTGTTCTTTGATTTGCTTTGTTCCTTCAGCTCCTGAGCTTGCTTGACCGCCATTACTAAGGTAACGGGTGACTGTTTGGATAGCTGCTCCAAACCTAACCTGGCTCTTTCCTGAAATGAGATTGTGTAATTCATGTTTTAGACGATTTTGCATCTACACAAAAATAAGTAAAATCTATCGACTATAAAAAGTACCGTATTTCCATAGAAGGAACAATCAAAAGAAAATCAAGTTATTTCCCTCCAAACAAATTCTCCAAAATCCAAGCCGGACCAATCAATAGAAACTGAATATCTTTCAGGAATGAGGGTTTCTTACCTTCCAGTTTATGTCCGTAGAATTGTCCGGCCCAAGCGAAGGTGAAAATGATCAAAGAACTCCACAATAGTGGGCCGATCTTTGCCAGGTAGAAATTCCCGATGACACAAATAGCCGAGAAAATCAGGATGTAAAATGCCATTCTCCAGGATAAGCGCAGGTAGAAATACAAAACCGGAATTAAAGCAACAACGGCCCAATTGACGTATAAAAAGTTATCTGAATGCACCAAACTGATCAGTCCGCGATTCGGAATGCTCATCAACAATCCGATAACCGAAAAGTAAATAGCTGGCACACAGATGTAATGGATTCGTTTGTTAGTCGCGTTTTGGTGACTGACGGAATATTCCGCAAACCATTCTTCGAGCGTTTTCATGACTTTGCATTTTACTACAAGTTACGAAACGAGCCGGTTTTTTGCAATAAAAAAACACTTCCGGAATTCCGAAATTTTAGAATTAGCGAGTTCGAGAATTCTCGAACAATAATCTATTTAAGACATTGATTTACATAACTTTACTGGTTTTGGCGGTTGGAGTTTGGGAATTTCCAGTTCAAGTAAGGAATATTAAATGAAAAGGCTGCCTATTTGCACAGACAGCCTTTCCGTTTAATTATTAGGATGATTTAGGTTGTTTCACAATCTTAGTCACTTCCACCCATCTGCCTTTTTCCTGGGCATTAACAGAATGATCGTACATAGCTTCCGCGAAGACTGCGGGAAGATAGAATCTGCCCAAATAGGAAGCATTGAGCTGAATTTTGAAGATCTTCGTTTCATTCGGTGCCAGTTTGAAATAACTGTAAACCCGGTCGTCCCGATAATCCTGGTAGTCGATATTCGTCATGTTCTCCTCATCGTACAAACGTGCGTTGTGAATTTCCCAACCGCTCGGCATAATCTGGTTCAAAGCCATTTCGCGGTAGAATTGGTCTTTGGTAGGATTCTTCAGCTTCACTTCCAGGATGAAATCCGTTCCCTGAGTAATTTTTGAAGGATCAATAGAAACACCGTTCAGGTTGGTGTAATCGATCGTCATTTCCAGGTTGCTGCGGATCTTTTTCTCTTTGCCGATTTGTGGAACTTTCGTTGTACAGAAAGTCACGTAGAGTTTTTTGGAAGAAGTATTCCGCACCGCTAGACGTTTCAGTTTTGTTCCGTCCTCTTCCGAATAGTTTTTGGTAATCATGCATTTGGCAGCCGTAACTTTCTCCCCATTCAATTCAAACTGAAGTGCTCCGCTGTTTTTGATCTTTCCGCTCGTTAATGCAAGGATGCAATAACCTGCTTCCTGGGTGCTCAGCCATTGGTTCGATTTCAAAACATCTGCAATTTCCTTTTCTGTTTGGTCGGTAGATTTGGAATCGATCATCAATCCTGCTTCCAGGTTCATGGCTTTGTCGCGCAGGGTTGAACCGCAGGAATATCCATATTCCCTATAGGAAGAAGCTGTGAAACTCAAATTGCGGGTCATTTGTTTGGCTAAATCTTTCTGACCTGCCAAATAGTAAGCAGCGGCCAATCGCCATTTAGCGGTAACTCCGAGTTTGCTGTTCTCTTTCAAACGGTTCATGGCTCCCAATTCCGGTTTTCCGGCTAAAGCCAAAGTGTAAAGCCTGTAAGCCTGGACCAGGTGATGCGATTCTTCTGCGTGACTGGAATAACTGTTGTAAGAATCGGCTGTCCAATTATTTGCTTCGTTTTTCTGGTAATCCAGCCAGCGCGATTTCAGGTTTGCGGGTAAAGTAAATCCATGCTGTTCGGCTTCGATCATGAAATGTCCGGCATAATTAGAACCCCAATCGCTCGCATCGCGATTGCCCGGCCAATAGGCGAAACCACCTTCATACTGCTGGAAACTCTGGTAACGCGTTAATGCGGCTTTGATATTCGCAGACATTTCCTTTTTTTCTTTCTCAGTGAGCTGCATCACATCCATCGCGAAAAGCTGCGGGAATACTGCCGAAGTGGTTTGTTCAATGCATCCATGCGGATAGTTGATCAGCTCACTCATTCGTCCGTTTAAATTAATCGGAGTGAATTGACTGGTTTCCAAGGAATAAGAGTGTGAGCCGTTTATTCCGTCTTGTTCCATGGTAAAATTTGCCGTTGCGCCCGGTTCAATGACTTTCGTTTCGCTTTCCAGCACTTTCGGATTCGGACTGCGCACATCGACCTCAAATTCCTGGGTAGCGGTTTCGTTTCCTGATTTTGCAAAGATCTTGATTTTTGCAATCCCCAGTTTATTAGCCACTTTCAATTCAAAATTCACGATTTGATCGCCCTCTGCGGCAAACTTCAAAGCTTGGTTCTTTGGTCCGCTTAAAACCAATAGTTCGTTGCAGGTAACCTGGACATCTACGTTTTTGATATTGTCCTTCATTGCAAAAACATCTACCGGCAATTGGATGGTTTCACTTGGTCCGATTACACGAGGTAAAGTTCCAAGCACCATCAGCGGTTTTTTGATCGTAACGGTTTCTTCTGCGTTTCCGAATGCTGTTGCGGAATGAGCCACCACCATCACGCGAACTGAGCCAATGTAAGTAGGCAATTCCACCTGGTGAGTTTTCGAAGAACCTGCCGGTAAAACGAATGGACCTAAGAAATAGACCATCGGTTTGAAACGATTTGCTTTCGGACCTGCACCGTCGTCTGCAGAACCGTCGCCACCAATACTCAATAAGCGATTCAAATTCCCGGAATAAGCACCAATTACGTTGTTGTACATGTCCCAGGTTTTGATTCCCAACACTTCTTTGGCATAGAACGTATTCCATGGATTGGGTGTATTGAAACGTGTGAGATCCAGTAATCCTTCGTCGACAATGGCCAATGTGTAAGTCATTCCTTTGCCGTTTTTTTCAGAAACAGTGACTTTAGCTGTCGATTCGGGTCTCCATTCTTTTGCCGAGGCAATTTCCGGATGCAGGTGCGTTGCAGGATCGTCGACCAAAATCGGTACAATTCCATACATGCGGATCGGCAAATCATTGGTTGTTGCACTGTGCGGCTGGATCAAACTGACGTGAACATAAGCATTCGGAGCCATGTCTTCGGTGGTTTCAAACGAGCAGGTTGTTTCTCCTTTCGTGGTATTGACCCAGAATTTCTTCACGATCTTTGTACGTGTTTCGATGGAAATCAATGCCTTTCCGGAAGCCGGTGAAGGAATGCTCAGTTTTACTGTTTCACCCTTCACATAACTTTTCTTGTCGGTGGAAAAGTTCAGCATGGAAGCATATTCGTTGTTCTTTTGATTGCCACGGCTCCAATAAGGAACATCAATCGAAATGATTTTCCCGGATTGATGGAAACCTTCTTCATCGGTAACAGTGACCAGGAATCGGCCATAATCAGTAGCATTGAGTCCGAATTTGAATGCGGTTTTTCCATCGGAAGCGTTCAGTAAGGAATCATAAACGAGCATATTCCCGCTGCGAGCCATGAAGTTTCCTAAATCGTCGTCTCCGCTTTCGTACCACCATCTCCATTCCATGCGGTAGATCTTTACACGGATCTTGGATGGTTTTTTCAGGATGTTCCCGGCAGCATTCACCATCACGACATCAAACGTGTGTTTCTTGCCTGAAATTAAAGAGTTATCAGCTTCGGTATCAGGAATTCTGAATCCAACGTATTGCTTGTAAGGAGAATACAATTGGGAAAAACGATCTATGGAGAAGTTACCGCCCTGCTCAAAAACGCGCATGGTATAAATGGCATTCAGCATCCCGGATGCTTGGGAAAGGGAAGATAACTCCTGTTTGAAGGAAGCCTTTCCGTTCGCGTCCAAATCGTCATCAAACAAGGTGTTTTTGTCGGAATTGATTTTACGGATCGGTGAGTCGAATTCAAATCCCTTGAATCCCGGGATACTGGTTTTCGTAGATTGATATTCCACATCGACTGTTGCGCGCAGGTTTTTTGCCGGAGCACCGTGAAGCCAATAAGATTCCAGCTGCAGTGAACTATCTGAACTTTGAGGAACAGTCAGTTTTAATTTCAAACGGTTTGGTTTCACCGTTTCCACTTTCAGGTATTTCACAAACTCGCGTGAACCTACCATGACTCTTGCCGTGTAAATCCCGGTTTTTGAATCGGAACGTGTTGCTGTTCTGAAATCGTAGTGTCCGTTTACGCCTTGTGATTTGGTTATTTTACTGACTTCGTAACCGGAAGGATCTGTCAGCGTGAAAGATACCGGATGGTTCAGCGGAAGTTTTTTCTCGTAATCACGGAGTACAAAGTTGACATAAATAGAATCTCCCGGTCTCCAAACGCCGCGTTCGGCATAAATATATCCTTTCAAACCATTTTGAACTTCTTCACCTTCCACATCGAATTCGGAAAGCATGTTTGCATGGCCGTCGCTGACTTTCAGATAACCGCGTTGTTTTCCATATTTGGCAATTAATAAGAACGGCTTTTCCGAAAGTGTTTTAGTGTACATTCCTTCTGCATTAGTTGTTCCGGAAGCAATCACTTGTTTGGTATAATCATAGAATGTCACGGAAGCATTTGGAATGGGTTGTGTGGTAATCATATCCGTCAGGAAAACATGCGCGCCTTTCTTAGCGTCCAGTTTGTAAATGACACCAATGTTTGAAGCAAGGATATTTCTGGAAACTGCTTTTCCGTAGTAATAATCGGAGCTGCATGCTGATTCGGAAGAACCATAACCGCCCCAATCCTCGTAACCATCGTCCCAATCATCCAAATGCCAGGGGCGCTCGGACCATTCTTCTTCTGCTCTTGCTTCATTTTCAGCTGCTTCTTCACTGTTTTCGCCTTCGGTGTTTGCCGGACAATCACAATAAGCGTCTTTCTGCCCGAATTTGATGGAGATCCGGTAGATTGCTCCGGGTTCCGGGCGGATCCACTTTTCCAAATCCAGCACATGGGAAGCCCAATCGCTTTTATCTTCTTTTTTCACGCCCAGAGTGATGTTCTTTTCAGCAATTTTCTTCCCGAACCGGAAGATGGCATCGGAATCATTCAATTCATTCACCTGCAGGAAATGATGCACGTTCTCTTCGTAAATCTTAATGATTCTAACTGTCACGGATTTCAATCCAATGGTTTCAAAAGGGAAAATCAATCCTTTGGAATCGGGCAGGATGGAACCGCTGCCAACGATACGCACTTTTGGTTTGGAAGCAGTGAACAGCAAAGTACGTTCAGTTCCTTTCAGCATCGCGTAATTTTTGATGTTTTTGATCCCGGAATTGATTTTCAATTTGAACTCGCCTTCAATTCGTTTGGGAATGAAGACTGTTACTTCGTTGTAATAGATCGAAAAGGTTTCTCCCGAAACACCTTCCAAATCGATTAGTCCATTCAAATCCTGGTTGGTGGATAAAGGTTCTGTAAATGTGAGACGGACGCTTTGATCGTCTTCATCCATCACGTCAAAAGAACTGATACCAAAATCGCCCAATGCAGGAATTTTGATATTTGTGGATCCGTTTGAAAAGGAAGAAATGGCATCGCCGTTCCATTCCACAGAAACCGTACTTTCTTTCGCGTTACGCTTGATACTGTCTACGATATAAGTGTATTCGTTGGTGCCGTAGCTTTCTTCGAAGTGAATTTTCAGTTTCTGATAGCCGTGTTTCACAGTGATCAGCTCTTTCAGTTTGGTCGTATCAAAATAATCGGTCATGGTAACCGATCCGCGCAGGGAATACCATTCCAGGTTGTAGGAATCGTATTCAATCAGGCTTGGTTCGCTTACATTGATTTTTTGCGGCTTGGTTGCAAATTGGAAGTTGAATTCTTCATACCCGTTTTCCACTTCCATGATTTCATCCAGGTCTAAACTTACTGTATAGATTTGATTGGAATTCAAGGGTTTCTTCGGAACAATTTGAATGGTCCTGTAGTCGATCCACTGAACATCGGCATCAATTGCCGGACTAATTTCCACGATTTCCTTCAGGATTTTGTCATCCATTCGGGATTTCATTCCAAGTTCCACTAATTTGGAAGAATCAAGCTGGTCTTTGAGTTCGATCTCAATGTTGTCAGAATTGGAAATAACTCCGGAAGTGTAACCGGAAACCCATTTCCGGAATTTGGGATCGACCGAAAGGACCTTATTGCCGGAACAGGCGAAAATTGCCGCCAACAAACTTGTTGCAATAGATAGACGAATAATGAAGCTTGACATAACTGTTGTATTTGTACTGTCAAATATGAATGCTTCTTAAAAAAGAAAAGAGGTTGTTTTAGGAGGTGAAGGGATGTTTTGATTATTCGTGGTGGAAAGGGTATTATTTGAGTTCGACGTAATTCCGCAATATTACGTCGGGATGGATAATCGTTAAAAAACAGAAGGCACGCGATGCGTCGCGTGCCTTCTGTTTATGTCTTTATAAAATTACGGTTTATACCCCAACAGGTCATCCATTGTCATGATGGAAACCGGGTGATAATTGTTTCTATATCGTTTGTAAACCTCCATTCCCCATTGCTTGCTTTGCGGGTTTTTGTTCATGGTCGTGTAGATCGGTAATAAGAATTTTCTACGTCCTACTTTTGAAACGAACTTCTCGATATCCGGGCGGATTTCCGTGTAGTTGGAATTAATTGCGAGTACGTACCATTCGGTTGCAACTTCCGCATTTCCCCAGTTATGGAAACCTAATTTTGTATCAATCAGGGCCAAACGTTCCGGATCCATTTTTTTAGGTAAAGCACGGATAAATGCCTGCCATTCCTGTGGAACGTATTGATCACGTTTCAATGCAGGAACTTGTTTCTTCCCTTTTTTCTTAGCCGGTTTTTTGAAAATATCTTTTCCGTTGGCAAATTCACGAGCCAGATCCTGGATTTTCTCAAATCTTGGAGAACTTACGGCATAGCAGTTTTTAGGCAATCCCGGTTTATACAACCACTCATCAATATTGAATTGAATGTCTGTTTTGTTGATCAGGTTTTCCTCCAGGTAAGCCTTGAATTGCTCCGTTGTCAATGTTTGGAAGGCGTGATCTTTGAAATATCCTTTTAAGAAAGTATCAAAGCGCTGTCTTCCGAAATCACGCTCCAGGGTTTTCAACAAGAAAGCACCTTTTACGTAAGCAATCGAAGTCATTCCGTCATCCGGATTGCGTTTTGAAAGCTGCAATTTTAAGTGCGTATCTTTCTCATCCATTTCAGCCATTTCTGTCTGAAGCTCCTGGAATTCGATCAAAGCCAACATGTCTGCAACTTCTTTTCCGTACAATTCTTCCATGATGCGGTTCTCGAAATAAACCGTAAACCCTTCATTCAGCCAGAAGTCATTCCAGCTTGCGTTGGTAACGAGGTTACCTGACCAGGAATGAGCTAATTCATGAGCAATTACGGAAACCGCACTTCTGTCGCCGGCAATCAAGGTTGGATTAGCAAATGTCAAGCGCGGATTTTCCATTCCTCCGAAGGGGAAAGAATAGGGAAGAACGATGATATCGTATTGTTCCCACTGGTAAGGACCATAAAGGCTTTCAGCGGCACTGATCATTTTTGGAAGATCATTAAATTCCCAAACGGCTTTACCAAGCATTTCGGGTTCCGTATAAACACCACAATTCTCTCCCAGGGCTTTGTACTCCAGGTTTCCAACTGCTAAAGCAATCAAATAAACCGGGATCGGCTGTTTCATTTCGAAATGGTATTTCCCTTCCGGGTTTTTCTCCTTCGGGTTTGAAGCGCTCATTAAAGCCAATAGTTCGGAAGGAACTGTTACATCTGCGCTGTAAGTAATTCGGTTTGCCGGAGTTCCCTGAACGGGGATCCAGGTACGTGTTAAAATCGCCTGACCTTGCGTATATAAATAAGGATGTTCTTTTCCTTCTGTCAATTCGGGGTCCATCCAATCCAAAGCACCCGCATTTTCTGTCGTCTTGTAATAGATATTGATGTATTCGGTGTTCTTGTCGATTTTAATACTCAAAGGCTGACCGATAAATTCCTGCATGGAACCGATAATGAAATCCGTTTCTTTTTCCTGTCCTTTTTTTCCCAAAGTCACTTTTTGGATTTCAGGTCCGTTGATATCGAAAACTGCTGTGTCGGTATCTTTCAGTCGCTCCATTTGATGACGCGCAACCCCGTAAATAGTCTTTTTCTCAAAGTCTACATCCAGCTCCAAATCCAGGTGTTTAGTGCGAATCTCATCGGTATTGGAATAGGAATGTGCATCGTGACCGGCAACAACCCCGTTGATCGATTTGTCTTTATTTAAAGGCTCTGCATCGTTTCCACAACTAGACATAAAAAGTGTAAGTGCAGCAATGCTGAACAGGCAATTTAATTTCATTTTTTCAGTTTGAGGTACGCGAATATACTTTTTTCTTTGAATTTCATCCTAGTTTGAATGCTCATCTTTTTTGGTCAGATAGCGAATTACTTCTGCTGCTCCCAATAATCCGAATAAAGCCGGCATGTAGCTGACAGTCCCGTAGAATGAACGTTTATAATTAGATCCATCGGTCATTTTCAAAGAATCTTTTAGTTGCAATTCGGATGAATAAACACATTTGATCTTTTCAAAGCCAACGCCTTTTTTCTTGAGTCTTTTCTTGATATGTGCTCCTAACTTACAGTTGTGACTGCTGGGAAGTTTGGCAACTTGAACGCGGGACGGATCAATTTTTCCTCCTGCTCCCAAATGAGTAATAATTTTGATTTTCCGGCTTTTGCATGCAATGATCCATTCTAATTTCGGCGTAACGCTGTCAATACAATCCATGACATAATTGGGTTTGTATTGATCCAACAATTCCCACGCACGTTCCGGAGTAACAAATTCCTGTACAATGTTCAGGTTAATATCCGGATTGATGTCCTTGATACGTTCAGCCAATACAACCGCTTTATTTTTCCCGATGGTAGAATCAAGCGCTGTGAGCTGTCTGTTTTTATTGGTAATATCAAAGGCATCGCCATCCACGATGGTCATGGTACCGACTCCTGCACGAGCAATAAATTCACCTGCAAAAGATCCGATTCCGCCTAGTCCCACAATGAGTACATGAGCAGATTTCAAACGGTCCATTTCCGTTGGTCCAAGAATCAACTCTGTACGCTCCAACCACTTACTCATAGTTAAAAATTCTTTTTGCGTTTTGGTTTAGTTGTTCGGTTAAGGCGTGCAAAGATATGGATTTTATCTCAGCTGTCATTCGGTAAGTATCAATCAGCATGCCCGAACCCATATCCGTTTCCAGGAATAAGCGTTCCAAAGGGACTTGGAGCAATGCATTTTGAAGTTTTTGATTGGTTACAAGCGATTCACCAATACTGATCTTGCTTTTTGGATAGTTCAGAACTTGCTCGACGATGGAAGCCTTGTTGAAGCCATGGTAAATAAGCGTGGTATTTGGAGCGTGTTTTTCATGCAGGAACCGGCAGCGATCCCAGGAATTGACACAATGCAGAATAACAGGTTTATCAAGTTTGGCGGCAATTTTCAATTGAAACACGTACAACTCTTCCTGCTTTTCCAGTGAATCATACCGGTTATCGAGACCAATTTCCCCGATTGCCAGGAAGCCTTTGTTTTGGTTCAGCTGTTGGCAAATCTGTTCGATTTCATGGAAATCAAACGAATCTTGTTTCGGATGAATTCCATAAGAAAAACAGGGTGGGAAATTTTCTTCCGGAATTTTGGTCAATTGCACAACGCTTCGATTTTTGGTATCGAAATGATGTGTGTGTGCGTCGAAAAGGTTCTCTAAATCAGACATGAAGCATTGAACGAATAGTTAAAATTAAAACAATCTGAACCAATCAACCAATTTTTATCTATTTTCACGACGCTAAAAAATTAAATCGAAATATGGAAATCACAGATACTATTGATCAAACAGAAGCAAAAAAAGGACATCCTAAAGGATTGTGGGTATTATTTGGAACTGAAATGTGGGAACGTTTCAACTTCTACGGAATGCGTGCCATTCTGACCCTTTTCATGATCAATTCACTAAGAATGAATGAGTCCGATGCGGCCCTGATTTATGGTGGTTTTCTTGGATTGTGTTACTTAACTCCAATGTTGGGAGGATTCATTTCCGATCGTTTCTTCGGAAACAGGAATTGTATCATGCTGGGTGGAGCAATGATGGCAATCGGACAATTGTTGTTGTTCCTGAGCGCCAGCGTTTTCTCTACAAATTTAGGATTGGCAACTACATTGATGTGGAGTGCATTGGGAATCATCATTTTTGGAAATGGATTCTTTAAACCGAACATTTCTTCCATGGTTGGAAGTTTATACCCGAAACACGAGAAGAGTAAACTGGATTCAGCATTCACCATTTTCTACATGGGAATTAACATCGGAGCGTTGTTGAGCCAGTTTTTATGTCCGATGATCGGAGATGTTAAAATTGGAGGAGTTCAGGATATATATGCTTTCAAATGGGGATTCCTTGCTGCAGGTATTGCAATGGTTTTGGGAACCGTTTTGTTTGCATTTTTGAAAAACAAGTATGTAGTTACGCCGGATGGAAAACCGCTTGGAGCTGTTCCATCGAAAGCAGATTTACTGGATAGTGAAGGAGAGGAAATTCAGAAACCGAAATTCACAGCAATGTCTTTGATTATGTCTTTAGTAGCGTTTACGGGTCTATTCTTCTTTTTCCGTTACTTCCTTGCAGGAGACAACTTTATCACAACAATCATTTATCCAATTATTTACTCCAGTGGTTTAACGCTTGCGGGATTAATCATTTCGGATAAAACATTGACCAAAATTGAACGTCAGCGTATTTATGTCATCTACATTATTTCGTTTTTCGTAATCTTCTTTTGGGCAGCATTTGAGCAGGCGGGATCTTCATTAACTTTCATTGCCAGTAATCAAACTGACCGCCATATTTTTGGCTGGGAAATGCCGGCATCCATGGTGCAGATTTTCAACGGTTTGTTTGTGGTAATCCTTGCTATTCCTTTCAGTATGCTTTGGGATAAATTGAGATCAAAAGGAAGAGAGCCCATCTCTCCTGCAAAACAGGCAATCGGTTTATTGTTGATTGCATTGAGTTATTTTATCATTGCACACAATGTGGACGGTTTAGGCAACACAGAAATGTTGATGGTTAAATGGTTGGTTTTATTGTATTTCATTCAAACAGTAGGAGAGTTGTGTTTATCACCGATCGGTTTGTCATTGGTTGGTAAATTATCACCAAAACGTTTCGCATCCTTGTTATACGGAGTTTTCTTCTTGTCGAACGCGGCGGGATATGCATTGTCCGGTTCATTGGGATCTATTTTGCCTCCAACAGGAGATAAATACCAGACTGCCCAGGAAGTAAATATTGATTTGAAATCAATTCTGGAGAATAAAAAAGAAGCAACAGGAGAAGAATTGTACATACTTGCGAAATTGAACATTGCAAGTATAGATAATGCCAAAGCGAAAGAAAACAAGTTGGATGTCAGCAAAAAGGTGAAAGCAACTGCTGAAATGAAAACGGAACAGGAAGTAGCTGCAAAAAAGAACATTCCATTTGTAAATAAGTACCAGGCCTCAGACACCACATTTACTGCTGCTGAATTCAAAGCGATCCAGGAAAATGAGATCATTACTGTCAAGTATCCAACATTTGCAGGATTCACCATCAAAGGTCTATTTGATTTCTTCATGGTATTCGTCGTATTGTGTGGTATTGCATCCATTATTTTGTTCGCAATTACTCCATTCTTAAAGAAAATGATGCACGGCGTGCGTTAATAAGATAGAACGATCTTTAGAAAATCCCTCGCAAATACTGTGAGGGATTTTTTTGTGCCATATATTTCACCAATCATCCAATTTAATTTATCATTTTTACGATTCCTTAACAGATAGAGTTATGAGTTTGGAAGTAAAAGACCTGAATCCATCGGATGCAGCTGCATTAGAAAATATTAGAAATTTCAAAGGCAAATACCCAAAGCAGTTGTGGTATCTTTTCCTGGTTGAAATGTGGGAGCGTTTCACATTCTACGGAATGCGGGCACTTTTAGCCTTGTACATTTCTCACCTGATCTTAACCGGTGATTATAACCCTATCCCGAAAGATCAGATTGAGGCCAAGAAAATAGAATTTTTAGAGAAAAATAAAGAGGAATTAACTCAAGACCATCCGAGATACTATATTGAAACATCTCATCAGAAAGATCGTGATCGTGCTGAAAGTTCTTCCAGCAAACAATACGGATTGATCCAGGCTTTCATTTATGCGATGGCTTTTGTTGGCGGTATGTTTGCCGATAAAATCTTCGGATTCAGGAAATCCGTTTTTTGGGGAGGTATTTTGATGGCTATAGGAACCTTCCTGATGGCAGTGCCCGGAGCATTTACCTTTTACCTCGGAGTCAGTATTCTGATTGTGGGGAACGGATTTTTCAAACCGAATATTTCTACGATGGTGGGAGACCTTTATCACGACAATGATTCCAGAAGAGATTCGGGATTCTCTTTGTTTTATTCGGGCATCAACATCGGAGCGCTTTTGAGCGGATTGACCATTGCTTACATCGGAACATCCATCAGCTGGTCACTTGGATTTGGTTTGGCAGGAGTGTGCATGTTATTGGGCTTGGGCTTGTTTCTAAAAACACAGAAATCATTGGGTCCGATCGGGCAGCCGCCATTCCCTGAAAAGCTGGTTGAAAAGAATGCACTTGGATTGTCAAAGAACTTAACGGTTTACCTGGCTTCACTGGCAATGATTCCATTCTTCTTCCTAATGGTTTATTATCCGTTTGATATAGATTTTACTTTTTTGATGGGGCCTGTTAAATTGGAAACCGGTAAGCTGGCTCCGTATTTGGTTCAATTCAGTGATTTATTCATGATCGTTCTCGCGGCTGTCATTTTGGGATACCTGGTTTATATCCTTACGAAAGTGAAGAAGGAGGAATTTGGGAAATTATTGGTTGCAGTTGTACTCATTATCTTTTCAGCATTGTTTTGGTCGTTCTTTGAGCAGGGAGGAGGATCATTGAACTATTTTGCAGTTGGAAATGTTTCCAACCATGGGTTGAATATGACTTCGGTGAATAATTCACTAAATTCACTTTGGGTGGTATTATTAGCTCCGCTGGTTGGATTTTTATGGGTTTGGCTGAGTAAAAGAAAAGCGGAGCCAAATACCAGTGTGAAATTCGGTTTAGGATTCGCCATTCTGGGATTAGGGTTCCTGATCTTTGCATCCAGTAGGTTTTCCGCGGATTCAAATGGACTAACTCCGTTATGGATCTTCGTTTTTGCATACTTAGTAGTTAGTTTGGGAGAATTATGTTTGTCACCAATCGGATTATCCATGATTACAAAACTTTCTCCAAAACGATTGACGGGGATGATGATGGGAACCTGGTTCCTGGCGAGTGCCTATGGACAATATGGGGCAGGATTAATCGGTGCGGCATTGGCCTCCGGAAGCGGAACCGATGAAAACCTGACTAATACCCAGAAATTAATGCAATACACAGAAGGATATCAAACTATCGGTATCATTTCAATCATTTCGGGAGTTGTACTAATCCTGATCTCACCGATCCTGAAGAAAAAGATGGGTGGCGTAAAATAATAGAATTAAGTAAACATCAATGAAACAACGTAAACATCCAAAAGCACTTCCTTTTTTGTTCTTATCAGAAATGTGGGAACGCTTCGGTTATTATTTAATGATCGGAATTTTCACTTTGTATCTCAAGGATGCAAAAACGAAGTACGGATTTGAAATGTCGGAAGCAGAATCCGCAAGTTTGTACGGAACGTTTATCGCTTTGGTGTTCTTCACTCCATTTATTGGTGGTTTACTGGCCGATCGTGTTTTAGGATATCGGGTACCAATTGTTCTCGGAGGAATTTTGATGGGGATTGGATATTGCATGATGGGAGTACATACTTATGCCATGTTGTATTCCGGAATGGTTTTGGTGATTCTGGGAAACGGATTGTTTAAGCCCAATATCTCAACACTTTTAGGTAATCTCTATAATACGGATGAATACAGGGATCAAAAAGACGAAGGCTACAACATCTTTTACATGGGAATCAATATCGGAGCTTTTGTTTGTAACATCGTTTCAGCTTTCCTTATTAATAAGTATGGATATTCCGTAGCATTTGTTGGCGCCGGAGTTGGAATGTTCGTTGGGGTACTGGTATTTCTTTCAGGAAATAAACATTATAAAGACGGGGATGTAAAGAAAGTTGCTGTACCGGGAGAAAAACCGTGGTGGATTGATTTGGCGATTGTTGTTGTTCCAGCTGTAATATTTGCGTTTATTGGATATTATATCAACGGAACTCCTATTACAAATCCGGATCATTCGTACCTGGTGAAAGATGATGTAACGGATGCATTCCTGTTTGCATGCATTCCTGTAATCTTCTTTTTTGGATATGTTTTGTTTACCGCTCCGAAGCATGAACGCAGAGTAGTGAGCGCAATCCTTGTGGTATGTTTGGCTGTTATTCCTTTTTGGGCAATTTTCAAACAGAATGGAACCGTTTTGAATACGTGGGCGAACAATTACACAAATCGCGATGTTCCTGATTATACAAAAAATGGGTTGAAGAATATGTATCTCGCAGATAAGATAGATTATGTCAAGTCTGCAGAGGCAACTCCCGTTTTGGATAAACATTTTAGGAAAGTGGGAGAGGAAACAGCTGTTCAATATCCGGCTTACTTCAAAAACTACGAAAAAGCTCCACAATTGAAAGAAGGAGATCAAGTGGTTGTTTTCAATACTAACATCTTTCAATCGGTGAATCCGTTTTGGGTGATTGTGCTCACACCTTTAATCGTTGCAATATTCCGTTTTTTAAGACGGCGCAAAATGGAACCATCCATTCCGGTTAAGATGACGCTGGGATTATTCATTACCGGTCTTTCTTGTTTGGTAATGGTTGCTGCCGCGAATGCATCCGGAAATGGAGAAATCAAATCGAGCCTTTGGTGGTTTTTTGGAGCGTATGGCGTTATTACAGTTGGAGAATTGTGTTTATCACCGATCGGACTATCCATGGTTTCAAAATTAGCACCGGCAAGATTGACAGCTTTACTGATGGGAGCCTGGTTCATTTCAACGTCTATTGGAAATAAATTAAGCGGAGTTCTTGCATCCTTGTGGGATGATTATGATGATAAGCCTTCTTTCTTTATGTTGAACTTCTACTTGATGATGGGAGCAACATTGATTTTGATCGTGCTTCTTCCCTGGTTGCTGAAAGTTTTTAGAGAGCAGAATAAATAGGTTATATATATAAAGTATGAAACGTTTTCTAGCACTTTTAATTCCAATAGTTCTTTTACTGATCGCCGTTCCTTTGTTTATGCAGAACGGACTGATTGTTCCTGCAAAAATGGCCGGAGTGATTCTGATTCTTTTAACGACAATCTCATTACGCATCTGGTTAAGAAGAGCATTAAAAGAAAAGCTCTCTTTGGATGCAGTAAAATTCAACGTGAATCACCGTCACTACCTCAATGAGGTGAGTCCTATATATGGGAGAATGTCGAATGGAGAAAAGAAAGTCCTGGAAAAAAGAATGGGCAAGCTGCTTTCCAATTTACAGTTTGACGATACAACCAGAGAGGAATTGAATGTTGATGAAATACTGGCTTACGCGTTATGCCAGATATTGTCTGTATATAATGAAGGCTATAGATCCCTAAAAGGAATGATGATTGTCTTTGATCAGGCAAATGATTCCGGTGAATTGAAAATTTTGGAAGATAAATATGTGTTATTGAATCCTTTTTTACTGGAGAACATCTTAAAAGAGAGCCAAACAATAGATAGGTTCCCGAATTCAAATCAGCCAATTATAAGGCAATTAAGAGAACTCTATCTCCAACACTGAAAAATTTTCATTTTTTTTCGATCTATAACCAGACTATTATCAATATGTTAAGTGACAGATTTAATTTTTTTCAAAAAAGAAAAGTTGAAAACCCTTGTTAAAGTGGAATAAGTACGTAC
>CAMLFH010000020.1 GCA_946479285.1 uncultured Flavobacteriales bacterium | reverse complement strand
CGTTGAATTAGTGAAATTGTATGTGGCTAAAAGTCACCGGAATGTGGGTTTGGGAAAACAGCTGATGGAAAAATCCATTGAAGCAGCGATTTTGGAAGGAAACACTGAGATTTATTTGGAAACACTTCCGGAGTTGCACGTCGCGGTAGGTTTGTATGAATATTTAGGATTTGAATACCTGGATAAACCTTATGGCGATTCGGGGCATTTTGCCTGTGATTTGTGGATGCGGAAATTCCTAAAGTAGCCTTCGACTCCGCTCAGTCTCCTTATATTATTCCGGTGGCTGAGCGAAGTCGAAGCCACAAAAAAAAAGAAAACCCGGACATTACATCCAGGTTCGTTCACTATTTAATCAGTTAAATCTTATTGCAAACCGTTCAATTCCTCCACGAAATAAACACCTTTATCTTCCATCATTTGACGAATAGCAGGGAAATCTTTCTTCGTTTTAGATTCATGAATCTTAGTCAAAACATCATCTGCAAAATTCAATGCTTCGTTGATCAACTTCTCTGTAGCCTCAGTTTTAGATTCGTTATATAATTGGATTGAAAAACACTCATCCAAAACGTCAATGATCATTCCGTTCAATTGCTTTTTGATTACTCTCTTATTTGCCATTTTGTTCTAATTTTCTACAAATTTAAGGATTATTCAGGGACTATTAGTTAATTTCTGTTGCAACGACATTCAATTGACAAACGAAGCACTAAAAATTCCGTAAATTTGTGCCGTGAAATACGCAATTGTAGATATCGAAACAACCGGTGGGTCCACAAAATCTTCTAAGATTACTGAAATCGCTATATACAAGCACGACGGAATCGAGATAATCGATTCTTTCGCAACACTGGTTAATCCGGAGATGCCAATTCCAGAGTTTATTTCAAAACTGACAGGAATTCACGACAGAATGGTTGTTGATTCACCGAAATTCTACGAGATCGCCAAACAAATCATTGAATTTACGGAAGATTGTATTTTCGTCGCTCACAACGTAGGTTTTGATTACGGAATCATTCGCCATGAGTTTAAATTATTGGGCTACGATTACCGTAAAGCCCACTTGTGTACGGTAAGAGCTTCCAGGTATGTGATTCCCAATCATGAATCATACAGCCTGGGGAAACTCACAAAAGCACTCGGTATCAACCTGCAAAACAGGCACCGTGCCAGTGGTGATGCTGAAGCCACGGCTCATTTATTCACACTTTTGCATCAAACAGATTCCAAAGGATTGCAAACATTTATACAGGAAGAAGTAAATCCAAAAATTTTACATCCGAACCTGGATTTGGAGATACTGGAAGAAATTCCGAATAAACCCGGAGTTTACAAGTTCTATAACGATACCAATCAATTGATTTATATTGGGAAGAGCAAGCACATCAAAAAACGCATCGAACAGCATTTAAAGAACGTAAAAACGCTCAAAGGATCCGTTATGCGCCAGGAAATTGCCCGGATCGAATTTGAATTGACCGGCTCGGAACTGATTGCCTTATTGTTTGAATCAGAATTGATCAAAGTCCACAAACCTCAGTATAACAGGGCTCTTCGAAAAAGCACTTTTGCCTATGGTTTATTTGATTACGAAGACCAGGCCGGTTATTTACAGCTTTATGTAGACAAGATCAGTAAAACCAATAGCGCACCGATTACGACATTTACTACCAAGCGTGAGGCAAACGATTATATTTTCGGCTTGGTTGAAAAACATCAGTTGTGTCAGAAATTGTGCAGTCTTGAAAAAAGCAGCAGCAGTTGTTTCGGCTACCAGGTACGAAAATGCCACGGAGCTTGTGTTGGAACAGAAAACCCAGAATCTTATAACGAACGTGTAAACGAATTGATCAATTTGCTGACTTTTGACGACGATAACTTTTTTATTGTTGAAAATGGTCGGGATAAACGTGAAAAGAGCGTGATCTGGATTGAAAATGGCTCCTATCGCGGTTTTGGATTTGTTCCTTATTACACCTTAAAGCAAGCTCACAGAAACTGGCTGCGATTTATAGATTTGCACCCGGAAGATAAAGATGCCCGAACAATTCTGCGCTATTACCTGCGAAAGAATTCCGAAACTATTAAAATCCCTTACGGAGGATAAAATGAAATCCGTAGTGATCAGTCGCGACTGATCACTACAAATTTAATCCTTCCGTTGAATTAAAACGTTCCCAACCAAAAGCGCAAGAACGAGTGAAACGATGATTATCATGGCGTGTGTTTTACAAGTTAAAAAGTTGCCTTCGACTCCGCTGCGCCCATGCTGTAGCTATGGCGTAAGCATTCAGTCACCTTATTTGTTATAAAAACGATAAGATATCCCGTAAAGGTCATTGAGCGTAGTCGAAATGCCTTTCCTTTCTGATTGAACTCTCTTTAAAAGGTTGTAAAAAACACCACAAAAAAAACGGCCGATCTATTGATCGGCCGTTCTCAACTATTTAAGTCTGATTATTTCTTTTTTTCCTTGATCCTGAAAGACTTCGTGAAGTCAACCAAAATTGGTGTAGCTACACACAAGGAAGAATATGTTCCGATTACAACACCAACCAATAGTGCGAACAAGAACCCTTTAATTGCCGGTCCACCGAAAATGAACATGATCAACAATACCACAAACAAGATCATGGATGTATTGAATGTACGACTCAGGGTTTTGTTCAATGCTTCATTGATCACTTCTTTCGCTTCGTGCTGGTTCTTATCAAAGTTCAGGCTCTCACGAATACGGTCGAATACAATGACCGTGTCATTCATCGAGTAACCGATTACCGTCAGGATTGCTGCAATGAACGCCTGGTTCACATCCAAACTGAATGGTAAGAATCCGTGAAGTAATGAGAATACAGAAAGAACGAAGACAACGTCATGTGCCAATCCTAAGATTGCTCCTAATGAATACTGCCACTGACCGAATCGGATGAAGATGTATGCAAAAATCGCAATCAAAGCCAAAGTAATGGAAAGTGTTGCAGAAGACCACATTTCTTCCGAAACCGAAGCCGAGATCGAACGGGTATCTGTCACCTGGATTTCTCCGGATTTTTCTTTGATCTTCTTAAACCCTTCTTTCATCTTCTCTTCTACTTTAGCAGTTGCAGATGCATCAGCCAATAAGTAGTTTGTAGTGATCTCAACATTGTAAGCATTGGATTTCGTTTTGATCTCCACATTTGATTTTTCACCGTTCTTTTCAATGAAAACAGATTCCATAGCCGTTCTTACCGTTTCGATATCTGCCGGCTTCTCCATTTTCACACCAAAGGTTCTACCTCCGGTAAATTCAACACTTTGCTTCAATCCTCTTGTTGCAAAAGCAGCAATTCCAAGAATAGTAACCGTGATTGAGAAGATGTAGAAATATTTACGCTTACCAATCCAGTCGAAATGGAAGTTGGAGAACATGTTGTGTGTATACTTCGTACTGAAAGAAACTTTTTTTCCTTTCTCCAATGAAGATGTAATGATCAGCTTGGAGATAATGATTGCAGAGAAAACAGATGTGAAAATACCCACGATCAATGTTGTTGCAAAAGACTCGATCTCTCCTGTTCCGAAGATCTTAAGGATCATTGCTACCAATAAGTGAGTTACGTTCGCATCAATAATAGAAGGCAATGCTTTTATGAAACCGATGTTCACCGCTTCTTCCGAAGTTTTCCCTAATGCATTTTCTTCTTTAATACGCTCGAAGATCAGGATGTTCGCATCGACCGCCGTACCAATTGTTAATACGATACCTGCGATACCTGCCAATGTCAATACTGCTCCGAAAGAAGCCAAACAACCAAAGATCAAAATTACGTTAATTGCTAAAGCGATGTTTGCTACCAAACCTCCTTTTCCGTAATAGAAATACATGTAAATAAATACCGCAAGGAATGCGAATGCGAATGAAACCAAGCCAGCTTCAGAGTTTTCCTTACCGATTGTTGGTCCTACTTTAGTTTGCTGCTTGATAATACAAGGAGCAGGAAGTGAACCTCCGTTCAATAATCCGGAAAGATCATCTGCTTCTGCAATACTGAAATTACCAGAGATCTCTGTACTTCCACCACTGATTTCATCATTTACAACCGGCGCAGAGTAAACCACGTTATCCATTGTAATTGCAACCGAGCGACCAACGTTTCTTTTAGTCATATCAGCCCATTTGGATGATCCATCAATGGACATAGTTACACTTACCGTAGTTTGTAAGGTTTGCTGATTGAATGAACGAACAGAAGACTTAACATCTTCACCTCCGACAAGTGCTTTCCCACCTTCCGGAACTCTTACAGCATAAAGTACATATCCTTTTTTACCATTCCCAATATCTTCCAGGTTTGCGCCCCACATGAATTTCAAATTCGGAGGGAACAATGTGATAATGTCGGAGCGCTTCAAAATTTCATCAATTTCGTCTCTGTCTTCTGCAGCTGCAGTAGGCATTCCGTATCCTGGTTCTATTTTCAGGTATTCAAATAAGCCTTTTTTAGCTCCTGCGCCTGTCGATTTCAAAGAAAGTGACTTGATTGGCTTAACAGGAGCAGCTTTTGATGTATCAACGTTGGTTGAGTCACCTGTTGTTGTTGAGTCAGCAGCAGCTTTCTTAATTTCAGGGTTTCTTGAAATCACGTTCGCATTGGAAAGTCCTGTTTGAATTTCAGCCAAAGCATATGTTTCGTAAAATTCCAGGTTTGCAGTTGATTGTAATTTCTTAGCAACAGTTGCCTCATCCTGAACTCCCGGAAGCTCAATGTATAATCGATTCTTACGGGACTCTTTTTGAATATTCGGCTGCGCAACACCAAACTGGTTGATACGCTTACTCATAATCTGCTCTACACCGTCCATGGAACTTGCGATCTTATCATGGAAGTAGGAAGCAACATCTGAGTTTGAAGAGTTGTAAGACAATTCTTTTACTTCAGAAATATTCAATTGACGAACAAGCTTTTCATTTTTGTTCTTCTCTTCGAATTTTTCAATGAACAAATCAATGAAATCTCCTCCTTTAGTAGTGTGAATTGTATAAGCTGCATCAAAAGGAACTTTGAACTTCAAATCTCTTTCACTGCGGGCATAGGATTTAACGAACGCCGGAACATCAATCTCCATTGTTACACTCATACCACCCACAAGATCCAAACCAAACGCCAATGAGCGCGCTTTAACATCTTTAAATTTAGATCCGATAACCGGGTAAACAGCTTTCTCTGCTTTTTCACTCAACACCTGGTTGATCATTGCAGCTTTAGCCAGTTCAAATGCTTCCGGTGTATTGAAATCAATTTTGGTTCCATTTGACAAAATAACGATGTTACTATCGTTACCAGGAGCTTTTGCCTTTTCTTTTAATTCGTCAACTAGTACCAGTGCCTCACGTTCAGCATCGTTTTCAACGTCGATTGCTACCCAAGTAAATGATAATTGATATATACATACTCCAGTAAGCAAAACCGTTAAAAACCAGAAAAATCCTTTATTACGCATTTTGATTGATTGTATTTTAAGGTCGCAAATATATACACTTTAGGATAAAAACTGCCATGATTGTTCAAACCTGTGGAAAAAAAATCCCGATTGCGCCTAAAAATAGCCCGAAGAGTCTGCTAAATTTTTAGTGATTACTTTAAATCTTCAATAAAATCGAGCATTTTATCTGAGAAGGTCTCCCAGGAATTCTCTTTTTTATATTTCTGAATAGCTTCAAAATAAAAAGTTTTCGAATTTCCTTTAAAATAAGTACCGATTGCTTCTGAAATGGCTTTACTGGAAATTTCTTTCACAATCACTCCTGTTTCTCCGTCAATAATGGTTTCTTTCAAGCCGCCCACATCTGTAGCGATTATGGGTAGGTCAAAATGATAGGAAATAGCCGTAATTCCACTTTGAGTAGCACTTTTATAAGGAAGCACGCAAACCTCGGAAACCGAGAAAAAGCTGGAAACTTCGGCGTCAGAGATGTAATGATTGAACAAATGAACACGGTCTTTGATACCTGATTCCTCTAATTGCTTCCCGTATTTGTCAAAACTTCCATAAACTTCACCGGCAATGATCAAATGAAGTTCGGGATCAACGGTTTTGAATGCTTCAATCAACAGATCAAGTCCTTTGTAATCGCGGATAAAGCCAAAAAAGAGTACGTATCTCTTTTCCGGATCCAAATCCAATTCCTTACAAGCTTCACCTTTTGTTTTTACAGGTCCGAAATGATCATAAAGCGGATGATCCAGGCGGATATACTTTGCACCGGGTTTTGAGATCAGTAAGTCTTTCAATACTTTATCCGACATCACCACAAAACCATCGATCTGCTTTAAAAAGAAGCGGTTGAATGCCGTATCAAAAAATCGTTTTTCGTGTGGGATCAGGTTATCCAGGATGACTATCTTCTTAGCGCTTTTAACTCGTTTGGAAACCCACCCCAATGAAGGAGCGAAAAAAGTCATCCAATATTTCATGATCAACACATCCGGGTTGAATTGCTTGATTTGCCGGGCAGTTTTGGCGTAACTTGCCGGATTGACCGTATCTAAAAGCTGCACCGCCGGGATTTTATCTACGATATCTTTTTCCGTGACGTATTGCGTTTCTCCCGGGAAAAGAATATTCGGGTATTGTCTTTTGAAAGTAAAGGCTTTGATCGTATTTTTCTTTTCAAATGCCCGGTAAAGACTTGCATTAAATTGGGCAATTCCTCCTCTAAAAGGAAAGAAAGTGGATAGAAATGCTATTTTCATTGATTATAAATATCGTTTGCTGATCACCTCAACCAATTGCTCAGGCAGCAAGTCGTGCATGCAGGATTCTCCCTTCACGCATGAATTTCCGTAGTAGCAAACACACCCTTTGGAAGGCTCTACTATTTCTCCCCGACCGTACAATTCAAATTCATGGCGGTTGAAAATATTGTTCATCAGGATCAATTCTTTTTGAAGTGCGGTAGCAATGTGCATCATCATGGAAACCTGTGTTACAATGATTTTACAACTATCCGTCAATGCGATAAATTCTTCCAAAGAAAAGTGTCCGGGATAATACACGTTGGTCTTCTGAGCCATGATCGTGTTCTTATCGTGTTCCAGACTTCCACCCAGGAAAACCGGGAAAAATCCCAATTCTCTCAACTGATCAGCCAGTCTTTCCCAATAATCCATCGGCCACAAACGGGTATTCCATCTGGGTCCGCATCCGGTATTCAATCCAATAACCTGTTTCCCTTCTGCAAGACCATTGATCGTCTCACTCCATTTAGCTGTCAGTTCCTTATTCTTACGAATCAAATAAGGCTCCATATTGAAGGATTGGTGGCAAATCTCAAAGATTTCTTCCAGGTAACTCTTGGTATTGTTCTGAGACAATTCATCAAAGAAACCGGTCATGATCTTATGTTCGGCAGCCGGAGTTGCAGGAACAATTTCACCTTTATCAAAGGCATAGCCATATTTTTCTGCCGCATCCGTTTTCGTCAGCAGCAAACATGCTTCCAATTCCTTATCCAGGTTGATGGCAATATCAAACTTCGAATTTTCAATCAAAAATAAAGAAAAGGCTTCGGGCTTCAGGATCACATCAATCTCGTTGGAAGGCAATACCTCCGGAGACTGAGTGAGCCAGGTAATGTGGCAATTCGGGTAAAGTTCCCGATATTTGACAAGTAAGGGAGTCGTTCGGATCACATCTCCAAGTGCTCCCAGTTTAATGATCAGAATTCGTTTGCTAATCGGAGTGTAATGAGTGCACGTGGGACAAACCGAACCATCCGTTTTGTTTGGTTTACATGGAATATTTCCCCTGAAAAATGTACAATCTTGCTTAACTTCTGAAAATAGCATTACAAATGGTTTGCAGACAAAATTAAAATTAATTTACGAACGTGTGTCCTTTAGCCTCCGGAAGACAGCATACGCATTTCCAATAAGCGTCCTTTTTTCAGATTAGAAGGGTTCCCATTATTGATGATAAAATCACGGAAGTATTTGTGAACCATGCCAATACCTTTGGCATAAACCTCGTATTTTCTGCGGGAATCAATAAAGGAAGAAAAATCTTCCTGCTCCACGGTAACTGTTGCTGAAAAATCAATCCCTCCAAGCGTGTAAGGTCCATGAATATTGGAGTAATAACAATCCAGGGGATCAAGTTCATTGAAAGCATTCATATTCCATTCGTCATCTTCACTTGGAGCGAAAACGAGTTTGATAATCCGGTTATTTTCTTCCACCAGTTCAGCCCGGGAACCATCATTAATCGCAGTCCAAACATCGTGAATAGTCCACGGGCCATTTGCACTTGTGCCGTAATACCGATTAAACTCACGGGCTGTTCGTCCGGAATTATCAATAATCTCTGCACCGATCTCGGTTTTTATGAAATAATCGAAAGTGTCTCTGAGTTGGACCTGCTGATCCACATAGACTTCCCGAACGGAATAAATGATGTAATGTCCTTCATTCAACGGGAAATAATCATAGCCCATATAAAACGTTTCGTCGTCCTTTTTACAGGAATTAGACAAAAACATCATGGAGATCACTAAAACAATTGATCCGGCAATAGAAGAAATGAGGCTTTTTTTCACGTTTTGAAATTACAAAAAAAGAAGCTTCCGTTGAAATGAATTATTTAAAAGGGAGGTCTTATTGAAGAATCAGCCGTTTGGATTGATTCCTTTTGCTTTACACTGCTTTAGATGAGCTTCCAGTTCCTTGCCTTCAATGCGTTTCCCAAAACGGTAATACTGTTTGCCGGTTTCTTTACCGGATTGGTCGTGTGCCGATTGCCAGCCATGCTGAATTCCTCCTTTAAAGCGTTCCGTAATCATTACTTTTCCATTCGGATGATTCGTTACGGCAATACCTTCTTTTTTACCGTTGATGTAGGTTACTTTGCTCTTTACGATGCCCGTATCAAAGTACTCAATAACATCGCCGCTGATCACTCCCATCTTGTAAGGCGTTACTTTTGCAACCACCACACGCTTGTCCATCGGATCTTCAAAAATGTAGTACACGGTTTGGTTTCCGTTCAGTTTTCCATTCGAATACGTTTCTTTTGTGCTCAATCTTCCGGAAGGTCCGTAATATTCCCAAACACTGTCTTTCTCCTGGTTTCTAAAAATTCCTTTCGCCATCAAAACACCGTTTTCGTGGTACATGACGGAAGAAGAACGACCCGTTTTCACATCGTGAGTAACAATCGCTTTTTTCTTTGTGGAAGCATAGTAATAATAGAAAGTCCCAACAGGCTTATCGTCTTTGAATTGTCCTTTGTATTCAAAAGCACGCGATTTAGGGTAGGTTTTCTGCCAGGCTCCCTGTTTTCTTCCCTGCGTATCTTTTTGATTAACGGTTTGTCCCCAAAGCTGCGGAGCGATAAAAAACAACCCAATAAAAAGAATTCTAGTTATCATAATCCAATAAATTTATAAATGATTCCAGGGAATCACAGGTTAAATCAGCAGTTTGGTGTTTAAAGCCTTTTACGTAACTGATAAACACCGTTTTCATTCCAAGTTTCCTGCCAAATTCGATATCTGAATCCGAATCCCCGACCATGATTGATTTTTTGAAGTCAATGGCTGGAAATTCCTGTTTGGCCAAAAGTGCCATTCCCGAATTTGGTTTTCTCAAATCTGAATTTTCGGAAGCTAAATTCGGAGCGAAATAATAGTGATCAATGTGCCCGTTTTCAACTTCAAGTAATTCACTACAATAAGCGTGAATATCCAAAAGGTTACGCTCGGTCATTAAACCTTTGCCTATTCCCTGTTGATTCGTAACCACAAAAACATGCGAAAACAGTTTATTGGCGGTTGATACGGCACGGGCAACTCCCGGAAGTAAACTAAATTCATCCGTTCGTTTCACATAGTCATCCATAATCCGTTCATTGATAACTCCGTCTCTATCCAGGAAAAGTGTCCATGATTGATCCAAATGCCAGTTATTCATGGGGCTCTTAGATTTCAGTTTCTATCAGGTAATGATTTCTTGTAGATGAATTTCTCCCAACCATCTCGGCTAAAAATCCCGCCAGGAAAAACTGAACTCCCATGATCATCGCAGTAAGAGCAATGAAAAATTCTGTGCGGTCAGCCAATTTAATGGCTGTTGAATGAACAAACAGCTTGTCAATTGCCAGGTAAATAGTGATTCCAAACCCGATGATGAAAAGTAAAACACCCATCGCACCAAAAAAATGCATGGGCTTTTTCCCAAATTTCCCCATGAAAACCATCGTCATCAAATCAAGAGGCCCATTCAAAAAGCGATTCAATCCAAACTTCGTGGTTCCGTATTTTCTGGCCTGGTGAATAACCACCTTTTCACCTATCTTGTTGAACCCTGCAAATTTAGCCAGTGGTGGAATATACCTGTGCATATCCCCATAAAGCTCAATACTTTTTACGACCGCATTTTTATAGGCTTTTAGTCCGCAGTTGAAATCATGTAAATGAATTCCGGTCATGCGGCGCGCTGCCCAATTGTATAATTTGGTAGGAATTGTTTTCGTAATCGGATCGTAGCGTTTTTTCTTCCATCCCGAAACCACGTCGAAATCATCTTCTGTGATCATTCGATGCAATTCCGGAAGTTCGTCGGGCGAATCCTGCAGATCAGCATCCATCGTTACGACCACTTTACCTAAAGCAGCCTCGAATCCGGTATGTAATGCGGCAGATTTTCCGTAATTGCGCTGGAATTTAATCCCGCGAACATTAGAGTCAATCAGTTTCAAAGATTCAATCACTTTCCAGGAACCGTCCTTGCTTCCATCGTCAATGAAAATGACTTCATAAGACAATTTATGATCGTTCAATACGCGTTTGATCCATGCATGAAGCTCCGGTAAAGATTCTGCTTCATTGAATAAAGGGACGACTATTGATAATTCGAGTTGATTTTCCAACGTTTAAACTTTTGAACAAAAGTAACGAATCTGGCGAATTGGCAATACCTCCAAAAGGCCCAAATATTTATCCGATGGTGTTTTACAATATGAAGATTGCCGCAATAATGAAAATCACAATGATTGCAATGTATTGCCAGACATCCACAAAATACGGATAGAGTTTTTTGTAAGTTCTTTTGATTTTAGACATCCCGGCAATTTTTGGCTAAATTACTATTAAAAATCGTTTCTTTTCTTTGGTGTGAAATGTCATTTTGTCGGTGCTGATTTTTTTAAACTGCCTTTTTGTCTTGAAAAAGAGTCGGGAAATGGTTTGGTTCATGATTTGACAAACAAAAGGAAATTAACAAAAATGGATAGCAATCAATTTACCATAAAAACTCAGGAAGTCATTCAGGCAGCGCAGGACTATGCTCAAACAGAAGGGCATCAGGCTATCGAGAATGCACATTTACTAAAAGGAATTTTTCTGAAAGATTTGGATGTAGTTCCCTATTTATTCAAACAATCGCAGGTAAACCCTAAAAATATAGAACTGGCTTTAGACCGAATTCTTGAAAGTCAAAGTAAAGTTTCCGGAGCACAAATTTATCTTTCGCCAAAAGCGCAGGATACATTGCAATTAGCCTTGAAAATTGCCAAAGAAAACGGCGATGAATATGCTACAATAGAAATGCTTTTCCTGGCTTTGATCGATTCAAAAGACCAGATCGGGCAATTATTACGTGACGCAAAACTCGACAAGAAAAAGGTTATAAAAGACATTATGGAATTAAGAAACGGAGAGAAAATCACTTCCAATCAGCAAGAAGGTACTTACAAATCGTTGGAAAAATATGCAAAGAACCTGAATGAATTGGCTAAAGCAGGGAAATTAGACCCTGTAATTGGTCGTGACGATGAAATTCGTCGGGTACTTCAGATCCTTACACGAAGAACGAAAAACAATCCGATCCTGATTGGTGAACCGGGAGTTGGTAAAACAGCCATCGCAGAAGGAATTGCACATCGAATTATTGATGGTGACGTGCCGGAAAACCTGAAATCCAAGATTGTTTACAGTCTCGACATGGGTGCTTTGATCGCCGGTGCCAAGTATAAAGGAGAATTCGAAGAACGGTTGAAATCTGTTGTAAAAGAGGTAACGAGCGCGGATGGCGAAATCATCCTGTTCATTGACGAAATCCACACCCTTGTTGGGGCTGGTGGCGGAGGTGAAGGTGCTATGGATGCTGCAAACATTCTAAAACCCGCTTTGGCCCGTGGTGAACTGAGAGCGGTTGGAGCAACAACTCTGAATGAATACCAAAAATATTTTGAGAAAGACAAAGCTTTAGTGCGTCGATTCCAGCCGGTTTTGGTGGATGAGCCGGATACGGAAGATGCCATTTCGATCTTACGCGGAATTAAGGACAAGTATGAAAATCACCACAAAGTACTGATCAAAGATGCAGCGATCATTGCTGCCGTCGAATTGTCTCAGCGCTATATTACAGAGCGTCATTTACCGGATAAAGCAATCGACTTAATTGACGAAGCAGCTTCCAAACTTCGCATGGAAATCAATTCAAAACCGGAGGAACTGGATGAGCTGGACCGCAGAATTATGCAGCTGGAAATCGAACGTGAAGCAATCAAGCGTGAAAACGACACCAAAAAACTGGAAGTCTTGGGAAAAGAACTGGCTGGTTTGGAAGAACAGCGCAACGCTTTCAACGCGAAATGGCAGGCTGAAAAAGACATTGTTGAAGGAGTCCAAAAGACAAAAGAAATCATTGAACACCTGAAACTGGAAGCTGACCAGGCGGAACGTTCCGGAGATTATGGAAAAGTAGCTGAAATTCGTTACGGAAGAATCAAGGAAGCGGAAATCCAACTGGAAGAAGGGAAGAGAAAACTGGTCGAATTACAGGCAAATTCCAAACTGATCAAGGAAGAAGTGGACGCGGAAGAAATTGCAGATGTCGTTTCAAAATGGACTGGAATTCCGGTGAATAAAATGATCGAAAGCGAGGTTTCCAAATTACTTCGACTGGAAGACGAATTGGGGAAACGGGTTGTTGGTCAGGAAGAAGCAATCGAAGCACTTTCGGATGCCGTGAGAAGAAGCCGCGCAGGTTTACAGGATATGCGAAAACCAATCGGTTCATTCATTTTCCTGGGCCCAACGGGTGTTGGTAAAACAGAATTGGCAAAAGCATTGGCGGACTTCCTGTTCAACGATGAAAATGCAATGACTCGCATCGATATGTCGGAATACCAGGAAAAACACAGTGTAAGCCGTTTAGTTGGAGCGCCTCCGGGATACGTGGGTTATGACGAAGGTGGACAATTGACAGAAGCTGTTCGCAGACGACCTTATTCCATCGTTTTACTGGATGAAATTGAAAAAGCACATCCGGACGTATTCAACATCTTACTGCAAGTTTTGGATGACGGACGTTTGACCGATAACAAAGGAAGAACCGTGAATTTCAAAAATACGATCATCATCATGACTTCGAACCTCGGGTCTCATTTGATCCAGGAAAGTTTCGAAGGCGTGAAGGAAGAAAACCTGCACGATGCCATGGAAAAAGCGAAGTTCAAAGTACTCGAGTTGTTGAAACAAACGATCAGACCCGAATTTTTGAACCGTATTGACGAAACGATCATCTTCACTCCGTTAAACAAGCGTTATGTGAAGCAGATCGTCCAATTACAGCTGGACCAGTTGAAAACCATGCTGCTTGAAAAAGGAATCAAAATGTTCATGACCGAAGAAGCCAAAGCACATTTGGTGGAAGCAGGTTACGATCCGCATTTCGGGGCAAGGCCGGTGAAACGCGTGATCCAGAAGCAAGTATTGAATGAATTATCCAAAGCATTACTTGCCGGGACACTGGATACTTCACTGACGGTTGTCATGGATATCTTCGATGGTAAAATAGTATTTAGAAAACCAATTTCCCAGGAAGAGGAAATCGAAATAAAATCATAATTTTTTCATAGAGTAGTTTAGTTTTAGGTGTACAGTAGGCGCGCGATTAATCGCGCGCCTACTGTCATTTTGGTGTTTTGCCTCACTATTTATAGGAATCAACTATTTTTGTCCCACAATCTGACAGCATGAAACGCAAACGCAACTGGGCGAAAATCATTAAACGAACACTTTCAATTTGTTTCCTTTTCGGGCTTTTCTGGTTTTTCGGTGCCAATTGGGCCATCGAATCCAATGCGGAAGGAAAGATCTTTGACCGGGTGAGTGAGTGCCCGACAGTAAAAGTTGCGCTTGTACTGGGAACTTCCCGGACGAACAAACACGGGAATGACAACCTTTACTTTTCTTACCGGATAAAGGCAGCAGTTGAATTATACCGGGCCGGAAAAGTGGAATTCATCCTGGTAAGCGGCGACAATAGCATCACCACTTACGACGAACCGACCGACATGAAAAACGCACTGGTAGCCGCAGGAATTCCTTCGAGCCATATTTTCCTTGATTATGCAGGTTTCAGAACCCTGGATTCCATGGAACGCGCCCTGAAAGTATTCGGTCAGAAAGAAGTGATTGTGGTCTCACAGCGTTTTCACAACGAACGCGCAATCTATTTGGGAGAACATTTCGGGATGACTGTTTATGGATATAACGCCCGGGACGTTGCCAAAATGGGTGGTTTTAAAACCAAAGTCCGCGAACGCTTTGCCCGCATGAAAGTCTTTTGGGATATTGTTTTTGGAATTGACTCCAAGTTTTTGGGAGAAACGGTTGAAATCAATTAACCGCGGTTTAATCTCCGAGAACACGTTTTTCAACCAGTTGGAGAATTCGTTTATTGCAATCTGATTTGTGATCTAAATACCAGGAAAATTGGTTTAACTCCAAAAAGCTCACAATCAAACCAATACATTGATTTCGCAAAGCCTGATTGTTTTGAATCGTTTGTCTGATAAATCGTTTTCGCACCATTTCTGTCAGATTTGACAGATTCGGATTCATTTGTTTACAACAATCCAAAACAAGCAGGTTTAAATGTTCGTTTTGATATTTAAGAATCGCCCGCAAATACTGATTTTGGAATAATTCCATTTCTGAAGAATCCAATGATTCATCGAAGAATATTTCAGGCAATAAGGAAGAACGCATGTTTTCGGTTTATATGTTTAATTATTTGAATGTACACAAAACCCGGGTAAAAACATGAAATCAGCGCCCCAAAATAGACAAAACCTGCATCAAATCTTCCGGTTTAGAAGTTCCGATCAGCAATTTTCTTCCGTCTTTGAAAACAAGCTGTAAGCCCATTCTTCCTGAAACATTAAATGCTCTGCCCTTCCCTATAAAACTGTAACGGATTCCCCAGCCGCCGTATTCACCTATTGGAGAATATTCCCGGATATAAACTTCCTGCAGGTCTTCCCATTTGTAGTTTCGGAACTTTAACTGGATTGGGTAAAACCGGACCGCAATTCCGGTATCTGAAATGCGTGTTTCCAATTTCATAATAAAGAACAGAAGTGAGAGGATCAGCATAAATAAAAAACCGATCAGCAAAGCGGCATTGTCCACTATGCTGCTTCCAAAAGGCTTTCCGAATAACACTTGTGTTACAATGAAAAATCCCATTACTCCTTTAATTCCTGCAAAAAGAAACCACAGCCACCATTGTCTGAATTTCTGAGTCTCTGAAAATCGAACACTCTTCATAATTTTTCTAATTCGTTTCTAATTCATTTTTACTCGTTACAGTTCAACTGAAACTAAACCACACATCGAAATATATCCGTACAAGACAGATCCTTCGTTGGTCAACAAAAACGGATAGTTCTTCTTTAAAAGAAATGAGGTTTCAGCGGTAAAGTGAATAGCATCAAGCGAGTCGTAAAATAGTGTTACCCAAATATAGCATTATTCAGGTAACTTATCAATCATGAACAAATAAGGTTCCAGCTGATGGTTCATGAATTTAGCTTTCGGATCCTGCGGATACTTCTTAAAATAGTCCACATCGGGGTACAAAACAATGTAATTCCCACAGCGTGTAAACGCCGATGAATGAACCAGTTCGGGCGGCTCGAAACCTTTCAGGCTCCTGGTCAGCAGTTTCCCTATTCTCTTCCCCAGGTTCTTTTCAAAACTTTTTTGCGTTTTTTTGGAAGGGCGGTCCATCTTCCTGTACATGCTCATCACCACCAGCTGCGGGAAGAACGGCAGTTTTCGGATGGCTTTCTTCGCGTCCTGGAAAGGATTGATGGCCACAAAATCATTCACCGTCTGAATAGAGAACGGAGATTCCGGAACCCAATCCAAAGCATTTACGGTATTGTAAGCCCAGCCGTTCTGGGTCATTTTTTCATAGTAATAAGCGAAATACAAATTACCTGGTTTAGGTGCTGCGCTGCAATACGTTTTGAAACGAACATCCGACGGGATGATTCCATTTTCCTGCATGATCAGTAAATGTGCTGTCAGCAAATAAGCCAATGCTCCACCCTGGCTGTGCCCGGTGATGTAAAACTCCTTCTTTCCCTGGTCGATTTTTGCAAATAGCAGTGAATCCATATCTTTCCACAAACACCCCAGTGAAGTTGTCCAGCCAACATGTACCAATGCTTTCGGATCTTTGGATAATTCATAATAGAAAGTGTCTTTTTCACTGGTTTTAATCCATCCTTTTGCGGGAACCATTCCGGCATAGAAATTCGCTCCCCAGCTTGTAGGATTATTAGTTGTACCACGCAAAGACAACACTCCTACTCCTGCTTTATCTTCCCAATAATCCCATTTATTGTCGAAACCGAGTACCGGAGAACGGTATTTGAACTCAAAACGCTCCGGTCCGGGTAATGAATCCCATCTCAAAGAATCTACAAAACGAAAATTCACTTTCAGCAATTCGGCTGCTTCATTTTTATCGTATCCCGGCTTCAATTGCGCTTGTGAATACGCAGAAAAGAATCCTAAAAAGAAGATAATCAAACTATTTTTCATGGATCAGATTAAATGTGTGAGGTAATCAATGAGTTGGACTGCATGGTCTTTTTGAGAGCGCATCAGCCGGCTTGTGTAGGTCAGTGACTGAATGCTTCCGCCGCCGCTGTATTCTTCCTGCATCAATTTGCCGATCAAAGCACGTTCTTTTTCCAGGAGTATTTTCCACTCATTGTGCCAGGAAATAAGTAATTCCTGGTCGTCCGGTTTCATTTTTGACAAAAGAATCTGGTAATATTTAGCAATCAACGCTTCATATTCGGAAGCACCCGCAAGTGCCGCTTTATTCATTCCCAAATTGGTGATGTCTTTATTGACTTGGTTGTGGTACAAATTTTCCACTACAAAAGTATCTTCCAGGAACAGGCGCTGAATCGAATCCGAAAACTCACTCATTCCTTCATTGGAACTCTTCAAAGCCAATTCGTGGCCTTTTTCTCTCAAATCAACACGCCATTTGATTTTCAGCTTTTCCATTTCTTCATCAGAAACCTGGGCAAATAGAGCAGACGATTGGAAAAGAACCACTAAAAGGATAATTCGGGAGATCATTGTTTTTATTTCTAAAAGTAAAAAATCTCACACATTTAAACCGATATTATAAAACTTTCTCTCAAAAATGGAAATTGCCTCAATTAAAAAAGGTTTTTACTAATTTTAGTTCGAATTACTTTTAGCACTACCCAAACTTATGAAACAAAACGGACTCGTTCTTGCACTACTATTCATTCTACTGCATCCATTTTCCTACTCACAAACAGACAAACAACTCGATTCGATCCTAACAGTTTGTTCAAAAATGAAAGATGATACCAACAAAGTCATCTTCCAAAATGATATTTCCTGGTCGTTCAAATATACCCATCCAAAACCCATGGAAAAATTACTTCTGGGGAATGTTAAACTGGCTAAAAAACTAAAATACAATCCGGGAATTGCTTTGGCATACAAAAACCTGGGGATTCTGATGGACGAAGCGGGAAACACCCCTAAATCGATTGAAAACTACCTGCTTTCGATCCGCTACTACAAAAAAGTGCCTGATGAAATGGGAGTCGCGAAAAGCGAAGCCAATATCGGGATCCTTTACCGCGATTTGAAACGCAATGATGAAGCTATTGAAAAATTCCAGGCTTCCAATAAAGTATTCATCAAGAATAATTTCCCACAGGGACAATTGATCATTTATCAAAACCTCAGTATCTGTTATGAGTTTAAAAATCAATTGGACTCGGCAACAGTCTACATCAAAAAAGCCATGGATGTCATGAATCAGATGGGTGTTGTTGATCCGAACGTTTACGGGAACTATGCCAATATTTTCATGAAGCAGAAGAATTACGAAAAAGCCATCGAATATTATGAGAAAGCTATTGCTATTCTAGGCACCGCCTCCAAAGGAATTACCTGGACAGACAACTTAGGATTGGCTTATTACTTTCAAAAACAATATTCGAAAGCACTTCCTCTTTTTGAAGCAAGTATTAAAAATTCGAACAATATTTACAATGCGAACACCATGGCCACCCACATGCATTTGGCAAATCTGCATCATGCAATGGGAAATGATCTGGCGGCATTTGGTGTTTTAAAGACATACATTGCTATCAAAGACTCTATCTTCTCCCTGGAAAATGCGCATCAACTTTCAGAATTGAGCAAGAAATACGAAACTGAAAAGAACCAGATCAAGTTTGAAAATCAGACCAAACAACTCGAAAGTGAAAAGATTCAAAAATACTTCTTCGCAGCAAGCATGGTTGTTTTCATTGGGCTCGGATTCTTACTCTTCCGCTCATTAAAGCAAAAAAACAAGGCAAATAAGATCATCCTGGAACAAAAAAGCCTGGTAGAAGAGCAAAAGGACAGTTTGGAATACAAAAACCGGGAGATCTTAGATTCCATCACTTATGCAAAACGACTGCAGGATGCTATTTTACCGGCTGTCGATTATTGGCACCAAACTTTACCGGAAAGTTTCATTCTTTACAAACCCAAAGATATTGTTGCCGGGGATTTTTACTGGCTTGAGCAGCATACGGTTGTAAATGGAACAGGTCCGGAAGAATACTTGTTCTTTGCAGCAGCTGATTGTACAGGACATGGCGTGCCGGGTGCTATGGTAAGTGTAATCTGCTGTAATGCACTAAACCGATCTGTTTTGGAGTTCAACCTGGTAGAACCAGGAAAGATTCTTGACAAAACACGTGAATTGGTTATTTCGACCTTCAACAAAAGTGTAGAAAATGTGAAAGACGGAATGGACATCAGTTTGGGTTGTCTAAATGTCAAAACACGTGAATTACTTTGGTCAGGAGCGAATAATCCGTTGTGGCTGGTTCCGGCGGGAAGCAATGAAATTACCGAATGGAAACCCGACAAGCAGCCGATTGGAAAGTACGCGGAGGAAAAGCCGTTTAGCACGCATTCCATTATTTTGGAACCAAAAACAACGATTTACCTGTTTACAGATGGCTATGCCGATCAATTCGGAGGTCAGAACGGGAAGAAATTCAAATACAAACAATTCAAGGATTCCATTCTTGCTATTCACAACAGGCCAATGCAAGAACAAAAAGAGTACCTGGAAAACACCTTTGAAAACTGGAAAGGCGAATTGGAACAGGTGGATGACGTTTGTGTGATCGGGGTCAGGATTTGATGGGAAAATATGGTAGGCACGCGATTAATCGCGTACCTACTGTGAATCGCGCGCCTACCATGAATTAATGCTTTCCCCCTATCACCCATTTTAAATCCACGAAAACAGTTCTTGGCTTTGGTGGTCCGTACACAAAATTACTGTCGCGGAATTTGGAAGTATCAAAATCACTTTGGTAGCTGTCGAATAAATTCTGGATTCCGAGACCAATACGTACTGTTTGCTCCAATTTATGAATATGAATGGCGTGTTCTGCTCTGATTCCCACATCAAAAAAGGAGTTTGTTTTCAGAAGCACATCGTGATCCAATTCCGGTGCACCTCCGAAATGAGGAACCAGCATGCTTCCGGTGTACACGCAACTAAAAGATCCGGACCAACTGCCTTCCGGGAAGATAGAAACAGTTGAAGAACCATAAAGATTTGGCGTTCTTAGGAAAGCTTTCACCGGTTCCACTTCCAACGACCATTGCTGTGCTTCCGTAAAGCGTGATTCCTGGTAAGTCACATTCAAATCCACCTGTATATACTTATCCCAGCGCAAACGAACCGATTCACTCAAACCGCTTACTTCTGCATTGGAACCATTTGTTCGCAGCAACAGTGTTTTATCCGGATCAGAACTGGGAATTTCATTCAAAACAAAGGAATGCAGCAATTGTGTGTGGAATAGCGTTAACTCCGACGAATAAAGCATCTTCTTTCTTCTTCTGCTCCAATTTACCTGGGCAGAATAGGCGTGAGATTTTTCGCTTTTCAACTCTTTATCTACGCGGATCTGAGAAATTCCACCGTTCGCGAAGGCAATGTGCATATCGGTTTCAAAAACCTGCGGAGCTTTAAATCCGTTACCGTAAGACAGCCGAAACTGCCATTGCCCATTCGCTTTGAATAAAAGAGCCGCTCTAGGAGTTACAATCAAATTCTGAACCTTGGAGTGATTGGTGGTTCGAACTCCGGCTACAAATAACCATTTCTCACCCAAATCAAACTGATCCTGCAGGAATCCGGCAAACTGTGTAATGTTCTGGTCGATGGAATAATCATAGCCTCGGATCTCATCCCGGATCGCATCGTAATAATGTTCTACACCGCCTATGAGTGTAGATTTGCTTTTTGTACCGAATCTTTGTGTAAATCCAAATTGAACACCGGACTGCAGCGTGATGTTATTGGTTTTTCCCCACGCTTCTGCATGATCGAGACCTGTATAATGATTTCTGTTTGTTTTTTGATAGCCGGTATATGCCTGAACGTTCCACTTTTTATTCCGTGATTTCCAAATTCCGGAAAATTGTCCGATGCTTGTAACCTGATTTCTGAATTCACTTTGCTCTGCCTGCTGCGGATCTCC
The DNA here is from genome assembly GCA_946479285.1 of uncultured Flavobacteriales bacterium. The sequence goes on along the minus strand of CAMLFH010000020.1, from coordinate 53,927 downwards.
ATTCCACAATTGCCCGCCCTGGCGCTGTTCGTGCAGGATCCAAAAATCTGCATGCAATTCAATCGATCTGCCTATGTTCTGAAATGCGTTAATCCCTAATAAAGAGCTGTTTACCCGCGGAATTTCTGTAAACCCGTCATTGTTGCGGTCATAACCATCACGGACTTTATTCATACCGGAGAAAAGAAAGCCGCTTTTCTTAGATTTGGAGACAAAAGCTCCATTTAACTGAATCGCTTGTTCCACCGGTCCTTTGGGAATTAGTGACACTTTATCAGAAACTTCGATGAAATTGTATTCCGGATGTTTGGTGATAATGTTGATTGTTCCTGCAATGGCGTTGGAACCGTACAAAACTGATCCACCACCGTTCACAACCTCGATTCTGTCAACAATATTCGTTGGAATCTGCTCCAGGCCATACAAGCCCATTAAGGATGAAAATAACGGTCTTCCATTGATTAAAATTTGAGAATATGAACCGCCCAAACCATTCATTCTGACTTGCGTATAGTTACAAGTCTGACAATTCGTTTCCATGCGGATTCCCGGAGAAAACTTTAATGCATCCGAAATAGTAGACGCAGAAATAGCTCTGAATAATTTTTGGTCTATGGTAGAAACTGAAATAACGCTGTTCTTTTTGGATTGAGCCAAGCGGCTTCCTGTAACCGTTACTTCTTCGATTTCACGGAGTGAATCAGCTGCGGTTCTCAATGAATCCGAAGCGGTTGATTGATTTTGACTCATCGAAAAGTAAGCAGCACTTAAGAAAATAAATAAAAGCAGATTTCGCACAAAAATTATTTTAAGCAAATATAAAACTATTTTTTAGTCTTATCTAAAAATAATTTAAACCTTTATTTAAAAATAAACAGGATATTGAAATAATTAAGGTTTGTGCGTGAATTTTCAGTAACTTAACTGTCGCCTGAAAGAAATTTTTGAACTGACTTATTATTTAGAACAAGTTGAACATGAAAAAACACGTTACAATTCTTCTGTTGGCAATTGCATGCACTTTTCAGGCTGAATCTCAACAAACCACTTTACAAGTTGTAGGTAAAAACCTCACATTAACCAACGGACAATCCATTATTCTTCGCGGGGTTAACTACGGGTTGATAAACCAGGGAGATATTTCACTGGCTGATCCGGCCGGCTATCAGGCTTACATTGATGAAGTGGCGAACACGGGTGCAAATGCGATCCGAATTCCCTGGTATACAGACGGACAAAACTGGCGTGATATTCCTGGTCCTCCAAGCAACGGAACTCCCGGAACAGTTGACGGATATGTAACCAACGGACATTTAAGCAATATTATCGCTTATTGCATTTCAAAGAAAATGATCCCCATTCTCAGCATTCATGACGATTCGTACATTACCTGTAAAGACAATTGGGCTTATTTCGATTCCACGGTCATGAATTTCTGGACGGACCCGAATGTACTTGCACTGATCGAAACCAATAAATCACATTTAATCATCAACCTGGCAAATGAGTTTGATTTTGTGCGCTGGACAGGATCGCCTGCTTCCGAGTTAACTATTTTCAAAACCAATTATTCGGCAGCTGTTAATCAGCTTCGCCAAGCAGGTGTGCATGTTCCAATTATGATCGATGCTCCGGACTGTGGGCAGTCTTCTACCGAATTATTATCCATTGCAGAAGAAATGAACCAAAGTGATTCGCGCCACAACCTGATTTTTTCCTCACATGCTTATTGGTATGGCTATGCAAATACGCTTGCCCAGGTACAAACCAAACTGACCGAAGCTCAAAACACCGATGTTTGTTTTATTTTGGGGGAAGTAGCTTCAAACCAGGACGGATCAAATCCGGGAGAATGCGGCATTAATGATCTTTCCGCCTTATACCCGATTATTTTGAATGAAGCGTGTTCACGAAACATCAGCTGGCTGGCCTGGACCTTTAGCTTGGATTGCTCGCCTGCACGCCAAATGTCGCTTACAGCCTCTGCTTCAGATCTGACTGTTTTCGGGAATAATATCGTAAACGATCCGGATTACGGATTCAAATCAACCAATGGCTGCGGTGCTCAAACTTTTGATGAATTGGGAATTCCGGAACAAAAATCCCTAACTTTTACTATTGAACCAAATCCGGCCTCTGAGTATGTTTTGGTTCGTTCAGCTTATTCCGATTGTAACATTGTTCTCCGAAATGCAATTGGCCATGCGGTTTGGACCGGAAAACACTCCCTGGAATCAGAAATCCGTATTACTGATTTGAGATCAGGAATTTACTTCGTGGAAATTGAAAACACAAACGAACGCGGTGTTCAGAAACTGGTTGTTCGCTGAATACTTAACAGTTTAAGCGAACTCAGACAATTCGATCCAGCGTTCTGTTTTCTCATCGATATCTGAAACAATGGAATTTAGTTTTTCTCCGGCTTCGATTAATTTTTCTGTACTTGCAGTTGAATCGGAAAGTACATTTGTCCACTTGTTTTTTTCTTCTTCCAGGCGCTCCAAATCCTTTTCGATCTGATCAAACTCACTTTTTTCTTTGAATGACAGTTTCCGTTTCTCTTTCGGAGCTTCTTCCGAGATCTGCTTCACCTTTACTACTTCAACCGGTTTATCGTCTGCCTGCTTCTCCTTTTTGTAATCGGCTGCAGTTTGCTTTCTGAATTCGGTATAATTCCCGATAATGTCTTTGATTGCTCCCTGTCCTTCAAAAACAAAGAGGTGATCAACCATTTTATCCATGAAGTAACGGTCGTGAGAAACAACGATCAAACAGCCTTCGAAGGTTCTCAAATAATCTTCGAGAACACTCATTACGAAGATGTCCAAATCGTTTGTAGGTTCATCCAGGATTAGGAAATTCGGATTGGACATTAGAACGGTCATCAATTTCAGACGTCTTTTTTCTCCACCACTCAGCTTGTGTACAAAGTTGTAGTGCATGTGTCGCGGAAACAGGAACTTCTCCAGGAATTGCGCAGCAGAAAGTTGCTTTCCTTTTTCCAACGGAATGAATTCAGCGATATCGCGAATCACGTCGATTACTTTTTTGTCTTCACTAACTTTGATCAGATCCTGGCTGTAATATCCAAAAAGCACGGTTTCACCGGTTACCACTTTTCCCTTATCAACCTCTTCCCTGCTTTGAATGATGTTCAGGAAAGTAGATTTACCTGTTCCGTTGTTACCAACGATTCCCAGTCGTTCTTTGCGCTGAAAATTGTAAGAGAAGTTCTCTAAAATGACTTTATCACCGTAAGATTTCCCGATTTTATGCAGTTCCAGGATCTTGGAACCCAAACGCTCCATCTTTACCGGGATATCAATTTCGTCGTCGTCAATGCGCTGACTGGCTACTTTCTTTACATCCTGGAAATTATCAACGCGCGCCTTCTGTTTCGTTCCACGCGCTTTGGGCTGTCTGCGGATCCAATCCAGCTCTTTTTTAAAGGTATTGCGTGCTTTATCAATGGTAGATTGTAATTGATCCTGTCGCTCTGCTTTTTTCTCTAAATAGTAGGAGAAATTCCCTTTGTATTTATAGATCGTTTTATCTTCCAGTTCATAGATCGTATCGCACACAACTTCTAAGAAATAGCGGTCGTGAGTTACCATTAAGATCGTAGATTTCGATTTGGAAAGGTATTCTTCCAGCCATTCGATCATGTCTAAATCCAGGTGATTTGTAGGCTCATCCAGGATCAGGAAATCTGCTTCTGCCACCAAAACCTGGGCAAGAGCAACGCGTTTCTTTTGTCCACCGGAAAGGCTTCCAACCAATAAACTGGTATCGTTCAATTTCAGAACAGAAAGAATCTGGTTGACTTTCACTTCCATGTCCCAGGCGTTCAATTCCGTCAATTCTTCGTAACATGCATGAATTGCTTCTTCGTTTCCTTCACGAAGCGCCTGGTTGTATTTCTTAACGATTTGTAATTCCGGCAGGTCGTGTGAAAAAACGGCCTCCAGGATCGTATGAGATTCGTCCAGTGTTTCTGTCTGCTGCATAAATGCAACGCGCAGATCATTTCTGTATACAACACGACCGGAATCGTATTGTTCCAGGTTCATCAAACAACGCAGTAAAGTTGTTTTTCCATTCCCGTTTTTGGCTACGATAGCCACTTTGTCTCCCTGGTCAATTCCGAAAGTAACGTCTGAGAAGATTACGCGATCTCCAAAAGATTTCGTCAGGTTTTCAACGGAAAGAAAATTCATGCTGTTTGTTGTTTTTTGAGGTGCAACGCTTGGGCTAAAGCTCTTGCCTTTGTGTAGCCACTTCGGCAGAGCAAGGTCAGCGACGGCACAAAGATAGCTATTTAAAAACGTAGGGGCGGAAAATTTTCTGCCCCTGCGTCTATTTTTTAATTGATTATCGAAGCCTATTCAACGAATCAATCATCTTTTTGTCTTTACGGACTCCGCGGATTCCAAGGAATATAAAAATAAATGCTGCAGCGTGCAGATAGAAGACAATACCAAAAGATAAATTCGTTGCCGGTTCCGGGCACTTAAGACATTCTGTGGAGTGAACACTTGCTCCTAACAGGATCCAAACGGAACTTAAAAGATTCAATACCAATAAAATCCAACCTAAGAAAATCTGGCGATGGCGCATTTTGAAGGAGAAAATGATCATCAGAGCAAAAATAATCTGCACCAGGGAAAGCATCCAAAAATCCAATTTTCTAAGTACTTCATTCTTCGTAGCCCAATCTCCACTTACTAATGCATAGGCTGAAGCATGAATATTTTTAACCTGGTGAAAAGAAAACAAATCTGTTCCGAAAAGTGTTGTTGCAACAAGAATAGCTGCTATTAAAAAGTATACGGTTTGAATGCGTTGGATCATGTTTTACGAATTTGCTCTCAAAGTTAGCATTTTGGATTCGATTCAATTCCATTCCACTACATTTTAATCAATGATTCCCGAACCTTTAAATCTTTTTAAGAGAATTTATGGAAATTCCTTTTAGCTTCCATCTTACTTACCGACAACAAATTACAAACCCATTTGAACTGCTATGAAAAATTTTGGAATTGAAACGCCTTGTTCTGAAAACTGGAACGGAATGACTCCCACTGAAAAAGGAGCTTTTTGTCAGAAGTGTGCCAAACAGGTCCATGATTTCAGTACGAAATCCGTGAACGAAATCAAATCCACTATGCTGGAACTAAGTGGCGAATCGCTTTGTGTTCGCATGACTGTGCGCCAGGAACGCCAATTAAACAGTGAATTCAACGCCTGGATCTTAGAAAAGAAAAGAAATCCGCAACAATTGTTTATCGCTGCTTTATTGATCGTTTTCGGGCTTGCGCTTTTCAGCTGCGAAGATGAAAAAGATCAGCAAAAAATTGAATCCGTACAGCAAATTGCGTACAATATTGCCTCTCACCAGGCAGATAAAATGGAAACTACACTAATGGGAGAACCCAGCGTCATTGGTTTCGTGCCTCCTGCTGTTGAATTAATCGAAATAGAATCTTATATTATGGGGGCATATGAACGACCATACATCCAGGAAGCTCCCCCACTTGAAAAAGAAGAAATCATTGAATCGGAACGTCTTGTCCTTGGCGGAGGCTCTGCAATCACGAGTGTTCATCGGGATTTTTTGGAGCAAACATCTACGGAACTAGATGAAAACGGCGTTCCTTATCCAACTGAATTCAAAGCACTCGCTTTTCCAAATCCGGCGGTTGAAAGTACCACACTGGAAATCCAGGCACCTGAAAAAGAACGGATGCAGATTAATCTATACGACACCAGCGGGAAATTTATCCGGGAAATTCATTCGGGAAAGATAGCACGTGGAACTTTCCGCCAGGTAATTGATCTGAATGATCTGCCAAGTGGTTTGTACCTGGTTATCGTTCAATCGAAAGAGTTTAAAGAGACTGTGAGAATTGTAAAACAATAAATAAAAGGTGACTTCGACTCCGCTACGCTTGTGCTGAAGCTTTAGCGTAAGCATTCAGTCACCTTTTTATACTGAATTTTAATCGTTTCTCCGGGTCAATTCCCTGTCGCGTTCGTCCCGCAGGATTAAACGTAAAGAAGTGTCTCCGGTAATGAATCTCCAGGCCCAGTTGAAAAATACTGCAATCTTGTTTCGAATACTTAGAATCAGCATCAGGTGAAGCGCCATCCAAACCATCCAGGCAAAATAACCCTGGAACTTGAAATTCGGCAGTTCAACTACTGCTTTGAATTTTCCAACGGTAGCCATTGTTCCTTTATCTTTGTACTCAAAAGGTGTCATTTTTCGTCCTGACCAGCGCGCACGAAAGTTATTTGCCAGTATTTTCCCCTGGTTGATTGCTACATTCGCTAATTGTGGATGACCTTGCGGATATTTCTCAGTTTCCATGTAGGAAATATCTCCAATAGCATAGACATTGCTGTAACCTTTAACCAAAGAGTTTCTGTCGACTGTGTAACGCGCTCTTACCATCGTTGCTTTTTCAAGACCCGGAAGCACATTTCCCTGAACACCCGCAGCCCAAATAACCGTTTGTGTAGGAATCGTTTCTCCGTTCTTCAAAGTCAGATTGTGTCCGTCATAAGAAGAAACAACGGTTGAAGTTCTGACGTCTACTCCCATTTTCTCTAAATATTTACGAGACCATGTTCTGGACTTATCACTCATGGCATTTAGCGTATTCGGGCTTCCTTCCAGCAAAACAATTCTCAATTTGGAGAAATCGTAATGCGGATAATCATGTGGCAGAACCTTTGTTTTCATTTCTACGAACGCGCCTGAAAGTTCCACACCTGTTGGTCCTGCACCTACAATAACCAGGTTCATCAACTCATCTTTTTCCTGCTGCGTATTCGCAAACATGATCTTTTCAAACTTAGAAAGGATTGTGTTCCGAATGTGGATAGTTTGCTGGGTCGTTTTCATAGCCAACGTGTTTTTTTCCAGTTCCGGATCTCCAAAAAAGTTCGTTTTGCATCCTGTTGCAATAACCAGTTCGTCATAGGTGATTTCTCCCATGGAAGTTTCCACGACATTATCTTCCGGACGAATACGGTTTACGGTAGCGTATCGGAAATCTACATTTTTCCTGCGCCTGAAAATGGCCCTGAATGGAAAGGAGATATTGGAAGGTTCCAGGCGTGCACTCGCAACCTGATAAAACAAGGGTTGAAACATGTGGTGGTTCTGTTTATCCACCAGGACAATTTCACAATCGGACTTAGCCAATTTACGGGCGAGATTCAATCCCGCAAAGCCACCACCTATGATGACTATTCTTTTTCGTTCCATGCCCCTGAATTTAACAAATACTAAGCAAAAAACCATGGAATTTGCTCTTATTTTACGTTAAAAACAGGAGTTTTTTTTCAAGCTATTTCAATTTAAAAACACGGAGTTCTCTTGGCCAGTTTTTTTTCCAAACCCTGTTTCATTTAGTGATAAGCTTTTTGAATTAACAGGTAATCAAGGATGACCAGTGAAGCCATACATTCTACAATCGGAACGGCTCTCGGAACAACACAAGGATCGTGTCTTCCTTTACCGCTTAAAGAAACTGATTCAAAGGATTCATTGATTGTTTGCTGTTCCTGCATAATGGTTGCTACAGGTTTGAATGCTACTCTGAAATCGATCGGCATTCCGTTGGAAATACCACCCTGGATTCCACCTGAATGATTCGTCCTCGTCTTCCCATCTGTTGAAAACAAATCGTTGTGCTGAGAACCTCTCATGGAAACAGCATCAAAACCGGAACCGATCTCAAAACCTTTAACCGCATTGATAGAAAGCATTGCTTTTCCCAATTCGGCATGTAATTTATCAAAAACAGGTTCGCCGATCCCTGCAGGGACACCTTCAATCACGCAGCGAATGCTCCCGCCAATTGTGTCACCGTCTTTTCTCACTTCGCGAATCAATTCTTCCATTTCAGCGGCCATTTCTACAGAGGGAACACGCACAATGGTTGATTCACTGATAGATTTCAATGCAGAATTCCATTCTCCGAGCCATTTCAAGGAACCGATCTGGTCCACAAAAGCATCGATCCGAATTCCCTGCTGCGCCAATACCTGTTTGGCAATTGCTCCGGCAACTACTCGTGAAACGGTTTCCCGTGCAGAAGAACGTCCGCCACCGCGGTAATCCCTGATGCCGTATTTTTGCTGATAGGTAAAATCGGCATGTGAAGGTCTGAATGCTTTTTGAAGTTCGTTGTAATCAGCAGATCTCTGATCTTCATTTTCCACCAGGAAGCCAATTGGTGTTCCCAGGGTCTTTCCTTCAAAAATGCCGGACAGAAATTGCACTTTATCCGATTCTTTTCGCTGTGTGACGATGGCCGATTGCCCCGGTCTTCTCCGATCCAGTTCTTTTTGGAGTTCATCCAGGTCAAGGGAGAAACCGGCAGGAATTCCTTCCAGGATACCACCTATTGCTTTGCCGTGTGATTCTCCAAAAGTGCTTAAGCGAACTAAATTTCCAAAAACAGAACCTGCCATAATTTATGCGTGCGAATGATCTATCCAAAAGTAATCATTCTAATGCGAATTCTCTTCCCGATAAAGTATCGGGAGCCTGAATTGCGAATGATATCCTTTCTTCTATTATTTCAATTTGAAAATTAACAATTCGATTTGAAATAAATTTTCAATTCGGAGAAACTCATTATCCATTTATTGTTCTTCCAAAACACTTGTTTTTCAAGTCAAAACGGTTCACAGAGTTTCATTCTTTAAAAAATGGCAGGACTCTTGGGAAGGGAATACTGCAAATCATAATACACTATAGTCATGAAAAATTCAAAGAAATTATTCGCTCGTTTTTTTATGTTATGCTTAATGCTAAGCATCAGCGGTGGTTTATATGCACGTCCGGGCCATTGGCACAATCATCCACCCAAAAAGCATCATTACTATTATTATCCGAGACAAAACGTTTATTACGATCCGGTAGAAAGCACTTATTTCGTGTGGGAAAGAAGTTATTGGAAACCTGTTTCACATATCCCGGGAAGATATGTTGCTTTTGCTTATTCGGACGCCCCGAGGGTTGAACTTCAAATTGCTTCCGTTCATCCGTATTATTACAATGTGGAGCACCGGCGAACTTATGTTGCATACCGAACTCCCGCACCTGTTCCCAGGACAGCACAAGCTAGAGTAAGAGTTGACAGCAGACCGAAACCAAATGTGAGTTTTCATTTCGAAATTAACTCCAGGCCGGAACCGCAACCGGTTTATGTGGAAGAGCGTGTGATTGTTGTGAAAGAGCGTGGACATGGTCACGATCATCATCCCGGACATGGTCATGGACATGGACATGGTCACGGAAGAGGACACGGACACCATTAATAAAAAAATCCCCGATCAAAACTGATCGGGGATTTCTATTTTAATTGCAGATTGTTTGTTCGGTTATCTTTAAAATCTCCCTCACTTCTTCGAGTGTCGGAGCTTCTGCATAAGTTCTCAAAACGGGCTCTGTTCCTGATGCGCGGATCATCATCCAGCGGTTATCATCAAAGAAGAACTTCCATCCGTCAATCGTTCCAACAGAATCAACGGTGTATTTTCCAAAGCTTTTAAATTCGTTATTCTGACATTTTGCAACAATTGCCTGCTTCTTGTCTTCGGTAAGGTGCAAATCATTTCTTTCGAACTTAAATGGTCCGACGATCGCGTATACTTCGTCAATCAGCTGATCCAATGTTTTTCCGGATTTTGCCATGTATTCCCAAATAATCAGTCCCATCCAGATTCCATCACGCTCCGGAATATGTCCTTTTACAGCAATTCCACCAGATTCCTCGCCTCCTATCAATACATCTTCATCTACCATGATCCCGGCAATGTATTTGAAACCGATCTTCACTACTTCGTATTCCAGTCCATAGTGTTCCGCCAGCTTTTTTACTCTCGGAGTTGTACTGAATGCAGTAACCACTTTCCCGCTCAGGCCTTTATTGCTCACCAAATACTGAAGCAGCAATAAAATGATGTGGTGAGAATCAATGAATTCACCTTTTCCGTTATACAAACCAATACGGTCTGCATCACCGTCTGTAGCCAAAGCACAGTGTATATTCCCTTTTGATTTGATGTATTGTTCCAATTCCTGCAGGTTCTTCTGGATCGGTTCCGGTGCCTGCCCCATGAAAGAAGGATTGTAATCGCAATGAAGCAATTGAACATCGGGTAAAATACGTCTGATCACATTTTGCCCGGATCCGTACATCGCGTCGTAAACCAGGTTTAATCCGGATTTGCGAATTGCTTCCAGGTCGAAATTCTTTTCAATATGCTCTACATACCGCGTTTCAAAATCTACAATTTCCAATTTTCCGGATTTCTCAAATGAAGCTAAATCAACAGATGCATAATCGAACGGAAGTGAATCCGGAATAATGTCTTCGATTTCCTGAACCAACTCAGGAGTTAAAGGACCGCCGTAATGCGCTTTCAACTTATAACCGTTGTAAGAAGGCGGATTGTGACTTGCGGTAACAATTACTCCTAATCCACATCCCAATTGATTTGCAGCGAGGGAAATCATCGGTGTAGAAACAAATCCTTTCGACATCAGTACCTCCATTCCTTCATGCAAAAACACTTTAGCAGCAATTTCAGTAAAAAGTTCACCTGCAAAACGGCAGTCATGCCCCAATGCAATTTTAGAATTCCAGTCGGACTTCTTGAGCCATTGAGCAGTTGCGTATGCTACTCTTGCTACGTTTTCAACTGTAAATTCATCTGCGATGATTGCTCTCCAACCATCTGTTCCAAATTTTATTTTTGTTGCCAAATTGATTCTGTTTTGTGTGTTCAAATATAGTGAATGCGAGGCATTGAAGACTCAAAAGTCGTCAGAAATATCCTCCCCCTTAGTCTCCCTCCAAAGGGGGAGACAAGAAATTCCTTTACTAAATCGATTATTCTTTGGTCCAGATTCTGGTATTGAGGTTTAAATCTTCAATAATTCCGGTCATGAGTTTCATCATGTTGATGATAATGCGGTAATCTTCTTCTTTCAGCAAGCTTCCGAAAACGGATGGTTCGAACAAGTCCATATTATTGAAAACAGCGATATAAACCTGGTTATTTCTAAATGAAATTGCAACCTTGAAGTTGATCCGTTTCGTCATTTCCAATAATCTTTCCATCATGGAAGGCGTTAGAATGTAGCGGCATTCCTGTTCATCGGTGCTGTAAACGGCAAATTTCTTTTCAAATTCCGGGTTTTCCAGCTTCACTAAATTTCCGGGCCTGCTCGGATTCCATTGCTGGAATTTACGTCCTAATTTTCCCAGGAAACGCTCCATCGTATCAACATCTATCATTGTTTCACCCTGGAAATTCTTGTGGAAATCACTCACAAACAACATTCCTTTGAAGATGGTATGCCAGCTTTCCCGGCGATTTCCTTTGCTGTCTGTGGTTACCTGTTTGTATTCCGTATGGATTTCCCCGAATGCAAAATCCGTAGACTCAAATTTTCCGGAAATGGTGTCTTCCGCTTTGTAACGATCAGCTCTGCGTGTAAAAATACGGCTTTCGGTATATTGATGCATTAAACTTCTATGCGGATCATATTCCAAACGATCATCTACAAATTTCACTACGGCAGGAATCACTTTCCCTTTAAACTGCTCTTTGAAATGCTTGTAAAATCGATTGTGACTGATTGCCATGAAAATGGAGGCGATAATCAGAATCACCCCGCCTGCAATCAATGCTATTATCATGGAATCCGGATTGACAATGTAGATTGTTAAAGGAACTCCTACAAAAAGCGCCAGGAAGATCAGGAAGCCTTTCCAAAACTTTTTGACATATATTTTTCTTTCAGCTTCCAGAACTCCCAGATCTCCGGCGATTAGTTCTGCCTGAAGTTGTGTAAAATTGATTTCCATGGCTTAATCGTTGAATTTCAGGTATTCTTTTTTGGTCATATTATTTCGTCCGGCGATCACGGAAGAAGGAAACTGAAGCACTGCATTATTGAAGATTTCAATCGACATATTGTATGTTCTTCTTGAAGCGGCCAATTGCTCTTCCATTTCGTTCATACTTCTTTGCAGCATCATAAATTGTTCGCTTGCTTTTAAATCCGGATAGGCTTCTGCTTTTATCAAAAACTGGCTGAATTGGCTTTGAAGTTCCTGATTTCCCTGTGCCAGGGCTTCTGTATCCCTGGAACCGGATCTTAACGCGGTCAGTTTTTCCAGCAATTCTTTTTCATGGGTCATGTATCCGCTCACGCAGGAAGTCAGCTGAGGAATCAGATCAAAACGTTTCTTCAGCATCACATCCACGGATGCAAAAGCATTTTCAACCTGGTTCTCTTTTGCTATAAGTCCGTTCTTAATCGCAATAACAGCGATGATAGGAACAAGAATGGCAACAGACAGAGAAATAATAAGAATCAATAGCATATCCGTATTTTTTGTCGAAGATAGTCAGACTCAAAAAAAAATCCCTCGCGACAACGAAGGATTTTATAATTATTTATTCAACAAAGGAATACTTACTATTTTTTGAAGTTTAAGATTGTCTTTTCGATGATTGCAACACAATCCATCAACTGCTCTTCCGTCATCACCAATGGTGGTGCAAAGCGAATAATATTTCCGTGAGTTGGTTTTGCCAATAAGCCATTATCTTTCAATGCTACGCATAGATTCCAGGCAGTTTTGCTTTCTTCCGTATCGTTTACAATGATTGCATTCAACAATCCTTTCCCGCGAACTTTCAGTATCAGGTCTGTTTTTTCAATGATGCGGTTCATTTCTGCACGGAATATTTTCCCTAAACGCTCTGAGTTCTCTGCCAGGTTTTCGTCTGTAACAACTTCCAAAGCAGCAATTGCAACTTTAGCAGCCAAAGGATTTCCTCCGAAAGTAGATCCGTGTTGTCCGGGTTTGATGACCATCATAATCTCGTCATTAGCAAAAACGGCAGAAACGGGATAAACTCCACCGGAAATAGCTTTTCCAAGAATTAAAATATCCGGCTTCACATTTTCGTGATCAACGGCCAATAATTTCCCGGTACGTGCAATTCCTGTCTGAACCTCATCTGCAATAAACAACACGTTATTCTTAGAACACAATTCTTTTGCTCCTGCCAAATAGCCTTCATCCGGAACATAAACACCTGCTTCTCCCTGGATCGGTTCTACCAGGAACCCTATAACATTTGGTTGTTTAACAGCTTCTGCCAAAGCATCCAAGTCGTTGTAAGGAATCCGGATAAATCCGGGAGTGAATGGTCCAAAGTTGGAATTTGCATCCGGATCGCTGGAAAATGAAATAATGGTGGTTGTTCTTCCGTGGAAGTTCTGTTCACAAACAATAATCTGTGCCTGATTTTCAGCAACACCTTTCTTTTCGTATCCCCATTTACGGGCAATTTTGATCGCTGTTTCAACGGCTTCTGCTCCCGTGTTCATAGGAAGCACTTTGTCGAAACCAAAATATTCTGCTACAAATTTCTCGTACACACCTAAAGTGTCGTTGTAGAAAGCACGTGATGTAAGAGTTAGTGTTTGCGCCTGATCGGTTAATGCTTTCACGATTCTCGGGTGGCAATGTCCTTGATTTACCGCTGAATACGCTGATAGGAAATCGAAATATTTTTTCCCCTCTACATCCCAAACATAAACTCCTTCTCCTTTTGAAAGAACAACCGGAAGCGGGTGGTAATTGTGCGCTCCGTAACGATCTTCCAACTGCATCAATTCTTCCGATGACAATTTCTCTTGTGTTACCATAATAATCTTTTTTAAAGCTACTATCGCTCGTCACGGAGAGCAATCATCCTTTCCTCATTTGCAGTCGCAGGAGAGAAATCATCCCGGGAGCAACAAAGATAAATAAATATTCAGGTTAAAAAAACAGAAGATCGTCTGCAAACGTGTGTGAATCATTGATCCACCCGATCCTTTCTTCGAAACGAACACTTTTATTTTGTAACTTTGCCTTGTATTAAAACCGGAAACACTTGAAAAAAGTTCAATTTTCTAAACCGCAGGGCGAGTTCTTTTCAACACTGAGAAAATCAGTTCAGAATTATTTTGACGAGAATAAACTGGAAACGTCCGGGAATTGGAAATTGTATCTAAAAACAACCATCATTATCACCACTTACATTGCGATTTATTGTTCGATCCTATTATTGCCCATTCCGGGTTATTTAGCACTGCTTTTATCAGCATCATTGGGATTTGTTCAGGCGTTGGTTGGTTTCAATATCATGCACGATGCTAACCACGATGCTTTTTCCAGCAATCAAAAAGTCAATTATTTCTTTGGCCTGTCCATGAATGCTTTGGGAAGTGATGCTTTTATGTGGAAGCAGAAGCACAACCTGGTCCACCATACTTACACGAATATTGACGGAATTGACGATGATATTTCCAAAACTCCATTCTTAAGAATGAGTGAATCCCAGCCACATTATAAAGCACATCGTTTTCAGCATATTTATTTGACTTTTCTATACGCTATTTCAACTATTTATTGGGTACTGGTAAAGGATTTTCAGGATTACATCATGGGGAACCGTTTCACTATTGAAGTGGGTAAAATGAAACCGATTGATCATGTGATGTTCTGGACCACCCGGATTATTTATTTCGGATTGTATTTGGTGCTTCCTTCATTTGTTTGGGGAATTGGCTGGACAATTCTTGGTTTTACCCTCATGCACATGATGCTTGGAATGACTATGTCATTTGTATTCCAATTGGCTCACGTGGTAGAAAATGTAGAGTTTGAGCATGCTGAAGATGAATCTTTAATGGTAGAGAATGAGTGGGCTGTCCACCAGTTAGCAACTACCAGTGATTTTGCGGTAGATAATAAAGTAGTAAGCTGGTTAGTCGGCGGATTGAATTTCCAGGTGGAGCATCATTTGTTCCCCAGGATCTCTCACGTACATTATCCTGCAATTCAAAAGATCGTAGCGAAAACCTGTGCAGAATTTGGAGTGGATTACTATTCTTATGACAGTACGGGAAAAGCATTGGGTTCTCACTTCAGGCACATGAAGCGTTTGGGAAGAAAAGAACACGTTCAATAGTTCAAAGAGTTTAAACAGTTCAATTTTGAACATTTGAATTATCCAATTACCAGCCCATATATTCCAACTGAATTATTTTTTTCCCTGTCACAGGATCAATGGTAATATCCAACACATAGTTTCCTTTTACCCAATAAGCCCATTCTTCCGTTAAGGTTTCCGGCGCTTTTGAAAACTCTTTGGTAATCCTGTCTGTATTCAGATTTTGGGGATCGATAGTGAAAATCAGTTTATTCAATTTTTTATTGTAGAAACCTATTTTCACTGTGTCACTAATTAACATGTCCCATAGCTTACTGTCAAATTCCTTTACTGATAAAAAAATTCTTTCTTCTTCTTGATAATCTTCCGGAGCATCTAATAAAAAGAATTTTGCTGTTGCGTACGACATATTAAATTTAATGTTCCCAAACACAAAACCGGTAGCATTATCGTAATTGCGTTGTGTTTGTGCCTTGCAGGTAAACATTAGCATAAAAGCTATAATTATAGTCATGCTGTATTTTTTCATTCTATTCATCTTTAGTTGGTTTTGCTTAAAATCATTTCTTCAAAGATAGAGAAAACGTCATCTGGAACGGATGACGTTTTTTGAATTGGTTTATTCAAAAATATTCCATAAAACCTGAAAATACTGTTTCCCAAACCACCATTCAAAAGCCGGGTCTAAAAACTCGTAAATTCCATTTTCATCTTTAATGATCATATCACGGCCTTCCAGGATTAAGCGATTCTTGGAAACATTTCTTGGAGTTCCAAGGGCATAAGTCCGCATAACAGCAGAGGCTGTCAGTTGTTTTTCTCTCTGGTAAATGGCTTTCAGTAAATTAATCTGCGTACTGCTCATTCCTTCAATTTCCCGCTGGTACAAAGGCTGATTGGCAAAGATGAGTTCGGAAAAGGCGTTTTGAACAAGTTGCTTATCCACTGTTTTCCCGGAACGACTTTGATTCCAGACATAATGTGACAATTGCTGTACATACCAGGAATGGTTTTTCATCAGTTGGGGAATCATCGTTGCAACTTCCTTTGTGATCTGCTTACCTGTTTTCCGGAAACTGGATTGAATAAACTTCACCCACGCTTCTTCTTTGATCTTGGGAAGCAGCATCAGGTCGCCAAAGCGGTAAAACGGTTTGGAAGGATTATTGAAAATTGCTTCCAGCATGTGTCGTTTACTTCCGAACAAACAGTAAGAAACCAATTTTTGCCGCTGCCAGATTGCCCGCATTTTCTTTTCCAGCGGTTCGTATTCCACCAGGTTTGTCAGGTTTTGAAACTCATCCAGGCAAATCACCAGACGAATTCCCTTCTCCATAGCTATTCGTTCCGGGAGATTCAAAATTTCATCTGCAAATTCCCGTACTTTTTCATGCTCGTATTTAACCGTGAAATCCAGATGCGGGTTTACTCCCACATGAACGGTGGGCACCAGGTGCGACAGAAAGTTCTTGGTATCACGCACCCAATCTTCCCATTTCGTAGACGTTGCTTTGATCACTTCGCGGGTAAACAATTCAAAGAATTCGACTTCATTATTGACCGTAAAGAGATCGAGCAGGATAGTTTTGCAGTTCTTATCCGATTTGTTTATATCCAGCAGTACACGCTCTACCAAAGAAGATTTTCCCCAGCGACGCGGCGAGATCAGGATTGTATTGATACCGCCCAGGAGATTTTGTTTCAAACGAAGCGCTTCTTCTTCCCGGTTGGTATACCCCTGAGTGCTTACTGTATTTCCGAAAATGAATGGCGAATAAATTTCCTGCATCGTGAATTGGTTTTACCTAAAGATACAGATTTTTACCGAATGGTATAATACCTTTTGGTATTATTTAAACAAAAAGGGACGCGAAACATCGCGTCCCTACAAAGATTTTTATTTTATTTAAAACAATGTTGGCTGATCATCCGGATCATCTGATCCTTTTGTCAAATCCCATTCTATTGTCGGATTATCATCTCCTCCTTCCGAATCAGGAGCATCTGCATCTGCTTCTTCAGATTCATTGTCGATTTCCAAATCCAACGGCTCTTCATCAGGCCATGGCTCGGAGCCTTCAATTTCATGCGTCAGAACTACTTCTTTTACTTTTAGCTTTGTCAACTGATTTCCTTGTGCTTTCATTCCCTTCACATCAATGAAATCCGCCAAAGCCACTTCATTGTCCGGAAGGTTTTTCGTTTCCTTCAATAACTTGTTGTAAACGATGCGCACAATCGGATTGAATGCTGTTGATACACAATCCAGGTAGGAACCTTCTGTCTCAGAAATGTAGGAAACACGCTTGTCTGTAGTAATTTCACAGGTAAAGCGCTTCACGTAATGCATTTCTTTCTCTCCATCAAAGTAAACCGCAGAAATTGGTCTGTCCGGAACCCATTTTTCAATGTGAACCATATCTTCATCGAAATGGTTTGCCAAATCAAAGGTTGAAAGTCGGTAATCACCGTTTTTGTACAGTGTCAGAATGCGGTCTTCTCCTTTGAAAGAGCCCAGGAATTTTCCTCTTCCCTCGTCGTTCAATCGACCTACAACGGTATCGTACCAAATCTTACGTGCCGCAAGCGTTGATCCTCCAACTTCTTTTTGCGTAATCTTCTGAACAATTTCTTTGGTAACGCGGTTTCCGGCAGACTGGCGACCTTTAATCAAAAGATCTCCTAAATCCACATCCCAACGTAAGCGTTTCAAATGCGGTCTTGGACGAAGCATTACTGTAACAACTTCGCGCTCTCCATTCGGATGTACGGAGAAATACAAGAGTTTCGATCCTTTGATTCCACGTGTCAGATCGTATTCCGTATCACGAGTTACGGAATTCACGAAGAAGCGTTTCATCATACAAGCACCACCGGCACCATCCTGGTACATTACGTGGTAAATCGTTCGCTTATCACCTTTCTTCCAGACATCGGCATGAACAATTCCTTTCCCAACGAATTTCTTTTCCGAAACTTTGGTAACAATGAATTTCCCGGTGTCGAAGAATACGATAATGTCATCAATTTCGGAACAATCGTTGACTGCTTCGGTCTTTTTTAAACCCCAGCCAATGAATCCTTCTTCAATATCCACATATAACTTACGATTGGCAATAATCACTTTCGAAGCGGCAATGTTATCGAACACTTTCATTTCTGTTCTGCGTTCCTTTCCTGCTCCAAAGCGTTTCTTCAGGTCTTTGAAATAGTCGATTGCATATTCAACCAGATTCGCCAAATGCTTCTTTACCTCTTCCATTTCAGCTTCCAGCTTCGCAATAACATCTTCTGCTTTGTCGGAATCGAAACGTGTAATACGAATCATTGGAATTTGCGTCAAACGCTGTAAATCTTCATCTACGATTTCACGGATAAACTGCTTCTTGAATTTCTCAAAACGTTTATACATGTAATTGTACAAGCCCTCCTTATCGGAATACAACTTAAAGTCGATGTACATCTCTTCACGGATGAAGATCTTTTCCAAAGTAGAGAAATGCCATTGTGATTCCAATTCCATTAAACGAATTTCCAACTCTCGTCTCAATAGAGTCAGCGTATTATCGGTATTGACCTTTAGAATCTCCGATACCCCCATAAATCGCGGGGTATCACCATCAATCACAGAAGCATTCGGCGAAATAGAAACCTCACAATCTGTAAAGGCGTATAAAGCATCAATCGTTTTATCGGGTGAAACTCCCGGAGCCAAATGAATCACAATCTCTGCTTCAGCAGCCGTATTGTCTTCAATCTTCTTGACCTTGATCTTCCCTTTATCGTTTGCCTTGATAATACTTTCAATCAATGAACCTGTATTACATCCGAAAGGCACTTCATTGATCATCAGGGTTTTATTGTCGACCTTTTTAATTTTTGCGCGAACACGGACCTTTCCGCCTCTCAGTCCGTCATTGTAATTGGTAAAATCGGCCATTCCACCATTCAGGAAATCCGGGAAGATCTCAATTTTCTTTCCACGCAGATGGTTAATCGACTGATCGATCAATTCGATGAAATTGTGTGGAAGGATCTTACATGCCATTCCCACTGCAATTCCTTCTGCTCCCTGCGCAAGCAGGATTGGGAATTTAACCGGTAAATTATCCGGCTCTTTATTTCGTCCGTCGTAGCTCAAAAGCCATTTGGTAGTCTTCGGATTGAAAACCACGTGGCTGGCAAACTTGGAAAGTCGTGCTTCGATATAACGCGGAGCTGCTGCCCCGTCACCGGTAAGTGTATTTCCCCAGTTTCCCTGGCAGTCGATCAGCAATTCTTTTTGTCCAAGCTGAACCAAAGCATCACCAATCGACGCATCACCGTGAGGGTGATACTTCATGGTATTTCCAATGACATTCGCCACTTTGTTGTAGCGTCCGTCATCCAATTCCTTCATGGAATGCAGAATTCTTCGCTGAACGGGTTTAAATCCATCGTGCAAAGAAGGAACAGCCCGCTCAAGGATTACATACGAAGCATAATCCAGGAACCAGTTCTCATACAAACCGCTAAGCGGAACAATATTTTCATCTACGTGTTTGTGATCATCTATTCCGAAAGAAGCTTCTTCTTCTCCGCCTTCGTTTTCATCCCGATTGCTATCGGGACCATTCTCCGGATCTACCGGTCCAATTTCGTCTTCACTCATATTTAAGAAGCTTGTTCTATTGGTTCTATATTGTCATCATCTGAATCGGAATCTTCCAAATCCACATGCTTCGTATCGTCTTTCTCTACACGCAGGTTCTCGATAATGAAATCCTGTCGTTCCGGGGTGTTTTTCCCCATGAAGTAAGACAAGATCGAATCGATGGAAGCATCTTTTGTTAAAAGAACGGGCTCTAATCGGATATCATCACCGATAAAATGCTTGAACTCATCCGGAGAAATTTCTCCCAATCCTTTAAATCGGGTAATCTCAGGATTCTTTCCTAATTCTGCTATCGCATTTCTACGCTCTTCTTCGGAATAACAGTAAATGGTCTTTTTCTTGTTTCGTACACGGAACAAGGGTGTCTGCAACACGTAAACGTGATTTCGTTTCACCAAATCCGGGAAGAACTGCAGGAAGAATGTCAATAGCAGTAAACGAATGTGCATTCCATCAACATCGGCATCGGTTGCGATCACAATGTTGTTGTAGCGCAGGTTGTCCATATCTTCTTCGATATCCAAAGCTGCCTGTACAAGGTTGAACTCTTCGTTCTCGTATACTACTTTTTTGGTAAGTCCATAACAATTCAAGGGCTTACCGCGCAAAGAAAACACGGCTTGCGTATTGACATCACGTGATTTCGTGATCGATCCACTTGCAGAGTCTCCCTCGGTAATAAACAACGTTGTGAACTCACGCTTCTCGTCTTTCAAATCGGTTAAGTGAACCCGGCAATCACGCAATTTCTTATTGTGCAAACTTGCTTTTTTAGCCCTGTCGCGCGCCAGTTTACGAATCCCGGAGAGTTCTTTTCGCTCACGTTCGGACTGCTTGATCTTCTTTTCCAGGGTATCCGCAACATCCGGATGGCGGTGCAGGTAATTATCCAGTTTATCCTTCAGGAAATCATTGATAAAAGCACGCATGGACTTTCCATCCGGCTCAATTTCCTGGGAACCCAGTTTCGTTTTGGTTTGCGATTCAAATACCGGCTCAATCACTTTTACCGCAATTGCAGCAACAATTGACTGACGAATATCCGAAGCATCGTAGTCTTTTTTGTAGAAATCACGAATGACTTTTGCAATGGATTCCCGGAATGCACTTTGATGCGTTCCACCCTGAGTGGTATGCTGACCGTTTACGAAAGAATAATAATCCTCCCCGTAAGTCTTTCCGTGCGTAAACGCTACTTCAATGTCGTCGCCTTCCAGGTGGATAATCGGATACAAAGGATCGCCATCCATATTGTCTTCCAGCAAATCTTTCAATCCGTCTTTGGACTGGTATTTTTCACCGTTGAAATAAATCGCTAATCCGCGGTTTAAGTAACAGTAATTCCAAAACATCTTAATGAGGTAAGGCATTTTGAAAGCGAATTTCTTAAAAATGGATTCGTCCGGGATAAACTCAAAATAAGTTCCGTTTACTTCAGTTGTTTTTTCCAAAGGCAAATCTTCCGTCAATTCTCCACGAGAGAAGACCACTTGTTTCTTCTCGCCATCTCTTACGGAATAAACCATGAAGTATTCGCTCAAAGCATTTACAGCCTTGGTTCCAACCCCGTTTAGTCCAACGGATTTTTTAAAGGCTTTTGAATCGTATTTTCCACCCGTATTGATCTGAGAAACACATTCAATTACTTTCCCCAGAGGAATTCCACGTCCGTAATCACGAACGGAGACTTTCCCGTCTTTCACTTTGATATCGATGCGTTTTCCATTCCCCATGACAAACTCGTCAACGGAATTATCGACAATCTCTTTCACCAAAATATAGATCCCGTCGTCAGCAGAAGCTCCATCTCCCAATTTCCCGATGTACATACCAGGTCGCAGGCGAATATGCTCCTTCCAGTCCAGAGATCGTATATTGTCTTCAGTATATTGATTTTCAGCCATAATAACGGATTCTATGCAAGTTATCAAAGATAGTCACAGAATGAGTTGTTTAAACCACGATTTATTACGAGTTATGAACGTTGCAAGGTTAATTTCGCAGCTGGAAATTATACCGTTTTTTGGGTATTGTTTAGAATGATTCTAACTAATAATTTTACCTCAAAACAATCAGTATGTGTCAGTACAAAACAATCAGCAACAATTCCTACGGGTGTCTCATTCAGTGCAAAAACTGCGAACAATTCCATTTAGGTTTCGGCAATGTCGTTCTCATTCTTTCCTACGAGGAGTTTATCCGTTTTACAGATCAGGTGCAAAACATTCATGCAATGCATTGTACTGAGAAAAGAGAATCCAACGAAAAAATCTACATGCATACCGATAATTCCAAAATGATACTGGCATTCACGCACAAAGAATGGATGAATCTCTATCGTTTACTGGAAGAATCACGGTTTATGCTGTATGCCAACGAACTGATCGACCAGGCTTAATCGTTGCGTTTCAGCCAGCCTCTTTTCCAGAAAATAAACACCAGAACAGCCGTAATCAGAATCATCACTCCCCAAATCGCAAAATATCCGTTCCTGGATTTCAGTTCGGGCATATTTTCGAAATTCATCCCGTAAACTCCCACAATGAATGTTAGAGGAATGAAAATAGCGCTGGTAACTGTGAGTACTTTCATCACTTCATTCATCCGCTGCCCCTGGATTGCATAGTACAAATTCGCAATCCCTTCCAGCATCTGCTTTTGAGATTCGATTTCATCAATCAAACTGAAACAGGTATCTTTTAACTCTCTGAAATAATGAATATTATCTTCGATAATCATTTCATTTTCCACCCGATCCAATTGCCCCATTAATTCTTTCATCGGGAAGACAATTTTGCGCAGGTCGAGCAATTTTCTTTTTTCCCATTCTATTCTGCGAAGCACTTCACTTTTCGGGTTGCGAAGTACAATTTTATCTAATGTTTCAATATTAACAGAAATTTCTTCGACTACTTCCGTGTAATTATCGATAATCGACTCCAGCATGCGAAATAAGAGAAAATCCGGGCCTTTATACCGAACCTTTCCTCTTTTGTATTCAATCCGCTCACGAACAGTTGGAAAGTGATCGGAAGGTTTGTCCTGGAAAGATATCAGGTAATTATCCCCGATTATGAAACTAATCCGTTCCTTCTGTAGGTCATAATGGTTCGCTCCTTCTTTCGGAAGCGCAGAAATAATACTAAAAAAAACATAATCCGTGTATTCCTCCAGGCGCGTACGCTTCGTTTCCGCAAACAAATCTTCCTGGAGCAGTTTATCGATACACAACTTATTGCACAACTTCATGATCGCCTCTTTGTTCTTCATGGAATGAAAATTCAACCAATAGGTCGAATTCATATCTTCAAAGGGATTGAAGTTTTCAGCAAAATGATCCTCCGAATTCTTCTCCAGGGAATAAGTATCCAGATTGTACTTGTAAAGTTGTGCTACTTCTGACATCTAACGAAAATAATCATTTTAATTCCAAATTGCGAATTCCAAATTACGAATTGGGTATGAATTTTGAATGGAGCTTTAGGACATATAAATCAATTATCAGAACAGAAGAAAAATCTTTTTGAACTGATCTTTAAAAGAATTGTACCATCACTAAAAAAACTACATGAAATCGCTAGTTACCGTTTTACTATTATTCCCACTCCTGGCAATTTCGCAAACAGACACATTGGTTGTGGAAGTTATCTACGGTTCCAAACCGAAAGCAAAAGACGAAAGACATTGGTTTGGAGGGAAACTGGGCGGACATATCGGATTGAAGATCGGTAAAGACAGCATCATGCATTTTGTTCCGGGCGGACGTGTTGCTGCAACCAATATCAATTCCGACACCGGAAATTACCTCATCTCCGGCAAAAAGAGTTTTTACCGGACATTTTACTGCGACACTACTAAAACCTGTCGAATCTTCATCCCTGTCACACCTGTCCAGAAGCAAAAACTACTAAAGGATGCCAAACCATTTTTAAAGGAAGGACCTTATCCGTACGCTTTTTTCGGAATGAGATGCGCAGCTGCCTGTTATCATCTACTGTCACTGGCAGACGTCACCAAAGACCTATCCCGAAGCCGCATGACCTGGAAATTCATTTACCCGCGGAAACTACGGAAATTTCTATTCAAAGAAGCAAAAGCAAAGGGATGGAAAATCGTTACAACTCCGGGATCAACAAAACGGAAATGGGACCATGATTAATGCAATAATTCAAAATCTAAAATTCAAAATCTAAAATTCAAAATCTAAAATTCAAAATCTAAAATTCAAAATCTAAAATTCAAAAAAAAAAAAAACAATGCCTGCTTCTGATTCTATTTTGAATTTTGAATCAAACCGCAATACCGCTCGAATTCCTTCACATTAGACGAACGCCGGATTGCAGAAAGAACTTTTAATTTTTCATGCTGCGTTAAATGCCAGGAAAGACTGATTCGGTCTTTTTGCCGTTCTCTCAAACTCAGATTAACTGTTTCAATCGGCACGTCGTATTTATCCATAATCAGATGAAGTAATTCATCCTGATCGTAATCCTGGATTCTTGGGAAATTGGTAAACACATTGGAAATCGGTGCTGTGAATTTATTAAAAAGTCCGAACGAACGTGCCTCCTCGTTATACATGATCCTTTTATTGTCACGAATCTGCAAGATCACTACTCCGCGTGTATTTTTACTAATCCAAGATTCCAACCGCATCAACCACTGAACAGTAATTTTTGTACCGAAATTATCCCTTGCACCAGCATCCATCAACTGGATCTCCGGAACCGTAGGCAAACTCGTCATCGGAAGTACATAGGGGAAAGATGCATTCATCCGTAACGCGGAAGACAGGCGCAATTTTTCCGAATGCTGTTTTTTCAACAACAGGTGCAGATCAATATTCTCCTGTACATGATTGGTTTCCGGCGCAGGTGATGCTGAATCCATCAAAAAGCTCAACCCGAGAGATGAAATCATGATCCGTCTTGCATCATTTACAACAGATGGTGTTAAAATCAGGTTCGGAATGATTCCCTGCTTTTCATACGAGCGGTAATACCTCAAAGGCTTATTCAATCGCTGACCCGTATTTTCATTCAAATCCGATTCAAAAGCCATTGCACGATCATAGCTATACTCCGAATCCTCGAAAGTGGATTGATACCGAAAAAAAAGGTCGTTGGTAGAAGCTGCAAATGACAATTTATTCAAGAGATCCTGCGAGATTTCTTCGAAATACTTCTTATCGTGGAAGTTTACTTTTTTCGTTTGATACTGCTCCAGCAAGAGTGAACGATAATAGGACGCGCCAACTGTTCCACCGGAAGCACCGGTCATCATTGCAATGTGTTTTGATGACTTAAAATTGCTCATTGAATCACACATCCGCAGCACCTGAAAAACCCAGGAAGCACTGCGCGAACCCCCACCGGAAGTGTTTACAACCACCAAAAGCGGTTTTTCTTCGCCGGTTTGTTTCTTCCAGTTTTCCAGATAGGAAATGTAATCATCGTAATCATTTTTGCGAGCAGCAGCATCTTTACTCATACAATAGATCGTGGAATCCGTATAAAGTGCCGGCTCGTCATAGGACAAACCGTAAGCCTGGGTCTGGAACTTGAACATATCCACCGTTTTGGACAAATAGTTCATCAACAAAAAACACAAAATCAACACCGGATAAGCCCAAACACGCAACCAGGAAAGAAGTGCGCTTAACAGCATCAGGATAATTGTAAGAAGCAGAACCACGCTCACACCTGCAGGCACATCCAGGAAGGTTTTCCCGCCAAAAAGACCGATCAGAATAAAGGTAATAATGGTGGTGATCTCGAAAATGGTGGTAGAAATACGATTCTGATCAAAAACCGACTGAAGCAGTGACTGTGCATAATGTTTTGTAGATCGGCATTGCTGAACCCGCAAACCTCTTCCGATGTACCAATACAACTTTTGCCGGTTCGCCCGGTTCACTTTCACCCTGTTTCTTTTCCCAAATCGCAGCCAGCGCGAAGTACGTACCGATTGATCTTCATCGTAACGCTTCAGTTCAAACAAGTTTTTATTGATCGGGAAGAAATAAAGCAGTGCAACTCCCACAAAAAGAAAGAAGCCCACCAGAAGCCCGGATACAAAGAAGAAGATATTGAGCCAGGATTCAAATTCTTCCATCCGCTGAAAACGAACAATCCGAATAATGAAAAACACGACGAAAGCAGTTGGAATAACGCTGTTATTGATACAGAACCGCACAAAAGGCTTGTTAACCATTGCCAGGAATGGAAAGCGGGAAGCCAGTCGCATGTAGGAATACGAATGAAATGCCATAGTTAATCCACCGAAGGAGAAACCAAGCAGCAGGAAAGAGAAAAAACTGGTATTTCCCTGGTATTCCGGCGACAAAAACAAGTAAGACAATCCGAAACCTACTCCAACCCTGTCTGAAATCAACAAAAAGAAAAAGACCCAATAGAAAAATCCGAGCAGGTTATGCTTTAAGTGATGTACAAATAAAACGAAAGGAAAAAATACCCTTACGAATTGAAATGTGTTGGAGGTAATATTACGGAGTGCAGTCACAACTCAATATTACGAATTAATGATGGGATTTCTGATACTCTTTCACAAAATCTGTCACTAAATACGTGAGTGTTTTTCCAACAATAATTTCCTCGGTTTCATTTTTTGGGGCCGCTTCAGGCAAATGCAGGTAGCACACTTTTTCAAGAGTTGCCATTTTTCGTATATAGATCCGCGCCTGATCCACCGTGATTCCGGAGGGAGTAAACGCACTTGAAGGCATAAAGGCAATGGAATCCATATCCAGCTCCACCCCCATTACTGTTTGAAAATGTGTATCGTAAACTTTATCAATGTCAGCCTGGAACTTAAACGGCTTTTCCAACCAGGATTCATAAAAAGTGAAAAACGCCTTCATCTCCTGCAAATGATCCAGGATAAATTGGTTGTTATACGATTCGTGCAAACCCAAAACGGAATAATGACCTAAAAAACCATATTCGTAGGCATAAGAAAACGGATTTCCCGAATGTCTTCCTTCCATTGCACGCGTATCGGCATGCGGATCCAAATTCACCACAGATATTGCCAGGCTTTTAGATTCAGAAACTCCTTTTATGATCGGATAAGCATTATTATGTCCGCCACCTATTACGATCGGAACACCTCCGCAATCCACCACTTCCTTTACCCATGCAGAAACCAAATAGTCCAAATCATCCACATGCTTATTAGAAATGGCGTCAATTGATTCTTTGGAATCAACAAAACCGTGAATGCAAATCGAATTGCCGTTTAAAAACTGGTTAGACTGCACTCCCAAAAAACGGGGAATGAAGGCCTCAAAAGCAGCTTCTGATCCGCCCTTTCCAGCGTTTAATCTTGGTCCAACATCCTCTTTAATGCCAAGCACGTGAAACTTCTTTTCTTTCCAACTGTCCGTTTTTCCGCGGAACAACATGTTCTGACCAATTCGAATTTCACCACCTCTTTCCGTTAACCAGGCTTTCAGGTGAGATTCTTCCGGCAACTGCAGTTTAAAGTAAGTCGATTCAAGCATGATACTTTTCCATTAGTTCCACAAAAGCAGCCGGAGGAGCAATTGGCCGCATCGTTTCCTTTGAAACAAAAACCAGGGTTGTTTTAGCCTTACTCAGGCATTCCTCCTTTTGATTATAAAGCGTGTATTCAAAAAACAAACGCGGACCTTTCAATTCTGTAATCGCAGTAACAATGGTTAATTCATCATCATACAATGCTGGTTTGAAATAGTCCACTTCAAAATGACTCACAGGAAGCATCACCCCACTTTCTTCCAATTCCCGATAACTCATCCCTAATGAACGAAGCGCTTCTACCCGTCCAACTTCAAAATACGCGGCATAATTCCCATAATAACAATAGCCCATCTGATCGGTCTCACCATATCTCACACGCACTTTTGCAGGGAATTCAAAGGAAGTTTTCATGAAATTTCAAGTCTAAATAAATCACGCTAAATGTCGTAACTATTTTCCACATTTTTAGTTAGAAAATGAACGCATTAAAAAGTATATTTTTCCGGTATTAATTCCCTGTTATTGCAATGTAATTTCGTACCTTTGGAAGAGGTGAGTATTTTCATTTAAATAGTATATTTTAACATTTAGCTATGAAATTTAGATATTCATCGAACAATCAGTCGGTTTTAAGAAAATTGAAAGATGATATTAAAGCATTACTTCAATACAAAGCAAAACATTTCAAATAATCAATACCCAAACAACTTTTTTTTTCACTTTTTTATGAGAATATTTGCTCTCTGAAAAATTCAGCGGCTTAACACTTAAGCTATGAATCTATTACGCCGATTATTTTTTTATTAACATATTATTATAAACTTTTAAAATACCCTTGCTAAATGAGTGCCAACCATGACGCTATTTGGAATTCCTGTCTGAAAGTTATCAAAGATAATCTGCCAATCCAAGCATACAAAACTTGGTTTGAGCCGATTGTCCCCGTAAAGCTCGAGAACAACATTCTGACAATACAAGTTCCATCTCACTTTTTTTACGAATGGTTGGAAGAGCATTACATTACTTTGTTGAAAAAAGTAATTAAAAAAGAGCTCGGACAGGAAGGACATTTGGAGTACAGTATTGTTATGGAAAATTCTGCCAGCAATTCAAATCCTTACACGGTTAAACTTCCTACTTCCGACAAGAAGTCTGTGAAGAATGCTCCGGTAAATATGCCTATGAATATCAGCGATAACCCGATTAAAAACCCGTTTATTATTCCGGGATTGAAAAAGGTAAACGTTGATTCAAATCTGAATCCTGCATATTCATTCGAGAATTTTGTAGAAGGAGATTGCAACCGACTGGCTCGCTCTGCAGGTTATGCCGTAGCAAATAAGCCCGGCGGAACTGCCTTCAATCCACTATTGATTTATGGTGGTGTTGGATTGGGTAAAACGCACTTAGCTCATTCAATCGGAATCGGTGTTAAAAATCAATTCCCGAATAAAACAGTGCTTTACGTAAGTTCTGAGAAATTTGCTCATCAGTTTATCGACGCCGTTCGTAATCAAACTACGAATGACTTCATTCACTTCTATCAAATGATCGACGTATTGATCATTGATGATGTTCAATTCTTCTCCGGAAAAGAAAAGACACAAGACGTATTCTTCCATATTTTCAACCATTTGCACCAAAATGGAAAACAAATCATTTTAACTTCGGATAAACCGCCGGTTGAAATGCAGGGAATGGAGCAGCGTTTATTATCCCGCTTCAAGTGGGGACTGTCTGCAGACCTTTCTACTCCGGATCTGGAAACACGTATTGCTATCATGGAGAAGAAAATGTATGGCAGCGGCATCGAACTTCCTCGTGAAGTGGTTGAGTACCTTGCTTACAGTATCAACACGAACATTCGT
The DNA here is from genome assembly GCA_946479285.1 of uncultured Flavobacteriales bacterium. The sequence goes on along the minus strand of CAMLFH010000020.1, from coordinate 24,840 downwards.
GAAATGGAAGGAGCGATGACTTCATTGCTTGCCCAGGCTTCATTGAACAAAAAAGCAATTACGCTTGATTTGGCGAAACAAATGATCGACAAGTTCGTGAAGAATACTGCTCGTGAAGTTTCTATCGACTATATCCAGAAAGTGGTTTGTGATTACTTCGACTTACCAATTGAGATGTTGAAATCGAAAACGCGGAAACGTGAAGTAGTTCAGGCTCGCCAGATCTCCATGTATTTCTCCAAGAAGATGACTAAATCGTCTTTGGCTAGTATTGGAGCTCATTGCGGCGGAAAAGACCATGCAACGGTATTACACGCTTGCAGAACGGTTATCAACCTTTCTGAAACAGACAAACAATTCCGGGTTTACCTGGAGGATTTGGAAAAGAAATTAACAATCCAATAATACTGAATGGCTTCCCGAAACGGAGGCCATTTTTGTTTATAAGAAAAACCTTCGGGAATTTGGAAATTTAGGAATTACCATCCTGATAACTATCGGGTATGGGTGTTCCCAAAGACTCTCACAAATTCTCTCCTCTTAAAGACATAAAATAAATTCCGAATTCGAGAATTTATAAATTTACTTGTTTATAAATTTGTGAACAGATTTAAATGTAAAATCCTATTTTTCAATGTATTAAACAATGTTTCGTTTAAAATAAACTCCTCAGCTTTTCCATAAATTAAGTTCTAAACACCTATTCTTAGTACCTTTGCAATCAAATGCCTGAAAGCAAATTCAAAACAATCACAGCACAAAGTGAAGGATTCTACAAAGAAAAAGGATCCAAGTTTCTGGCATTTGCTATTCCCTGCAAAAAAGAAGAAGAAATCAAGGAACACATTCAACGCCTTCGGAAGGAACATTACCAGGCAGTTCACGTGTGTTCTGCATTCAGACTGGGAAGCGACAAGAAGAAATACCGCGCAAGTGACGACGGAGAACCTTCCAATTCTGCCGGAGCACCAATCCTGGGACAAATACAATCGTTCGATCTCACAAACATTCTAATTGCCGTTGTACGTTATTACGGCGGAGTAAATCTGGGTGTTGGCGGACTGATCAATGCTTACCGGACTGCGGCCAAAGAAGCTTTGGAAAGTGCGCAAATCATTGAACAGGAAGATCAGGTTTTGATTACTTTGTGTTATGGCTATGATGAAATGCCGCAGGTCATGTCCCTGCTAAAAAACAGCCCGGCGAAAATCATTAATCAGGATTTTCAATTATCTTGTAAGCTAAGTATTGAGCTTCCGGTCTCAGAAATGAAACTGCTGGAACAAATTGAAGAATTAAATATCCTTCTACCCGAAGAAAAACATATCAGAATAGAAAATCATGGAATTATCCAATAGCCAATTACTTCAGGAACTAATCAGTGTTCAGGGAGTTGCAAGTGATGAATCACGCATTAAATCATTTATAAAAGAATACGTCCTTCGAAACCAGGGACAATGGAAGTCTAAACCTCATATTATCGACGGAATCGGATTCCAGGACGCCATGATCCTTGTTTTTGGCAATCCGCGCACGGCAGTTTATGCTCATATGGACACGATTGGCTATTCTGTGGGTTATGAAAACGAATTGATACGCGTTGGCGGGCCGATGAATATCGACGGGACACTACTGGTTGGAAACGACTCACAAGGAGAAGTAGAAGGTGAATTAATGATCTTTGAGAACGAATACAATCAGCAGCGTTTGCAATTATCCGGTGACAGAACAATTGATCGCGGAACCTTACTTTCTTTCAAACCCGATTTTAAAGAGACGAAGGAATACATTCAATCTCCCTACATGGATAATCGTTTGGGAGTTTTTGTGGCACTTCAATTGGCCGAAACACTGGAAAACGGAGCTATTGTTTTTTCTACTTATGAAGAACATGGTGGAAATTCGGTTGGTGCCTGTGCTAAATACCTGATGAACAATTATGACGTTTTCCAGGCCTTGATCTGCGATATCACCTGGGTTACTCATGGTGTGGTACATAAAGGCGGTGTTGCGGTTTCCATGCGCGACAGTATGCTTCCGCGAAGAAAGTACCTGAATAAAATTCTTACCATTGCAAAAGAATCCGGAGTTAAATATCAATTGGAAGTAGAATCTGCCGGAGGAAGTGACGGATCGGTTCTTCAGAAATCAGATTTGCCTATCGACTGGTGCTTTATCGGTGCGCCGGAAGACCATGTGCATACTCCCAAAGAAAAGGTTTACAAAAAGGATATTGAAGCGATGATTGAATTGTACCGTGTTTTGATGGACCAATTGTAATTAACGCACTGCAAATGCTTCTTCAATTTCAATTGCAGGGAACTCCGAACAAGTTGTGGCCTTTTGGTCCAGAACTTTAAACTTCAGCTTTAAACGCAGTTTGTCGACCTGGAATTTCGGATCCAAATTCGTTGGTGCACAAATCGTTTTCTTTTCATTGGAAGTAAATTGAATGACTGCTCCGCAATCGAGTAATTGTACTTCTCCCAGGGTGTAATTCTCAGTGGCAGCTCCCGTTGTTTGAGAAGTTTCTTTAGCCGGATCAGTCTTTGGCTGTTCTGCTGTGGCTTTTTTAGAAGTTTGGCAAGAAGCAACTAGAAATCCAGCAATTAGTACACACATCAATCGAATCATTTTCTACTTATTTTGTAATACATTCTTACCTGCAATTGCAGCAGTTGTCCAGGCAGCCTGGAAGTTAAATCCACCGGTAACACCATCAATATCCAGGGTTTCGCCTGCAAAAAACAGCCCGGGAACTTTCTTTGCCTCCATCGTCTGCACATTGATCTCATTCAAATCAACACCACCGGCGGTTACGAACTCCTCCTTAAATGTTGTTTTTCCTTCCATGGCATACAAATCATTCACCAAAACTTCCAATAACTTATTCTGATGTTTAACCGTTAATTCGGAACATTTGAATTGAGCCGGAATTCCCGCCTTCTCAACAAGGTACGTCCATAATCTCGATTTAACGGCATAAAGTGGCGTATTTACAACTAATTTATTGGATTTCACGAATTCCAGAATTGCTTCACGAACGATTCCCTGATCCTCCTCGCCTGTCCAATTAACCGCGATTTGAGATTTATACCCTTTCGATTCAAAAATTCGGGCACCAAATGCAGACGATTTTAATACTGCCGGGCCACTCATTCCCCAATGTGTAATCAATAAAGGCCCATTCGAGAGCCACTTCTCACCGATTATTTTCACCAATGCATTTTCCTGCACGATTCCCATCAATTCTTTGATAGGTTCATTCGGCATATTGAATGTAAACAAGGACGGAACTGGCGAAATGATCTTTAAATCGAAATTTTTCAATAATTCAAACCCGGATATTTTGGGTTGTCCGCCGGTGGTGACGATCACTGCTTTGGAATAAAAGGTTTCTTCAGGGGTTTGTACTTCAAACAAACCGGAATCAACCTTCTTCACCGATTCAACCCGCTGATTGAGGAGCAATTCGACCTCATTTTTCTTTAGTTCGTTCAAAAAGCAGTCAATGATAGTTTGAGAATCGTTACTTAATGGAAAATAACATCCGTCGGAATACAATTTGAGCGGAACGTTTTTACTTTCCAGCCATGCTTTCATATCGGAACTCGAAAACTGGTAGAAGGCTTTTTTCAGAAAGCGCTCACCACGCGGATAATGCTTCGATAATTCTTCCGGTTCCGAAATAACGTTCGTTACGTTACATCTGCCGCCACCGGATATCTTGACTTTTGCCAATGGTTTGGAACTTCTTTCCAGGATTGCAATTTTTGCATGCTTGAAGTGTTCCGAAGCTTTTATGGCTGAAAAACAGCCTGCAGCTCCTGCCCCAATCACCAAAACATCCAATTCTTTCATGGGTCAAAAGTAATGACAAAAAAAGACCTCCCAATATCCGGAAGGTCTTTCTCCTATTTATTTGATCTTATTCCCGATCGTCAATTCGTTCATTCGCCAATTCACACTAGTGCGAATCCTGCTTATTTAGAAGGTTTAATGTAAGATTTGTACGCTCTTACGTACGTTTCCAGCTCCTGAAGTAATCTCAAAAATATAAGATCCCGACTGAATAGAAGAAGTATTTATTGTTTGACTATTTCCATCTAAAAAATGCGTAAATACTACTTTTCCATCCAAACCAATGATTCGTACCGTTTCTGCCGTTCCATTTGAAACTACCAGGTTCAATGCATCATTTGCAGGATTTGGATAAACAGTAAATTCCAACTCCAAATCAGTTAATCCAAGCGGACCGTTTGCAACCTGAATCGTATTCTGATAAGTTGCATGATTTTGTTTCGTTGCGGTCACAATCAGATAATCATTTGTAGTTAAAGCAGGAATGCTAATTTCAGCATGTCCGCCGGAAGCTATAGCAGTACCTAATAATATGTTATTCTGAGAAATCGCCACCAAGGCTCCGTCTACGGAACAGTTTGTTATAATATTGGATACATTCAGCGGAACATTATCGGGATGTGTTACCGTAAGCGGTAATGTTTGCTTGTTTCTGAACTGAGCGGAAGGATCCCCGAACAAAATCCAGGTCTGCATGACTTCAACTCCGCTGCCTGAAGGATACTCTTCCAGCATCGACATTTGAGAATTATAGAACAATCCCCCCAATGTGGTTTTGTGATTATTCGGATAAGTTTCGCCAATAATCGCCGCCATTTCATCTTGTGTCTGCATTGGTTCTGCCCAAGCCATTAAAATTGAAGAGCCTGCTGCTCCGATTGCTCCGGAAGGTGATCCGTTTTTGGTTGCACGTGTCCAGGTTTCGGAAATACATGTTCCGGAAGTAAATGTTCCGTTGTTGCAAGCTACTGAAATGACAAAAGGATATTTTCCGTTATTCGTTGCCTGGTTGACATGTGTGCTTTGGAAATTCCCGGTAACGCAAAGGTTCACATCACCATGTCCGGTGTAGTTAAACAAACCAATTCCACTGTTAACTACCGGCAAAATGGTCCCGGAATTCGGACTTCCGCCTGCATCCTCTCCGCCATGTGAACCATCGTAAAACTCCGAAACTGAAGTATAACCGTAATTCATCAAAACGGTACGGATATTTCTCAAATGCTGCCAATCGGGTTCACCGTCGTTACCAATTCCGTCACCTTCGTTGGATCCCAGGCCAATTGCTCTCTCCATCCAGTCGCCTGTCATCGGATTTTTCTCGTACTCCAGTGTTCGGTCAACCATTGTTGTAATATTCGCTGCAGTTCCTGAAAAACGACCTACAAAAATTTCCGGGTAATAATCACTTCCTGTTAATTGTCCGTAATAAGAGTCTGAAAACAAGTTTTCACCGCCAGACATCCCATAAGTGTGGGCCGGAATCTCATCATGATCCCCGATCAATAAAAGATAAGTCAATTCGGGATGGGAGGTGTAATAGTTTTGAATGTATGCGCGAATATCTGTGTCGGTAGTTCCTGCAACTGCTGTTGAGACCAATACGGAACGAATTCCTTTTTGATTTTTCCAATTTACCAGTGGCGTAATTTCGTCCATTAGAGCAGGATCCGCGATAACCAACATGCTTCCGTTCTCTTCCATCGGGGAATATTTTTCCGATTTCGGGTTTAAAACGAATTTTTGCTGTGCAGACTGCATGATCGGATCAGTTTGACCATTCAGTTCATTTTCACCTGCAAGCTGTGTATTGGTTTTCACTTTGATGTGAATCCCGGTATAAACAACCAATTTTTTGGTAACCGGATTGTATTGGTATGGAGAAACTTCCACAACCACACCGCGCATTGCTCTCCAGATAAACGGAGTTTTCAGGTTCACTGAAGAAGCCGGATAAAATTCATTGGTCGAATAAGCAGTTCCAAAAGAGTAAGCTATCGAACCAGGTTCTACATTTCTTTTGATCACACCTTTTGAAGGCGCAACCAATACATTGTCAAAAACCGTAACGGCGTCGTAGGTCACTTCAACTTCAGGATCTCCTGTTGCAGGAAGCTGAATAGTTGTGTGAAATAAAGGAAGGGCCGGAGCTCCTTTTTCCTGGGACAAAACTTTGAATGACCTGGAGAAATCAATCATTGTTTGTCCATTAATTTCTTTGAATTCAAAGTCTTTTGCTTCAAACTGCTGAGTGAGTTTGATAGCTTTTGAATCTTCGGAGTTTAGCTGGAAATTTTGAGCGTGGGAAATAAATGATCCGAACAAAACGGAACAAAAGAGGAGCGTTTTTTTCATTTTTTTGTTTTAGCTCTCCCAATGTACTGATTCTTATGGAATAGTCCGTTTTTTTAACAACCAAAATTAGATTTAAAATCACTCCGGCCTAAAAATATTTTGAAAAGAAAAAGGCCAAATGCAACTGCACTTAGCCTCTTCCCCTTAACCTGTAGATGTTAATAATTGATCCGTTATTATCCCTTAACGGGAGATGCATCAAAAGGTTTCAAAAAAAAATGATTTTTCAGAAAAATAATTAAAAACTGATCCCCATCACCTTTTCTTCGGATTGGTGTTTCTACCTTTGCAGGAGTTTCAAATTTGCATCAAAGTGTTAGCGGGAAAAGGATCCAGAGTTTACAGTGTTTTCAAAATGAAGTGCCCCAGATGCCAGGAGGGAGATTTCTATCTTTCCCACCCATATTCCATGAAAAATATTGGCCAGACTTATAAATACTGCCCTAGCTGCGGATTGAAATACGAAAAAGAAGTTGGCTTTTACTATGGAGCAATGTATATTTCCTACGGTTTGGGAGTTGGGCTTTTTGTAGCTTGTTGGATCAGTATCCATTTGTTTTTCCCGAATTCGAATGTCTTTGTTCAAATAGCGGTCATCTCCGGACTTTCTCTTTTCCTGAGCCCTTATCTTTATGCGCTTTCAAAGATAATATGGGCGAATTTATTCTTCTCTTATGATCCGGAAGCGATAGATGAGTTCAAAAAGTTGAACAGTTCAATTTGAACATTTGAACATTTGAAACAAAAAATCCCCCAGCCGGCAAACTGAGGGACTTGTTTCAAACTACAAAACAATTATTGAAGGATGACATTTTGATCTTTCGGATATTTGATCTTAAACGAGTAGGTCATTTTATCCGTGGCTTTGGTCTTTAAATCCAGTATCCACGTTAGTTTTCCTGTCGTTTTATCATAATTTGCTTTACCCGTGTTGATCGCTTCTATAACGATTTGTCCGTTAGTGGTTACAGGAATTTGATCCTCAATAACCACTTCAACTGTATTTGCTTTCAGGTTTTTAAGTGAAATCTCATAGGAATACGTGCGTTCAATGTCGTTCCCGATTACTTTTTCCTTGAAATCTTTTTTCAGGATAATTCGTTTCGCAATAATGTTCGGATCTTTTCCTAGACTCAGTTTCAAAGTATCGTTCATGGTCGTCGGATCAATGTAAGTTTCACCGATATATGTTCCGTCGAAGAAAATATTTGCACTGGCAGGAACCAATTGCAGATCTTCCAGTTTCAATACTTCAGCTACAAGGAAAACTCCCGGATCAATTTTAGGAACGGTATAATACCGGTAGTTTGCCGTCAAATCCACGTTTCTAACCAAAACCAAATGACTTTCATCACTGCTTTCAATCGTATATGGCAGATCAATTTTATATTCCGCAGACAAAACACGGTTGATAACCGTTGTGAAATTAGCTGCTGTTTCGCTTTCTTCCAGGTATATTTCAGAATCAGCAGTTGCCTTTTTTTCGGCCTGAACGGAAGGAACTGCGCTAAGGCCGTAACTATTATACCTTCCGTTTACAGCTCCCAAATTGTAATAATCCACGTACCAGGGATGTAAATCCGGTTTGATCTTGTTTTGGTAAGGATCATTCGTTGACAAAGTCAATTGCACGTCATTCCAGTTTTCACCTGTATTTTGCTGGATATTTGCTTTATAGGTCAGATTTACTTTACCGGAAGAGATTTCGCTGCGAATATCGTAAGTTGGAATCCAGGAAGCTCCTGAAGCCAAATAAGAAATAGCTAATCTTCCTGCAACCACTTCTTTAGACTGCAGCGTAACAATAATTCTATGAATTGGACCTTCGGGAACCTTTGGTGTATTTGAAGACTGGTAATTCTGAAGATCTGTCAATCGATTATTCATATCCTGCATGGTCGAGTTTTTCGATTTCATTCTTCTGTTCAGAACCTGCAATTTTTTGTTGATCTCATTCATTTTCAACTGGTAATAGTCTATTGCCTGTTTCAACAGTTGAATAGAATCATTTACTTTCCCCTGCCCGCGAATGGCTCCGTTGTTGGAAAGAATGGTTTTAGAAGTGTTCAGTACATCGATTTCATCCTGGATTTCTTTGATATCAAATTGGATATTATTGATCGAATCCTGCAGCAGGTTGATATCCTTGCGGATTTTCAAAGGAAGCCCTTCCAATTTTACTTTTTCAGGTTCCGGATAATAAATCTGGTACTTGGAATCGATCAGGACCACGTTCCCAAAGGCTTTTACCTGTAAACTTTTCGGATCGATATTCGGACTTACTCCTTCAACGATCAGTTCGGTAATTCCGGGTTTTACATTGAAGTTTGCTTTTCGATAAATTTGCGCGCCGCTGGTGTAGACGGTTACTTCACTAACGGAAGATTTAATAATCTCTTTGTCGTTGGCTGCAAGTGATTGGAAACTTGGGAGAATCGCCAATAGGACAATAAGTACTCTTTTCATAGGAATCAATTTTCCTCAAGTACTGCCGGAATTAAAATTGGTTCAAAAGGTGGGTTAGAATTGTTTAAAAGGTATCATTGAGCGATTGAACTGTTGTATATAGCTCTACTCACTCCGGACAGAAAGGGACCAAAGTTATACGAATCCACAGCAATAGTTTCCGTTTCCTCCTGAGCATAGAAAGAAAACGAATTCGCAAGTAATAAAATCAGGAACAGCAGTTATTTCATAATCCTAGATCAATCCTTTGATTTCACCAATTATTCGGTCTGCCAAATCAGAAGCTGCCTGTGCATCCTTACTTTCCGTATAAACGCGAATGATTGGCTCCGTATTACTTTTACGCAGATGAACCCATTCTTTCCCGATGTAAATCTTTACACCGTCAACTGTATCCACTTCTTCGTTTTTGTATTTATCGGCCATTTTCACCAAAATTGAATCTACGTCAATTCCCGGAGTCAGGTCAATTTTCTTTTTAGCCATTTCGTAGTTCGGGTAAGAAGCCCGAAGTGCTGTCATACTCATTTTCTTCTGGGCCAAATGCGATAAGAACAGGGCAATTCCAACTAATGAGTCGCGTCCGTAATGTAAATCCGGGTAAATAATCCCACCGTTTCCTTCGCCGCCGATCACTGCGTTGGTTTCTTTCATTTTCACCACTACATTCACTTCGCCAACTGCCGAAGCGTGATAGTCACAACCAACTTCTTCGGTAATGTCTCTCAAAGCTCTGGTGGAACTTAAATTGGAAACCGTAGCTCCTTTTCTCTTCGAAAGGATGTATTCGGAAACGGCTACCAGCGTGTATTCTTCACCAAACATCGATCCGTCTTCGTTTACCAAAGCCAAACGATCCACATCCGGATCTACCGTAATTCCCACATGCGCCCCTTCCGAAACCACACGAGCAGATAACTCTACCAAATGTTCTTTCAAAGGCTCCGGATTGTGTGGAAAATGACCGGTTGGGTCGCAATACATTTCAACGATATCTGTTACCCCGATCTTGCGAAGCAATTGCGGAACCGAAATTCCTCCTGTAGAATTCACAGCGTCAACAACGACCTTGAAATTCGCGTTTTTGATTGCCGGAATATCTACATCAGACAATTTGCAGATTTCTTCAATATGTCTTTCAATTGCTTCTGTATCGCTGATAACTTTCCCCAAATCATCCACTTCAGCAAAAGTAAAACTTCCGTCAACAGCAATTTTCAACAACAACTCTCCTTCAGCACCGGAAATAAATTCTCCTTTGCTGTTCAACAATTTCAAAGCATTCCATTGTTTCGGATTGTGAGAAGCTGTCAAAATAATACCTCCGTTTGCCTGGTGGTAAGGAACAGCCATTTCAACCGTTGGGGTTGTAGACAATCCCAAGTCAATCACTTCAATTCCTAATCCAACCAGGGTTTGAATAACCAGTGTGGAGATCATTTCACCGGAAAGACGGGCATCTCTTCCCACTACTACTTTCAATTTACCTGTATCGGAAACTGATTTCAACCAGGTTCCGTAAGCAGCAGCAAACTGAACTGCGTCAATGGGTGTTAAGTTATCTCCCGGAGCACCTCCGATCGTTCCCCTGATTCCTGAAATAGATTTGATTAATGTCATTTCAAATTCAAAATGCAAAATGGCACTTCGACTACGCTCAGTGTCCTTCCAATTTACAAAAGGTGGTTGAGCGGAGTCGAAACCCCTTTTTAATTCATAATTCTTTCTTTAATTCGATCATTCGCAAAACAGTTACGGCTGCTTCCACACCTTTGTTCCCGTGTTTTCCGCCTGCACGATCAATGGATTGCTGTTCGGTATTGTCTGTCAACAAACAAAAGCCAACCGGCTTGTTGTATTTCAGTGTTACATCCACAATTCCCTGTGTAGTTCCGGAACAAACAAAATCAAAATGCCTGGTTTCTCCCTGGATTACCACGCCAATAGCAATTACTCCGTCGATCTGGTCGTTTTGAGCCAGCCACTGCGCTCCCAAAGGCAATTCAAATGCTCCGGGAACTTGTTTCACATGAATATTTGATTCCTTCACTCCTGCATTCAGAAGTGTTTCCATAGCTCCTTCCAACAATTTGGAAGTAATATGACCGTTCCATTCAGAAACAACAATGCCGATTGAAAAATCGGCACCGTTTGGAATTGTATCTTGATCGAACGCTGATAAGTTTTTTAAACTTGTAGCCACGTTTCTGATTATTTATTGGATACTCTGGCAATGTATTTGTCAATCGATTTTTGTTGACCGAACATGTAGTAATCCTGATTAATTCTTTCGTAAAGTTCTTTCGCTTTTGCAAAATCTTTGATTTCTTCTGCTACCTGAGCTGCTTTGAACAAATAAGTTGGAGTTGTCCACTCGTTCTCATCTGCATCAGCTGCATCCACATAAAGTTCCATCGCATCTTTGTACTTACCTAATTCACTGTTACAATCTCCTTGTAAGCCAAGCGCCATTGCAGGTCCGTAAGTATCTTTCAATTTCACACCTTCCAATAATTTCAAAGCTTTCTTGAAATCACCTTTGGACATGTACTGACGAGCTAACGTAAATTCAGCAATTTCTCCTCCCTGATATCCGTCATTCTTTTTAACGAACGGTTCCAACTCGGTGATTGCAGCATCTACTGAATCTTTCGCTGCTAAATTCAAGCCGCGGTAATAACCTTCATTCGCTTTTTGGTTAGCCGGAGCGTAAACGAATTGCTTGTAAAGAATGTATCCAAGAATTCCAACAATTAATCCAATCACTGCAAAAGTGATCAAACGAAGTTTTTTATTCTCTTTGAATTGACGTTTAATATCATTAAAACTGGTAGTTCCTGCCATTTGAAAATTTATTTAAGCGTTGCAAAAATAATCTTTTTTTCGAATTAGGAATTGAAACTTATTAAAAGGTGAATGTGAAGAAGGTTTTTTTAGATGTAGGAGTATAAAATCTACGCCCCTAAATCTGCAATTTTCTATTTAAAATAAATGGTTACCTTTGCGCCAGTTTTAGGTTCGATTGTAATAGTTTACAAGAGATAATAGGGAATTCGGTGTGAATCCGAGACTGTATCTGCAGCTGTAACTCTTATTAAACGGTCTTCAATAAGTCCACTGATCCGCCACGGCGGAATGGGAAGGAGAAGTAACCGGAGAGAAGTCAGAATACCTGCCTTGAACAAATATTGAATGAAGACTTCAGATTAAAGTCGAGTTCGAAATGAGGGAATCGCTTCCTTCAGTTTGTTCTTATTCCTCTGATTTTTTCATTTGCTTTTATTAATTTATTAAATGCTTTAAGCAATGAAAAAAATGTTACTCGCAGTTAGTGTGTTCTGCATCCAATTCACACAAGCACAAACGGTTGTTACTTTTGACGACCTGACACTAACTCCAAACTCCTATTGGAGCGGTTCTGATTCCAGCGGCGGATTTACTTCGGGAGGTGTTTATTTTGAAAACAGCTACACCGGTTACTGGTCCGGCGGATTCATTTATTCCAACACGAACGATGTTACTACAGCAGGTTACACCAACGACTTTTCTGCTTTTACCGGAAACGGTGGAAACGGAAGTGCAAACTATTCTGTTAATTACGGTAGTTCATCCATTGATTTCGGAACTGAGAAAGTAATCGGCAGTATTCAATTGACAAACTCAACTTATGCAGCTCTTTCCATGCGTGACGGAGATGCTTTCGGTAAAGTATTTGGTTCTGTTAACGGTGCTGACGGAAATCCGGATGGAACGAACGGTGAAGACTTTTTCCGTTTATTGATCGTTGGTAGAGATGCTCAAAGTGCGGTTACCGATACGGTTGTTTTCTATTTGGCTGATTTTCGTTTTGCAAATAACATGGAGGATTATATCCTAAATACATGGCAAACTGTTGACCTGACTTCTTTAGGAGAAGTTCAATTCCTGGAGTTTGAATTGGAATCTTCTGATATTGGTAACTGGGGAATCAATACTCCGGCATACTTTGCATTGGATAACATCACTTACGGAACTGCTTCTGTGAACAAATTGAGCCTTGCGAAACAAGACGTTTATCCAAATCCCACCACTGGTAAAATGACTGTGAAGTCAGGAAGCGGAGAGATTTCCGTTTACTCTTTGGCAGGTGAATTGGTAAGATCGCAAACAACCAACGGAAACCAGGAGATTGATTTAAGTGATCTTCAATCCGGAACCTATATTGTTGAGACACTTACTTCGGAAGGAATTGCAAGAACACGCATCAGCAAAATCTAATTGATTTTAAAATTTTCCATACCAACCCTGTTGATTCTAACCTCTTGTCCGGTTTTCGGGCAGGAGGTTAAACCGATTGAAGAAGTTGTTATTTCACCGGGCAATGACAAGGAGAATAGTATCCAGGTTGAATTGTCTACCGATAAAATTCAAAACAAACTAGCAAATGACCTGGGACAAATCCTGAGTTTGCTTCCGGGGCTTCAAATCAAGAATTACGGTGATGTTGGCGGTTTGAAAACGGTTAGTTTCAGAAGTTTGGGCGCCGGACATACCGCATTGGTCCAGGATCATTCTTCTGTTTCAACCACACAAAGCGGCCAGGCCGACTTAAGTTCTTTTCCGGTAGATTTTATCGAAAAACTGGAATTAATCACCCTTTCTCCTACCCGCACTCAAATTCCAATTCATGCAAAACTGGCCGGAGTAGTTGTCAATGTAGAATCAGTTCATTCGTATGTTGGGACAAACACGCGGAATCTTATTCTTGGTGCTCAAGCAGGTTCTTTCGATCAATACGAAGGCTATTTGATGCTCCAGAAAAGATCCAAAAAATGGGCAGGAACTTTAACCGGGAAAATCCGTTCTTACGGCGGTTCTTATCCATTTTCCTACCTGAACGGCAACACAACCATTAAAGACCGAAGAGTAAACAACAGCCTGCTGGAATACTTCGGAACACTTTCGACCCAATTTTCACCCAATCAATACAACCGGTTCCAATTACGGATTTCCGGTAACGATTACCAAAAAGACCTGGCAGGTGCCGTTATTTTTTACAACAGCAATGCCGCACAATATTTAAATGGCTATGGTCTGAGCGGATCATTGAACCATCAATTCAAAAAGAATCGCTGGGAGGTTTTTTCTTCGGTGAATTATCAAAAAAACAATCTTCAGTACCTGGATTCAACCTATCTCAATTTACAAGGTTATTTGGATTCACGGTATTACTCCAATCAATTCGACATTCAATCGCAGGCAGCCTATTCCATTACCGAAAAACTTGAAATTTTGGTAGGAAGTTCTTTAATTTCCGAACAATTACAGGGGAAATCGCTGGCTGTTAGTCCATATAGAACTAGCTCGGAAAGCATCCTGGGAATCGAATGGAAAGCAATCGGGAAAATTTTAATGCAGGTTGGCGCGCAGGGCATTTTTGAAAAACGGGATACCCTCGTTCAAAGCCAATGGAATTTATTACCTGCTGTTTCCTGGAGTTTCGACCTGGGAAGCAAAAACAAGATCGGCCTCGTTTACCGTTACACATGCAGACAACCTTCTTTCAACGAATTGTACTATCAGCAAATCGGGAACACAAAACTCAGAACTGAAAAAGCCCACATTGCTTCACTTCGGTACGATTTAACACTTCCATTCAAAAAAGGAATTTCTCAAACAATGATTCAGCCCTTCTATTCTTATGTTTACGATAAGATTTTGGCTATTCCGACCAAAAACCTGTTCATCTGGAGCATTCAGAATATTGGAATATCAGACGCAATGGGAGTTGAGTTTACCGAATTCATTCAAAAGAAAATTCAAAACCATACGCTGGGAGCCCGCATTAATTATACTTTTCAATACACACAGGATTTGAGCGACCCGGCCGGTCCTACTTATCGTCACGTTTTAAGTTACTCTCCTTTACATTCCGGAAGTTTGGAACTGGATTATTCGTGGAAGAAACTGAGTTTCTTCGTTTTGACCTCTTATTTGGGAGAGCGCTATGCCCTGAACCAGAACATTCCTTCCAACCTGCTTGAAGGCTATTGGTTATTCGATGCAGGAGCAGCTTACACGCAAAAAATAAAGAACAGCGAACTAACACTTCGTTTGACCGTTAATAATATTGCTAACAAACAATACGCTTACATCAATTACTTTGTAATGCCCGGAACTCATTTTAATATCAGACTTCAATATGCGCTATAAAATTCTTCCGATACTATTCCTTGCACTTCTTGCATTTTCCTGCAAAAAGAAGAAAGCTCCCGAACCGGAAGCTCCCGAAACGCTTCAACACGGAATGCTGGTTCTAAATGAAGGGCTTTTTCAACAGAATAACGCTTCACTCGGCTGGTTCAATTATTCAGACAATTCCTATACGGGTAATTTCTTTGAGCAAAAAACAAATCGTTCATTGGGAGACACCGGAAATGACATGAAAAAATACGGCGGAAAGATCTACATCATTGTCAATGTTTCCAGTACGGTCGAAATATTGAATGCTTCCAATGGTAACAGCATCAGTCAGATCTCCATGATTGCCAACGGAACTCCCAAGCAGCCGCGCTACATTACTTTCAACGGGTCAAAAGCCTACATTACCTGTTACGACGGTTTTGTAGATGTATTGGATACCGCATCACTGACAATTACCAACCGAATTCCTGTAGGTGCAAATCCGGAAGGACTCACAATCAGCAACGGAAAATTATTTGTAGCTAATTCCGGCGGATTGAATTTCCCGAATGTAGACAGTACGGTTTCTGTGATCGATTTGGGAAGCATGCAGGAAATTACACGTATTACTGTTGGTAAAAATCCGGGATCTATTCAGGCAGATTCGAACGGAGACGTTTACGTGATCACACGCGGTGATTATGCTTCCATTCCTTCACGCATGCACCGAATCAATGCCGCAACAAATACCTTGGAGCAATCTTTTTCATTTGATGCAAGCGGTATTTCAAGTTTCAATGCAAACCTCCTGATTTCGTACCATGATTTCGGTTCGGGAGACAATAAAATAGCACTCTTTAATCCGATTACAGAAACAATCACTAATCCGGAATACATTTCAACTTCAGGAATCCAAACTTTATACGGTGTTCAGTATTCTAATATCACTAATAAAATTTACTGCCTCGACGCCAAGAACTATACAGTAACCGGACAGGTTCACGTATTTTCTGCGAACGGCATTTTTGAAACAAGTTATAACGTGGGACTAAACCCAACAAGCATTTTAATTTATGAATAAGTTCCTTTTCTTCCTGGTATTATTTCCGGCAATTTCACATGCCCAAAGCTTCCACCCGGCTCCGGGGAATGCTGGTACCAATGCTATCAAAAAAGACAGTTCGTGTTTTGTTGGCTGGGCAACCGGCGGAACGGTTACTCGGGGGTTCATCGATATTGCAGACACAACTGCAACTTTCGGCGGATCCAATAGAGCAAGCTTTGGAAATCTTACTAATGCATTGGGTCCGGCAACCGGCTCCCTTACAGATGTACTTTCTTTGGGAGACAGTGGTGTAGCAACTTTGAGTTTCAATCAATTTATTACGGATGGTCCGGGAGTTGATTTTGCGATTTTTGAAAATGGATTTGCCGATAATTACATTGAAATGGCACATGTGGAAGTGAGTTCTGACGGGATTCATTTTTTCCGCTTTCCATCTACCACTGAAGTTCCGACCGCTGCACAAGCTTCAAATTCTACCTACACCGATTGCAGAATGATCGATAACCTGGCTGGAAAATACCGCATTGGGTACGGAACTCCTTTTGATTTGAGTGATCTTCCAAATGATCCGGATTTGAATAAATCAGCCGTGCAATTTGTCAGAATCATTGATGTAATCGGAGCAATTTCAGATCATACTACAACAGATCAATTCGGAACGGTGATCAATGATCCCTATCCTACTCCGTTTGAATCCGGAGGATTTGACCTGGAAGCCATTGGAATTATTAACGCAACTCTCGGATTAAATGATTTGGAATTATTAACCATCGGTGCTTTTCCAAATCCAGCAACAGATGAAGTCCAAATTACACTTCCTGGCGAAGCGATTTTAAATCTTTATTCTTCGGACGGGCGCTTACTTTTTACAAAAGGTCACACGAATTCCACATTCATTTCTCTGGCTGAATATGCTCTGGGAATGTATCATTTACTAGTCACACAAAACGGCAAGCAACAGACTTTGAGGATTTTGAAGAATTAATTCTCAGTTTTCAATTATTATTGAAAATATTGGTTATATTTGATTCATGGAATTAGAACAAGCCAAACAGCAATTCATTCAAACATGGGGAAACTTCGGAACTCAATGGGGAATTAATCGTTCGATGGCACAGGTTCACGCCTTATTGATTGTAAGCGACAGTCCGCTTTGCACGGAAGAAATTATGGACCGTCTTTCTATTTCCAGGGGAAATGCCAATATGAATATCCGGGAACTGGCGAATTGGAACCTGATTTATAAAGAAAGCATTGCCGGAGATCGGAAGGAATATTTCCGCGCAGAAAAAGATATGTGGGAAGTGGCAAAACGGATTGTAAAAGAGCGCAAACGAAGAGAGCTGGAACCTTTGCAGCAGCATTTGGCTGAACTCAAAAAAGTGGAACAATCTTACGAATCCATTTCCTTCGTTGCTACCATTGAAAACATAGAACGTTTGGTAAGCCGTTTGGATTCGCTGTCGAGCACATTAATGAAAGCTGATGAGCATGTTTTCTTCGGGAAAATTTTGAATTTATTCAAGTAAAAAGGTTTTTCCTTTTTTTTGATTTTTATTTTCAAAATATATTGAAAGTTTTGAATTAATAATAAATAAAAATATCATGGAAAATATTTCACTGCTCTACGACGAAGATTGTCCGCTGTGCCGCTGGTACACCCGTTTATTCGTCAAGTATGGCCTTCTTCCCACAACCGGCCGGATTTCTTACAATCACTATGTTGTTCTGCATCCCAATGAAGTGGATACAAAGATCGCCCAAACAAAAATTGCCTGCGTAAATCATCAAACAAAGCAGGTCCTTTATGGAATCGACGGATTGGTAGCCATTCTCGGAAACCGGTTTAAAATCATAGCTGTTCTCGGAAACTTCAAGCCGATCAACTGGCTGCTGAAAATCCTTTATCTATTCATCAGTTATAACAGACGTATTGTTGCTCCTGCCCCAAAAAGGGACCTTGCATGTAATTGCGAACCGGTAAAATCTGTTCCCTGGCGTATTATCTTTATTGCTCTGATCAGTTTTCTTACTTATCTGAATGTGAATTGGTTCTTTCATCACTTTCTCTCTGAATACCTGGTTAATAATCCTGCAAATGATGGCATTCTGCTTGGAGCACAATTGTTCTTTCAGTGGATCGCATTTCGATTATTCCGACAAGAGAACAGTTATGATTACTTAGGCCATCTTGCTTTCACTTCATTTTTAGGTTCTTTGATCCTTTTATTTTTCGGCCTGGTTCTTCAATTAGTCAGTTTCGCAGGAATAGAAACCGGTTTTTTGGCAATTATCGCTTTCGGTGCAACACTTGCATTCATGTTCTATGAGCACAAAAGAAGGATCAACCTGAAAGACTGGACCTGGAAACTGACTATCAGCTGGATTCTTTTCAGAGTATTGATCTACCCATTTGTTTTCCAACTTTAAACTTCCCCTCATGAAAAAAATTGTCCTCTTTGCAGCAAACGGATTTATCGGCAGATCCATTATTGATTATGTCGCCGCATATCAAAAAGACTATGAACTCGTTGCAATTTCCCGCAAACCCATTCCCCATTTACCTCCTCAAACGCAGCAGGTTCTCTGGGATGGTAAAACACTGGGAGACTGGGCACTTCACCTGGAAGGAGCAGATTTGGTTATTAATCTTGCAGGAAAATCTGTCAACTGCAGGTACACAGAAGAAAACAAAGCGGCCATTTTTGCTTCACGTTTGGACAGTACGCGCATTATCGGTGAAGCAATTGAGGATTGCAAGCAAAAGCCCGCCTGCTGGATAAATTGCGCCAGTGCAACAATTTATGAACATTCGCTGGAAAAAGCGAATACAGAGGAAAACGGGATCATTGGGCAGGGATTTTCTGTCAATGTCTGCAGGGCCTGGGAAAAAGCATTCTTTGCATTCAGTGATCTCCCAACCCGGCAGATTCTATTGCGTTCAACGATCGTTCTGGGCAAAAACGGCGGAGTTTACCCGGTCTTGAAAAAACTTGCTTATTTCGGGCTTGGTGGAAAAATGGGACCCGGCAATCAATTTGTAAGCTGGATCCACATTCAGGATTTCTGCAGAGCGCTTTTCTTCCTGTTTGAAAAGGAGCATACGTTCAGTATTTATAACCTTGGGGCTCCGAATCCGGTTCGAAATCAGGTTTTCCAAAAGGAACTGAGAAACAGTTTGAACATTCGTTATTACATCAATCAACCCAAATGGATGTTAAAATTAGGAGCTGTTCTCATAGGAACTGAAACAGAATTGATTTTAAAAAGTCGGTATGTGCTTCCTGAAAATTTATTGCAGGAGCAATTCGAATTTGAATTCCCAACCATTCAATCCTGTTTGAAGGACATAAATAACTGATCCTTAGAGTGTGTTATTTTCCAGTTATTCTTTAGAGTTCTAACAATACCATCCAAATTCATGATATTTTAACAGAATACACTTGTTAAAACAACCAATTTTTCAAATAATGCCTACCTTCACGCAACTTATGAATTAATAAATTCGTTTAGAATTCAAGAAACAAAATTTGTGATATGAGAAAAATAAATGTTGCAGTGAAACTGACATTGTTTTTTGTTGGGATCATGTTCTGCATGAACACTGCGATTTCCCAGGAAAGACTGCCTGTAGATGCGATAACTCCGGAATGGACTTTTTACAAAGAAGTGAAGGGAGTGAAGTTTTACCTGAAAGAAGAAAAGGCAACTGTTATTGAAGGTAAACAACCGTTTACATTTCTATTGGTAAAATTAGAAAACACCAATAACAAGCCTGTAAAATTGCTTTACAATTTAGCGGCTCATTACAATGAAGGATGTGTCAACTGCGGAAACAGCCAGGAAGGAAGAAAATTAGTTGAGGTTCCTGCCAACCAAACGGTTGAAGGAAAATACGATTCAGGAAACTGCCCTACTTCCGTATTGTTGTTCAATCCGAATAACAAATTATCGTGGAAACCGGTTGCAGTAGCTATCGAAAACCTAATTGTAAATTTTTAAGAGATGAAGCATTTAATAATTACTCTTTTCGTAGCATTAATCGGATCTTTTAGTGCTTATGCTCAGCCAAATACATGTTCGATTACAATCACCCCATCAGACACAACAATCTGTCCGGGAGATTCAGTTCATGTAGTTGCAGTTGCAAACTTAATCAACGCGAATCAGTCGTTTAACTTTAACGGTGCAGCACTTCCTCCAGGATGGACTGCTGCAGGAGCTACAACATTTAGTGCTCCTTGTGGTCCAAATCCTACGGGAACAGCATATTACTGGGCATCAACAGCTGTTGGTGTACCAAATATTACTACATCAGATTTCGATATCAGCTGTGGAGGTTTCATCACATTTGACATGGTTTATGCCGTACAAGGCGGGCCTGTTCCATGTGAGGGGCCGGATGAAATGGACGAAGGTGTTGCTTTGGAATACAGTAATGACGGCGGAGTAACCTGGAATACTATTTTTTACTATGTTCCTGATGGAACGATTATGACAACTATTTCAACAAGTTCAACAAGTGTTGCTTTTGGAGCTACTCCATTTACAACCTGGAGTACTTTTAACGTAAATATTCCGGCAGGAGCGCAAACAGCAAATACACGTTTTCGCTGGAACCAGCCAAACTCTTCGGGTACTTGTTGTGATAACTGGGGATTGGATAACATCTTTATCAATGCAACAGGAGCTCCGTGTGGTGCAACTGCAGTCTTAGACTGGAGCAACGGAATGGGTGATACTACAAACTATTGGGTTGTACCTTACGGTGATACAACATTTACTTGTGATGTTTACGATACAGCAGGGAACTACCAGTGTACTTCTCTTCCTGTAACGATCCACTTGTTTGATGATATCCTGACTTACAACTTACAGGATTTCGCGTATTCTTACTGTCCTACAACAAACCCTTCCGTTCAGGTTACCAATATCGCAGGAGCAATTCCTCCATATTCTGTAAACTGGACAACGATTCCAAGTACGAATAACCCGCAGATCTTATCTACCGGTGGTGCAGAACATGATTCGATAACTTATAATGTCACGATAACCGACGGCTGTGGATTCTTTAGGAACGACAGTGTCATACTCGTCGTCAATAAAAAACTGAATATCGACTCGCTCGTTCCATACGATGTAAGTGCCTGTATCAATGACGGAGCGGTTGTTGCATACGTTTCAGGACTTACAGCTGTGATGAACCAACCGATGTACAAATGGAATGGTCCGGGAGCAACAAATCCTAGCTTCATTAATTCTACAGTTTGGACAAATCGTTCTCCGGGATGGTACTACTTCCTGGTAACTGATGATGTTTGTTCGGATTTTGACAGTGTCTTTGTAGATATCAAAAATCCTCCGATAGCAATGATCAATGCTAATCCATTATCAGGATGTGTGCCTTTTGATGTCTCATTCCAAAACAATAGTCAGAACTCTACGCATTACACCTGGGATTTTGGTGACGGTACAATTATCAACGAAAATGACATGAACTCTCACCAACATACTTACACCGGTGATGCTGTTATCATGTTGGTTGCATATGATGCAAGTAACTGTTCGGATACAGCTTATGTAACTGTTTCTGTTCAAACTTGCGGATGTACGGATCCACTGGCTATTAACTACGACCCAACTGCAGTAGCAAACGACGGATCTTGTAGTTACCCTGAACCGATCTTCAACATTCCAAACATTTTCACACCGAATGGTGACGGAGATAACGACTTCTTTGAGTTTGTAATTACAAACTATTCAAATGTTGAGTTCGAGGTGGTAAACCGTTGGGGAAATCCAATTTTCCAGGGCTCAGGAATGAATCCTAAGTGGGATGGAAAAGTAGACGGAACTCTTTCTGCTGATGGTGTTTACTTTGTGAATTATAAAATCTACAGTGTTAAAGGAGACAAAGTGATAGAAGGACAAACTTTTGTTCACTTAATCCGATAATCAACTCATTCTTTTGAAATATCCCGAAGCGATTGCGAGATCTGCTTCGGGATTTTTTTATTTTTGGAATCCATGTTTTTCATTCTTTCTAAAATATTACTCTTTACAATCAGCCCTTTTACCTGGCTGTTGATCTCCCTGTACTTTGCTTTCTTCTCAAAAAAAGCTGTTCGGGCAAAAAGAGCAAAATATGCAGCCGTGTTTATTGCCTTGTTTTTCAGCAATACCTTTGTGTTTAAAGAATTTTGCCGGCAGTGGGAAGTTTTCGGAACGCCACCTTCATCCGTCGGGCATTATGATGTTGCAGTTGTTCTAACAGGAATGGCAGAATACAATAACGATCTGAAAGTATTAAGCCCAAGAAGAGGTATTGACCGAATCTGGCAAACCATTTCACTTTACAAAGCCGGAAAGATTGATCGTATTTTAATTACCGGTGATCATGGTTATATCCTTGACAAAGGTTTACATGAAGCATCTCAATTAAAAGAAATCCTCGTTCACTGGGGAATTCCTGAGCATGTGATCATTACCGAAACAAAGTCAAAGAACACCTATGAAAATGCCGTCGAATCCAAGAAAATCCTGGATCGTCTGTTCCCGAATTCAAACGCTGTTCTTTTGGTTACTTCCGGGAAACACATGCGACGGGCAAGAGCGTGTTTCAAAAAAGCAGGTGTAGATTGTGATACCTATTCTACAGATTTGTACACAGGACCCAAACGTTCCTATGCTTTTGATGAAATCATTGTTCCGGATGTTAGCACCATGAATGACTGGCACGGTTTATTAAAAGAAATGTTCGGCTATCTGGCCTATGATATCACAGGAAAAATCTGAATCAATGTCCGGCAGGCGTAGGCGTAGAATCTACCGCATTCAATGGAACTTCTTTCGGCTTTAACTGCTCCTTATTGTAGTTAGAAGCGTTGCAAATCCCAATAATTGCCGGGGCAGGAAAAGCAAACCAGCCTGCATAATCAAACCATTTCGCTCTTACTTTCAAAGATTCTATTTTCTGACGATCCAGAGAATCCCGGTAGTTCAGGTATTGAAAGGTATTCTTTCCAATGGTTTTTCTCACTCCTAGCGTATCCGGAAAGGGATTGTACAAAAAGTCCCATCCTTTTTTATCGTAATAGGCCGAATCATTCTGAAAAGTCGGTTTTATGCGGTTGAAATATAAAAATCCTTCCCGGTTGCAATCCACTTCCACCGGATGTGCATCGTGATTTCCCTTGCTCATAATTGCAGGAAGTCCAACACGGATCAAATAAGCAAATCCCATTCGCTTACTTTGTAAATAGTGCCCGTATTCGTGCTGAAAAATGCGGTTATCCGGATCAGGAAGACAGTTTTTTTTTGCCAGGATATAATTTCCAAAACAAATTCCTGTCCAGCCCACATTCATATTCAGCAAAGTACTTCCATTGGCGTAATGAACTTTATTCACTTTGCAAAGCACTGTATTATAGTAATGGGCCATAAAAAACCCAATTCCCGTTTGCGGGCCCTGGTAAGTCAACCTGGAACCGACTTCCAGAAAGCGTTTTCCGGAACTTGAATTCGTATCGGACACAAATAATCCACCCCAAATGCGCAAATCATTTTTAGCAGTTTCATTGGCTCTTTTCCAGGCACCTTTCCATCTTTTCTCCTTAGTTTTCGCCAGGCCTACAAAAAAACCACTCAACCAGGAATCGATAATAAAAAATTCCGGACTTTTGGACGAACTTTTGGAAGCATTGGCAGGCAATACAAAAATCACACACAGAAGTGCAAGAAATAAGGACTTGAAGTGCTTTACCAATTTATTCATCTCTATCTAACGAATGATGGATCATTTTATGATCTCAAATTTAAAAATAATGTATTTTAGATTGATATTTTTAACTTGATCTTATGAAACAACTCGTATTCTGTTTTTCAATCTGCTTTATTGCTGCTTGTTCAAATAATTCAACTAAAGAAGATTCCGGGAAGACCGAATCTGAAAAAGCAGTTGTTGCAGACAAAACCGAAAAACAGGTTGTAGATACCGTTCCGAAACGAAATCCGGTTGTCTATAACTTTACACCGGCCCAGATCAGGAAATTAAATGTGGTTCTACCCAAAAAGACCGTAGAATCCATGAGAGCTTATTTGGATTCACTCGCATTTGTTCAAACAGATCAGGATTTTGCACGTGTCTATCATTCCGGAAAGAAAGTTTTTGAGGACATTGAAAAAGCGGTGTCCAAAAAATACCCCGATGGATATTCAGGAATGGAAGCTCTTAGTTTCATCAATAAATCATTTGCCTACCGTTCTTCCTGTATGGCAGAATGCACCGAATTCGTGATGGACTACAGTTTCCTGGACCTGCAAAAACTGGCACTTTATACGAAAGGAAAAGCAGATGATGATTTCATGGCTTTAAAAATCCTTGCAGAGGGAGAAGAAGGAAGACACGAACCGGGATGGCTCACTTTTTTCGAACGTACCTGGGATTACGGTGGCGGTTCACTTTTGGGTGACAGCAATAACTATAAATTCCTGAGCGGCTCATTCGCTGTAATCAAAAAAAGTGATCTATTCAAAAAAGACCTTCTAACGCTGCGTGAACAAGTTATCAATGACATGGAACACCGCATTTACATGGCTCCAAAACCTGTTGTTCTTGCAGAAATAAACCGCATTTTAAAAACAAAGATCTTGTCTTACCCGGAAGCGCATAGAATCCTGCTTCTCAAACAATCCATTGAGCGAGATAAAGAAGAACCAGCCCTGCAGTTTAATTGTGCGGACCCTGAATCAAATTGCGATTGGGGAGGATAAACAAGGGTTCAATGAGTTAAAAATGTTCAAAGGGTTCAAAGGGTTCAAAGGGTTCAAAGGGTTCAAAGGGTTCAAAGGGTTCAAAGGTGTTTAAGGAAATCTATATTGAACTATTGAACTATTGAACTATTGAACTATTGAACTATTGAACTATTGAA
>CAMLFH010000019.1 GCA_946479285.1 uncultured Flavobacteriales bacterium | reverse complement strand
ATAACCGCGTTTGATCTTTTTTGGCAGGTAAAAAACAACCGCCTGATCGTACGTGTTTGCCAATTGCTCGGCTCCGAAAATAATTCCGGTTGTCTGATGTAAAAAAGTCATCCAGTAGCATTTCGTAGAATCTGCCGGACTTTGATCGCTCAAAATTAGCGTTGCCGTCGGAATACCTTCATTAAGGTACGAATTAAAAGTTTCTTTGACGATTTTGGCGTGAATTACTTTCATTCCGAAGCGGGAACGAAGCGTGTTGATCTTTTTGTCCCAATAACCGCTTGTGAGCGGCATTCCAATTCCGATTGCCTGGTGTGGAAAGAACAAGTCCTGTCCGGTAATCATCCATTCCCAGTTCATGTAATGTGCAGAAACCAATAAAACGCTCTTATTTTGCTCGTAAAGCTGCTCCATCAACTCCGGGTTCTTAATCTCAAAGCGTTTGCGGAGCTCTTTTTCCGAAATACCCAGGTTTTTAACTCCTTCTAAGAGCATATCCGCGAAATACCGGTAAAACCGGCGTTTGATTTTTTGGTGCTCTTTCCGCGATAAGTCGGGAAAGGAGCGGGTGATATTTCCTTCAATAACCTTTTTTCGATAAGGAAAAACGGTGATCAATAAGAGAAAGAACAAATCGGAAAAACGGTAAGTGATCCAAAGAGGAAGTTTGGAAAGAGGAAGTACAAATAAATAGTAGGCAACTTTACTCATTTCCTGAATTTATTGGGCCAAAGCGTTTGCAATTGTTTATTGATTTCCTGCTCGCGGGCACTGCTTCCTGCATGAAAAAAGGTACGGTCCTTTAATGAATCCGGCAGGTATTGCTGGAAAACAAAATTCCCCGGAAAATCATGTGCATATTGGTAAGCTGCTCCGTAGCCCAGATCCTTCATCAATTTAGTAGGCGCATTTCTCAAGTGAAGTGGAACGGGCGCATTCGGATCTTGTTTTACCGTTGCAATTGCTTCGTCAATAGCTAAGTAAGCTGCATTTCCTTTCGGAGAAGTAGCTAAATAAATAGCACATTGCGAAAGAATAATGCGTGCTTCCGGCCAGCCGATTACCTGGATTGCCTGGAACGTATTATTTGCCATGATTAATGCCGTAGGATTCGCCAGTCCAACATCTTCTGCCGCTGAAATGAGTAATCTTCGTGCAATGAATTTTGGATCTTCACCGCCTTCGATCATACGTGCGAGCCAGTAAACAGCCGCATCCGGATCACTTCCGCGAATGGATTTGATGAAGGCCGAAATAATATCGTAATGTTGTTCGCCGTCTTTGTCATAGCGCACTCGCTGCTGCGCCAGCTGGTTGACCAATTCATCCGTAATAACCGCCGTTTCAGAAGGGGAGAAGGTATTTACCACCATTTCCAGCAGGTTCAGCATTTTGCGCGCATCACCGCCTGCAACTGCGATTAAGGATTTGTATTCTTTGAGTTTTATTTTCCGTTTGGAAAGAATGACATCTTCCTTAATTGCCCGATTGATGAGTTCGAGCAAATCTTCTACTGTATGGCTTTCCAGGGTGTAAACCTGGCAGCGGGAAAGCAATGCGGAAATGACTTCGAACGAAGGATTCTCTGTAGTTGCGCCGATCAGCGTAATCGTTCCTTTTTCGACAGCTCCAAGTAAGGAATCCTGCTGTGATTTGGAAAAGCGGTGAATCTCATCTATGAACAAAACAGCACCACCGGTTTGGAACATCCCCTGGCTTTCTGCCTTTTGAATAATTTCCCGAACGTCTTTCACACCCGAAGAAATGGCTGAAAGTGTATAAAATGGTCTATTTGCCTGCTTTGCAAGTAAGTTTGCCAAAGTTGTTTTCCCAACTCCGGGAGGTCCCCAGAAAATAATAGAAGGAAGAATATTTGATTGAATAGCCTTTTTCAAAGCTCCGTTTTCCTCCAGCAAGTGCCGTTGCCCGATGTATTCGGACAAATCATTGGGGCGCATACGTTCTGCTAAAGGAGCACTCATCTTCTTCTTAAAGTTCAAAGGTTCACACTTCGACTACGTTCAGTGTACTTAATTTCCGTTTAGTGTCTCGGAAAGGTGACTGAGCGGAGTCGAAGGCAACTTTCTATCAAAAATAAGACTTTTCCCGCTAGTTGTCTGCCGGATTTACAGGATATTCAGCCATGAGTTTGTATTTTCCACCTAAACCAGCCAGTAAATCGTGCCACAGGTCATCATTGAAAGAGTTGAAAATATTCAGCTCGTCCGGCATTTTCATAACCACCCAGCTCAGATTGTCGATTTCGTTTTGAAGTTGCCCGGCACTCCATCCTGTGTAACCGATAAAGAAGCGAAGGTTTTCAGGTGTCATTTCATCGCGCGAGATTTGCTTTTTGATCTCCGGGTAATCTCCACCCAAATACAGGTTTTCCCCGATCTGTGCAGATCCGTTTATTTCTTTGTTTTGGTGTATGTAGAACAGCTGAGTGCGTTCTACAGGCCCTCCGAAACCCACAGGGATTTTAGCTTCCGGAAAATCAGTTATCACAGAATTGATTTCGATTTCCAGCGTATTGTTTAAGATTAATCCGAAGCTTCCTTCGTCATTATGTTCGCAAAGGAGAATCACTACACGTGAGAAGTCACTGTCCATCAGGAAAGGTTCTGAAAGAAGCAAATCACCTTTTGAGGGGTTTGGTTGTTTGTTAATCTGTAAAGGAATCAAAGTAGTTTTGTTTTTGAGGTAAAATACAAACAAAATTTTAGTTGAAAAAGCAAACCAATGCCGACTTTGAATAATTAGTTGAGAACAATAGGTGGTTTACGGATATTGATGTTTGCATTTTGCAAAATGGATGCATTACCTCTAATTCCGATGGTGAAACTTTTGTTCGTTCCAATGGGCGTCCAGTTGAAAACAACGTTCCAACAGTGAATATTTCGATATAAATTAATGTTGAAGTTACTGATCACGCGCTGCTCGATATCATACATCATACGTGCTCCGACTTTCCAGTTGGGAGTGATGTTCACATCTCCGCTGAGTGTGATGGTATTGGTGGGCAAATAACGCTTTGATCGATAAGTCGACGTGTCTGAATTCAGATTAATAGAGAAAATATGGTCGAAGGTGAGTTTCCAGGGGATCTCGAAATAAACCATCTGATTCGGATTCACGATCCATTGCTGGTATTGCGGATTCCAAACGTTCGACATCTGGTTGGAGATTGCCTGCAGACGCTCACGGCTCTTTTTAGTCGTTAGGATTAAAGTCGTTGCAAACTGGGCCGTTTTAATGCGCCCGATTCCTTGTTTGTTCTTAAAAGCGTATTTATTCATGGTAATCCCGTTCGTGTCCCATGCATACCAGCTGTGATTGGCTGTAAGCGTGAAATTGATGAATTCATTCGGATTGATGACCATGCGCATATTCAAATCGCCCCAATTCATGGAATCTTTGAAGATGTCGTAATCCGTGCTCAGGAAGAAGTTGTCGATCAATCGCGTTTTCTTGAACCCGGTAACGGTGTCTTTGGCACTCTTTTGTTTGAGCTCGAAGGTATTGTTCAGCCCGAAAATAATCCTTCCGGAAGATTGTGTCACGTTTTCCGCGTACAAGCTTCGTTCATATTTACTGTAACGAACCTGTCGGAGTTCTCCGTTCACCGAATCCGTATAACTTTCAATTCCCTGCTGGATGACAGGAGCATAATTGAACGACACGGTGGGTGTCATTACGTGGCGAAGCAAGGTTTTTCGTCTTCCTACAAAGCGGTAGTAAGAATAAAAATTACTCGTTAACGAAACGCTGGAATTGAATGAGTGGCTGAATCCGCCGGTACCAACAGTGTCGACCAGAACAACATCCATGTTTTGGCTGGTGTCAACGGCAGTTTTTACTACCGACTGGAAATTGTAAACCTGTCTGTAAGTTGCTGAAGGTGTAATTCGAACGGTGTTCTTCAAAATACTGAAAGTAGCCTGAATATTAAAGTTTTGAGTGATTCCGTTCCGGAAATTCTGTCCGATACTATCAAAGCGTCCGTTTTTCAAATAGGTATCCTTGAAGGTAGACCGGTTTTGAATTTCATTAGCGTAACTGATCCCGACAAGTTTATTGACTCTTTTAAACGGGAAAATCCGGTTGGTAGTCTGGAAGTTGAAAATCGGGGAAGTTAAATCAATTGTCCGGGTAGTGGAGTTTTGCCTCAGGCTCAATTTTAAATCTGCAGAGATTGGCAAGGATCCGAAACGTTTTCCCAGGCGGATATCCGAATTCAGCGTATTGTTGAAGTACTGCGGATTGTTTTGCTGATTTAATGTCTGCTTATTGGTGGAGTTGGAGTTGTAATTCACGTTTGCAGTGAACGACCAGTTTGGATTTAGTTTCGGGTCCTGGTTGTGTGTCCAGCGGACCGTTGTTGTACTGAAAACAGTTGAATCCGGATAGCCGTATCTGAAACGGGTATATCCCAAATCAAAATTTCCATTGTATTTGTAACGGGTAGCGTATTCAGTGTAATTTCTAAAACCGAAACTTCCCCGGGTATAAGCAGTGGCATATACAATTGTTTGCAAACGTTCTGTGATCGGAATGTAATATCCCAAATCCAGGAATCCCATACCATAAGCGGAAACAATGGAATATTGCGGCATAATGAAACCACTTTGTCTTTCTTTCTTCTTTTTCAGCGGGATCATGGCGAAAGGGAGTCCGAGTGGAGTAGGAACACCCATGACCCACAAGTTGATTGGTCCGGAAACAATGCGTTTATCCGGCACCATTACCGCTTTTGAAAGCGCGAAATGGTAATGCGGTTCTTCCAGGTTACAGGTAGTGAATTTTCCGTGTATAAAATGAACATCCTCATTTGGCTGGCGTTTTGCTTTCTCCATCGTCAGGTAATATTCATCCTGCTTAATGGCTGCTTCCTGGATAAATCCTTTCTCTGTTTCAAAATTGTAGCGTATAGAAGCTGCTCTTAGTGTGTCGCCATTTTCGATGAATAAAGGTTTCCCGACTTTTCTTCCCAGGGAATCTTCAATGAAAGTGGCCAATACTTCATTTTTATTGAGATCAATCAGCAAATATTCCGCCGACATATCAACTCCTTCGTAATTCAACTTAGCTTCTCCGTATAAATGAACCTGTTTCTTTTTCAGGTCCGAATAAATGGAATCGCGGGCAGAATAAGTGATGATAGATTTGAAATCTGTGTCGTTGATGTAGACTTTGCGCACTTTTGTGCTGTCAGGCTTTATAACTTTCGTTGTGTCTGTAAGTACCGTTTCTGTAGTGTCTGGTTGTCCGAAAGCAAAAGAAGTGGAAATAAACGAAGCACAGAGCAGCAAGCAGAATGCAGTTCTGATTGCAGCAGAAAAAATAAGGAAGGAGCCTATTTTTGTTTTCAATGCTTGTATTAACGGTTACAACGCTTGTGCTAACCTTGCCATGCCAAAGCGGCTTTGCGAAGGCTAAAAGCTTCAGCGACGGCGCAAAGCTACGAAAATCCGGTCGTTTGAATGTTTTAAAAACGGGATAATATGCAACTTAACGATTTAAAAAGAATGCTTATTTACAAAAGCCGAGCCAGAAATGGTGTTTGATGGGATGTAACGGTTTTTTCAACAGTTGATTATAGATAAGTTTCCGGTTTGGTCTGAAGATTGCTTGGGAAAGGACAGTATTTTTATTCCGGAATCGATATACCGTATTATGAACCAATTAAAAAACAGTTTAAAAAGAATGAAATGGATGGCAGTTGTTCTTCCATTTGTCATGCTTTTAGGCTTCCGGGGAAAAGAACGCCCCATTCCCGGTAAACAACCAGGAACCATTAAAACCATTGTCATTGATGCGGGGCATGGAGGAAAAGATCCCGGCTGTCATGGTTCGTCTGCCCACGAAAAAAACGTTTGCCTGTCAATGGCTTTGGAATTGGGCCGCAAGATCAAAGAAGGTTACCCGGAAATTAAAGTCGTTTTTACACGAGATAAAGATGTGTTTGTGGAATTGGACGATCGTGCTAAGATTGCCAACAAGGCAAATGCCGACCTGTTTATCTGTATTCATGCCAATTCAGCTTCACCAACAGCTTATGGAACAGAAACTTATGTACTTGGATTGCATAAAACGGATGCACAGGCAAAGATTGCGGATCGTGAAAACAGTACCATTTACCTAGAAGCAGACAAAGGAGAGAAATACAAGGATTTTGACTTGTCGCCGGATGCAATTATTGCACGTCAGCTGCAATTATCGGTTTTCCTGGATCAATCTATCATTTTTGCCGACAAATTACAGGACGAATTTAAATCTATTGGACGCTATAACCGCGGAGTGAAGCAGGCTGGATTCCTGGTGCTTTATAAAACGACCATGCCGAGTGTATTGATCGAAACCGGATTCTTAACGAACAAAGATGAAGAGAAGTTTTTGGCAGATACCGAAGGGCAGAACAAAATGGCCGGAGCAATGTTTACCGCTTTTGAGAAATACAAAGCAGAATTGGAAGGAGTCGATTATAAAACAAGAGCTCCACATGAGGTACCGGATGCAACTCCTCTTGAAAAAAAGGAGTTGAAAGATAAGGTTGTTTTCCGCATTCAGATTGAGACTTCAGAAACGAAAATACCAACTACTTCAAGTCGTTTTAAGAAACACGAAGTGTTTGAATACCAGCAGGATAAACTTTATAAATATACAATTGGTGAATTTATTGGAGATTTCAACGGTGCCAATACGTATAAGAACGAACTCCGACAAAAAGAATTTCCGAATGCTTTTGTAGTAGCTTTTCAAAATGGAGAGCGCATTAGTTTGGAAAAAGGGATTAAATTAGCAGAAAAATAGAAAGTTTTGAAGATCAAAAAAGAAGTAAAAGCTGGCCTCATTGCAATTGCTGCAATCGGCTTGCTTGTCACAGGGATTAATTTTTTGAAAGGTTATTCTTTTTTCGGAGGAGACTCTCAATACACTGCTTATTTTCCCAATGCCGGTGGATTAACTGCATCAACTTCCGTTTATGTAAATGGAGTTATTGTAGGAAAGGTCATTTCAGTTGACTACAATCCGGGAGGAGATTCCACTTCAAAAGTAAAGATGGTGTTCACCATCCAGGATGATGATTTGAGAATTCCAAAATCTTCCGTTATTGAGACAGGTTCTGTGGATTTGTTGAATAAAGGATTGCTTGTATTTATGGGGGATGATCTTTCCAAAGGATATTACACCGAAAAAGACCGTATTCAGGGCCATGTGCAGCTGGATATGTTCGGACAATTGAAATCATACGCCAATCCGGTTCTTCAAAAAGTTTCTGCCCTGGTAGTGAATGTCGATAAAACCATTACTTCCCTGAAAGGGTTCTGGGATACAACAGCTACTTCAGAAATCCGTGAATCATTGGTGGAATTGAAATATACATTTAAGAAATTCGGAAACATTGCAAACGATGTTGAAGGTTTGGTTGCTACTGAAAAAGTGAAGTTGAGCCGCATTATGAACAATGTCGAATCAATCACTACAAACCTAAAGGCTTCCAACGATAAGATTTCTAAGATCCTTGGGAATTTTGAAAAAGTATCGGATGATTTGGTAACTGCTGATTTTAAGAAAGTGATCACGAATGCCAATGCCACGATTGAAAAACTGAATGCGACCTTCACCCAAATTGAATCCGGGAACGGAACGCTGGGTAAACTCCTGAAAGACGAGAAATTGTACAATGAACTGGTTCAAACCAATAAGAATATTCAAAACCTGGTTCAGGATTTAGAAAAACATCCGGAGAGATATATTCATTTCTCTGTGCTGGGAGCGAAAACAAAAGGAGTTCCGCTTACCACGGGTGATGAGAAAAAATTACGTAACTTGTTAGATTCAATCCCTGATTAAGAACAATTTATGATTGCTGCGATTATTTTTAGTGTTTTGCTGGTTGGCGGATTCGGATGGTTCGGATGGAATATCCTGAAAATTCGCTCCAATATTTTGCTGGGACGGGATGTTAATCGGAAAGACAAACCGGGTGAACGTTGGGCGACCATGGCTTTAGTGGCTTTGGGACAGAAAAAAATGTTCAAAAGACCGATTCCTGCAATTCTGCATTTGGGAATTTACCTTGCCTTTGTCATTACTCAAGTTGAATTGATCGAGATTGTATATGATGGAATCACAGGTTCTCATCGTGCATTCATGTCTTCTTTGGGCGGATTGTATACATTGGCTATTTCCATCATCGAAGTACTTTCCGTTGCTGCATTGATTGCAACCATTGCTTTTCTTTCACGAAGAAACATCTTAAAACTTCCTCGTTTCCAGAAACCGGAAATGAAAGGTTTCCCCACATTTGATGCGAATTTGATCCTGTGTATGGAGTTGATCCTTGTTTTCTGCATCTTCACCATGAATGGGGCAGACGAAGCATTGTATCTTCGCGGAGATTCGCATGCTGCGCATGAAGCAGGTTCTTTTGGTTTTGCTATTTCTTCGTGGGTTGGTCCGCATATTTTTGGCGGAATGAGCACGGAAACATTACTTGTTTTGGAAAGAATTGGTTGGTGGGGACACTGGTTCATGGTTTTGGCATTCCTGAATTACCTTCCGTATTCCAAACATTTCCACATTTTATTGGCATTTCCAAATACCTGGTATTCCAACCTGGAGAAAAAAGGGAAGTTTACGAATATGGAAGCGGTTACTGCAGAGGTGAAATTAATGCTTGATCCGACGGCAGATCCATATGCTGCACCAGTTGCTGCTGAAGGAGCCCCACAACGTTTTGGTGCAAAAGATGTCAATGATTTGACATGGAAGAACCTCATGGATGCTTATACCTGCACGGAATGCGGACGTTGTACTGCATCCTGTCCGGCTAATATTACGGGTAAGAAATTGTCGCCTCGTAAGATCATGATGGATACTCGCGACCGCATGGTGGAATATGCCGATGGAAAACGCAAGAACGGTAAAGACTACGAAGACGGGAAATCCCTGATGTTTGATTACATCACTGAAGAAGAAGTTTGGGCTTGTACTTCCTGCAACGCTTGTGTGGAGGCTTGCCCGGTAAATATTGATCCGCTTGGAATTATTGTGGATCTTAGAAGGTATTTGGTGATGGAAGAATCCAAAATGCCAACAGAGTTAACAGGAATGTTGACAAACATTGAGAATAACGGAGCTCCGTGGCAGTTTTCTCCGGCAGACAGAGGAAATTGGATTCATGAGGATTAATTTGTAATTCGGTTTTCAGATTTTTGAAAAGTAAAAGATTGATTGTAGATGAAGACTTTGGCGCTTGGTTTTGTTGCATTTCTTTTGTTGTCGGTTCGACCAACGAATTCCGTTTATTTGGAAATTGATGGTTTTCCGCTTTGTCTAAAAAAAAATAAAACATATACCATTCGTATTTTATCGCCGGGGGAACTTCCAACGGATGAGTATTATAAACTTACCGGGAACGGAATTGCATTAACTGGCACTGAACAATCGTACATCTATAAAGGCACAACCGGTTCCTCGCATGGTAAGGTGAAGCTGAGTGTTTCTATTCAAAACGACAAGAAACACACCAGCGAAAAAATTTTAGCACACGAAATTAGTGTCTGTAATTGAATTAAAGAATTAGTATGAATACACTGCATGTACCAACAATGGCCGAAATGATGGCACAGGGACAAACCCCGGACATTTTGTTTTGGGTGGGTTGTTCGGGTAGTTTTGATGACAGGGCTAAAAAGATCACCAAAGCATTGGTTCGTATTTTGAACGAGTGTAAAGTGAATTTTGCCGTTTTAGGAGCAGAAGAATCCTGTACCGGGGATCCGGCGAAACGTGCAGGGAATGAATTTACGTTCCAAATGCAGGCCATGATGAATATCCAGGTGCTGGATGGTTACGAAGTGAAGAAAATCGTGACTGCCTGTCCGCATTGTTTCAACACATTAAAGAACGAATACCCTGAATTGGGTGGGAAATACGAAGTCATTCACCATACACAATTGATCCAGGAATTAATTAACTCCGGAAAATTGTCTTTGAAAGGTGGTGGTATGTTCAAAGGAAAGAAAATTACATTCCACGATCCTTGTTATTTAGGAAGAGGGAACGATATCTATGAGGCTCCAAGAGAACTGATCGAAAAACTGGATGCGGAACTGGTAGAAATGAAGCGCTGCAAAACCAATGGTTTGTGCTGTGGCGCCGGTGGTGCACAAATGTTCAAGGAAGCTGAAAAAGGAAATAAGGAAGTAAACGTTGAACGCACGGAAGACGCTTTGGAAACTCAGGCTACTATCATTGCAACCGGTTGTCCTTTCTGTAATACGATGATGACGGATGGAGTGAAGAACTTCAACAAGGAACATGAGATCCAGGTATTGGACGTGGCAGAACTGATTGCAAACGCAGCTGAATTATGATTCCTTTTGAACAACTTCCGGATGATGCCCGTTTGTGGAGCTACCAATCCGACCGCAAGTTAACGGCAACAGAAAAAGCGTGGATCGAAGAGATTTTGCCGCCATTCTTAACTGATTGGGCGGCTCACGGTGCAAAGCTGAATGCTTACGGCGCAGTTTTGGGTGATTATCATTTGATTTTAGTAGTCCATGAAGACCAGGCAAATGCTTCCGGTTGTTCCATCGATAGTTCTGTTCGATTTATCAAACAGTTAGAGAAAGAATTGGGAGTTTCCTTCTTCAATCGCCTGAAAATGTTGGTAGATAACGGACAGGAAGAATTCTTTACTTCTTATTCAGAATTAGATCAGTTGAATCCGGAAGCGAAAGTTTATAACAACATGGTGATGTCGGTAGGAGAATGGAAAAAATCCTGGAAGATTCCTGCTTCCGGGTTAGCGAATCAATAATTCGAACCTTCTGTTTTAATAACACTGGAAATCTGTATCTTAGGCCGGATTATTTAATCCTAAGCTCGAAAACAGTTCGCCATTTAGCGAATTGGCGAATTGGTCAATTAGCAAATTTGCGTTTAGGGTGATTGGTTGGAAGGGTGTATTTGATTCGTAAATTCAGATGTTATTTAGTAGTTTCTTTCACTCTTTTCTCAGCTGCTTCCCGCGCTTCTTTTTTCTTACTCACATTCAAACGAACTCCACCAACAATACGAAGGTTGTAATAAGTCTGTTTGTAGCTGAAATCATTGAAAGCAATGGATTTATTGTCGAAGTCGCTAACAAACATGATGAAGTATTTCGGCTTGTTGATTCCGCCAACGATTTTGAAATCCACACGTGGTGCGAGTCCCAGGAAACTGCGGGTTGTGCCGTCGAAAGTATAAAGCTTGGATTGAATGACTAATCCTAATCCACCCATGATTCCAAGCTGGAACATGCGCCATCTGCGCACATAAGCATAGCCGGGAACAACTCCCACATCAAAAGCCGCAATGACACTTGATGAAGTTTTGCTTTCAGTAGAATCCTGCAATTCGATAGGAATAATGGGCTGATTGGAAGAAATGCCGTGGTAGTTTGTGGTGTATTTCAAATAGAATGTTCTAACGTCACGGTGGTAAGAAGCCGTTTTCCCTTTAAAAGCAGCCATTTTAAATTCGTTTTTAAAGAATTGCCAGGCGTTAATAGAAAAACTGGCTGCATTGATGTCTCCGCGAATGAGGTTTGGGTCGTTCGGAGGAATGGTATCGTTCCACCGATCTGCATGTTTCATGGCATATCCCTGGTACAAATGCCAGTCAACATCAAAATACATGTTCTTGTAACTAAAGTCGAATCCAAAGTCGATGTATTTTGTTTTCCCAAATTTCTTCTTGGAGCGAACAGAATTCGGTAAGGTAATTCCAAAGCGCAAAGACATCCATTTGTAGGAAAAACCAAATCCCAGAACAGGATTAAAGTTGTTTCTGAATTTTACGTTTTTGATCCCTTCAGTGAAAGGATAGGAAATGGACATGGGAGCAGTACTCCATCCAAAATCCGCATACAAAACTAGTCGATTCCGGTATTTTTGGTAGGGCAGCAGCGTATCTGCATCCTGGCAAAAAGCACTTGACGAGAATAAGCTTAAAAATACTATGAGAATTCCTATTCTACTCATTAATCCCTTGTATGGAACACAAAAATGCGAATTCTTTTGCAACCTCCAGTCTTTCTGTAGATCTTCCGGAACCTCCGCCATGTCCGGCACTCATCGTGCAATCAAACAGGATCGGAGCAGTTCCGGTATTGTATTTTCTCAATTTTGCCACCCATTTCAAAGGTTCCCAATATTGAACCTGTGAATCGTGATAGCCGGTTGTGATCAGCATAGCCGGGTAATCCATTTTCCGAACATGGTCGTAAGGAGAATAGCTAAGCATATACCAATAGGCATCTTCTTCATTCGGATTTCCCCATTCTTCGTATTCGCCGACTGTTAAAGGAATGCTTTCATCCAGCATCGTAGAAATTACATCTACAAAAGCAACTTGTGCAATTACTCCTTTAAAAACGTAAGGAGCCATATTCGTTACAGCACCCATCAATAAACCGCCGGCGCTTCCACCTTGTGCATAGATTGAATTGGGATCGCAATATCCTTTCAAAGCCATCCATTCGGCAGCATTGATGAAATCAGTAAAAGTATTTCGTTTCTGATTCAATTTACCATCCTGGTACCAATGTTCGCCCAGGAATTTCCCACCGCGGATGTGAGCAACGGCGTAAACAAAACCTCTGTCGAGCAAACTTAAGCGTGTTGCCGAAAATGCTGCCGGAATAGTTACACCATAACTTCCATAACCATAGAGCAGGAGCGGAGCTTTCTTCAGGTCTATTCCTTTTTTATAGACAATGGAAATGGGGATTTTCTGACCATCATTTGCGATTGCCCAAATTCTTTTAGAAACGTAGTTTGAAGGATTGAAGTTCTTGTCGATCAGTGTTTTTTGGAAGAATAATTCGGAAGTTTTGCTGTCAACATTGTATTTGTAGATCGAACCCGGAGTAGTGAATGAGGTGTAATGGTAATGGACTGCTTTCGATTCGTAATTATCGTTGAAACTGAAATTTAGTTCGTAAACCTCTTCGGGCATGGAAATCGTGGAGAAATTGCGAGCGTTTAAATCTCCCACAAAAATTTCGGTCCGTCCCATCTTTCGCGACTGAACAGCCAGGAAATTTTTAAAAACTTCGACTTCGTCCAAATAAACTTCCGGATTGTGATCCATTAATACTTCGCAACTTTCAATGGAAGCAGGAACAGATTTGGAGAAAACCAGCTTTCGGTTCGGACTGTTTTGATTGGTGACGATGTAAAAACCATTTTCGTGGTGGCTGACTTCGTATAAATGATCTTTTTCGCGCTTTAAGAAACAGCTTGCTTTGTCGGCCGGTTTGTCTGCATTGATCATCCAGGTTTCAGAGCTGGTGCTGCTGACTAAGTGAATAAGTATAAACTTTTTATCAAGGGTTTTAGTCAGGTAAACATAGAATCGCTCGTCTTTTTCTTCGAAAACCAATTCGTCTTTTGAAGCGCTGGTC
Source organism: uncultured Flavobacteriales bacterium (assembly GCA_946479285.1). Next base: position 61,679 of record CAMLFH010000019.1, on the reverse strand, counting down.
CCCAAAACATGTTTGTAGATTTGAAATTCGCGCAGGGTAGTGGGGTCTTTCTTGACATAAAAAAGCGTTTTATTGTCGTTTGCCCACAAAACACTTCCGTCTGTGTTCTGAATTTGTTCTTTTAAGATTTTGCCGGTTTTGTTTTCCCGGAAGGAGATACTATAATTTCTTCGACCGATCTTATCCTGTGAAAAAGCCGTCAATTCATTGTTGGGCGAAATAGAGAAATCTCCCAATGCATAATATTCATGACCTTTCGCCATTAGGTTCTCATCAAAGAATACCGTTTCTTTCTGGCCTTCGATCAAAATGAGCTGCCTGTAATCCAGGTCTTTGATTTGCCGCCACTGAAAAGTTTTCCCCTGTACTTCAAACGGAGCACTGGTTTCTTCCGGGTTAATTCGATTGTCGAATTCCTTGAGAAAAGTATTGACCAATTTCTCTTTTTGATCAAAAAAAGCTTTCGAGTAATTATTTTCTTCAGCTATATAATCCAGTACAGGCTTTGAATCGCGCTCATTCATCCAAAAATATGGATCGTTCCGAACATGATTGTGTTTAACAAGTTCTTTAGGAACTTCTTTAGCTATGGGGAAGGGCGACTGGTTTTGTGAATTCACGATAAATGGAGTAAATGAAAACAATGAGAGTAATCGGAGAAAATTCTTCATACCACAAATTTAAGAGAACTCTTTTAAGAATTGTGGGTCGGTTTCGGGAGTTTATTAACTTTGTTTTCATGAAAAAAGCATATAAGTTTCTTCTTAATAAATTGCCAAGGCCGCTTTTAATCCGTTTGAGCTACATTTTTAAGTTCTTCGCGCCTTTGATTTACAAGGGAAATAAGGTGGAATGTCCGGTATGTGAACGAAAATTCAGAAAGTTCTTATCCTACGGATCTGATGTTGCGCATCGGGAGAATGTGCTTTGTCCGTTTGACTTAACTTTGGAAAGACACCGTTTGATGTGGCTTTATTTAAAAAGAGAAAGTAATTTTTTTACAGCTGATAAACTAAAAGTTCTGCACATTGCACCGGAACAATGCTTTCATAAAAAATTCAAGAACCAGCAGAACCTGGATTATTTAACCGGAGATTTGGTTTCACCGATTGCCGATATGCATTTCGATTTACATCATATTCCTTTGGAAGACAACCGTTTTGATGTGGTTTTTTGTAATCATGTGATGGAACATGTGGATGACGCGCTTCAATGTATGAAAGAACTTTATCGTGTGATGGCTCCCGGAGCATGGGGGATTTTACAGGTCCCTCAGGATATTTCCCGTGAGGAGACTTATGAAGATTGGACTATCACTTCTCCGGAAGACCGCGAGAAACATTTCTGGCAGAAAGACCACGTGCGTTTATTTGGAAGAGATTATCCGCAATGGTTGGAAAGAGCTGGTTTTGAAGTGGAAGTTGCATTTGCCAATAATCCTTTGCCGGATGAAGAAATAGAGCGCTACAGACTTATCAAAGACGAAGCGCTTTACATCGTTCGAAAAAAATAAGAAGAAAAAGCAAAGCTTTTGAAGACGAAAACTGCTTTTTCACAAAGTATTAGTTTGAGGTAAGCGCAGCTTTTGAAGACCAAATTATGACAAACGTCAGAGCGGAAATAATTTGGGAAAATTGCAGCTTTTGAAGACCAAATTATGACAAACGTCAGAGCGGAAATAATTTGGGAAAAATCCAGCTTTTGATACAAGCAAGCGTTAACGCAGCTTTTGCTTTTTTAAGACAGAAAAATAAAATGCCTAATAAAGCATCATTTTTGAGGTAAGTTTCTCTTTTCATAGTAACTTAGTAGTTAGGGTGTTATGAATTTCAATAAAAGCTTGTTTATTTTCTCATTGCTGATAGCATTTATAGGCTGGAAGTGTTCCGGAACGGAGGAAAAGCCAGTGCTTGAGAAAGGGCTGCTGAGCCAGCCGGGGCTAGAAGTACCTTTTCCTGCAGACAATCCAATTACAACAGCCAAAATTGCTTTCGGGAAAAAACTCTTTTTCGACAAACGCTTGTCGCGCAATAACGAAATTTCCTGTGCCAGCTGTCATCAGCCCAATAAAGCCTTTACAGACGGTCTGTCTAAAAGCCGCGGCGTAAACGGCCAAACTGCTATGCGTAATGCTCCGAGTCTTCTGAATAGTTCCTACTTTAAAAGTTATATGTACGACGGCGAAGTGAAAACGCTGGAAGAACAGGTCCTGGTTCCGATCCAGGATCATTTGGAAATGGGAAGTTTGATGAAGGAAGTGCTTCAGAAATTATCCAAAGATCCGGAATACAAGCAGTTGGCCAGATCAATTTTCAATAGAGAACTGGATGCATATGTGATTACACGGGCCATAAGTACTTATGAACGTTCATTGATCAGCCGGAATAGCAAATTCGACCGATTCAGAGCGGGTAACAAGCAGGCTTTAACTGCAGATGAACAAGCAGGATGGATTCTTTTTTCTCAGAAATTGTATTGTACTAAATGTCATTCCGGACCTGATTTCACAAACTATGCGGTAGTTAGCAACGGACTTTACACCGATTACGGTGCAGATGCAGGAAGATACCGGATCAACGGACTTGAGAAGGAGCGGGGAACTTTTAAAGTTCCGGGTTTGAGAAATGTGTCGTTGACTGCGCCATACATGCACGATGGCAGTATTCGTACTCTGAAAGAGGTGATTTTGCATTATTCAAAAGGAGGTGCGGATTTCCCCAATAAATTTCATGCAATAAAGCCCTTTAAATTAAGTGGTTTAGAAATCAATCAGTTAGAATCGTTTTTAAAGACATTAACTGATACATCTGCGATCAAATAAAGGAGAATTCTACTTAGTTGATAGAACTAATTGTACTATTCGTCGAAAAACTGTTAAAAAAACGGTCGATAATTCTCCATTTGATAATAATTTGAAAAATATCCCGTTATATTAGTCATACCCCAATGTAAAAATTATGCAAACCCAAAATCCAAATATACCATGGCAGTTAATGTCTATTTCCACCAGTCACCAGAACTTCTCCAGGAGGAGCAAGTATGGGTGATGCAGGCAAAGGAGGATCCGGCAAGATTCGAACCTTTGTACCGCAAGTATTATGATGCAATACTTCGCTATTTGAAACAACGCATGGAAGACCCGGAGCAAGCCCACGATGTCGCTTCTCAAGTCTTTATCAAGGCGATTAAGAATTTATCGAAGTATGAAGACCGCGGCGTACCGTTCGGTTCATGGCTTTACAGAATAGCCAAAAGCGAATTGTACCAATCCTATCGAGAAATGCAGTCGAACAGAACGGTTTCTATGGAACATGTTCAGATTCCAATTTTCGACACGTTATTTTTTGACAATCAAGAATTAGAACACAATCAATCTTTGCTTTTAGCAGCAATGCAAAAGTTAAAAGAAGAACAATTAAAGTTGATTGAGATGCGATTTTTTGAACAGCTAAGTTTTAAAGAGATCGGAGAATCAATAGGTATTACTGAGAACAATGCGAAGGTGAAAACTTTCAGGGCATTGGAAAAACTAAGAGAATATTTCTTAGGCAGATACGCAGCTTAAAAAGAGAAGGCCCCGACGATACATGTCGGGGCTTTTTTGCAGAATCAGCTCAAGGCGTTTTGACGAAAAGTTTTTTTGGAAACTATTTTTGAAAGTATTAACTTATCGTCATGAAAGCCATTAAAACACTGAATTTTAGGATCAGGTACGTGATTCTTACCATTTTTTCAATGGTTTCACTGATTTCTTGTGCACAGTATTTAAATACCCAGCAAAACTGGGCTATGAATAAACATGAACTTTCGATCGGACTGGGAGCAACCGGTTTTTTAGGCGATTTGGGGGGAGCTGACCAGGCTGTTTCCAATTTCAGTTTGAAAGATATCGATCTTAATTCCACTCACCTTGGAGGTTCTTTCTCATACAGGTATCGATTCCATCGTCATTTTGCAACCTCTACCATGATCAATGCGGGGATGCTGCGCGGAAGTGACGCTTTTACCCAGGAACCTATCCGCAATATGCGGAACCTGAATTTCCGATCTTTTTTCGTGATGCTCAGCCAGCGATTTGAAATCATTTTGTTGGCGAATGAACGATTGGGAAGAAAGCCTGGCAGAGTAATCCAACACAACGAACAATTGTATTTGATCGGAGGTGTGGGAGCGATGTATTTCAATCCTAAATCAAAGTACCAAGACAGCTGGGTTACTTTGCATGATAAACACACAGAAGGACAAGGGCTTTCAGGTGGTCCGGCCGAATACACACGCATCACGGCAACCATTCCTATGGGAATCGGATTCAGGATGGGAATCGGAAGATTGTGGCGAATCGGACTGGAACTTACCTATGTAAAAACGTTCTCCGATTATATAGATGATGTGAGCAGTGAATATTACGATCCGTCAGGTATTGGTGCTTCTTACGGCCAACAGGCTGCCTATTTATCCAATCCTTCAGAAACTCCGGAAGCTTTCAATGCAGGAAGTCAGCGGGGCGGAAAGTACAAGGATGCATTCTTTTATGCAAATATCACATTGATCCGGAATATCACCTACAGATCCAGGGCCAATTAGTTTTAGAAAAGTAGTTGGTTAACGAATTATTAATTAAGCAGATGTCCTGTTAATTGAACAATAATTCCTTTCATTTCATTAACCACTTTTTTACATTTTTTTTGGATTTGTGAAAAAATTCTTCAATAGAATGGGTTACTTGTTCATTAACAATTACCTTTTAAAAAAAAGCAACAAAGTTTTTAGGTGGCTGTTATATAAAAAGCTAATTTAGCGTCGTGGATTCTACTACAACATAAATTTTTAGAATGAAATACATAACTCTAACTATTTTATCTATAGTTTCAACAATTTCACTTGCGCAGAATTCCAATTTCAATACACAGCGAAATTGGGCAATGAACAAGAAAGAAATTTCTATCGGTCTTGGCGCAACTAGTTTCTTAGGAGACCTTGGTGGTGCGAATCAAATTGGTACAGACTACAGTTTGAAGGATATAGATTTTAACTCAACTCACTTCGGAGGATCTGCTTCGTTCAGATACCGCTTTCATCCCTATTACGCAACTTCAACCATGGTAAACCTGGGAATGCTTCGTGGTAATGATGCATTGACAGCTGAGCCAATCCGAAACATGAGAAATTTGAATTTCCGCTCGTTTTTCGTAATGCTAAGCCAGCGTTTCGAGATCATTGTTTTGGCAAATGAGAAAATCGGACGCAGATACAACATCCCGGGATTAAAAGGGTTTACCGATCACAATGAGCAATTGTATTTAATTGCAGGAATCGGTGCGATGTATTACAATCCAAAAGCGATGTACCAGGGTGGAAGAGTAGCATTGCAACCATTGCACACAGAAGGTCAGGGTCTTCCTGATGGTCCTGCAAATTACAAACGCATCACAGCAACAGTTCCTTTAGGTATTGGTTTCCGAATGGGAATCAACCGCATGTGGAGAATTGGTTTGGAAGCATGTTATGTAAAAACATTCTCTGATTACATCGATGATGTTCATGGGACCTATTATGATCCGGCAATCATTGGAGCAACTTACGGGCCTCAGGCAGCTTACCTGTCAAATCCTTCAAACAATCCTTCAGCATTCAACCCTGGTAGTCAAAGAGGTGATAAGCAAAAAGATGCTTTCCTGTATGTGAATATCATGGTAACACGAAACATTACTTATAAATCCGGAACCAGAAGCGGACCAATGAAGTTTGGAAAACGTCATTACAGAGCGAAGTTCTAAAACAATTTTAATTTTTTTTTAACAAAACGAGTTTGCCTATTGACAAGCTCGTTTTGTGTTTTTACCTTTGGTACAAATTAATCGAATGTACCCTTTGTTAAGATGGTTTCTTTTTAAATTTGACCCCGAAAAAGTTCACTATTTTACATTTAGACTGCTTGGCTTCTGGCTGAAAGTACCTTTTGTAAAACCAATTTGGAAGTCTATTTATTGCGTTAAAAACCCGCTGTTGGAAACAACAGTCGCCGGAATTACCTTCCCGAATCCTGTTGGACTGGCTGCCGGATTTGATAAAAACGCTTTGCGGATCAATGAGTTGGCCGCTTGTGGTTTTGGTTTTGTAGAGATTGGAACAGTTACTCCGGTTGGCCAGGAAGGAAATCCGAAACCACGTTTATTCCGCTTGTTAGAAGATCAGGCTATCATTAATCGAATGGGATTCAATAATGATGGTGCGGATGTGATTGTTGAGCGCTTGAAAAAACTGGATCCGGAGTGTATCATCGGAGGGAATATCGGAAAGAATAAAGTGACCCCGAATGAAGAGGCAACTTCCGACTATTTGAAATGTTACCATGCGCTGGAACCTCACGTAGATTACTTTGTAGTGAATGTTTCTTCTCCAAACACACCGAACTTACGAGAACTTCAAGATAAAGAACCACTCACAAATTTGCTTCAGACCCTGATGGATGAGCGAATTAAAATAAATTCTTCAAAACCAATCTTTCTTAAAATAGCTCCGGACTTGACTGATTCCCAGCTGGATGACATTGTGGGCATTGTTAGCGAAACAAAAATTGCAGGAGTAATTGCTACAAACACAACCATTGAACGCGGAAATTTAGTAACTTCAAAGAGCATAATCGAATCTACTGGTGCAGGAGGAGTTTCCGGAAAACCTTTGACAAAACGAGCAACTGAAGTAATTAGTTATTTGTTTCAAAAGTCTAACGGAACGTTCCCGATCATTGGTGTCGGGGGTATTTATTCTGCTCAAGATGCCATTGAAAAGCTATCCGCCGGTGCCAGTTTGGTTCAGGTTTATTCCGGATTTATTTACAAAGGACCTGCTTTGGTAAAACAAATTAATAAGGCAGTTCTAAAAGAAAGAAAGAAAATAGCACATGGATAATCGCGTCTTTATTACAGAGTGCCCGAGGGATGCTATGCAGGGAATCAAGGATTGGATTGATACTGCAGATAAGATTAATTATTTAAACCAGTTATTGAAATGTGGATTTGATACACTGGATTTCGGAAGTTTTGTTTCTCCAAAAGCAATTCCTCAAATGCGGGATACAGCTACAGTACTGGAAGGTTTGGATGAGAGTGAAACCAAATTGCTGGCAGTTATTCCAAATGAAAGAGGTGCTGAAGATGCCGCTAAATTTGAACGGATTCATTTTTTAGCATATCCTTTTAGCATTTCGGAAACTTTTCAGATCAGGAATACCAATGCTACGATCGATGAATCATTGAGACGGGTTGAAGCAATTGCTAATATCTGTCACAAAGAAAATAAAGAATTGATGCTCTACCTCTCGATGGGATTCGGAAACCCATACGGAGATGCCTGGTCTGCAGACTTGATCGTTACGTGGACAGAACGATTAACACAGTTGTTTGAAGTTTCCCGTCTTTCCCTGGCAGATACCATCGGTGCTGCAACTCCGGAATTGGTGAAGCAGGTTTTTTCAACAATTTCAACAGAATTCCCGGAGACTCAGATCTCAGCACATTTACATACTTTAAAGGAAAATGCTTCTCAATTAACCCAGGCAGCTTACGAGGGTGGTTGCCGTTATTTTGAAGGAGCTATTAAAGGTTATGGAGGCTGTCCGATGGCAAAAGATGAATTGACCGGGAATATGCCCACAGAACGCATGCTTGATTGGTTTAAAGAAAAGGGAATCGATACAGGAATAGATCCGGATTGCTTTTCAAAAGCATTTGTAACTTCTGCCAATATCTTTCATTAATTAAGTAAACATTCCATGAGATTCAAATTGGTATACCTTCTTCCACTTTTTCTACTTGTTTTTTCGTGTGACGATGACGCGGATGATGAGATTACCATTGAGCACAGACATTCTCCCGAAAAGGAAAAGGTTGACAATACCATCAGTACGGATTTTAATTCAAACGCTTTTGGATCTAAGGTGGAAACCGAATTATTGAAGGAACTGCATCTTTGTGATCCAAAGGCAGCTTCAGACGATGATCCGGAACACCCGACATGCAGTCCGAAATACTTTCGTTTCTTTAAATTGAATAAGCAGACTCCCTTGAAGGATGGTTTTAAATTGTTGATCAAAGCCGGAGTAAATGGCTTTCCATTGAGAAGATTGCTGATTTTTGAGCGGGAAGGAGAAGCATTGGTGAAACTGAACGGCTTCAATGGAAATCTGATTGAAGAGCGTGAATCGGCAACTGGTTATAATGACTTGTTGATTCGTTTCCCGGATAATATCAATAATAACATCACTTACTATAACTGTTTGTTTCGCTGGAAAGACGGGAAGTACAACTACGTGAACTGTGAAGTGATTGATGAAGATGTTCCCCGCAAAGTAAGAGCTGAATTCATTGATTCGATGGGAGTTGAGATCAAGAAGATCCTTGATCGAAATGATATGATCTTTTAATTCAACATTGAAAATGCATCATTGAAAAGTTGGATTACCAATAAATAATCGGTTTATCGATCTGCTAAGACGAATTTTCTCTTCTCAATTCTCTCCGCGGCAACGTATAAATTTCAATTAAAAAAGATGAAACTAAACGGTGTATTTCTATTACTGCTTTTAATTTTGAGTGCTTGCAGGGATACGAGCATCGAACCAATTGACCGATATATTTTAGTGCACGATAATTCCTCAAAAGTTTGGCTGGTTGACAAACAATTAGATGGAGATAAGGATTATACACCGCTGCAGATCGAATATAAGGAAATAATCGTCTTTCACGAATCGCGGAATGCATATTTTCATACATTGAAGACGCTGGGAACAAAACCCGGAGTTAAAAAATCCTATTGGCTGGATGAAAGAAAGAAGGAATTCGGATTCTCCGGCGACAAGAAAGATTTGATTTTTGAGATCATCACTTTGTCCAGAAAGAGAATTGTTCTAAAACCCAAAAATAATTCCTATAAGTTCACAATTGTTTTGGTTCCTTTTCCTGAATATTAGATTTGAGCGTTTGATATGTCAATTTGAGTGAATAGTTAATCTTGTCGGTCAAGACATTCTTTCTATATTTGCCTGTAACTCAACCTTATGAAAAAACGAGTATATTTTCAATTCTTATTCCTTGGTTTGTTTGCTGTTTCTTGTGGTTCTAATGAAGAATGCAAAGATTGCGAACTTGAAAACAGTACAGATACGATCACAAAAGTAGATAGTCTGGATATTGCGCTCAAGGATACAGCCACTGTGAAAAAATCTGTTGCAGTAGAGAATAAGGAAAATCATGCAAAGATCGTTAAGAAATACGGAGAACAATGGGATTTTTGTACTTGTGTAGTAGCAAACGATTCCATCAACGACGCTTTTGAGAAAGGAAAAATGACTCCCAAACAAGAGGAAAAGTTAATGGCCAGATGGGAATACGTAGACAATAAGTGTAAAGAATTACTGACAACTCCGAATACAACCCCGGAAGAACGTGCAAAACACGACAAGAAGGTGATGAAATGCCTGAAGCAAAACGGATTGAAGAAATAATAATCACGTAGGCACGCGACGCATCGCTTGCCTACGTGATTATTTAATGTTCGTGGCAGTGAACTTCGTAGGTCTGTACACCATCTGAATATCCATCCTTTTCCAGTTTTTCAAGATCGTCTCCACATTTGTTTCCAATTTCTACTTCTGCACCGCTTGCATTTTCATAATGACAATCATGGCAGTCTTTCTTTTTACACGCTGCAAAACTGAGTGAAACTCCGCAGATAGCTACTAAAATTGCTTTTCTCATATTAATTGAATTTATAGGTGATTGATAAATAAGCATTGATTCCCGGTGAAGGAATGTCAAATGATTTCAGACGCGAAACATGCGGGACATACTTTGCATTCAGACAGTTTTTTACACCGGCTTGAAAATTCCACAGTGATTTATTCCCTGTTAGCGAAAGTTTAATTCCGGCATCCAGGATGTGATAATCAACCGTTTTGGTTTCGTAATTGAAAACTTTGTCCTGTGGGAAATAATAACCATGCTGAATCACTATTTCGTCCAGTTTAAAACGTTTCGTTGAGTTGAATGCAAAGCGTAAGTTGGTTTGTATTCGTCCCGGAGGAATTAATGGAATGGAGTAGGTGTTATTAATTACGCCGTAAACGAGAGAATAAGTTGACTCCCAGTGAAGCCAATGCGCAAAATGCGGGTGCAGGTGAAAACCAGCATCAATCCCGTAAAGCTTAGCAGAGCTGGCACTGCTGTACTGATAAACCGGCAAACCTTCTGCAAAACTATCCGTTGGTTCGATATAAATAAAGTTGCTGATATAATTATAGAAAGGATTGATGACGAAACTGATGTGCTCATCGTCAAATTCGTAAGTCAGGTCAATTTGATTGGCTTGTTCTGTTTTCAGTTCCCGGTTTCCGATTTCGAAACGCATAGTACCATGGTGAACACCGTTTGCAAGCAATTCTGAACTGTGAGGTGCACGGAATCCGGAAGAAAGATTGATTCGAAGCCTGCTTTTCTCAAAGCGCTGAACCATTCCTGCAGAATAAGTAAATCCGGGATATAGTTTTGCAAAACGAATGCTGTCATCATGCACTTTTAAATGGCGCGTATCCATACGAAGACCAGCCTGGAAGGTTGTTTTTTTGACAGTTCCGTTCAATACCGTATAGATTCCATTGTCCAGAGTTGTTGCATCTGGGATCAGGATTTCTTCAGCATCCGGACTGTTTGTATTTAACTGTACCATTCCTTGAATTCCGCTGATTAAATGAAATTTATTACCTAATTCAATTTTGTGCCGGATTTGATAGGTGCTGGAGTTTAACTGTAAAAACATTCCGGGAATCGTAACCTTTTCTTCGTATTCCTGCAATTGATTGTGTGTATTGCCCAGGAAAATCTGTAATTCATTCTTTTTAAAGAAAAACTTATTTTCCCAGGAAACAACCTGGTTGAAGATATGCTGGTAGGGAAGACCTTTTTCACGAATAGATTTTGTTCCGTAAAAATCAGCAGGATCCGGAACTGAATCGTGTGAGTGCCCCGGAATTCCTACATCCATCAACAAGATTGAATAGCGGATGTTTGATGTATAATTCTTTCGACCGAAACCAACTGAAATACGCGCCATTCTCTGGTTGTATCGCGTGTTTTTTACGTAGGATCCTTCGGGGACCTGGTAATCCGCTGCCGAATTATAACCTCCGTAAAAGGCCAGACGTACTTTTTTCGTACTTGTTTTGAAACCAATAGTGTTGGATGACAATAATGAATTTGATTCGAAGCGGCTTTGAAGTATAAGGCTGGTTTTCTTCAAAGGAGCATATTTTTCATCCGTGAAATACAAAATTCCACCCAAAGCATCAGCACCATACAATAGACTGGAAGGCCCTTTGATAACTTCTACCTGGTCAAGGCCGATCTCAGTTATTCCTAAACCGTGATCGCCTCCCCATTGCTGGTTTTCCAGGCGGATTCCATTCAGATAGGTAATTACCCGGCTGCCACTCAGACCGCGAATGATTGGTTTATAAATTCCGTTGCCGGTAGAAGAATTATACACTCCGGGAATTGTTGCCAGCGCATCTCCAAGAGAGTTTTGAGGAATTGCATTCAGGGCAGAAAGTTTTTTTACTTCAACACGCGAAACAACCTGATCTGCAGTTTGTCCGCGGGCAGATCTGATTTCCACTTCTTCCAGTTCGAAATGTTGTTCGTGGAGATTGATAACAAAAGAAGTGTCTATTTGGCCTTTGTTCAGCTCGATGCGCAATGGATCGTAGTTGGGCGCACGAACTACCAGGTGGAATGTTTGCGGGAAGTTGGTGAGTTCCAGTTGGAATTTGCCTTCATCGTCTGTATGAAGATGTGTTTCCTGTTCTTCAACAGATATTAGCGCTTTGGAAAGCGAATGCTGAGAATGTTCGTCAACAACTGTTGCATGAAGTGTTTGTGCCGAAAGAGTATGAGCACTTAGAAGAATGATACTTGTCAACCAAAAAATACGCAGCATCTGTTTTGTTTTAATGCAATTATGTTGCAAATATAATTAAATGCAATAATGTTGCAATAGCAAGGTGCGATAAAATGGTTTTTTTTTGATTCGTGTGGTCTATTAACAACGTAGGCATGCGATTAATCGCATGCCTACCTGTTATATTTGGTTCAATTATTAGTTAATAATAAATCAAACGCTGAACTTTTGTAATGTGTTTCGCCAGGCGAATTACTTGTTTCGTATAACCGAACTCATTATCGTACCAGGTGTATAGAACAACATTCTTTCCATCTAGGGAAACGATTGTTGCGTGAGAGTCGTAAACCGAACAACAAGTGTTCCCGATGATATCGCTTGATACCAATTCCGGATCGTACGAGTAGAAGATCTGGTTTACCAAATCACCTTCCAAAGAAGCTGTTCTTACTACGTTATTTACGTCCTCAATCGTTGTTCCGTTTTTCAATTCCAAAGAAAGAATTGCCAATGAACCGTTTGGAGTAGGTACACGAACTGCATTTGCAGTCAATTTATCTTTCAAATCAGGAATCACTTTCGTTACGGCAGCTCCGGCACCTGTAGATGTAATTACCATGTTGATAGCAGCAGAACGGCCACGACGGGACGATTTGTGCATGTTATCCAGCAAGTTTTGGTCATTCGTGTATGCATGAACCGTTTCAATGTGTCCTTTTACAATTCCGAATGCATCGTTAACTACTTTTAAAATAGGGGAGATTGCATTGGTAGTACAAGAAGCAGCAGAGTAAATCGTTTCGTTCTCTACATCTAATGTTCCCTGGTTGATACCGTAAACCACGTTTGGAATTTCTTTTCCTGGCGCAGTCAACAAAACTTTAGAAACACCTTTCGAAGCCATGTGCTTGGATAAAGCCTCACGGTTTGTGTAAACCCCCGTGTTATCAATTACCAAAGCATTGTTGATTCCGTATTTTGTATAATCCACTTCTTCAGGAGTAGAAGCATCGATCATGTGAACGATTTGTCCGTTGATGATCAATGTTTTATTTGCCAAATCTTCCACAACACTTCCTCTGAAAGCACCATGAACAGAATCAGAACGTAATAAAGCCGCACGTTTAACGATGTCTTTATCACTTGCACCGCGTGTAACGATTGCACGCAAACGCAATTGTTGTCCTTTACCAGCTTGTTTGATCAACTCACGAGCAGCCAAACGACCGATACGACCAAAACCGTATAAAACTACGTCTCTTGGTTCAACAGAACCCGAAGCACTTGAGAATTTTCCCAATTTATCACCTACGAAAGCTGCTTTTGATTCATAAGCACTTCCTTCAGCAATCCATTCGCTGGCTAATTTACCGATGTCAATTTTTGCAGGAGCCAAATCCATTTTCAACAATTCTTCTGCCAAAGCAGCTGATGTTTCAATGTCGATTGGTTTCTTTACAACATTCTTTGCATATTCATGCAGGTTCAGGATTTCTGAAATCGTAATGTCTGTAAGGTGATTACGAAACAAAACCAGTTCAATTCCTTTGTCATAAAGCAATTCACCTACGTGACTTGACAACTTAACCGCTGCGCGTTCTTTTTGAACGTGCATGTTTAACTCTTTTTCATAGCCTAATGCAGCTTCCATTCTGAGGGTATATTTATTTGTTTAATTTTTTCAACTTAAAATAGCAGGTGTATAAAGCAAAAAAGGCCGCCCGCGTTAGCAGACAGCCTTTTTTCTTATCCTAAATATGCTTTCAATAACTTATTTCGAGAGGTGTGTCGAAGACGTCTGATCGCCTTCTCTTTAATTTGTCTGACACGCTCACGTGTCAGGTTAAATTTAGCACCAATCTCTTCCAGTGTTAAACCGTGATTCATTCCAATTCCGAAGAACAAACGGATGATCTCACGTTCTTTATCTGTAAGTGTACTTAATGAACGCTCAATCTCTCTTTGAAGTGATTCAGCCATCAATGCATGGTCAGCTTTCGGTGAATCCGTGTTTGCCATAACATCCATCAATGTACCACCGTCTTCCGAAGAAGAAAGGGGAGCATCCATAGATACGTGACGACCGGAAACATTTAAGCTTTCTTTAATTTTATCTTCCGGAACTTCCAAAGCCTCTGCTAATTCTTCTGCTGAAGGAGGTCTTTCGAATTCTTGTTCCAGTCTTGAAAATGCCTTGTTGATCTTGTTTAGGGAACCAACCTGGTTTAATGGTAAACGTACAATACGTGCTTGTTCAGCCAAAGCTTGTAAGATAGATTGACGAATCCACCATACAGCGTAGGAAATGAATTTAAATCCACGCGTCTCATCAAATTTCTGTGCAGCTTTGATCAAACCTAAATTCCCTTCGTTGATTAGATCGGGTAATGTCAATCCTTGATTTTGATACTGTTTTGCTACAGACACGACGAAACGTAAATTTGCACGGGTTAATTTCTCTAGTGCTCGTTGATCGCCTTGTTTGATTTTTCGCGCCAATTCTACTTCTTCTTCGGCGGTGATTAGCTCTTCCTTACCAATGTCCTGAAGATACTTGTCTAATGACTGGCTCTCGCGATTGGTAATCGATTTTGTAATCTTAAGTTGTCTCATGTAATGAACTCCGTTGTTATATAACGATTAATGAAAATCAGGGTGCAAAGTTACGACGAAATGAAAGTGATTTCCAAATAAAAAAGGCAGATTTTCAAGAGATTTTCACCTCTCAAAAACCATGCCTTAACAATTATTTTATATTGAACCCCGAAATCCGGCACTTTTGATGCCGGAAGTTCAAATAGTTCAAACAGTTAAAAAGTTCAAAATGAAAATATTTTGAACTTTTTGAACCATTTTAACCGTTGAACAAATTCGGCTATAAGCCGAATCCAACATACTCTTTTTTACCACTTTCCGAAACAATCTCTAACAAGATTCCTCCCTTAGTGGAATTCAAAAGTCGGGTAAGCTGCTCAACAGACTCAATAGGAGTTTGATTGATCTTTGTAATGATATCACCTTCAGTAAGACCGCTTGATTTCAATTTGCCCGGTTCAATCGTTTTTACTTTTACTCCGGAAAGGATGTTCAATTCTTTCTTTTCCTTAGCAGTAAGCTCTGCAAATGTACCGCCGAGAGCTGTTGTTTTGCTCATTTCTTCTTTCGATTTTAGAGCAGTCTCTCCGTCGGCTGATCTCAAAAGGATTTCTTTGATGACTTCCGTGCCGTCTTCCGTGCGTAATGTTAAGTTCACTTTGTCGCCGGGTCTGCGTTTTCCAATTTCTTCCTGTAAAGAAGCTACTGAATTCACATCCCTTGATCCGACTTTCAGGATCACCCAGTTTTTCTTCACTCCGGCTTTATCCGCTCCACCGTCTTCTGTAACACCGGAAACAAATACTCCGCGAGTAGAAGGCAGATTGTTCTTCGTTTTGATTTCCTGGTTGATATCCGCTATCTGAACTCCTAAATAAGCTCTCTGCACGATTCCGAAATCAATGATGTCGCGCATGACTTTGTTTACCAAATTCACAGGAACAGCAAAACTATAACCCGAATAGGAACCGGTTTGAGAAGCGATCGCTGTGTTAATTCCGATCAATTCACCTTTTGTGTTTACCAATGCTCCACCTGAATTTCCGGGATTAACCGCGGCATCTGTTTGGATGAATGATTCGATCGGAACATTGGAATTGCTGGTTCTGTCTGAAAGTAAATTGATGTTTCTCGCTTTCGCACTGACAATTCCCGCTGTAACAGTGGAAGTCAGGTTGAAAGGATTTCCAACTGCCAGGACCCATTCTCCAACACGCAGGTCGTCACTGTTTCCAATAGCAATTGGCCGGATTCCCGGCGCATCAATTTTTAATACGGCAATATCTGTTGATGGATCTGTTCCAATAACTGTTGCCGTGTATTTCGAATTGTCGTTCAGAATGACTTCAATCTCTGAAGCATCCTGTATCACGTGATTATTGGTTACGATATAACCTTCGCTGGAAACAATAACTCCGGAACCTGATCCGCTTCCGTATTGTTTGTACTCACGTCCGCCGGTTCCCGGACCGTAAAAGAATTCGTAAAAAGGATCGCGCTGGACTTGTGTGCGTACCACTTTTGTAGTTACGTGAACTACCGAGTTGATAGTGTTTTCTGAGGCTTCCACGAAAGATGTCCCTTCTACAGGAGCCATTCCATTGTAAGATACTGTTCTTGCTAAACGATTGCCATCAAGTACCTGTTCAGAAAGCGGAGTATCGTAATTGTGAGATAACAGGAAACCGAAAGCAAATGGAACCATTCCACCAACAATTCCCAATCCAAGGTATTTCAATGAGTTGTTCATGATATTAAATTAGTTTATGGTAAATTTCTACGCAATTATAACAGTAATCGGGTGATGATTGTTACTTTTGTGCTGTTAAAGATTGTTAAGCATAAATTGCTTGTAACTCAATCATAGCAAAGGATATATGGATTTACGATTTGTAAAATACCAGGGTACAGGGAATGATTTTGTGATGATTGATAATCGTTCCGGAGAATGGAATGATTTATCCGTTTCAGCAATTCAAAAACTCTGTGATCGCAGGTTTGGAATTGGTGCGGATGGCCTTATTAAGATCAACTCGATCTCAGGGTTTGATTTTGAAGTAGATTATTACAATTCGGACGGGTCTAAAAGTTTTTGCGGAAATGGTGCGCGCTGCTCGGTGGCCTTTGCTCATGAATTGGGAATTACAGCTGATTCGGTTTCGTTTATGGCTATTGATGGAGGACATGAGGCGGTTAAAAAAGACGGATTGGTTTATTTGAAAATGAATAATGTATCAGAAATAGATACTTCTCAAAATGAATTTGTTTTAAATACCGGTTCGCCGCATTTTATTCATTTCACGGAAAACGTTGCAGATTTTGATATCGTAGCTTATGGAAAACAGATCCGTTATTCGGATAAATACAAACAGGAAGGAATCAATGTAAATGCCATTCACCAGCTGGATGAACATTCTTTTGAGATCCGCACTTATGAGCGTGGTGTAGAAGATGAAACCTTGAGTTGTGGAACCGGCGTTACTGCCGCTGCACTTGCTTTGGGAGCGAAGAATGGCATTGAAGGAGATTTTGAATATCAAGTAAAATCGCAGGGCGGTGATCTTTCTGTAAAGTTCACCAATACGAATTCTGTGTTTACCAATATTTGGTTGATTGGTCCGGCAGTCTCAGTTTATAAAGGAGAAGTGAATGTCTGAGTTTGATTTTAAATCGATCCGTCCGGAAATCCCGGAACAATTGCTTCAAAAATCATTCATCTGGATCTGGAATGCCGATAAAGTTCCTCCGCACATTGGAATTTCTGTTGAAAAGGAGTATTTCAGCCTGACTTACCGGAAATCGGAGCACCTGCAGACTGCTTCCATGTTGAAAAAAGCCAAAAGGTCTCTGATTCCGTTGATTTTGGTAGAAATCCCGAAAGAGTCGATTCAATTAGACTTAGCAGCTGTTTTTTCTAAATACGAACGTGCTGTTGGAGGAATTACCTGCCTGCGTCCCATTCGTGAAGGATTTGGATTGAATGAAAACATCAATCAGCTGGTGGATTTACTGATCTGCCTGGAGTCAAAAGAACTGATAAAAGGAGTAAACAGTTTGAATTTACCGGAAAACTACAAAGGAATTCCGGATTATACGATGGAAGATATCTTGAAGAGGATTTCACAGTTGAATAAAGATAAATGACAGTAGGCACGCGACTCATCGCGTGCCTACTGTTTTATATGTCACGTGCCTGCTGTTGATCAATCCAAAATTATGTTTAGAATTTGTTGAAAGAATTCAAATCGGCCATTCTTATCCAAACGGTTTTTCATTTACATTTGAACGCTTTATAAAAGTGCTAAAAGAGCAAATCATGAGTTTAACCGGGAAATCTATTTTCTTGCGTGCTGTTGAAAAAGAAGATGCAACGAAATTGATGCTTTGGGAAAATAACCCGAAGCACTGGAAGATTACCGGGACGGAAGTTCCTTTCTCATTTTCATCTATTTTGGAATACATTGATCAGGCGCAGCATATTCGCACGCATGGCCAGTTGAGAATGATGATCTGTTTGGTCGGTTCGCGGGAACCTGTTGGGGCAATTGATTTATACCAGGTGGATTTTAAACACCTTCGTGCCGCAGTTGGGATCTTAATTGCCGACGAAGACAGTAAGAAACATGGTTTTGCTTTTGAAGCACTCACAATATTAGAAAGCTACGCGGCTCAAATTTTGGGATTACACAACCTGCACTGTTCCATTCATAGTGACAATCTGGCAAGTGTAGGTTTATTTGAAAAAGCAGGTTTTGTAAGGGTTGGAGTAAGAAAAGAATGGTACCTGGAAAAAGGTGTTTGGTTGGATGAAATTTTATATCAGAAATGTCTGGAAAGAAAAGAAACAAAAAAGTAGTATTCGCAGCAGTGGCTGTAATGATTGTTGGAGTCGGATTGGTTTTCGGCTGGACGCCCCTGATGACTTATCTGAAGAAAACAGATAAAGAGGCACGGGTTGTAATCGATAATCGTGGCTCGCTGGAGGAAATCGCAGGTGATTTGAAAAAGGCCGGAGTGATCAGCGATACGGATCAGTTTCTTTCCATGGCAAAGTCTAAAGAATTAACTATTGACAAAGTAGAGCCCGGAATGTATGATTTTCCGGCAGGTCTTTCCTATCGTGATTTGTTGAATTCATTGAAAAGCGGGAATCATGAAGTGGAAGTGGTGGTTACTTTCAATAATTGTAAAACAATTCATGATTTGTGTGTGAAAGTGTCCGAATCAATTATGGTTGACAGTACTGAGTTGGAGAATTACATCACGGATTCGGAAACACTGAACAAATACGGATTTACAATCGAACAGATTCCGGCCTTATTCATGCCGAATTCTTATAGAATGTATTACGACACCGATAAAGAAGCATTTATTGAACGAATGGCCAAAGAGTTTAAAAACTTCTGGACACCGGCAAGAATGGCAAAATTGAAGGAAGTAGGTTTGAAATCTCCTTCACAGGCAGTTACCCTGGCTTCAATTGTGTATGGAGAACAATCCATAAATGCTTCTGAATGGCCAGTTATTGCTCGTTTATACCTGAATCGTCTGAATACGGGGATGAGACTGCAGTCTGACCCAACATTCAAGTTCTGCTGGGGAGATCAATTGGAAGGTGTTCAGCGATTGACCTTCGAACACCGGAACAAAGATTGTCCTTACAATACCTATTTACATAACGGTTTGCCTCCGGGACCCATTTCAATGCCTCCAACAGGAGTTGTGGATGCTGTTTTGAACCCGGATAACAACGATTATATCTACATGTGTGCTCAACCCAATTACGATGGATTACACAATTTTGCTAAAGATTATGCCGATCACGCAAAATACGCAGCAGAATTCCAAAAGTGGTTAGCCGCAGAAATCGCCAATCAATAACATATGGAACGCAGATCTTTTGTTAAACTGGGAGCTGTTGGATTAGCAGCGTCAGTAGTATCTCCTGTATTTTCAAGAGACGAAAGCACTTCAGAACTTCCGCTTACGGAATATTCCGGTGGAGCGAAAATGATTTCGACCTGGAGTCATGGCCAGCCGGCAAACCAGGCGGGTTGGAAGAAACTGGAAGCCGGCGGATCTTCGCTGGATGCGGTAGAAGAAGGTGCAAGACAAACGGAAAGCGATGTAACGAACAGAAGTGTCGGAATTGGTGGAATGCCGGACCGTGAAGGCCACGTAACATTAGACGCCTGCATTATGGACTGGGAATCAAATTGCGGTTCTGTGGGCTGTTTGGAAGGAATTGCACATCCGATCTCTGTTGCGAAACACATCATGCAGAATACGCCGCACGTAATGCTTGTAGGAGCAGGTGCAAAACAGTATGCACTGAAACATAAATTCGAAACGATCAAAACACCGCTTCCGGAAGTGAAGAAAGAGTGGGAGAAGTGGAAGAAGGAACAAGCCGAAATTGCGAAGAAGCCGGAAATTAATCACGAAAACCACGATACGATCGGTTTATTAGCGATTGACGCAAAAGGACGGATCAGCGGTGCGTGTACGACATCCGGTTGGGCTTATAAATTACCAGGTCGTTTGGGTGATTCCCCCATCATTGGTTCCGGATTGTTTGTGGACCAGGAAGTGGGCGGAGCTGTTGCAACCGGTTTGGGAGAATCCATTATTCGGATTGCCGGCGCACATACAGTTGTTGAGCTGATGCGTCAGGGAAAAAGTCCGGAGCAGGCATGTAAAGAAACAGTTGAACGATTGATTCGTAAACACAAGGATATGAGCGGGTTGCAATGTGCGTTTATTGCAATAAATACGAAGGGGGAAATCGGCGGTTTTTCTGTTTACAATGGATTTAATTATGCGCTGAAAACGGAAACAAAAGACGAGTTAGTGGATACTCCATTCAATAGAAAATGGTAAGACTTGGTTTTATTGCGGGTTTAATTTTGCTGACGAATCAGGTGATGGCGCAAATGAGTTTATCCTGGAAAGTACAGCATCCGGTTTCTAAAAACTGGATTAATCTTGGAGAAAAGGGATCTGTGCAGGAAGCATTGATTGCTGCAAATCAACTCCCGGATCCTTTTGTGGGCATGAATGAAGATAAATTCACCTGGATTGAGGACCATCAATGGATTCTGGAATCTGAGTTTGTATTGACAGAATCCGACCTGAAGCAGTTCGTAGAATTAGATTTTCCAAGTGTTGATACCTACGCATCCATCTTTTTGAATGGCAGGCTTGTGGGGGAAACCAACAATGCTTTTGTCCATTATCGCTTCGATATTCAGGACAAAATTGTTGCAGGAACAAACAAATTGAAAGTGGTTTTCACTCCGCCGATCATGTATCAGAAATCACGTATTGCAAAGGTGGGAGTAACACTTCCTGCTCCAAACGATGTGGGGAAAACGAAAGTAGCACCGCACTGTAGAAAGCCGCAATACCAGTTTGGCTGGGATTGGTCGCTGAGAATGTTGACCATGGGATTCAACGAGCCGGTAAACGTGAGCATTTATTCATCCAATAAAGTACTTGCCAATTATTCCAACACATTGGAAGTTAGTAATGAAAAGGCTGTTTCAGAATTCACCTTGCTTTTGGCGAAAGAAAGTTCCGGATCATTTACATGGAAAAGCACCCTCTTTGGTGATCAGATCCTGAAGAGTGAAAATAAGCGTCTGAAACGCACAGAAACCATTTCAAATCCGAAATTATGGTGGCCAAGAGGCCAGGGTGAAGCCTATTTATATACGGACCACTGGATTTTGCAAAATGAAAAAGGAGATGTCATTTTTGAAAAAGACGTTCGGTTCGGTCTTAAAAAGGTAGAATTAACCCAGGAAAAAGACCAATGGGGGAAGTCCTTTCAAATCAAAGTGAATAATCGACCTATTTTCTGTAAAGGCGCAGATTACATCCCGGACGATATTTTTCCTGCACGAATTACGGACAAGAAACTCAGAAGCTCCGTTCAAACAATGCTGGACTGTAATTTCAACATGGTACGCATCTGGGGCGGTGGATTTTACCCGAGAGAATCATTTTTAGAAGCCTGTGATGAAGGCGGACTGATGGTTTGGGAAGATTTTATGTTCGCCTGTGCTATGTATCCCGGAACAGATGACTTTTTGACGAATGTGAAAACAGAGTTGGAACAGCAAATACCAAGATTGGCTTCTCATGCTTCTTTAACCTTGTTCAATGGGAATAACGAAGTGGACGTGGCCTGGAAAAACTGGGGTTTCCAGAAAGACTACAATTTATCGAAGAAAGATGAGGTCCTGATCAATTCTTTTTATCAAAAATTGTTCAAAGAATTGATTCCGCAAACGCTTAAAACGGTTACTAACATTCCTTACGAACATACTTCGCCCTTGAGTAATTGGGGAAATGATCTGTTCTACAATGACGGAACTCAGCATTATTGGGGAGTTTGGCATGGAACCGATCCGATTGAAGATTTTGGCAGGAAATCCGGCCGTTTTAATGCCGAATACGGTTTTCAGTCTTTCCCGGAATTAGCAACTTTATCTTCTTTCAGTAAGCCGGATGATTGGGCATTGGACAGTCCGCTTATGAAGCTGCGCCAAAAAAGTTATGTCGGAAATAACATGATTGCCAAACATTCTGACCTGCTTTATGGCAAAACTGCCGATTTTCAGCGTTTTGTTTACTTTTCCCAGCTTACACAGGCAAAAGCAGTTGGAATTGCCGTGATAGCTCACAGGACTACTTTCCCGCGTTGTGCAGGAACACTTTACTGGCAGTTCAATGATTGCTGGCCGGCCCCAACCTGGAGCAGCATCGACTATTATGGAAGATGGAAAGCTTTACAGTACCAGGTCCGGAATGACTTCAAGGATGTGACTATTGCAGAACGAATTGATACACTTGGCAAAGAGAAATACGTGTTAATTTCTGATATCCCAACCGGATTTTTATGCAAAATTGAAGCGGAAGTAAGCGATTTCAAAGGAAAATCACTCGGAAAATTTACTTGTCATCAATCTCTTGCATACCCGCATTCTGTCCAATTATTTCCACAGGAATTGAAGGCATTTAAAGAACAGGATTTTGTAATTAAGTTTACCTGGAAAGATGAAGCCGGGCTAACCTGTGAGCGTCTATTCATCAATGAACCCATTCACAAAGCGCCATCAGCAGATCCGGAACCGATTATAACAATTGAATCTTTGGATCCGTTGACTGGAAAAGGTGTGGTAACTATTGAAAATCAAATGCTGCTGCAGGATTTTTGGTTTACTTCTAAAGCGGGTAAAGTGTTGATGGAACAGAATTTTGTGCATCTGCTTCCCGGAAAACATCGAATAGAGTTTGAATTTGAAGGAAAGTTAACGAAAGATAGTTTTTTCTGGTTCTATCATTAACTAAAATAAATAAGTATTTTTAACGAGATAAATTTTGTAAATAATACCACGGTAATTAATTTTGTTGCATGGAAATAGGAAAAGTCATCCAATCGAAATTTAGAAACTCAAAGCACAAAGCTGTGGTAAATCTTCGTTATACCTCTAATTACCTGGGAAATATTCAAAATACCTACATGGCAAAATATGATTTGTCCATGCCCCAATTTAATATTTTGAGAATTCTTCGCGGAGCAAATGATGTAATAAGTGTCAATTCTGTAAAGGAGAGAATGGTGGAAAAGTCTCCAAACACTACGCGATTAATGGATAAATTGATCGATAAAGGCTTGATGAAGCGTGTTCGCTGCGAATCTGACCGAAGAGTGGTTTATGTTTCGATCACCGAAGCAGGTTTGGAAATTCTGAAGCAAATCGACGACGATAAGCAGTCGGAATTGGACTTTACAGGGAATCTTACCGAAGAGGAAGCAGAAATCCTGAGCAATTTGCTGGACAAACTTCGCGGTTAATTTTCACCGCAAAGAGCGCTAAGACGCAAAGTTTTTTGAAAACACCTTTGCGCTCCGGAAAATATGGCGACTGGACGTCTGCTATCATTTTTCATTCTTTGCGGTTAAACCTTTGGGAATAGTTTTCTGAACTTATTCGCTTTCCGTACCTTTGTCCCATATTTCTCCCCATTTATGCGCTTTACGCTTTTTACATTCATTTTACTTAGCAGTTTTTTTACATTTTCTCAAACGGAAAACACCGGTTCCATTGATGGAAAAGTGCTCGATTCTGTTTCGAAAACTCCTTTGGAATATACGATGGTCCGCATTTTCAATGTAAAAGATTCATCTGTTGTAAACGGGATTTATACGGATGAGAACGGATCTTTCGTATTGGAAGAGATCAAATACGGAAAATATTACATCGTTATTTCGAATCCGGATTACAAAAACAAAACCATTTCGAATATTTCATTGTCAGCCGACAAACCCTTGCGAAAACTGGGAAATATTGCGCTTGTAGTTTCCAGTAAAGAATTGGATGAAGTGGTTGTTCAGCAGGAAAAGAATCCGCTGCAGCTGGGTTTGGACAAGAAAATCTACAACGTTGGAGATGATATCGCAACTTCCGGAGGGAATGTAACGGATGTCTTGAATAATGTCCCTTCAGTGGAGGTCGATCAGGATGGTGCTATTTCCTTGCGGGGCGATGGGAACGTGACAATACTTATTGATGGAAAGCCGAGTAATATGACCGGAGGAAACGGAAAGAGTGTGCTCGATGGAATTCCTGCCAGCAGTATTGAGCGCATTGAAATTGTGACGAATCCTTCCGCAAAGTACGACCCCGATGGAACTTCCGGGATTATCAATATTGTATTGAAGAAAAATGCGAAACGAGGAATCAACGGAAATGTCGCTGCTACAATCGGGACAGGAAATCTGTACACCGGATCTTTAGGATTAAATGCACGTAATACGAAGTTTAATCTATACGGAAATTATGCCTATTCTTACCGCGACGGTTATCGAAACAATTTTTCAGACCTGAAGCAATTCTCCGGAGAT
This sequence comes from uncultured Flavobacteriales bacterium, assembly GCA_946479285.1. The sequence continues at coordinate 37,219 of CAMLFH010000019.1, read as the reverse complement.
ACTGCTGTTGACTTAGATCAAAGAAGATATGGCGCTGATTTGAATATTACACATACTGCGAAAGTAGGAATGGATGTTTACGTAAAAGACCGAAATACACTCTCGTGGAGTATTGCAGGGAATTTGGGAGATCGTCAGCGCCTGGGAAACCAGATAAACACACGATCCAACAATTTTGGAGATACTACTGAAATTTGGACCCGAGGTTCCAAAGATCCCAATACTACGCAGAATATCGACTTTTCACTAGGTTATAAATGGGATTTTAAAGAAGATAAAGGTTCTTTGGATCTAAATGGGTATCAATCCCTTTCAAAAGGAACAGATGAAGGGTTCTATTTGCAATCGTTTTCTTACCCGTATAACATTCCGGTTACAGATCAGCACCTGTTTAGTCGCGAGGCGAATGATTTTACTACATTTTCCCTTGATTTTATTCGTTTGTTGAAACACAAGATCCGAACAGAAAGCGGATTGAAAATGATCCAGCGAAATATGACATTGCGTTCTTCTTCTGAGTCGAAAGATGCTTCCGGAAACTACGTTTCAGATACGATTTCCAATTACAACTACAAGTATTTAGAAAGTATCTACTCGGCCTACGGAATTATTGGAGGTCAATGGAAGAAATTTCGTTACCAGGCAGGGATTCGCCTGGAATACAGCATCCAAAATCCCAATTTGATTTCGACGGGTCAAAATTTCAAGAACGAATATTTCAATTTCTTTCCCTCGGCAACCGTTCGTTACGAAATTAAGAAAGGAACAGAAGTGTCTTTGGGATACAGCAGACGCATCAACCGACCGAATTCAGGCAATTTAAACCCGTTTACGTCTTATGCGGATCCTTACAATCTGCGCAGTGGGAATCCGGCTTTAAGACCGGAATACATTCATTCCATCGATTTGGGATTGGATTTCAGCACGAAGAAATTCACATTGGCCTTTGCCTTGTACCAGCGCTATACGAGCAGTGTTATTCAGCGTGTGAAAGTCTTTTACGAGAATGGAACTTCAAACGGTACCTTTGCAAATATTGATAATTCAGTGAGTTCCGGTGGAGAAATCGTGATGCAGCTGCGTCCTGTCCCAATCTGGAAGAATATGCTTTCATTCAACGGGAATTACATCACCTATACGGATGATAATCCAAGTACAAACTGGAACAGGGAAGGTTTTGTTTTCGGGATGAAATTCAGTTCTACTTTAGAACTGCTCAAGAAAACACTGACTCTTCAAGTCAACGGAAGATACAGCGCGCCATCAATTACGGCTCAGGGAAAAATGAATCCGAGAGGTTCTATTGATTTTTCTGCAGATAAATCGCTTTGGGATGGTAAATGGGGTATAGGTTTGCGGGTGACGGACATCTTCAATACGCAGGGTTTTAGCTTTGAAGTAGATCAGCCAACTGTTTTCCAGTCTTCAGAGTTTAAATGGGAGACCCGAAGAATAATTGTCAGTATCCGCTATAAATTCGGGAAAACTGACTTCAAAGAGGACAAACGCTCCAACGAGAACGGGGGAGGCGGTGGTTTTGATTTTTAAGCTTTCTTGATCATGATTGGTTGAACCGGATAATGGATTCCCAAATGGATCAAAGCTTTATCAAAACTTTTTGCGCTGCTTTGCTTTTTCTCTTTTATTGTTTTTGTTTTCATGACGTATCGTTTTATTATATAGAAGTTACGCAATTAATATGCCGGCATAATGATTCATTTATTAAAATGTCTTAATAACTGATTTTATTGTGTTAAATAATATTTAAATGAAAAAGTAGTTATTGAATAGTAGGAAATTTGGATAGGCTGACGGAGCAAAAAGAGCCGTTTAAATAAAATTATGAGAATAATTGAGTAAGCCTGTTTGTAATTCCTTAAAAGAACCGTACTTTTGTAAGCCCTTTTTTTAACAAATGATCGACGAACAGCTGTTTCAAGCAAAGATTTTATACCCGTTTCAGGAAAAAACTGTAAATGCTATTATTGACGAACTGGATAAAAACGGTTCGGATTATAACCTGCTATTCCAACTTCCCACCGGAGGTGGAAAAACTGTGATCTTTTCCGAGGTAGCGAAAAGCTATATCGAACGTTACCAGAAAAAGGTATTGATCCTTACACACCGTATTGAATTATCCGTGCAGACTTCCAAGCAGTTGAATGCGCTTGGTATTTCCAATAAAGTTATTTCAAGTGATGTAAAGAGCCTTACAGATGAAGAGCATCATCCGTGTTATATCGCAATGGTGGAAACGCTGAACAACCGATTACAGGAAAACGAAAATTTCGTGGACGGTGTTGGTTTGGTGATTGTTGATGAAGCGCATTACAATAGTTTTAGAAAGATTTTTCAATATTATTCGGGAGCAAATATCCTGGGAGTTACGGCTACACCGTTGAGTTCCAACAAAGCTTTGCCACTGAATGATCATTACAATAAGTTATTAGTCGGTGAAAGTATTTCTTCCCTGATCCAGGGCGGTTATTTGTCGGATGCAGAAACATTTACTTATGATGTAAACCTGCACGGCCTAAAGATTGGTACGAACGGAGATTTTACAGTAAGTTCTTCTGAAACTGTTTACGGGAACTACTTCATGCAGGAGAAATTGTTATTTGCCTATGAAGAAGTTGCTGTAGGAGATAAAACGTTGATCTTTAACTCGGGAATCGAAACTTCACTGCGTGTGGAGGAAACATTCAAGAAAAGAGGGTATAAGATTCGTCACCTGGATTCTACTTTTTCAGATAAAGATCGAAAAGATGTTTTATCCTGGTTTAAAACAACCAAAGATGCTATCCTGACTTCTGTTGGGATTTTGACTACCGGTTTTGATGAACCTACTGTTGAGACTATTATTTTGAATCGTGCAACCCGCTCTTTGACTTTATATCACCAGATGATTGGTCGTGGATCGCGCCGTTTGCCGAATAAAGCAAATTTTAAACTGATCGATTTGGGGAACAATGTTCGCCGTTTCGGTTTGTGGCAGGATTATATCAACTGGCAGGATGCGTTTCGTTTTCCGGACAGATTTTTAGAATCTCGTTTGAGCGAAGATGATGACCTGGAGTTTGAGGTTGAGTTCGAGTTCCCGCGCCACATGGAGCAATTAGTGGACACGAATTTCCTGGAAGAGTTCAGTATTCGTGATGTCTATTACGAATGTTTGGAGAAAGGGGAGAAAGGGAAACTGGCTGTAGATCTTTCACTGACAAATCACTGCGAAGGAATCGTGCGAAAGACAAAGGATTTGGATGACGCTATTATGATTGTGGATTCATTGCAGGATCACATAGAACATCGTTTAAAGCTTTATACCAAGTGTATTGCGAAAAGTACTCCGAATTATTTCAAATACCTGATGGAGACCTATAATCGCCAGCTGCGCCAGGAAATCCGCATGAAATTTGACGAGATCGAGGCGGAATAGAATTATAAATGACATATATACGGTAGGGGTGCGATTAATCGCGCTCCTGCGTGTTTAATAGCTAATCAAAATATCCGTCGTATCAAAAGGAACTGTGTTAACGCTTAATGTTCCGTTATTGGAAGTTCCCTGTACATCGTAGAATATTTTATACAATGTATTTCCATCGTTAATACAGTATACACTTTGGTCCGTTACGTTGTTCAGTTGAACTTCTCCCATCGTACAGCATTCTTCACACCCGTTTTTACCCGACTGCTTGTAATATTTAATGGTTTTTGTTCCGTCACTTAAAAAATGAAGTCTTACCCAGGACTTGGCATAAACGCTGTAGTTGAAAGTATTGTCATCATCCAGGGATAAATTATCCAGGGTTGTGGTTGTGCCGTCGCTGAAATAATTGTCTTTATCAACAGAAATGACCACGTTCTGTATTTTGTCGCGTTCCAGTTCATACGAATAATTCCCGCTTGCGTCTGTTGTGACCGTTGCTTTTTGCACAGGTGTGCCATTGGAAGTGGTGGTAACAGATATCGTAACTTTAGCTCCTGAAAGCGGCGCATTGAACGATGAATCGGTGATGGTTCCTTTGATGGTGTATTTCAGGTTTTTCTTTTTGCAAGAGAAACTAAGGACCATAAGCAGTGCTCCGAGGAACAGAACTGAATTTTTCATGAATTTAATTTTAACAAAAATAACGTGAAATCACTCAAATAAAAACAGCATTTTGCCGAAATTGATTGTTAACAACCTTTTTATTCATTTTTTTAGTAATTACTTTTTTAGTGGTGTTTAAGCCCTGTAACACTGATGTATAAAGTGTTTTCAGAGGTTATTAACTAAAAATGTTGAATAAAAAAATATTCACTTTTTTTAACAATAGTGCTGATTCTACAAATAAAGATATTAATTTCGCCGGGTAACTCAAAATTTATAATTATGTCAGAAAATTTAGACGCAACAACAATGAAGCCGGAAGGTAAAGGTGCTGCAGTAGGTGGATTTATTTTAGCATTGGTTGGAATGATTGTTCCTTTCAACGTAATCGCAGTGCTTGTAGGATCAACTGTTATGGCTTACATCGGACTTGCAATTTGTCTTATCTCAGTAGTACTTTGTGCTATGGCTATGGGTAAATTGAAAAAAACAGGAGGAAAACGTGGATTGGCTATCGCTGGTTTGATCGTTGGTCTTGTTGCTACAGTTTGGTCTGCAATGGCTGTTGTAAACATCGGTGAATTAGTCGATGCTCGTAACAAAGGTGCAATGGAATTACAGAAAGACTGGAATAGAAACATGTAATTCGTTCTAAACGATATGTTTGAATCCCCGGTAGTTTTTACCGGGGATTTTTTATTTTAGAGAAATTCTTTTTAATGGAAAGTTGGAGAACAGAAGAAGCGGTGGACAGTTTAGAGGTTCAGTTGAAAAACAGGAGAACCCTTTTGTTAACGGTTGTTTGTATTTTGACCTGGGTATCTTGCGGCATAATTTTCACCGTTACTACTTATGGACTGATGGCTACAGCTGTTTATAATCCTACAGCTGATTCAAGTGAATATACAGGTGCCTTGTTTTTCCTGGATTGGTTGATTCTTCCGGCTCTTTGTACGGCAGGTGCCATTTTTATGTTCCGCTTAAAGCGCTGGGGGCTCTGGATCTATTGCCTGGGGAAAGTTCCGGCTATCCTGTTTTCGATCTACACGATCATGGGGTTGGTCAAAAGTTTAGGTTCCGGATTGTTCTGGGGTTTATTGTGGAATGCGATCTCCATAGCGTTTATCGTTGTCTACGCTTCGGAAATGAATAAATTGTCCAGAAAACCGGTTTCAACTGATTTTTAATGTATACTTTAGCGCCCTAATAATTTAATACTATTTTACTTATGCAAGGTTTAATTATCATTGGTGTTCTTCTTTATTTTGCTCTTATCGGAGGTATGATTGCATGTATGGTGCTTTATGTCAAAAATCTGATGGATTTAATGAGACAGGTGGATCCAAAAAACCGTCAAATCCAACCGGGATTCGTTTGGATGTTGTTTATTCCTTTTTATGGAGCATATATTTTTCCATTTAGCTTGTATCCAAAGATGGCTGAAAGTTTGAAACGCGAATTTGAAGAGCGAAACAGTCCGCAGCCTGGAGATTATGGAAAATCACTTGGATTGGCACTTCCGTTTATAATGATGGGTTTCATTATTCCGTTCCTTAATTTCTTAGCAATTATTGGGTGGGCCGTTGTAGGAATTATTTTTTGGGTGAAAATGGCCCAGTACAAAAAAATGCTGAAATCACTTCCGAAAGCAACCGAAGGAATTCGCATTTCAAGTAATACGGATTTATTGGATTAATAAATAAATATCAACCGATACTATTATGAGATTTGGTGCTACTGAAGCAATGTTGATATTGGTCCTTTGCGGAGGGCTAATTGTTCTTTTCGTTTTTTACCTGAAGAATTTACAAGACCTTTTAAGAGAATGTAATCCTAACAATCGCCAGGTTCCTCCGGGAAATGTTTGGTTGATGTTCATTCCCTTATTTAATTACGTGTATGGATTTATCCTGTATTTGAAGATCAGTGAATCGCTCAAACGGGAATTTGAACACCGGAATGTTCCTCAATCGGGAGATTATTTAAAAACACTGGGAATTGTACTTGCTAGTTGTAATGCCTTTGGTGCACTTCCGATTCCTATGCCTTGGAGCTTTGAAATAATCATTGGCTTAGCAGGTCTTGTTCTGTTCATCGTATATTGGGTACAGACTGCCAACATGAAAAACAAATTGCGTTCACTTCCTAAAGGTGAAGGGGCATTTGTTATTTCAGACAAGCCTGATTTATTAGATTAAATAATTAATTAAAAATCAATATGGATACATTAGATCAAAACATTGAATTGAATAGCGATAAACTGAAGATCTCTGATTCAATCAAGCAGAATTTACTCACTTCAGCAAGCTGGGCGAGGTTCCTGGCTATTGTTGGCTTTATTTTCACAGGAATTACGGCAATCGGGGCCTTAGTAATGTTGGTTGCAGCTTTGTCAACCGGTATGGGGCCTTTGATCGGTGTGGCTTTCCTTTATGTAGGTTTGGCAATTGCGATGATTTTTCCGGCTCTTTACATGATTCGTTTTGCAATCTCAATAACTAGAGGTTTGAATTCAACTAAACAAAGTGAGTTTGAATACGGGGTTCAGAATTTGAAATCATTCTTTAAATTCTCCGGTATTTTTACCATTGTATTCCTGGCGTTATATATTATATTAATTTTTGTTGGTATTGGTTCAGGATTCAGCAGAATGTTCTAATTCCAAATTGAACGCATTATTGAAAGAGTTCGGATAGTTATTTCCGGGCTCTTTTTTTGTTATCTCCCTTCCTTCATACATGCATTTTCGCAGAGAATGTTATCTTTGTTTTCCTTAAAAATTCAATATGTCAGACGATAAGAAAATCATATTTTCCATGGTTGGAGTTTCTAAAGAGACACCGCAGGGAAAGCAGATCATTAAAAATATTTACCTCTCTTTTTTCTACGGTGCGAAAATCGGGATCATCGGTTTGAACGGTTCCGGAAAATCTACCGTAATGAAGATCATTGCAGGATTGGATAAAGCTTACCGGGGCGATGTGGTATTCTCTGCGGGTTATTCTGTGGGATATTTACCGCAGGAACCAGAATTGGATCTGAAGAAGACTGTGAAAGAAGTGGTGATGGAAGGTGTTCAGGATATCGTAGATATTCTAAAAGAATACGAAGAAATCAATGCGTCTTTCATGGATGAAGAAGTCTTGAATGATCCGGATAAAATGGATAAACTAATTGCTCGTCAGGGAGTTGTACAGGATAAGATTGATGCTGTTGACGCATGGGAGCTGGACAATAAATTGGATCGTGCAATGGATGCATTGCGTTGTCCGCCGGATGATCAGTTGATCGAAACACTTTCCGGGGGAGAGAAACGCCGTGTGGCTTTGTGTCGTTTGTTATTGCAAACACCGGATGTTCTATTGCTGGATGAGCCTACCAACCACTTGGATGCAGAATCTATTGATTGGTTAGAGCAGCATTTACAACAATACCAGGGAACTGTCATTGCAGTAACTCACGACCGTTATTTCCTGGATAATGTAGCTGGCTGGATCCTTGAATTAGATCGCGGAGAAGGAATTCCGTGGAAAGGAAATTATTCTTCCTGGCTGGAGCAAAAAGGAAACCGACTGAAAGAGGAAGAAAAAACAGAATCAAAACGTCAGAAAATGCTTGCCCGCGAGTTGGAATGGGTAAGAATGAACCCAAAAGGGCGTCATGCAAAGAACAAAGCACGTATTCAGAACTACGACAAAATGATGTCGGAAGACATGAAGGACAAAGAAGTGAAATTGGAGATTCCGATTCCGAATGGTCCTCGTTTAGGAAACAACGTGATCAATGCAGAGCATGTAATGAAAGCGTTTGGAGATAAAATGTTATACGACGATTTGAACTTCCAGTTGCCACCGGCAGGAATTGTGGGGATTATCGGGCCGAATGGTGCCGGTAAAACAACGATCTTCAAAATGATCATGGATGAATTGCAACCTGATAAAGGAACCTTTGCAATTGGTGAAACGGTGAAAATCGGTTACGTAGATCAAACCCACAAAGATATTTCTCCGGAAAAAACAGTATTTGAAGTGATTGGTGGTGGAAATGAGTTCATTGAAATCGGAAATCAAAAATTCAATGCACGTGCCTACTTGTCGAAATTCAATTTTGCAGGTTCCGATCAAAGTAAGAAGGTTGGAATACTTTCCGGTGGAGAAAGAAACCGCCTGCATTTGGCCATGACCTTGATGACAGAAGCAAACGTGCTTTTACTGGATGAGCCTACGAATGATATCGATATCAATACTTTACGAGCTTTGGAGGAAGGAATTGAAAGCTTCGCAGGTTGTGCGGTGGTTATTTCCCACGACCGTTGGTTCCTGGATCGTATTTGTACACATATCCTCGCTTTTGAGGGTGATTCTGAGGTTGTTTGGTTTGAAGGATCGTATTCAGAATACGAAGAAAATAAGCGTAAACGTTTGGGGGATGCTGCTCCGAAGCGTATTAAATATAGAAAATTGGTTTAATCGAAGTTGATTCAGGTTTCCTCCCTTGAGGGAGGACTAAGGAGGGTGGCTTCCGAAATTCTTAGCCATCCCCCTCGATCCCCCTTAAAAGGGGGGAGGCTTCGAATCCCTTTGGAATATTAAAAGAATGGATCCTCTGCACGGAATAACATTGGAGAAAATAGTGACTGAACTGGTTGAAGAGTTTGGTTTTGAGCGTTTGGGGAAATTAATCCCCGTCAATTGCTTTATCAATGACCCCAGTGTAAAGTCCAGCCTGAAATTTTTGCGCAAAACCCCTTGGGCGCGTGCAAAAGTAGAGGAATTGTATATCAATAGAATAGTAAATATTCGCAATAGTGAATAGTAAACAGGCAATAGTAATTACCTTCTAATTTGCCTATTGCCTGATCACTATTGCCTAATAACTTAAAAATGGAAGTAAGAGATTTAGAACCAAAAGCATTGTGGAACCATTTTGCGGATTTGAATGCAGTGCCGCGTCCTTCAAAGAAAGAAGAGCATGTGATCGAATTCATGATGAATTTTGGTAAATCATTGGGTTTTGAGACGATTCAGGATGCTATTGGGAATGTAATTATCAAGAAACCGGCAACTTCCGGAATGGAAGACCGGCAAACGATTGTCATGCAGTCGCATTTGGACATGGTTCATCAGAAAAATTCCGATACCATTTTTGATTTTGATCAGCAGGGAATTGAAATGTTGGTGGATGGTGACTGGGTTCGTGCTAACGGAACCACACTTGGAGCTGACAACGGAATTGGTGTTGCAACAATTATGGCGGTTTTGAAATCAACAGATATCGCTCACCCGGCAATTGAAGCACTTTTTACCATTGATGAAGAAACCGGGATGACCGGAGCTTTACAGGTAGATGCTTCTAATATTTCCGGTACAATTTTGTTGAATTTGGACACGGAAGACGATGATGAGTTGTCGATCGGTTGTGCAGGCGGAATCGATACGAATACAAAATTGGCAATTACTCACGAAGATTTGCCGGCTAATTATATTTGCTTCGAGATCAAATTGCGTGGCTTGCTGGGCGGACATTCCGGAATGGATATCCATACAGGAAGAGGAAATGCCAATAAATGGATGAACCGTTTGTTCAAACACGTGAAGGCTTCAGTCGATTTGAAATTATGCAGTTTGGATGGAGGAAGTTTAAGAAATGCTATTCCAAGAGAAAGTACAGCTGTTGTTGCTGTTTCCGAAGCGGAGAAAACAAAATTCCACGAAGCAGTCAATGAGATCATTGCTCAAATAGAAGCGGAATATCAATCGATTGAAAAAGATGCGAACTGGACAATTTCTGAAAGTGGAGATTTAAATAGAGTTGTAAAAGATTCTGATTTTGAACGAATTATAAATGCTGTTTATGCAGTTCAAAATGGAGTTTACAGAATGAGTCCGTCAATTGCCGGCCTGGTGGAAGCTTCTTCGAGTTTGGCAAAGGTGACGGTTGGAGACGGAGTATTTACTACGCAGTCATTACAGCGCAGTTCCGTTGAATCTTCTAAAACAGATGTGGCTAATACGATTCGTGCGGCATTTGAAAGTGTTGGAGTGGAAGTGGTGCAAGGCGGAGAATATCCGGGCTGGGAGCCAAATGCCGATTCGGCCATTTTAAAGGTGATGGCAGATTTATACCGACAAAAATTCAATGCCGAACCGAATATCAAAGCCTGTCATGCAGGTTTGGAGTGTGGGATTTTGGGAAAACACTTCCCGGGAATGGATATGATCTCTTTTGGTCCAAATATTCGCGGAGCGCATTCCCCGGATGAATGTGTGCAGATTTCTTCTGTACAGAAGTTCTGGGATTATTTGTTGGAGGTTCTGAAGCAGATTCCGGCTTAAAACAAAGAGATAACGATTAGTTAGCGGTAACCAGTAAGGGTTGCTGCTTTTTTTTTGCTTTTAAATGTGAATAAATCGCGTTTCTGCCAGTGTTTCGTGGATAAGTTTATTCGTTCAAACAGGCTTAGAATCAAGAATTTCCTGTTAATTTGGCATTGAAATCTAAATAATGGACAAACTGAACACGAACTGGTTGGAGTTTCATGAAAAAATGAAATTCCGGCTCGTATTGCATTTACTGTACTTTTTTGCCGGCCTGATGTCCATCGTGACACTCGTCAATATGTCCAACGAACATTTCAGTGCTACTCCCAATTTTTTCGCTGTGGGAATGTGTGTTCTCGGCTTGGTTGTAATCCGGATTACTAAAAACTACCGGCTGGTTGCAGCGGTTTGCTCTGTTTTGACCTTCTTCATCGTTTCCGGAGCATTTTTATGGCTGCCTGCAACGCATTACCTCACACCCATGTGGATGATTGTCAATATCATTTTTACCTTTTTCGTGCTGGGAAAAAAGTGGGGGATTTCGATTTTGATTGCGCATTTTCTCGTTTTATTCTATTATTTGATCTACCTGCACGAAGGAAATATTGTGGCAGTAAAAAGTTTCTCCGGAAATGACGTAACGACCTTTATTTTGGAATATTCCATTGCCGGATTTGCCATAGCTTACATTTTGAATCTTTATATCTTAACAACGAATTACTCGCGCATTGAGCTGATAGAGAACAATCAAACACTTTCTGAACAGAATAAAGTGATCTCCAAGCAGAATTCGGAAATGGAAGTGATGCTGCGTGAAATTCATCACCGGGTGAAGAATAATCTTCAGATTATCACCAGTTTACTCCGGTTGCAGGCAAATAATATGAGCGAAAAAGCCGGCGGCTCATACCAGGAAGCAATTGATCGGGTGACCGCAATGGCAATCATTCACGAGAAAATGTACCAATCCGGTTCTTTATCCAAGTTCGACCTGGAAAAATACCTGAAATCGTTGGTGGATAGCTTATTGCTGAATTATTCCATCTCCAAAAAGCCCGAATTCATGATTGATGTAGAAGTGGAGGATATGAAATCGAAAAGTATTGTTCCGTTGGCGCTTTTGATCAATGAATTATTGTTGAATTCCCTGAAACATGCTTTTCAGGATCAGGAAAATCCGGGGATCTCCATTCGTTTGAGTGAAAAAGAAGGCAGTAAATCAAATCGTTTTGTGCTTGTTTACAGTGATAATGGTTCCTGGGAGGAAGGTTCGGTTGCTTCATTCGGAACAGAAATTATCCACGCAATGTCCGAGCAGTTGGAAGGGAGTTTTACACTGGAAACAACTGATTCAGGTACAAAATATGTTTTCGATCTGGCTAATTTGAGCTAAATTCACAGAATGGATGAGCATCAATTAGTGTCATTGGCAAAGGCTAAAATGCCCTTCGGTAAATACAAAGACCGGTATTTGATTCATTTACCGGAGAATTACCTCGTTTGGTTCAAGCAGAACGGTTTCCCTGCTGGGAAGTTGGGCCAGCAATTAGAATTGGTCTATGAAATTAAACTAAATGGTCTTGAGCATCTCATCTATCCTTTAATGCCTAATAAATCACACTAATGCTTGAGTTAAACAGTTTTATATTGCGTATAGGCGGATCAATAAAAGCTCCGCCAATGTCCGAGGAGGAGCGTTTTTGGTTTATGATCATTGCTCCGGTTATCGTAGGTGGAATTATTATTTACTTTATCTATGCTAAAATAAAAACGCGTGGTGGTGAAAGTTGGGATAATGGAATCATTCCGGAACATTTTAAGCCGACCATAGAGAATATTTTTGAATTGTTTATTGCGGCGGCTGGTGCAATTGTACGAAGAGATTTGGACAATCATTACATGAAATTTGCCTACGTAGACAAGTATCTTGCAACTAACTTTAGAGATATTTACTACAATTCGGTAGAATCTTACACTTATTCATTGAATCATGCTTTGAAAATTGATTCTCTGGCTTCATGGTCGAATAAACACCTGTCCAAAGAATGGAAAGTTAAATTGATCAATTTTTTGGCAGGTCTCGCAGTTTATGATGGAGGATTCAATTTGGATGAGAAACGCCATTTGTTAATCTTAATGGGCAAGCTAAATTTGGAGATCTCAGATTATGAGCATGTCTATAGGGAAAAGTTGACAAGCCAAAACGAGCGGAAGCATCAACATGAAACAACCTATTCCAAATCGGATTTCTTTTATAAGGTGCTGGGATTGGAGAGAACTGCCTCAATAGAAGAGGTCAGAACTACTTATCGCAGATTGGTTAAGTTGACTCATCCGGATCGTTTTATGAATGAATCTCCGGAGGTTCAAAAACAAATGAGTGAGAAGTTTCTCCAGGTTCAGGAGGCGTATGAATCCATTGTAAACTCCTGATATGTTGATTCTTGGGATTCTATTTATTTGCCTGCTGGTTCTTTTGGTCGTTATTCTGACTAAAAGGCAGGTAAAGGATTCCAAAGAACGAAAAGCAAGTGCCGAGCTTGTTTTAAGGCAGAGTTTTCATCCTCCTTCCGGAAAGAAATCAGAGAAAATGATTTTCCAGATCTATATTTTACTGGCTGCATGGATGATGCGTAAAAATGCTGTCAAATCTTTTGAAAAACAGTCGTTTATTGTTATTTATATCAATAAAAGATTTAATATAGAATCCCTGATCATAGCGAATGAATTGGAATTGGCCGGCGAGACATCGATTCATGTGCGGAGTGTAGCAAATTGGGTGATTCAACAAATGCATGGATCGCAGGAGCGTGCTGATTTGATAGAGTTCCTGATCGACCTGGTGTTTGTAGATGAAGAAATGATCGACCGGGAATTTACGGCGCTTATTCGCTTGGGTGAATTGATCGGTGTTCAGTCGGTGTATATCGAAAAAAGAGTGATTGAGCACCGCAAACGGATCTTTGGTTCTACTGTCGGAAACGAACGTCTGCATTCCATTGCCAATTCCGGTGCCCGAAGAAAGATCGCCCTGGCAATTCTTGATCTAGGTCCTTCGGCAACTGAGGAAGATATCAGGAAAAGTTATCGGGCATTGGTTAAGAAGCATCATCCGGATCGCAATTTGGATAAAAGTGAAGAGGAGAGAGCGGAATCTGCTCAGCGTTTTTTGGAGGTACAGGATGCGTACGAAGAGCTTGTTTCGCATTAAATTTCGAAAGACTGTCACAAATGTTCTTTTCAGTTTAAATAACTGATTATAAAAGATTTAATACCATTGTTTCAAATGAGTTATTAAATGAATTTCAATTTTTTTTCATTTTTTTTGGTTGGATATGTAACCTAATGCAGAAGTGTGGCGTAAATGGGCTCAGAACAAAATCGCATTTAAGTTTTAATATATATGGAAAGTACGATGATTAATAACGCAGTAAGCCTGGCAAAAACTAAATTGGAGCGCCACAAAGCAATGGGGAGAAATAGTAGTTTGAGTATTGTTGAAGTTGCTCAGCTAATGGACTTGGTTACATTTGGACCAAACTTACCGGAGGTGAATAACAGCATGCTTTTCTTTGGATACAGTATCAATTAATTTACGTTCAAATAATTAGATTGATAAAGCCTTGGCCATAAATGCCAGGGCTTTTTTTGTGTTTACATGTGTTACAAATGTGAATTAATTGAAGAGTAGAATTGTAGAAAATAAATGATACATTTGTATCATGGAGGTAAAAGACCGTTTACGTATGATTATGGATTCGCATAAATTGAATGCGGGTTCCTTTGCGGATAAGATTGGTGTGCAGAGGTCCAATGTGAGTCATGTGTTGAGCGGACGGAATAAGCCTGGTTTTGATTTTATAGAGAAGTTGTTAATAGCGTTTCCGCGAGTTTCTGCCGAATGGCTTTTTACCGGTAAGCAGGAAAAGAAGGAAGGTGAGGATCTTTTTTCGGGGAACAAGGCAATTCCTGCTATTGCTCAATCTGCTGAAGATGTTATTGCTGAAAAGGAGGGATCAGCGGGTTCTGAAAAAAAGATTGTCAAAACACTGGTGTTTTATGCTGATTTTACTTTTGATGTATTCCTTCCTAATGAGAAATAATGCCTGACCCTGTTAATTCGTCCTCCAGGTAAAATGCTGCAAATTGTCCGGGAGTAATTCCTCGTTGTTTTTTATCGAACAGGATGTAGTATCCGTCTTCTAAGCGTGTTAGAGTTCCTTTTTGAAAAGACTGGCGATACCTGATTCGAATATCGAATGCTTTCTGATCTCCAATATTCATGTTAAAATCCGGGTTCACCCAATGCATTTCGGCTGTTTCAATCTTTAGGGCCCATTTGTTGAGTCCGGGATGATCGTCCTTTTGACCGGAATAAACCGTGTTTGTCAGTGTGTCAATGCCGATTACAAAGGATGGATTGGGTCTTCCGCCGATGTGAAGTCCTTTTCGCTGTCCGATTGTATAGTAATGAGCCCCTATATGTTTTTCAACTTCCGTTCCCATGGTGGGAGCATAGATGAACTCTTTGCTTAGTTCGATTACATGGTCCAGGTCTACAGGAATGTCGGAATAATTTTTGAATTGAGATTCTAATTCACTGATTTCTATTATTTTACCATGTTTAACTTCAAGTTTTTGTTGAAGAAATTCAGGTAAGGATATTTTTCCTACAAAACACAATCCTTGTGAATCCTTCTTGTCTGCAGTGACCAGGCCGATTTCTTTCGCAATTGCTCTGACTTCTGATTTTTGAAGGTTTCCAATGGGGAAAAGCGCTTTGGAAAGCTGTTCCTGTGATAATTGACAAAGGAAGTAGGATTGATCCTTGTTCGGGTCCATTCCTGTCATTAAGTGGTGAATACCGTCTTCTGTGGTTGTTTTTCTGCAATAATGTCCTGTTGCAACGTAATCAGCGCCCAGTTCCATGGCAGCTTTTAAAAACACATCAAATTTGATTTCCCGGTTGCATAGTACATCCGGATTTGGAGTTCTTCCGGCTTCATACTCTGCAAACATATAGTCTACAATGCGTTCTTTGTATTCTTTACTTAGGTCAAGGACCTGGAAAGGAATTCCCAGGTGTTCGGCTACCAGGAGAGCGTCGTTGCTGTCGTCGATCCAGGGGCAGTCGTTAGAAAGTGTAACCGTTTCGTCATGCCAGTTGCGCATAAACAATCCAATGACTTCATATCCTTCTTGTTGCAATAAATGTGCGGTAACGCTTGAATCTACTCCGCCGGACAGTCCGACAACCACTCTTTTCATACTGCAAATTTACGAACTTTTAAAAAGCGCTTTTTAAAATTCCCATTCTTTCGAAAAATTAACAGTTACAAAAGTGAATTTACATAGATTACATTTGTGTAAAAATGAATTCGTAAAATTCAGATCCGGTATTTCTTAATTCATTCCCGGCATTGTTCAAATAGTTCAAAAATGTTCAAGCTTTCAATTTTGTCGAATGACTTAATTCTTTTAATTGAACTATTGAACTATTGAACTATTGAACTATTGAACTATTGAACTATTGAACTATTTTAAACTCTAAATAATCGTTAACGGAACTAAATCCGCAGAAAAAAGTGATATTTTAGTCGCATGAAACTGATTGTTGCAATCCTATTAATCCTATCTGGAAATGCTTTTTCTCAACAGCCTTGTACTCGTGTATGGCTAAAGGGAAAAGTGGAAGATACCCTTGTTAAACATGCATTCCTGAATTTAATGGTCGTAAATACTTCTAACGGAAAAGGAGTTTTTGGCCAGCCCGACGGAACTTTCGGAGTATATGTGAGTAATAACGATTCGATTGTTTTGTCTATAAAAGGATATGAGCGCTACGGTTTTCGGGTAATTGGAGATTCTTCCTGTCATTTTGAAGTATATGCAGCAGTTGAACGAAAAGCACGTCAAATTGATGAAGTGGTTATTAAGCCCTTGAAATCGGTCCAGGAAATTAAAGAAGAGCGGGCGGCACTGGCTATGAGAGAAACTGTGACGATTACCGGTTTAGAGGTTTTCCAAAGTCCTATTACAGCATTGTACCAGCGTTTTTCGAAGAGAGAACAATCTAAAGCACGTGTTGCTAAAATGGAATACGAAGATTCAAAGGAAGAAATCGTTCAGGAGCTTTTGAAGTTGTATGTGTCTTATGATATTATTAAGCTGAACAACGACGATTTTATTGATTTTATCCGTTTTATGGCTATGGACGAGAATTTTCTGAAAACAGCCACAGATATTGAATTGATCACATTTATCAAAGATAAACTGGAACATTATCTATTGCTTCACCCGGAGAAAGAATAGGTTAGAATGAGGACTGAGAATGAGAGGGGAAAAATCCTCATTCTCTTTCTGTTTCTCTCTCTGCTTCAGTTTCTTCAATTAGCTGTTTGTCATAAAGCTCCCGGTATTGACTGTTGGTTTGCAACAAATCGCCTGGTTTTCCTTCTTCAACAATTTTTCCGTCTTCCAGTACCAAAATATAATCTGCATTTCTAAGACTGGAGATTCGGTGGCTTACAATAACAGAAGTCGTTTGATGTTCGGCATTTAAGCGCTTTAAATTGCCCAGGATAATTTCTTCCGTTTCCGTATCAACAGCGGATAAACAATCGTCCAGCAATAAAATATCGGGTTTACGGATCAGTGCACGCGCAATACTCACACGTTGTTTCTGTCCGCCGGAAAGATTTACCCCGCGTTCACCTAAAATTGTTTCGAATTTATCGGGGAAAGCTTCAATGTTGTGCAGTACATGTGCATTTTTCGCAGCATCCCTAATTTCATCTTGTTTAACCATGTCAAAATTCAGTGCTCCGAAAGCAATGTTGTTGCGGATCGTATCTGAAAATAAGAATACGTCTTGCGGAACCACTGAAAGGTGTTTTCGGTATTCGATAAGGTTAACCGATGAGAGATTTTCGGTATTGTAGCGAATTTCACCCATTGTTGGATCCAGCTGACGAACGATCATTTGCAGCAAGGTCGATTTTCCGGAACCTGTTTTACCGATAATTCCCAATGTTTCGCCTCGTTTTAAGGTGAAGTTTATGTCTGATAGTACGTCCGGAAGATCGGGTCTGTATCGGAATGACATGTTTTTGAACTGGAGTGCGTTGAATTTCTCCAAAGGTGCTTCAGAATGGTTTTTAATAGCCGATTCAGTTCTCAGGAATTCATTGATGCGCTCCTGTGAAGCTGCTGCTCTTTGGTTGATGCTTGTTACCCATCCAATGCTTGCAAAAGGCCAGGTTAAGTTGTAGATCAGGAGAATGGTGGATACAATGTCACCCGTGTCGATTTTTCCACCGTAAGTTAGAAGTCCGCCCATGTAAATACTCAACAAGGTACTTGTTCCTATTAACAAGGAGATCGTCGGCATGAAAAGCGCATTGGTCCGGACCAGTTTCATGGTTTTCTTTAAGTAAGAACCTGAACTCGCTTCAAAGTTCTTTTTTGCATGTTTTTCCTGGATGTAAGCTTTGATGACACGGATTCCGGAAAAGGTTTCCTGTCCCAAAGTGCTTAAACGCGATTGTTCCTGTTGTACTTCCTTGCTCAGTTTATTCATTCTGGTTGAAACAAGGTAGATCAAAGTTGCCATTACAGGAAGAGGAGCAAGTGCGTAAAGTGCTAATTCCGTATTGATTTTCAACATTTCATATAAACTGAAAGGGAATAGGGCAATCAGGTTGACGGTATACATAATTCCCGGTCCCAAATACTGGCGAACCTGAGAAACATCTTCGGAAATACGGTTCATTAAATCACCGGTCGATTGTCTTTTGTAAAAGCTGTAATCCAATTGCTGGTATTTTTCAAAGATCTCGTTTTTCAGGTCGAATTCAATGTAGCGCGACATAATGATGAGCATTTGCCGTGTCAGAAAGAGGAAAAATCCCTTAAGAATGTTAAAAAGCATAACAAGTCCCGCAAGGCCAAGAACAGTCCAGAAAAGAGTTTTCCCGGTGCTTAGCTGTGTTTCTCCGGAAAGAAACTTCAGGGATTCACCAACAAGAATGGGGATTTTGGCGCCAAAGTAATTCCCTGCAATAATAAAGAGAATACCCAGCAGCATTCGCCAGCGGTATTTGATGAAATATTTGTTTAAATAGCTTAGAGACTTCATTCGATAAATTTCCTATTTTTGCGAGCGCTAATGCGATTTTGTTCGAATTACAAAATTAGCCATTCGCATTGAAATAAAAGATTAAAAGTCGCGTATGTTTGAAGTAAAAGAAATCAAAGATTTAAATCTGGCTGAAAACCCCGTTATTTCTCAAATGAGTATGTATAACCACGAGCAATTGTTATTCTGTAACGATACTGCAACTGGTCTGAAAGCAATTATTGCTGTACATAACACCGTATTGGGGCCTGCTTTGGGAGGAACCCGTATGTGGATGTACAACAATGAAATGGAGGCTTTGAATGATGTATTGCGTCTTTCAAGAGGTATGACATACAAAAATTCAATTTCAGGATTGAATTTGGGAGGTGGAAAAGCGGTAATCATCGGGGATTCACGCTCCATGAAGTCAGAAGCTTTGTTCCGTCGTTTCGGGAAGTTTGTAAATTCATTGGCAGGAAAATACATTACTGCGGAAGATGTAGGCATTTCTCCGGTTGACATGGTTTGGGTTTCTATGGAAACAAATCACGTAGTTGGTTTACCCGGAAAAAGTGGTGATCCTTCGCCTGTAACTGCTTATGGAGTTTACATGGGAATGAAAGCGTGTGCGAGCCAGCAGTTTGGTTCTGATTCTTTGGCTGGTAAAAAAGTAGCTGTTCAGGGAGTGGGTCACGTTGGTGAGTATTTGGTGAAGCATTTGGTTTCCGAAGGGGCTGAAGTAACGATCACGGATATCCACCAGGATACTTTGAAAAGAGTTTCCAGTGAATACGGAGTTAAGGTTGTCGGATTGGATGAAATCTACGATGTGCCGATGGATATTTACGCACCGTGCGCTTTAGGAGCAACAATCAACGACGATACAATCAACCGATTGAAATGTTCGATCATTGCCGGAGCTGCAAACAACCAGTTGGCAAATGAAGCAATTCATGGTCAATTGGTAAAAGGAAAAGGAATCATTTACGCTCCTGATTTTGCTTTGAATGCAGGTGGTGTGATCAATTGTTATTCGGAAGTGGCTGGTTTGACTGCACAATGGTCAATGGCTAAAGCGGAGGAGATCTACACAACAATCGGAAATATCGTTTCCCGTTCAAGTGCAGAAGGAGTTCCGACTTACCAGATTGCAAACAAGATCGCTGAAGAGCGTATTGAATCGATTGGTAAAGTAAAATTACCACTATAAAAAGATAGGAGAGTAGTTTAAATGCTGAATAGAAGACATTTACGAATCAAGGTTTTGCAAGCGCTTTATGCCTATTTTCAAGGAGATGAGGATAGCATTAAGAAGACTGAAAACGAATTGATGCAGGCTGTAGATCGTATTTACGATTTGTACCTGTATTTATTGCTGAGTTTCGGTGAGTTGAAAGACATTGCAGAACATCGTATTGAAGAAAATAAAAAGAAGATCCGTCCAACAGAAGAAGATTTGAATCCGAACAGAAGATTTGTGGATTCAATGGTGATTCAAACGCTGCAGGACAGTTATTCACTGCGTGAAGCTTCTGAAGACCGTTCTGTGAACTGGATCGGAGACGAGCATCATGAAATGTTCCGCAAGATCTATATTCAAATGAAAGAAGGGGAAACCTGGTTTGCTCATATGAATAGCGAAGCTACAGGTTTTGAGGAAGACAAAAATTTCATGATCAATTTGTTTAAAGCAGAGATCGCGAATTCCCCTTTGGTTTATCACTTCTTCGAAGAGAAAAGCATTCATTGGTTAGATGATATTGATTTGGCTTGTCAAATGGCAATCAAATCGATTAAAGCAATGGAAGAAGGTCAGAAGTTTGTGGCTATGCCTTTGTATAAGGATAAAGAAGATGAGCAGGAATTCATCCGCACCTTACTTCGTAAGACCATTTCAATGGATTCTGAAAATTTATTGCTGATCGATGAATTAACAGATAACTGGGAGTTGGAGCGTATTGCAAAAATGGATATTCTGCTTTTGAAAATGGCTATCACGGAACTTCAGATCTTTAAGAGTATTCCCAAAAAGGTGACTTTGAATGAATACATTGAGATCTCGAAATTCTATTCAACGCCAAAAAGTCATGGATTTATCAACGGAATCCTCGATAAAGCCGTTGATAGATTGGTAAAAGATGGAAAAATTTCTAAACTCGGAAGAGGTTTAATGGATTAATATTATGAGAAAAATGTTGTTTTTAGGTCTTGCATTGTCGTTCTTAACGGCATGTGGATCAGATTCTCCGGCAGAAATTGTTGGATACAAAACTACCATGAAAGTTGCAAGCGTTTTTAATGCAGGGAAAATTGCAAGAGGCGAAATAATTAAGGCTAACTTTGTAGTAGAAAACACAGGTGAATACCCCTTGGTATTGTCTGATGTTTCCGGATCTTGTTCTTGTACGGTAGCAGATTGGAGTAAAGAGCCAATTCCTCCGGGAGAGAAAGGATTTGTAAAAGCAAATGTAAAGACAGAATCCTTCTCAGAAGGACCGGTAACAAGAAGTATAACTATTTTGTCGAACACAACGCCTCCAAATACCAAAGTGGTAGTTGAGGCAACGATTATAAAATAGGAAAAGTTTACCCGTAGTAGTGATCAGTCGCGACTAATCACTACCGGGTTCAAATAAGTAAATAATAAATAAAAAATAGAGTTATGCAAATTATAATGCTCGTATTGATGTTGGTGGTGTTTTACTTCTTTTTAATTCGCCCGCAGCAGAAAAAACAAAAAGAGCTTAAAGCGTTCCGTGAACATTTGAAGCAAGGAGATAAAGTGGTTACCATTGGTGGAATTCACGGGAAAATCCTTGAGATTACAGATACTACAGTTTTAATCAATTCGGAAGGTACCAAATTACGTTTTGAGAAGTCTGCAATTTCTACAGCAGTTGCTGATAATTTAGGAGTACAGGCTTAGTCTGAACGGACAAAATAGGAAGCATCGTCGATTGGCGGTGCTTTTTTTTGTTTACCACAACGCTTACGCAGTAGCTCCAGCGAAGGCGCAAAGAGCACGAGGTTATTTTTATAATTAAGATTAAAAATAAGTCTTCGTGTGCTTCGTGCCCCTTGTGGTTATGTGTTATGCAATATACGTTTTGGTGAAATTCATTGAGAAATTCGCTGCGTTTTGTCGTCTGTCTTTACGTCTGTTGACTCTTCTTCTTGTGCGTCTTCGAACTCTTCGTCTTTCTCCGCCCGGAGCCTGCGCAAATAAATGCTCTTGCGTGGTACTGGTAATCGCAGAAATTGGATTGCTGTCTGCTAAACTTTGTTCCGGTGCCTCAATGGTTAACATGCTTAATGAAAGAGCCCCGTAAAGGAAAGTGCTGAAAAGGATGTGTTTTGCTTTCATAGTTTTGAATTTAGTAAGTAATGTGCTTTGTATAAGATTATCAAAATGCAGAATGGTTTAACCAAAAAGAATGCCACTTTAAAAGATAGATGTTTGTAGAAAAAAGTAGGGGCGCGATTAATCGCGCCCCTACTTTTTATTATTCTAAATTCGATTAGATATTTTCGATAATCATTGCGGAAGCACCACCGCCTCCGTTACAGATTCCTGCACCACCGATCTTTCCTCCGTTTTGTTTCAATACGTGGATCAATGTTACAATAACACGCGACCCTGAATTTCCAAGCGGGTGACCCAAAGCAACAGCACCACCGTTCACGTCTACTTTAGCAGGATCCAATCCTAAGATTTTTGTATTTGCCAATCCAACTACAGAGAAAGCCTGGTTCAATTCCCAGAAATCAACCTGGTCAGTGGACAAGTTTGCTTTTGCCAAAGCTTTCGGAACTGCTTTTGAAGGCGCAGTTGTGAAGAACTCAGGCTCGTGAGCAGCGTCCGCATAACTTACGATTTTGGCAATTGCTTTCAATCCGTGTTTCTCAACAGCTTCTTTGGAAGCTAAGATCAATGCAGAAGCTCCGTCATTCAATGTAGAAGCATTTGCCGCAGTGATTGTTCCTTCTTTATCGAAAGCCGGTTTCAATGACGGGATTTTATCTAAAAATACGTTTTTGTATTCTTCATCTTCCACAACCATGATCGGATCGCCTTTACGTTGAGGAACAGAAACTCCAACGATCTCGTCTTTGAATTTTCCTGCTTCCCATGCCGCAGCAGCGCGCTTGTAAGAAGTGATGGCGAAATTATCCTGGTCTTCACGGGTGAATCCGTATTTCTGAGCTGTTTTCTCTGCGCATGTCCCCATTGGAACTTTGCTGTAAACATCCAATAATCCGTCTTTTGTGATTCCGTCAAGTAGTTGGATGTTTCCGAATTTCATACCGTTTCTTCCGTCCATGTAATGCGGAGTCTGGCTCATGTTTTCCATTCCACCTGCAACAACGATCTCGTTATCACCTGCCAAAATTGTTTGAGCTCCCAGCATAATAGCCTTCATTCCTGAAGCACAAACCTTATTTACAGTTGTACAAGGAACCGTATTCGGCAAACCTGCACCCAAAGCTGCCTGGCGGGCAGGAGCCTGGCCAACACCGGCTTGCAATACATTTCCCATGAAAACTTCATCAACCAATTCAGGCTTCAATCCTGATCTGTCCAATGCGCCTTTAATGGCAACTGATCCTAACTGAGTAGCAGGAATCGATGATAAACCACCCATGAACGCTCCCATGGGAGTGCGGACAGCAGCAATAATGTATACTTCTTTAGACATAGCAATTTTAAATTTCGAACCCAAATTTACTCATTTTTCTTGTTTTATTCACCCTCTGTAGTTGGAATCTATCATTAGTCTTATTAATTTAATGTGCCGATTTAACTAAATTTGCGGCATAAAAAAAACGAATTGCATATGAAGATCATTATTCTCATCGTAACATTACTGGCAAGTTCTCTTGTTTTTTCTCAAACAGATGCTGAAAAATTGCGTGAAGACATCAAGAAATTAGATGCGCTTCATGATTCCTTGATGCCTCCAAGATGGACTTACACCAGTTTGTTTGGTTTGAATGGTTCTCAAACAGCATTCGTGAATTGGGCAGCAGGTGGTAGAAATAATGTGGCTGTATTGGGTTTTGTTGATTTCACAGCTACTTATCAGCACCGGCGCATCAAATGGTCCAATGATGTGAAACTGGCTTTGGGTGGAATGTTTTACACGGATTCTGCCGGAAAAGTTGCGGGGCTCCAGAAGACAGATGACCGCATTGATTTGGCAACTTCTTTGGGTTTTGAATTTAAGAAACATTGGTTCCTGACTACAATTGGCGGATTCCGAACGCAATTCCTGGATGGTTTCAGTTTTCCAAACGATTCCATTCCAATTTCGCGCTTTATGGCTCCGGGATATGTTAGTTTCTCTTTAGGGATCGAATATGCACCCGTTGATTATTTCAACGTGTATTTGTCACCTATAGCAGCTAAAATGACTATTGTAAATGACCAGCGTCTGGCAGATGCAGGAGCATTTGGCGTGCAGGCGGCAGAATTGGATACTGCCGGAAATGTCCTGAAAAGAGGTTTGCGTTTCAGAAATGAGATCGGAGCTTATTTCAGACTGCGTTTCCAAAAGGAATTGTTCAAGAATGTGGAAATGAAAACGCGTTTGGAGTTATTCAGCAACTACGCTGATAATCCACAGAATATTGACGTGAACTTTGAAAATATCTTCACATTTAAAATAAATAAGTGGCTGCAGGCATCTTTGCAATGGAACCTGATTTATGATGATGATATCGATATTCGCGATGCAAAAGGGAAAACCGGTCCGCGAACACAATTTAAATCAGTGTTGGGATTAGGAATTTCATACACTTTAACGAATGTGAAAAAGTAAAAAGCGTATTTTCGTTGCATGAATTACTTTTCCGATCATTCTTTATGGTGGTTGTTACCTATATCAATACTTGCTGTAGGTTTCTCGTTTTACTATTATTTCAAAACAGAACAAAAGGCAGTTTTTGGGAAAAACCAATTGCGTACCTTGTTTTCACTGCGCACTTTGAGCCTTTTCCTGATCGGATTATTACTGCTTGGGCTCGTTTGGGAAACAATTACTTACCGGCCTGAAAAACCGCTGATCATTACTTTGGTGGATTCGTCGTCTTCCATGATGAATTACAAAGACAGCAGTAAAGTCAAAAAACAGATTGAAGGTTTCCGGGCAGAATTGCCCAAATCGCTGGGTGACGGATACGAATACCTGGAGCTTGCTGTGGGAACAAATGTTCGTGATCTGGATAAATTATCCTTAAAGGATAAATCAAGCGATCTGGCGGCAGGATTCAAGCAAATCAAAGACCGTTTCTTTAACCGGAACATTGGCGCAATTATTTTGATCTCGGACGGAAACTACAACCAGGGAGTCCACCCGATGTATGAAGCTGAACGCATTGAATTAACCCCGGTTTTTTCATTGGCGGTAGGAGATACCACTTTGAAACGCGATATCGTTGTGAGATCAGTGAACTCCAACGAGGTTGCATTCCTGAATAACGAGTTCCCAATCCAGGCTTTGGTTGATTTTCAAAGAGTGCCTCCGGGTTCTTACCAGGTGAACCTGCTTCAGAATGGAAAAGTGGTTCAGTCACAAAGAACAGCGGTAACGAATTCAAACCTCGATCAGAAAGAGTTTCTATTCACCGTTCTTGCCAAGAATAAGGGCTACCAGCGATTTACAGTTTCTGTACAAAGTATCAACGGAGAATTTACCAAAGACAACAACCAGTTGACATGTTTCGTGGAGGTAATCGATTCAAAAAGCAATGTGCTATTATTGGCAAGTGCTCCGCATCCGGATATCCAGGCTTTACGTTCGGTGTTTGAACTGGACCAGGAAGCGGTAATCACCTCCGAATTGATTACAAACTACTCGTTAGGCGGCAAAATTCCCGATTTCATAGTTTGGTATGAGAATGGTTTACGACCAAATGCTGCTTTATTCAAACAAATCCAGGAAAAAGGAATTCCGGTTTTGATGATCCTTGGACCAAATGTGACAACGAGCCTGCTTCAAACTTACGGACTTGCCGTAAAAGCGCCGAATGGAAATCAGTTTGAAGATGTGTACCCATCAGTAACAAAAGGCTTTAATTCTTTTGGCTTGTCGGCCGATTTTACGTCAATTGTTCCGGTCCTTACACCGTTGCGTACCAAGTTCGGGATGTATAAACTTCCGGCAAATAGTATTGTTGTATTGAATCAGCGGGTAGGGAATATTTCGAAAGAAAATCCATTAATAGCCGTTTCACAAACCCAGAAAGCAAAGATCGGCTTTATCCTGGGAGAAGGCTTGTGGCGCTGGAAAATGAAAGAATTCATGCAGAAAAAAACAACCGTTGGTTTCGAAGAGTTCGTTCAAAAGCTGACGCAGTATATTTCTGTGAAGCAAAACCGGGATCCTTTGCGCGTTACTTTGCCGAAACGATTCAATACCATTGAAGACATTGTGTTTAAAGCTGAATTCTACAATGAAGCCATGGAACTGATCACCACACCGAATATCGAAATGACGATAACCAAACGCGGTGGGAAAAGTTTTAAGCAATTATTTTCACCAACGGCCAATTTCTACCAGTTGAATGTGGGACAATTAACTTCAGGAACTTATGACTGGAAAGTAGTGGGAGACAATAACGGGAAAAAGTATTCGAAAGGCGGATCTTTTGCCGTGGATGAGATTTCACTGGAAGACCAGGATACAAGAGCTAATTTCTCAACACTGAACCAATTAGCGGTACAGTCGAATGGATCGTACAAAACATTGGAGCAGTATAAAGCATTGATCAACGAGATAAAAACAAGAGGAGATATCACCACGATTCAATACGAAGATACCGGATACCAGGAATTGATTGACTGGAAATGGATTTTTGCGCTGATTATCGCATTGCTTTCAATAGAGTGGTTCCTGAGAAGGTGGTGGGGATCTTATTAATTTAAACCTGTAGGCGCGCGATGCGTTGCGCGCCTACAGGTTTTATATCTACTTTTTCAACATATCACTTGCCATCATCTGTTTCACGGTTTTTTCCATTCCGTCAACAGAACCATCCAGGAAGATGACATTTCCTTTTCCTTTTTCAGCGAATTCTTTCACAGCTTCTGTCCACATGGAGAACAAGATCAGGGAAGTATCCAAATCGGCAGCTTTCATTTTCTCTGCAGCTTCCGTCATACCTGTTGCAACTTCCTCGCGGAACAAAGCGATACCTTGTCCTTTCAACTGAGCAGCTTCTTTTTCTGCCTGTGCAGCAATTTTGATCGCATTTCCTTCAGCTTCTGCAGCTTTTGTTTTTGTGATCAATAATGCCTGGCCTTCATTTTCTGCAGCGGCTTTTAAGTTGTTGGAAGCTACTACTTTCGCCATGGAAGTAGTGATTTCTGCGTCAAACGTAATATCGTTCAATTGCAAATCGATCAAATGGAATCCCCATGTTTCCAGGGTGTGATCCAAACTTTCTTTCACGTCTGCAACGATTTCACCGCGTAATAACAAGATTTCTGCTTGTTTTTTCGTTGCAACAAAACCGCGCACAGAACCTTCAATCGTACGGATCAATGCCTGGATAAAGCTTCGCTGATCCACGAACTTAAAGGCTACGTTTTTGATCGTTTCTTCATTTGCATCTAAAACGGAGTAAACCAGCATGGCTTTGAAATATACGTTTGCCTGGTCTTGCGTAATTGCCTGGAATTCCATTTCAATTGCCCGGTTCTGAATGGAAACACGCGAATTTATACGTTCCAGGAAAGGAATACGGAAATTTAATCCTGGTTTCATAATTCTGCGGTATTTACCGAACATGGTTACAACTCCGATTGTTCCCTGCTTCACGGTTACAAAAAAAGCAAAGAGTAGGAGTACTGCAACTCCGATTAAAATGTATTTAATTTCTATTACCATATAAAGTGATTTGAAACAAACTTAGTCATAAATGAAATTCAAAATGCAATCCCGATAGCTATCGGGATCAAAATTCAAAAAAATATACTTTTTGATTTTGAACTTTTTGAACTTTTGAGCCTGTTTTGTCTTGTTTCAAATTTTTCGAAAAAAGTTTTTCACTGTTATAAAATAAACTTAAAAGAAAGCCGTTAAAATAAAAAACGCCCTTTAATAAGCCTATGGTAAACAAATACTTGACAAACATGCAAACACAGGAAGTTACTGAGATTGCGAATCCATCCGCAGCTGTTATCAGTCAGATACTGAACTACAGCAAGTCATTGGAAGTAAAAAAATTGAAGCGCAAAAAAGTGCTTTTGAATTTAAACTAGAAAAGAAGGGTCCTTAAACGGACCTTTTTCTTTTTTAGTTGACCACGAAGGACACGAAGCGCACAAGGTTATTTTTTATAACACACATGCTAGCCTCTTTCTCGTGTTTAGCAAAAAGTACCGATGATGGGTTTACTACCGGACTTTTAGTTGCATATATTGTTCACCGGTGTAGTACCTGTTTATTAAATCATAAAACCATTCCGTATTTACTATTTCCGGATTGCTTTGTTTTAAGCGATTTAAATCTAGCCAAATATTATTATTCAAATTTTTAGTATGATAGGTGTATAATTGGATGGCAGTTGGAATGTATTTGTATTCTTTCGTTCCAGGAACCCGTTGCAATTCTTCTCGAATACGAATCTCCTGAACATATCCCAAATTAATTATAATAGGGAGTTCAGGTGGATATGAATAACAAATCAGCCCAAATATGAATTGAAAATAACTATAGCAGTCGATTTCCCACGGATCCCCGTACTCATCAACATAAGGGGAATTCTTTTTAAAATTAAACAGGATATTTTCCTTGAATAAAGAGTCTATTTCTTTTGTGTAATAAGGTGCGCGATTTTCAGGTTCTATTAATATACCTTCGTCTGATAGGTGTTTCTCGAATTCAAAATAAAGTTTTTGCTTTTCAGCGATATCTGAATATTCAATAAAAAAAATAGAGCTAGTGTTTCGAGTGTTTTCCCAAAAACAACCAATCAGAGTTGAAAAATTTCTATTGGAATAATTGTCCTGAAAAAAGCTCTTATTGATTGAGTTATCTGGAATACGAATCCAGCGAATACTATCTAACTTATTTTCCTGAGAGAAACAAATCGTTACAGATGTTAGAAATAAAGTGAGCAAGCAACTTTTCATGGATGATCATTTAGGTTTTGACACTAAAATACTATTTTAAGTTTCATGATTGAATTAAACTAAAAAGCATACGAAGAAAAAATGTTACATGTGTTTCATATAAAACCTCGTGTTCCTCGTGCTCTTTGCGCCTTCGCTGGAGCTACTGCGTAAGCGTTGTGGTCAACAAAAAAAGCACCGCCAATCGACGATGCTTCCTCATTTTTATTTTTTGGTGTGACTACCAGATCTTAGCAACCTTTTCATCCGGGTTGCGCATTTTATCTCCCGGCTTCACATTGAAAGCAGCGAAGAATTCAGGGCAATTCATTAAAGGTCCGTTTACGCGGTACATTCCCGGAGAATGCGGGTCTGTTGCAATTCTCTTTTTCAATTCTGCTTCCGTATAATTGATCTTCCACAATTGTGCATAAGCGATAAAGAAACGCTGAGCAGGAGTGTATCCGTCGATCATTACATTCTTCTTGAAATCGTCTGTCAGGGTATAGGCGTAGTAAGCCATCGTCAATCCTCCAAGATCCGCAATGTTTTCTCCCATCGTTAATTCCGCATTGACACAGTTGTCAGAAATAGGGCAGAATGAACTGAATGTTCTTCCTAAGATTTCTGTTTTAGTAATGAATTTTGCTTTGTCTGTATCCTGCCACCAGTCGTTGTAGCTTCCGTCAGCAGAGAATTTAGAGCCATTGTCGTCAAATCCGTGAGTAAACTCATGTCCGATTACCATCCCGATTCTTCCGTAGTTTACAGCATCTTCCGCATTTTCATCGAAGAAAGGCGGCTGCATAATTCCTGCAGGGAATGCGATTTCGTTCAAAAGCGGGTGGTAATATGCATTTACCAAATGTGCAGGCATTTCCCATTCCTTGCGGTTCACCGGTTTGTGAAGCTTTTCAAGATTTTCCTTGAAAGAGAAGTTTCTGCTGTTGTCAATATTTGCAACATAATCCACCGGACTGATCACTAAGCCTTTGTAGCTTTTCCACTCATCCGGGAACCCCAGTTTTCTACCAATCGCATTCAGTTTTGCAAGCGCTTCTTTTTTGGTACCGTCAGACATCCAATCCAAGCCCTGAATACGCATTCTGAAGCTTGCCAACAAGTTGTCAACCATTGTGTTTACGCGGTTTTTGGCATTTTCAGAGAAATTTTTCTCTACGAATGCTTTTCCAAGTAATTCCGCTAAAGTAGAACCCGTAATTTCTTCAATACAACGCTCTTCGATTGGCTTCATGTTACTTGTACCGCTCAAAACGCCGCTGTAAAAGTCGAAATTGTGCTTCACCCATTTTTCATCCAACTTTCCTGCGTAAGCGTTAATCGTACACCACGATAAGTAATTGTTCCAGGATTGGAACGAAACTTTATCCATCATGGTGTTAATCTGTTTCGCGAAGTCAGGCTGTCCAACTATCAATGAATCAAAATGTTCGCATCCGATTTTAGTCAGGTAAGCTTCGAAATCAAACTTCGGCATTGCTTTCACCAATTGGTCTAAAGACATTTTGTTGTAAGTCTTTTCAGGCAAACGGGATTCAGCGGGAGTCATCATTGCACCGGCTAATTCTTTTTCGAAATTGAAAACATCACTTGCTTTTCTTTTTGCAGCTTCTTCAGAATCACCTAATAATTGAAAGGACTTTTGAATGTGCAAAATGTAAGCATCACGAATTGCCTGCTTGTTCTCCTGGAAATAATAGTCGCGGTTTGGTAAGCCAATTCCACCTTGTCCCCAGTAAATAACGTTTTTGTTTACGTCCTTCAAATCTTGTCCGACTCCGAACCCAAAAACGGATTCAACTCCCGTTTGGTGCTGCTGTGCGATTAAAGCTACGAACTCATCTTTGGATTTCATTTCTGAGATCTTAGCCAGACGATCTGTCAAAGGTTTTGCGCCTGCAGCATTGCGAACGCTCATATCTGTATACGAAGTGTAATAATCTCCCAGCAATTGCTCCTGGCTTCCGGATGCTTTTGTGGTGGAACCGGCAGCCGTTTCAAGAATTTGTTTCAGTGTAGCTTTATTTCGTTTGTCAAGCTCATTGAAACTTCCCCAGCGCGATTCTGTGTTTGGGACCGGATTGTTCCTGCACCATGTTCCGTTGGAGAATTGGAAAAAATCATCCTGTGGTTTCACGGAAAGGTCCATGTACGAAACATCGATACTTGTTGGTTTTGATGTCGTTTCCGGAGTAGAAGCAGCTGCCGTTGAAGGTGAAGCTGATTCCGGTTTAGGCTGACAAGCAACCAGTGAAGCTGCTATAACTGCCAATGGCAGAAGTTTATTAACCATTGTTTTCAGGGTTTAAAAGCATTTCAACATGCGGGATTTCGTCTTCAAAATATTCTTTTCCGGTAGATGCAAATCCGCATTTAGTATAGAATTTTTCAAGGTGTTTTTGTGCAGAAATACGAATTGGAACTTTTCCGAATTCGTCGTGGGCAAACTGGATGCATTTTTCCATCATCTCATAACCCACACCGTTTCCACGGCAATCGTTCGTCAAAACAACACGGCCAATTGCTACTTCCGGGAAAGAAGCTCCCGGGTGCAGAATGCGTGCTGTAGCAATTACATCACCTTTTCCATCACGCAAAAGCAGGTGATAGGCCTTCTTATCTTTTCCGTCAAGATCCAGGTAAGTACAGTTTTGTTCCACTACAAAAGCTTTCAGTCTCAGCGCAATAATGTCGTGAAACTCGTTCAGCGTTAGTTCTTTGTAAGGTTTGAATTGCCAGTTTAAATGCATATTTCTTTAATTAAAAATTATGAATTCAAAATGCAAAAGGTTTTGAATTTTGCATTTTTCATGTTGAATTAATCAGGTAATTATCAAGCATACAACTCTTGATAATTTTGTCATTGATAATTTATAATTATGTCTGGATTACTCCAACATTATAAGGTTTCTCCGCTTTTTTATGGCTTGCCATTTCAATTCCTACGGACAAGAATTCTCTTGTTTTTGCAGGATCAATGATTGCATCCAGCCACAAACGTGAAGCAGCGTAATACGGGGAGATTTGCTCATCGTAACGCGATTTGATCTTATTGTAAAGTTCAGCTTCTCTTTCCGGGGTGATTTCTTCTTCTCCGCGGGATTTCAAAGATGCAACTTCAATTTGCAGCAAGGTTTTGGCTGCTGCGGCTCCACTCATTACGGCAACTTCAGCAGTTGGCCAACCCACAATTAGTCTCGGATCGTAAGCTTTTCCACACATTGCGTAATTTCCGGCTCCATATGAGTTTCCAACGATAACCGTAAACTTAGGAACGACCGAATTTGCCATTGCGTTTACCATTTTCGCTCCGTCTTTGATGATTCCGGCATGTTCTGACTTGGAACCAACCATGAATCCGGAAACATCCTGGAAAAAGATCAACGGAATATTTTTCTGATTGCAGTTCATGATGAAACGTGCAGATTTGTCGGCAGAATCGTTGTAGATTACTCCTCCAAACTGCATTTCACCTTTCGCATTTTTGGACAATTCGCGTTGATTGGCTACAATTCCAACGCTCCAGCCGTCTAATCTTGCATAAGCACAAACGATCGTTTTACCGTAATCACTTTTATATTCGGTAATACTTCCTTCGTCGAAAATACAGTCCAAAATGT
This sequence comes from uncultured Flavobacteriales bacterium, assembly GCA_946479285.1. The sequence continues at coordinate 4,932 of CAMLFH010000019.1, read as the reverse complement.
CGTGAACATTGTATGGTTTTGCTCTTTCGAAAGGCAGGATTCCGTAAACTTTTTTCAATGGTTCTTTTGGTGCAATAGACTCAATGCGGTCAAATCCGGCAGATTCGGGTGCTCCGATCTGACTGATCATTTTACGGATTGTCTTCAAACACTCTTCATCGTTTGCTACTTTGTAGTCACAAACACCGGAAATCTCCGTATGCGTTGTTGCACCGCCAAGTGTTTCATTATCGATAGTTTCTCCGATCGCAGCCTTTACTAAGTAAGATCCTGCAAGGAAGATCGTTCCGGTTTTATCAACGATCAATGATTCGTCCGACATGATCGGAAGGTAAGCACCACCGGCAACACAGCTTCCCATTACGGCAGCAATTTGTGTAATTCCCATGGAACTCATCACGGCATTGTTTCTAAAGATACGGCCGAAATGCTCTTTGTCCGGGAAGATTTCATCCTGCATTGGAAGGTAAACGCCGGCAGAATCCACCAAATAAATGATCGGAAGTTTGTTTTCCATGGCAATTTCCTGCGCACGTAAGTTTTTCTTTCCTGTGATCGGGAACCAGGCTCCAGCTTTCACAGTAGCGTCGTTTGCAACAACAATGCATTGTTTCCCGGAAACTTTTCCGATAACTATTACCACTCCGGCAGAAGGGCATCCGCCGTGTTCTTTATACATTCCCATTCCGGCAAAAGCACCTACTTCAAAGCGCGGGGTATTCGCATCAAGCAGCATGTCAATTCGCTCACGAGCAGTCATTTTTCCTTTTTCATGAAGAGCAGCGATTCGTTTTTCGCCGCCGCCTTTCATAATTGAAGCTAATTCAGACTCCATTTTGGAGATCTTCAGCCTCATTTCATCGTCGTTCTTATTGAATTCCAATTCTTTTGAATCAATTGCCATGTTTCTTCGTTTATTAGCGATCCAAATATACACAATTCACTGTAGAAACTTTCTTGGACAAGACGAAAGAGTGAGCGATTTCTAAATTACTTTTGCCAGATGCAAGATACTTATAAGCACAAAGGAATGAGAAAGCAGTTGATCGAACAATTGCGCCAAAAGGGAATTACCGATGAACGTGTGCTGACTGCATTTGATGCGATTCCGCGGCATTTCTTCCTGGATTTAGTGTTTGAGCAGCAGGCTTATTCCAATGTTGCTTTCCAGATCGGAGCAGGACAAACGATTTCTCATCCCTATACGGTTGCTTTCCAAACTTCGATCCTGGAATTGAAAAAGGGGGAGAAGGTACTGGAAATTGGAACCGGATCGGGTTTTCAGACCTGTGTTTTGTGTGCGATGGGAATGAAAGTGTTTTCGATCGAACGCCAGAAAGAATTGCACATCAAAGCCAAGAAGATTATTGACCATTTCCGTTTTACACCCAAATTGTTTTTTGGTGACGGATACGAAGGAAAAGAGACTTTTGCACCATTTGATAAGATTTTGGTGACTTGCGGAGCGCCGTTTATTCCTGAAAAACTCGTTCAGCAGCTGAAAGTAGGAGGAATGATGGTGATTCCTGTCGGGGATTTGGATTCCCAGGAAATGCATCGAATTACCAAGATTTCAGATTCGGAATACAAAGAAGAGGTGTTCGGGAACTTTAGTTTCGTTCCTATGCTGGAGAAAACGGTTCGGTAATTGAAAAAGCTTTTGATCATCCTAAATTTTACTTTTGTATTCAGATGGAAAAAATCCCTGAATTAACTTATCTGAAGCGCATCACAATCGTTTTCCTTGGATTGTTTACATTTTTCGTGTTGGCTAATTTGCTGGATACTATTTGTTATGGGATGATTTATTCAGGAAAGGTTTTCCATTCCGAAATGTTCAGACTATTCGTAAAATATGAAGGTAAACTCTATTTCCCCCTAAATGTTTGTTCTTATATTCTCCAGGTTGTTTTTCTCCTGGTCGCCAATCGATTTATCAAAAATAGACAGCTGGATAAAGGTTATCACTTTTTAATTATCTTATTGGCTTTTGTTCCCGTCGTGAACTTTTTCCTGCGTTTTATCATTTGGAAGAAGTTCAATAGACAGCTATTTAATTATTCGGGAACTGAATCGAGGAAATCAGATCGAAAAATTATCACTATTTGGGTTCTGACACTGATTGGCGAGTCTTACAAGTGGACGATGTACCTATTATTTCCGGTTCTTTCTATGCAATTGAGTGTTTCAGATGTGGCGGATGTTTCAATCTTATTATCATTTACCGCAAAAATCTGCTACCTGATGATCACTATCCTTTATTTCCTGTATTACCTGGAATTTAAGCGGACTTTGGAGAAAGCACAGCCATCGTTTATTGATAATGATTCATTGCTGGATGATTAATTTTTTGTTTAAATAACTGATTGATGAAAAGTATTCGAATAACCACCCGGATCTTATTGGTGCTTTTTGCATTGTTCCTGGTAATGAATTGCATTTATTCACTCTTGGCATTGTACAGGTATAACTATGGTGATCATACTGTTTTGCCTCTTAAAATAGCTGGTTTTAAATCTGTTATACTAAAAATGAATATGGTTTATTATCTGATGCATGTGCTGGTATATATTGGCCCGTTTTTGTTTTTGATGTTTTGTAATCGTTTTGTAAGGAAAAACCAAGTGGGTAGCGGATACCATTTTTTTATTATTCTGTTGGGATTTTTCCCAATTGCTAATTGGTTCCTGCGCTACATTATTTGGCTGAAACTCAATAAAACTATCTATACCTTGTTTCAAACCAGTTCTAAAGTTTCGAGTATGAAAATTATTCTTGCCTGGATTCTTTCGGTAGGTTCCATTCTTTTTTTCCTGGTAGGCAGTTTTTTGGTTGTCACATACTCTTCTTCGCCGGAAATGGTCACTTCTTTTGAAGCCAACAGGAATTTAGTATTTTTCATTGTTTTCATCGCATTGATTTTGTATTCACTTACGGCATTCTCTTATTATTGGAATTTCTTAAAACTGACGAAAGGATTGCCTTCTGAGATGGAAGGAATGGGAGAAAGTCAGTTGCTGGATAATCCAGATTAACTAATTGATTTTTAAATAATTAATTATTTTCATACACCTTCTTTTACACTCTTTTAAAATAATTTTCAATTCCGTGTCACTTTTCCGGAACTCGGTACACTAACTTTATCAAGAGACCAATTTAGCAGAATGGCGGCCACGAAGAAAAAGCGTTTTATGGACCTTTATGAACCTGTACATGTGAGGTTCGAAAAGTTTTGTAAAGCAAGAGCGTATGGGAATTTCAACTTCAAGGATTTGATGCACGATTCATTGGTGGTCGCTTATGAACGGTTCGACTCCCTGAAAAATGAAGGCGCATTCCTGCATTTTCTCTTCGGAATTGCCATTCGACTGCTTGCAAATGAAAACCGCAAGATCAGTACGGAACGTTTCTCGGATCACTCGCAAGCCTACAATTATTCGGTGGAAAGTGACAGAACGGACAGGCAATTGGAAATTAATGGCTTGTATGAAGCGATTTCTAAATTGCCGGATTTACAGCGGGAAAGCATTATTCTTTTTGAAATCTCCGGATTTTCAATCAAAGAAATAGCTGAAATCCAGGAATCTTCCGAAGATGCTGTAAAACAGCGTCTGGTACGAAGTAGAAAAAAACTGGTCGAATTGATGACCGAAAAAAAAGAAGTGGAACAAAATAATTTGAGTTATGACAGAAGATAGACTTTCCGGTTTGTTTGATGAGATTCGGAAAGAATCGGCTCAAACTTCTATTTCTGAGGTTGATCAATGGATTGATACTGCTGTGGTTGCCGGCGCAACGGTTGGGCTCTTCGCGACATTGAAAGTATTACTCATTAAAAAACCATTGATTATGTGGACTACATTATTAACAGTAACAGGCGGAGCTTCACTCGGAGTGGTGATGGTTTTTAGTAAGCCGGAGATAAAAGAACAACCCGTTAAGAAAGAAATTACTGCTTATTCGGCTCCTGCAAAAACAGCGAGTTATCAGAAGGAAGCAGCACTTAGTGAACCAGTGGAACCAGAGACTCCCAGATTGGACGAACCTGTCAGAGAAGCCAATTCAGAAAACCCCATGCCGGAAGATTTGGGAGTTCTTATTCCTGTAAGATCACCCCAATTTGACCGCGAAACAGGAATTCCTGCGCACCGAAAGGTGCAGACTACCGAGTCCTTTACGAAAGTGCATGTGTCGGGAGCTTTGTACGTTGAACTTTCCCAGGGAAAATCCTGCAGTGTAGAGGTGGAGCCGGGAAATGCAAGCGATTTGGTTTCGATTGAAATTCAGAACGGAACGCTTTACCTGAAGAATGCTCCCAATAAAAAGGACCGGAAAGAAAAAATCGTCGTGAAAGTTTGTGTGGAAGATCTGAAAGAATTACATATGAGTGGAGCTACCAGTGTATTAAGCGTGAATCAATTAGGTGTAGAAACGTTGAATTTGGATGCCGATGGTGCGAGTAATGTGAATCTGAGCCTGAGAGCAACCAAATTGACCGGAGATTTTTCGGGAGCCAGCAACGTGGAAATAGCCGGAACATGCGAAACTGCAAAACTGGATGTTTCCGGGGCTTCGCAAGCAAGACTGGACGGATTGGCTATAAGGAAAGTAAATCTGGATAATAGCGGAGCGGCGCAAGTTGAACTATGGATCTCGGAAGATTTAACGGTAGAAGCTTCAGGCGCAAGCGCCACCACGTACAAAGTGAATTCGGTTTCAACAAAGATCCGTGTGGATATCAATACGAGCGGAAGTGCTCAGGTTAAGAAGAAGTAAATTAAAGGAAAGGTGACTGAATACTTACGCAGGAGCTTCAACATAGGCGCAGCAGAGTCGAAGTCACTCGGATATAAAGACGCTGTAACAAAGCAAGTTAGTTTATAACCTAAGTAGAGTAAAGAAGAGTCCGCCGCGGCGGACGAAGACGAAGCA